>JAZNEX010000101.1:0-3743 GCA_045588855.1 Acutalibacteraceae bacterium
GTCTGCACTATAAGCGGCGGTTCGCTCCGTCTTCCGATTGCAATCATAAACACGGTAAGAGCAACAAACAAAATCCCGTAAAGCCATAATTGGTTTTTACCCGCTTCACTTATGCCCGAAGAATTTATAAGTGCTGATAAATCGGTAATTCCTGTTGCATAGAAAAACACAGCTAATGAAACAAGCCCTGATGCTGCAGCAAGAATTTTACGCCATAGTTTAAGTGGTTCAGGCTTGAAATTTACACTTCTCGGGGCAGGCTCAGGCAAAGGTGTTGTTTCATCTGCACATTCTTTTTCCTTAACCTCTCCGCCACAGCAAGCAATGATTTCATCAACCGTTACCGCATCGGGAATGAGGTGCCTTGCCATACGGTTTGCAGATGTTGTGTAGAAGCTGTTGCCTGAGAAAAATTCACGGGGAGTGCCCTCTGCAACAATATTACCGTCAAAAAACATACCGCATCTGTGTGCATATTCTGCACAGAAGGTCACATCATGGCTGACCATAAGCACGGTTACGCCCTGATTTGTCAGCTTACCGATAATATCTGCAAATGTTACTTTGAATTCTGCATCAAAGCCTTTTGTCGGTTCATCGAGAAGAATTATATCGGGTGCGGTAAGAAGAACCTTTGCAAGTGCAGTTCTTTGCTGTTCACCGCCTGAAATGTCATAAGGGTGTCGGTCAAGAAAGTCAGTCAGCGAGCAAAGACTAACCACACGGGCAACCTGCTCATCCTTTTCTTTCTTTGTGATTTTTACATTACTTAGAGCTTCATATAAATCCTCGCGCACTGTTCTTTTTACAAAAAGTGCCTGCGGATTCTGCGGTAACATTCCAACCTTACCGTTTGCTTTTACATTACCTCGGTAAGCCTTGCGAAGTCCCGAAATCACTTTCAGCGTTGTTGTTTTACCTGCACCGTTACCGCCGAGAATTGCATAAAATTCACCCTTGTGCAGAGTGAGAGAAAAGCCTTTTATAACATCAGGCAGGTCTTTTTCGTATCTGAACCATATTTCATTACACTCAAGTGTTATTTCGTCAGTATATGTATGCACTTTTTCCCTTTCAAGGGGAAGAAGTGCTTTTTCTTTGCTTCTTTCAGTCAGGAACTCACTACCGTCACGTACGGTAATCGGACAGTCAAGATTCGTTTCAACACCTGCCCACACTCTCATTGCTGTCGGCATAGCAAGGAACATTCCGTTGTCCTTATCACGAAGATGAAGTCCCACTTTTTCGGGAGAATTATCACTGATAATTTCACCTTTCTCCATAACAATAACTCTTGTTGCAAATGGAAAAGCTTCTTCAAGTCTGTGTTCGGTAAGAATAACCGTTATACCGAGCTCACGGTTGATTTTGCCAAGAAGAGCGAGGAAATCAGAAGCGGCAATAGGGTCAAGCTGTGCCGTAGGTTCATCGAGAACAAGTATTTTCGGATTCATACACATAACCGAAGCAAGGCTGAGAAGCTGTTTCTGACCGCCTGAAAGCTCGGTTACATTCTTATAGAACCAATTTTCAATACCGAAGAATGCTGCAACCTCTGCCACACGGCGACGGATAGTCGGCGTATCAAGCCCAAGGCTTTCAAGTCCGAAAGCAAGCTCGTGCCACACCTTATCCGTCACAACCTGATTTTCGGGAGACTGAAGCACAAAGCCGATTTCCTGTGCCTGTGTTCTTTCGTCAACCTCATTAAGCGGTTTGCCGTTAAACAGAATTTCACCGTTAATTACACCGTGAGGTGTAAGGCAGGTTTTGAGGTGACGCAGAAGTGTTGATTTGCCGCAGCCTGACGGACCGCAGAGAATCAGAAATTCACCCTGATTTACCTCAAAGGAGATATTACGGAGAGCTTTGTTTTCCTGCTCGGGATATGCGAAGCCTACATTTCTGAAACTGAAATTTTCCACTTTTTCTCCTCCTTAAAGTTTAATATCACGGGTATAATGCAAAGTGCGGAATATACACAATAGAAAGGTATTGTTGTCATATCAAATGCGGCATAGCGGATATCCGGGAAATATCTGAAGCCGAAAGCGTTAAGCAAGGCCCCCGCAATGATAAACAGTCCGCAGAAAGAAAGCCATAAAAGAGCGTATTTATCTCTTTCTTCAAATCGGTAAATCGAAAAAGCAGTTCTGCCTTTTAGTCCGTAGCCGCGGCTTTTCATACTGTCAGCCGTTTCAATGGCGTTTTCAAGCGACCATGTTATCATAATTGAAAATATGAGAATTGCCGTCTTTGTCTTTTCGAAAAGGCTTCCGTTTGAAACATCTCTGCCGATGCTTCTTTGTGCTTCAGTGACAGTCTGCATCTGCGATTTGAATTTAGGAACAAATCTTAAAGACATACTCAGCACAAGTGATAAAGCAGGAATAACCTTGCCGAAAAGATAGATAAACTTGTCCGTTGTCATCACTCTGTTGAACGACGAAAACCACATCAGCGTTGTAATTATCATCACGCCTGCAGAAAATCCGTATAAAATACTTTCAAGCGTAAGAGGATTGCCATTCGGAAAATACAGCAGAGTTGTTGCACCCTCGTGATTGAATGCAGGGTTGATAAATGCAGTCAGAAGCACCATCGGCAGACAGTATTTCAAGAGAAATATCACGCTTTTCTTCCCATTTATACTTACTGCATAAATAACAGCACACACGAGAGAAATCCCTTGTGCCAACGGGTGCGTCAGCACAAGAGAAAAGCTTATCGTAAATGCAAAATATATTAAGTTTATAAAAGGATGATATTCTGAAAATGAATCTCTCATAAATTTTACCAAGTTCCTTCACGACCGACATCGTTGCCGAGGTCACATGTATAACGCCATTCCACTTTTTCACCGTCTGCAAGCTGATAACGGGAGCAACCGTAATTTGGATACCATCCGTTAACACGGTACATCCAGCCTGAAAGTTCGCCACAGTCAAATTCATAAAGATTGTTTATACCTTCAATATAGGCACTGTTATAGACAGGAGTCCATGAGGATTCCATATGTATGTTGTTTTCCTTACAAACACGCTGAAGCACATCATAGACTGATTCACCTTCATAGAATGTCACCTTTGTAGGCGGTAAAATAACACCGTCTGAAGGTACCAGATGACGTTTATCAGGGTCAAGGTCAGAAAGGTTATTCAGGATTGTTGAACATTCAATGGAAAAGGTGCAGGTGTATTTCTTTTTGTTGTTGATTTCCTGATTTTCAGGCTCAACGGGCATAGGTTTTCCTTCGGGTACAGGGTCAGTGTCATACTTATCCTTTTCTGTTACCGTACCGTCAGAATAAACTCTGTCATCAGAGCTCTGCACACCTGAAAGATAATTATCTTTCCCGTTGGTGGTTGTAGTATCTGAAAAATCATTTTCTGTCGGATTTGTATTTTCTGCAGTGGTGTCTTCTGTATAATTTATTTCATCGGGTAAAATTTCAATTTCAGGAATAATCTTGTTTACAGATATATTCAGAATACTTGTTTTACTTCCTGTTACAGAAACAGAATAAACACCTTTGTCACCGTTAAAAGCGGTTGCACTGTCTGCTGACCATTTTTCGTTGATATGAATAGAAAGCAGGGCAGGAAAACCCAAATCCTTCGTTTCGGAAAAAATAACCTTTATGCCCTTATCTGATTTGTTCAGGACAACGGATAAATTTACATCCTTTGTTTCATTGATGTCACTGCCGAAAACAGTCCATTCGTATTTAATGTCATTTGATG
>JAZNEX010000102.1:0-1659 GCA_045588855.1 Acutalibacteraceae bacterium
TCTCCGACTTGCTCGCACGCCTCTATGGCATTCTTCAGTAAATTAGATAAAATAATACAAAGGTCATATTCTTCTACCCTCGTCCGACTCGGCAAAACACCTTCTACTGTAAACCGGATTTTCTTTTCTTTTGCTTCCTGCTCGATTCGACCAAGAATCGCATCTGCCCCATGATTTCCGGTATATACCTTTCGTTCATACCGGACTGTTTCATTTATCATGCTGTCCACATAGCTTTTCAAATCAACACTTTCTGCGCCTTCACAATACGCCTGCAACACCTGCGTATGTGCCGCCATATCATGCCGGAAACGGCGTAGTTCTTCGTCCTTCGCCACAATATCGGTGTAATACTCCTTCTGAAGCTGCATATAGTCCTCCAGCGCCCGATTCTGTTCTTGTAACCTGATTTCGCGGTGCACTACAATTCCTTGCCAAACAGCCAAAACAGCAAATACAATGCACGCAACCGAAACCGCCACTCCCGCAAATGTTGCATCCATTCCCAATTCCGAATGTTTCGACATGTTTTGTATTGGCCCGAGCATAAAAAGTTCACATACCGCCACCGTATAAAACAAAACATACTGCTTGACATCCAAATGCATCTGTGACAGCTCTATTTTTTTGATTTTACACCAAGCACTCCATACTCCCATAAGAAGCATCGGCGCACATTGGCATACAACACCTAAATAATCGTTCTCTAACACAACAGCTTCCGTTACACCCAACATACTTGCCACAAAAAAAGAGACACTCACAGACACCACCGATGCCATAATTACCGCAAAAGGATACAGGCCCAGCAATGTTCTTTTACGTCCGGACAACATAAAAAGAGGCACTGCCAGCATGGTAAAAAAGCTCATCCCCTTGGCATCCCGCAATCCAAGGTTCTCTAGGAGCAGCAAATGTCCACACACCACCATCGCTATTGTCAGCACAATCTTCCACTTCTTTTTTACAAGTGAAGCACCGAAAATAGTCGTATATACCATTGTCATATTGATAAACTCCGTTGCCAGATGCAACAGCAAAATCAGTCTGTTTTCCGTCATATCCGTTTTCTCACCTTATCACTGATATAAGACGCATACGTAGCTTTGACCTGCTCCTTATATTTTCGTCCTATCGGTATTTCTTCTTCCGAACTTCGTACCTTAATTACCTCTCCCACACTCACCACGTTTGCCAAATTCACCAGGAACGACTTATGTACACGGAGCACCGAGTAGTCCTCCATACTCTGCTCCACTTCCCCGATTTTTTTACTGATAACAAAGCATTCCGGCTCAGTTCCCTCTAAGGCATAGCTATATATTTCCGTATAGCTGCCCGAAGCCTTAAAATACGCAATATCGTTTAATCGAAGGTTTTGTTCTTCCCCGCTATAACCTGTGAATACCAGCTCCACATTTTCCCGCTTTTCTTCTCTTACAATCGTAAGCATTTTTTCTACCCGCTCATAAGCCGGCGGCTTCGGAATAAAGCCGATGGTCTTTTGTCCGAAAGCATCAAACACCTTATCCTTGTGACTCGTAACAAACACGATTCGTTCTATCGCTCTTTGCCGCAGAAGCTGTTCCTTCAGCGAAATCCCGTCCAATCCTTCCATTTCCACGTCCAAAAACAGCAAATCAATCGGAAGGCTGTCCC
>JAZNEX010000103.1:0-5087 GCA_045588855.1 Acutalibacteraceae bacterium
GTTAAAAATCAAACAAAACATAATAACCAACAGCATACCTAAAATATAGCAAATCATACTTGTTATGGAAAAACTGAATAATACTCTACTATCAGTTAAGTTTCGTGCAATAACACAATACACTATAGAAAAAACTATCGAACAAAACATTCCTGATAAAACATATTGTTTCAACGATATGTTTGATGAATAAACAGAGAGGTAGAAAAACAATAAACAATTCAACACTAAACTTTGAATAAATCCATAGCAGGCAGCTTTGATAAAAATTTTTTTGTTCATTATTCAAGTACTCCCTCCCATAAAATACAACCATATTCTATAGCCCACTGATCGCGGGGGTCATCAAAATATGTCCGATAATAAGTCCAACTACTACTTCGGGTATAGATTTGAACAATACCTCCGGCAAAAAGTAAAACATCTGTACTAAAAAGAACTCTACCTACATACCCATAATGAATATTACCAATATCATCGTACCGTAATTCAGTATCATTATACATATATTTTGTGTTTGAATTTAATGCCCAATCTTCTTGCGATTTAAAATCCCACTCACCGCCTGGTTTGACTTTATCTATAAAATATACAACGGTATCTATATAATTATGTGAATCTCGATATTCACTTAATATTGCGGCATTTTCTTCCATAGATTCATTTAGCCTTGTTGTTATATCTACCGATTGACTCAGAGTATGAATAGTACCACCACAAGCATCAATACCCGGAACATGCGCAGTCCCTGTATTATCCACATAAACCACCGGATTATTCCCACAATACGCAAACATATTATGCCCGAGGATTCCTGTACCTGTTGAAACAAATGCATCCACATTAACAAATCTGTAGGTTACGGGGTCGTAGTATCTTGACTGAAGATAGTAAAGTCCAGTTTCGGTATCGTAGTAATAGCCTCTGTACCTGAAGGGGTTTTGTACTGCAAAATTGGCACTTGATGTGATTTCGGCGCCGTTTACGTCATAGATGTGAAGCACGTTGCCCCAGGTGTCGTAGACATATCTTGCGAAAAGCTCACCTGTAGAACGTCTGAGCTCCTCAACGTCACCTCTTGAATTGCAAACGGTGTACAGTGAAAAGTTCGAGCCGTCTGCTTTTACTCTTGTTATTGAAGCAACATTTCCGAATACATCATAGCGATAATGAAACTCAAGGTCTCCACGCTTTTCGTAGAACAGCTTATCACCCATGTACTCATACTTGTGAACGGTTGAGCCGACCTTCTTTTCGGTTCTCAGCCCATCTGCGTTGTATTTGTAGGTAATAGATGTTCCGTTTACATTGGCGGATTCCATCTGTCTGCCGAACCATGTAAAGGACATTCCGTTACGGTAAGTAAGAGGATTTCCTATGTTGTCATAAGTGATACTCTGACCGTTGTAAGAAACAAGCTTGTCCTTCCACGTGCTGTCGTAGGTATAGTTTATGGTTTTTGTGGGTGTACCTACCGTGCCTGTGGTGTATGCATATTCTTTTACGGAAGTGATGTTACCGTTGCCGTCATAAGAATATGTAATGGTTTTGTTCAGGTCTTTATTGTTTTCACGGGTCAGCTGATTGAGACTGTCGTAGGTGTAGCTCAGCTTTGCTTTATAGCTTCCGTTTGCAGTTGTCTTTTCTGTTATTGAGGTTATATTTCCATTGGCCTCCTGTACACTGTCAAGAAGTCCGGATTATATGACAGGGAACATAAGCCATAAAACCGCCCCCTGTCTTAGCTGTCTTATCGCCTGTCTTATCTACAAAACCAAACCGCCCCTTGGATTTATAAATTGAAATGATTACGGGGCAATCACAGAACCGCCCCTGGTTACCTATTGCATTACGCAGGATTCACGCTACCTGTCTCTTGGCCAGTTAGAAAAATAAGAAATTCATGCATTTTTTTCACACCGGGACCTTTAATATATAGCACAGTATTTTCATCCCATATTACATACTCAGAAGACAAAAAGATATTTCCGTACATATAAAATCCTTTATCCTGTGCTGCTGTTCTTCTGGTTTTGTTTTTTATGTATTTTTTACAATTTTGTGTATCAGTAAATTCATAAGCGTACACATCAAATCTTTTTCCGTTCCAACGTATTTTTTTACAAAAGCTCTGAACGGGATCTGACACATCAAAAAGACCTTCGTCTGATTCAATGTCATCAACGACGTAAGAAGATAAACAGTCCAATACACTGATGCTTTCAATCATCTTATGCTTATGATAATGAGTATCACTCATAGTACTGATTGCAACCATAAACCATAGAACTATAAGGCTGCTTGTAAATATAATTGCGAATTTCATCCGTTTTCTTTTATCCGGCTGTTTTAACATAATTACTCACTCCTTGTTCAATATGCGAATATCTTGCTGCCTTCCCCTGTAACAAAATAAGAAATTGCCGGGTATGCAATTACAGGACAATAATATGCAGCGATAACTACTGCTGCAGTTGGTATAGGTCTGAGATAATACTGAATATAGTATTCAGCGGACATTGTCCTATAGTTAACATTAGTTGCAACAGTAAAAGCGAATTTTGAGGGATTTAGACAAATTTCATAACTTGTATTGTCATAGCAAATTGCAAAAGAATTACCTCCAAAACCAGTTGATAACCTAAAACCACCATTATCAATATTTACATTTACACCAACTTGGTTATCAAAGACAGAACCCGTTTCAAAGGTACATTGATTATAAAATATAACATCAGCATTTTGATAATCACATGATTGCAAAGTATACGATTCTCCTTCTTCTATACCACAAAAGAAATTGCCTAAAGTCCAATAATCAGCAACCAACGAATAGTATGTGGTCGCATTAACTTTTATTTTATTATAAGTTATAATAGCACCACCACAAGCATCAGTCCCTTTTACATGGGCTGTACCTGTTTTATCCACATAAACCACCGGATTATTCCCACAATATGCAAACATGTTATGACCAAGTATGCCTGTGCCTGTTGAAACGAATGCATCCACATTAACAAATCTGCAGGTTACGGGGTCGTAGTATCTTGATTGGAGATAGTAAAGTCCTGTTTCGTTATCGTAGTAATAGCCTCTGTCACCTATGTTTTCATCCTTAATCTAATTTGTTCTGTAGACAACACCGCTGCCCGTAAAGTTTGCAGAGTTGTGGTATACATAGCTCTATGTGGGGCGGTTCAGAGATTAATGGAATTGACAACACCAAACCGCCCATAGGTTTAAAAATTTAGAGGATTTAACCAATCATAGACACCGCATGATTTAACTATCACACACAACGAATGAGGTCCCCACATTTTGTTTATTCTCAATGTGCAATTTCTATATATTGGGACTCTCGCACTAACCTTCCCTTGATTGTTCCCATTCCTGATTGTTATCTTTTTTTGTGCCTTTTGAAGCCGGAAAGCTTTATACGACCTTTTTCGTCCAAGGCATAAAAACCGTCAACACTATATCTTTTTCCGTACACCTTTCTTTTATTTTTCTTACGTATCACTTTATTAACAATCAGATAAATCATAATCATAAATTCTAATAAAAAAAAGAGAATAACGATCAATGATTTGTAATTAAATTGAGCCGGAATATCAACAAGAACCTGCGATTCGGAAGCTGTGCTTCTGACAAGCTGTCTGTATCCGTCAAGCTGAAAACCTTTAAGACGATAAGTCCACTCTCCGCGTTCAAACTTATTTCCGTTATTAGTATTTTTATATCTGTTTTTCGAATTTAACTGATATGAATCAATTTTATAGTATTTTACTTCTTGGGTAACTGTATCCAACACCAATGCTGTTTCACTAAAAATAATGTAAACAGTATTTCCCGACAATTTGAGAGCAGGCAACTCAGGACTTTTAAACCGCAATTCAAATCTGAACTTTCCGTTGTTGTCATAAACATCAACATATTTTTGTAAATTAGAGGTAGCCTTGTTTTTATCTTGTAAAACAGTGCTATAACAAGAAAACGTCACAAACTCACCGTTTTCATTTGCATCTGCCTGCTGAATACCTTTTCGCTCAGTATGAATCCCTGAAACAATAATATCCAAATCATCATCAATTTTGATTTCATTTATTAATACCGGATAATCAATATCCGTGGCAAAACAGGTATATATATTGCAACAAATCAGACATAACGCTATTATTGTAAGCAAGCCAGACTTTACCCAAATGCGCATATTATTCCTCCCATCTGCTTAAGATTTTTTTCAAAAATGAACTTAGTGGTGTTTCACACTGCTTTATTTTCTCAGTATTGCAAGTATATTCATGTATTTCCGTTTCCACACCTACCGGAAGTGTAAAACACAATCCCCAACAAAGAACGGAAGAATTTGATTTCGGGTTAAACTCAACGTAATCAATTGTAATACCAAAAAAATTTATTAATGTTGCTCCAACTGAATTAGACTGTCCTCTAAGATCGTAAATACTATTTGCATTTGTTATCATAAATGTAACTCCGATGCTGGCACCTATCCCTATTGCTGTACCTTCGGATGTTGTTTTTTGTATTTCATTCCTGTTTTTCGCAGAAGAAATAACATAAGTTTCATTAACAGAGTAATTTCCCGATGTGTATCCAAAAGATCCACCAAAAGAAAAAGTTGTACCATAATCATATTTATGAGAAACAGGTCCACAAGCATCAATACCCGGAACATGCGCAGTCCCTGTATTATCCACATAAACAACCGGATTATTATTGCAATACGCAAACATGTTATGACCAAGTATGCCTGTGCCTGTTGAAACGAATGCATCCACATTAACAAATCTGCAGGTTACGGGGTCGTAGTATCTTGAGCCGAGATAGTGGCTTATGCCTATTGCAGGGGTGAATATATAGCCTCGGTAGGATAAGGGATTGAGTCCGCTGAGGATTGTTGCAAACAGTACTGAACCTACATCATTACCTGTGGGAATAAGCTCATAGTTTCCGTATGCATCATATGAATATCTGAAAAGATATTCTGATGTTTCGTAATTTATGACACCGGTTATATCTCCGAGAATATTTTTTGTATATAAAAACGGCAATGCATCATTGAGAAG
>JAZNEX010000104.1:0-9015 GCA_045588855.1 Acutalibacteraceae bacterium
TTTTTAATATATAGGAAATTGCTCGCGAAGTGAGCAATTTAGCTTATATCAAGAAACACCTTTCCCCCAAGATTGGGGGCAGGGGGTTGACAAATCGTAAGATTTTTTCTTAATATATAGGAAATTGCTCGCAAAAGTGAGCAATTTGCATATATCAAGAAACACCGATTCCCCCAAGATTGGGGGCAGGGGGTTGATAAATCGTAAGATTTTTTCTTATATAAATATGTATTAATTATTTTTAGGAAGATTCAATTTTTCTGACCGAATCTATTCTGATTTCTTCTTTCAAAGCTTTAGTCCAATCAGACCACTCACAGTTTTCTTGTCCGTATACCAGATTATCATGATACTCGTTCGGCAACCAAGTGGCTAAATCTGCTTCATTGTGAGAAATCAGAGCTTCAAGATTATCAAGCGATTTATACAATTTTGCTTCTGCAGTATTCAATTCATACATTTCAGAAAACAGAACAGAGAACTCATTTTGCAATGTTTCCGGTAAAAGTGAAACTAATCGCTCAACAGCTTTTTTCTCAGCAATTCTGTCATCAGCATTCTTATTAAATGCCGGTATATCACCTGTTATTGATTCTCCTAAGTCGTGAATCAGGCACATTTTAATTACCTTATCAATATCGACATCAGGAAACTCATCTGCACACAGCATAGCCATAACTCCAAGGCGCCAGCAATGCTCGGCAACACTTTCATGCCGCCCGTCGGAAGTCCAAGAATGACGGGTATTACATTTCAGCTTTTCAATTCTATTAAGAAAATCTATATATTCTCTCGGTTTCATTTTACACCTTATTAATCACGGAAAATAGAGAGATCAATAGCATCTGCAACTTTATTTCCGCCCGTTATATTATAATGAAGCTTATCTTTTCCAAGATATTCAGTTTTTGTACAATTAGTTTTTACTGGATTAATTACAACCTGTTCCTGATCAAAAAGAAAATAGAATTTTTCCTGATTTTCAGTTAACAATCGGTTATATTTTTTTGCCGTAATTTCCTTTTCTTTTCTTGAATCTATACATTCACCAAACATAGCAACATTGAAAACAATCGGCTTTTTACCAGCTTCTTGAATTGTTTTTGTCATAGAAACAATACCGTCAAAAAGCTCTTCAGCTGTTGGCTTGTCCGTTTTTGGGGCGGCAATCGTACCGTATTGTAACAAGTCATTAGTTCCGACGGCAACTATAACATATTCAGAATCAACATAGTCAATAACGTCTCTTTTCAGACGTTTTATTGCAGAGTCACCAAAAAGCCCCTTACAGGGAAAACGCGGACTGAAATCGCGAAGTACCCGATTACCCATAATTGATTTGTTGATAACAGAAAAGCGATCGGGATATTCTTGTCTGATTCTTTCTTCAAATCTACCGGTCCAAAAGCCCTGCTGACATAACGAGTCACCGAAAACCGTTATCGCTGAAGCACCGGAGGAATTGAGAATCTCAACAGATTCTATCAACGGAAGAGGCTTATGCAAGAAAAGATTCAGAATATTTCCAGCTGCATCAATAACAGAATCTCTTTTTCTCCGCTGATTCTCCACAGATTCTTCTTTACATTTATTACCTTTAACTGTAATAAGCTGAACATTATTGAGAAGATTACCGCTTTTGAGATCACCTTTTCTGACATAAATACTAACGGCTAAAAATTCACCGGGTAGTATATCAATTTCGGTTTCATCACATAAAATTCTATCTCCTTTTTTCAGCACAATATCATTCTGATTATTAAAGGTTACCGTCTTATAAGAATCCTTAAATCTGCCGTTACAGTCACACTTTGCAAGTGTGATTTCTCCGATAAATACGTCACTGTTCGAAAACTCATTAGAAAGACGGATTCTGATACTTTTTCCTGAAAGCGCAGAATTAATTATAAAACGGTAAGTTTTTTCATCATCAGGATAATAAAAATGTGAAAGATTAGAATGAGCCTGTCCCCAAATCTGAATCCACTTATCTTGCATATTAATCATATCTCCCATCTTCAGATATTAACATTATCATACAAAGAAACATTACCGCAGAACTTTTTAATTATCTCAACCGGTGCATCAAATTCATTATTTCTTATTTGCGCCTCATTAAGATATTCCAATCTGAAATAATGTTTATCAGCTACAGGCTTTAGGAACTTGTTGTTATAAACAACAAGTCTTTCGTGAACAAAACCGCAAAAGTCGTTATTCATAATTTTAGGAGTATACTGAATCACTGCAGACACATCTCCCATCATACCGAAATTACAAGAGATAACCTCGTTATTACGGAATATGATCTCTTTCGTGTAACCTGACTCGAACCAGAAATTACAATCATCTTCAATAAGAAGTGCAGGTCCGCAAAGCTTATAGAATCTGTTATTCTCAATTATAACCTTCCCTCGTGTGGTTGCCAGAATTCCTCTGCCGGAGGTAGCTCCGAAATCACAATTCTTTACACAAAGATTCGGAGTATAAGTAGCATTTTCAACTACGTCTCTTCCGATAATGACATCATCAGGAATAAAAGTAACCTCAAGCTTTATATCGGTATTGTTAATTTTTTCATAAGAAATTACCTCTGCTTTATCATAGGACTGAAGAGTATCCCATCTGATAAATTCGATAACATCTCCCTTATCAAAAGCCTGAAATCCCCATGATTCCGCATGTTTGAACTGTACAGTCATCATGTTTGTACTTCTGTCACAATCAACTATCTGAAGATGAGTTCCGTGGACATTTATGTAATCATCCTGAGCCCCTGCCGCCTTGCAGCCGTCAATTACAATATCGCCTTTACACCCTGAAAACTGGAAGAAATCAGCAGTGCTTGCAATTGTTCTGCCGTGCTTTGGTGTAAAATCACAGTTACGGAAAGTAACATTTTCACAGAACTGACTCACCATACCGAGACCGTGCATAAACATTACACGAAGATTTTCAAAGGTCAGATTTTTGCAGCGTTCGAACATACTGCCAACCTGGTCTCTTATAATATTTCTCGTCTGAAAAATTTCCCCCTTGTTGATCAGCACATCCTTATTGGCTAAAGTACATCTTAAGATATTCTCTCCTATAATCTCGATCTTTTCAAAAGCAAGGTATTCTCTGTTAAAATCTCTTGTAAACTCAGATTCAGGAGAATAAACTTTAATATAACGCTTAGGGGCATAACTTGCATTTTCCCAATAATAATTTCCGTCAATATCTTTTTCACCGTGCCAATACAGAGTATTATTTTCGACTCGCCAAAGGCATTCATCATTGATATGAATGGTGATAATATCCTCTTCTTTATCTAAAACCGTAAACTCTGTCATTGTCGGAACGACATAATCTATTTTAAGGTTTCTGACAATAATATTTTCACATCCGTAAAACAGAACAGGGGTCATTTTGCCGTGTACCATAATAGTTGCACCGTTGCCGTCAACAATAATATTTTTCTTATTTTTCAGGTATATTGCAGAATATCTTATTCCCAAAGGATTCTCATCCTGTTTTGCTGTGTTTGAACAAAAATAGCCTTTTAAAAAATAAGAATCATCCGGTGAAACATTATAAATCTTATCTTTATCAAGGATAATTGTTTCGCCGTTATGTACATTACAAAAAAGTTCTGATAATTCATTCATAATAAAAATCTCCGACAATTTATTTGCAAATAAATTATATAGCACATAATTTTCAAGGTCAATATTAACTTGATTGAGAAAAACATATATGATAAAATTGAAACGGTGATTAAAATGAACAAATCGATCAAGGCAACAATTGCACTGTTTGCAGCTGCAATATTAATAACAGGAGGTTATGTCGGCAATATGTTCGGAATATTTTCAGAAGGCAATTATAAAAAAGTTGAAATAAACATTGATTCAGCTAAAAATTCACCAATAAACGGAAAAACCGTAATTTTTCTCGGGTCATCTGTTACCTTCGGATATGGCTCGCTCGGAGAAAGTTTTGTTGAATTTCTCCAAGATGAAGATGGAATTATACCTGTTAAAGAAGCGGTTTCAGGTACAACACTTGCCGATATAAATAAAAACTCATATGTCAACAGACTCAAAAGCTTAGATCTAAGCTTAAAAGCTGATGCATTTATCTGTCAGCTTTCAACAAATGATGCTACTAAAAATATTCCATTAGGCACAATTGCAAATAATTTTGATATTGAAGATTTTGACACTCAGACAATTGCAGGTGCAATAGAATATATTATCGGTTATGTAAGAAATCATTATAACTGTCCTATTGTGTTTTATACTCAGGCAAAATACGACAGTGAAAACTACGAGAAAATGGTAGAACTGCTATTGGAAATTCAAAAAAAATGGAACATTACAATAATTAATCTTTGGAACGATGAAAACATCAACAGCATAACAGATAATCAGAAAAAGCTTTTTCTTGTTGACAATATCCATCCGACAAAAGCAGGTTACAGAGAATGGTGGCTTCCCGAATTCAGAAAATGTTTATATGAAATATTAACCTGAGAAACAAAAAATGTATTCCGACTTTTTCAATAACACAAAAAAACTATGAATATTTTACTAATTATTATCTATATTGTTTTTATCTCATTAGGACTACCGGATTCCTTATTTGGTGTAAGTTGGCCTGTGGTTCACACTGATTTCGGAATCAGTGAAGGCTTTGCTTCTTATTACAGCATAATAACTGCTGTTTGCACAGGCGGTGTAAGCTTTATTGCAGGAAAACTTCTTCGGAAATTCGGAACTGCTAAAGTCACATTTTTTTCAACCTTGCTGACAGCAATAGCATTGTTCGGAATTAGCTTATCACCCAATATAATTGTAATGATGATCTTTTCAGTGATTCTGGGCTATGGCGCAGGAGCAATTGATACCGGTCTTAACAATTACATTTCACTGCATTATGAGGCACGCCACATGAATTGGCTGCACTGTTGCTGGGGATTGGGTGTGACCATCAGCCCGCTTATTATGTCTGTTTGCCTTTCTGATGCGGACGGTTCCTGGCGAAACGGATACAGAATTATTTCATTGCTTCAGCTTCTGATTTCGCTTTTAGTCCTTCTTTTCATCAAAAAATGGGAACTTACGGAAAAACACTCCTCAGCCGAGAATTTCAACGATAAAAGTGAGAGCAGCGGCAAGTTAATTGATTTGATAAAACTGAAAGGTGTAATACCTTCTGTTCTTTCCATGGGCTTTTATTGCGGTATGGAGTTTACCCTCGGAACATGGGGAGCAACTTATGCCGTAAATACCTTTGCATTACCCGCTGATGAGGCTGCAAAATGGGTTTCTCTTTACTATGGCGGAATAATGACAGGAAGAATTATTGCAGGATTTATTTCGATAAAAATCAAAGATGAAATATTAATTAAAGGTTCGATTATTGCAGCGTTTATCGGAATTTTTGTTTTCGCTTTGCCCTTAGGAAAAATCTCACTCATCGGCTTCTTGTTGATAGGAATAGGCTTCGGCCCCATTTTCCCGACTGTTCTGCATTGCGTTCCTAAACGCTTCGGAAAAAAATATTCTGCTGATCTTACAGGGTATCATATGGGCGGTGCATACGGTATAGGTTTTATAATACAACTTATTTTCAGTTTTGCTGCAACAAGCACAACTTTTAAGATTACACCTTACGTTCTTATGATTATATGTGCAGGTGTTTTTATTGCCAATGAAACAGCTGTAAAATTAACAAAACAACTATAAAATCTCCCCCGAAAAGAAGATATTTCTTTTCGGGGGATTGTTAATTAATTTATTCTGCAGGAGTATAACTCATATAGAAACGAAGAGTTCCACCATTCATAAGCTGTTCATGAGTAACATACGGACCTTCAAGCTCCTCGCCATTTAATGTTACCGAATAAACATAAACATTTTCTTCGCTCTGATTAAATGCTTCAATATTCAGAGTCTTTCCGTTGCCGAGATTTACGGTAGCGTTGTCAATGTTAGGTGAACCTATCCAATACTTATCAGTACCTGCAAGAGGATAGAATCCCATTGCTGAGAATACATACCAAGCACTGAGCGTACCGCCGTCATCGTTTCCGTCAAGACCGTTAACATCTGAGCTGAATCGGTTTTTAAGTGTCCAGCGCACCCATTTCTGAGTAAGATCTTCACGACCGGCATTACTGAAAAGATAGGGAGTATGAATATCATGCTGATTTCCGACCCAGAATCCGTGTCCCGGATCAATTGCAGCTCGTGTGAGAGATGCATCATTCATAAAATCTTCAAGCTCGGAAACAAAATATTCTTCACTTCCGAAAAGCTCTATCATACCATCAATATCCTGAAGAGCGTTCCAACGCCACTGTCTCGCGCTGCCTTCACAGTAGCAATCAGCAAATTTCTTAATCATTACAGCATCATAGAAAGACGTGATATAGGGACTGAAATTCCATACAAAACTTCCGTCAGAATTACGAGCCTGGAAATATTTTGTTTCAGGATTAAATGTGTTCTTGTAATTCATTGACTTTTCATAGTACTTTGCTGCATCTTCCTCATAACCGAGAGCTTCCGCAAGAGAAGCAATTGCACCGTCTTCCCATGAATATTCAATAGTTCTTGCTACCGATTCATCACCGGGAGCTAAATCATCAGGTACATAACCGTACTGATTATAAAGATCAACATAATCTCTACCCACTTTTGTATCCTTGATCTCCGAAGAATGCTTCATATAACTATAAGCAGATTCAACATCAAAATCGGTAAAGCCCTTCAGATAGCTTTCAGTAATAACAATATTTGCAGGGTCACCAAGCATAGAACCTGCATAACCTGCGCCCTGAGCCCAACGGGGAATTGCACCGCCTGTCTTAGCCATCTCAACAAGAGAATTAAGACAGTCATACTGAATTTCGGGCTCTATAAGCGTATAAAGGGAATGAGTTGTTCTGCACGTATCCCAGAGAGAAAGGTCAGATCTGTAAGTAAAACCTTCTGCCTTATGCACTTGTTTATCAAAGCCCAGATATTCACCATTCACATCAGTAAAATTAGTGGGCATAATCATACTATGATACAAAGCAGTGTAGAATACTTTCATTATTTCTTCATCGCTGCTATCCATATCTATTACAGAAAGTGCATCTTCCCAATCAGCAAGAGCATTTTTTCTGACATCATCAAAAGAAAGCCCATCTGTTTCAGCAATAAGGTTTTCATAGGCATTCTCAGTACTGATAAAACTGATACCAACCTTCATCTCAAGAGGCTGACCGGAAATATCACCAAAATTGATGTCAATACCAAGGTTGCTTTCATCACCGACTATTTCATAAGATTTAATATCTTTATCTGCAACTGCAACAAAGTATACGGGAAGCCCGTCATATCTTGAAGAAAAAGCAGCAGCAAGCTCTGCAGAACCTGAAATAATACCGTTTTCATCAACAGATACACTACCCTTACCTGCACCGTAATTACCTGCAGTACTGGTAACATCAATATAAAGTCTGGCATCACCCGATTTATTGAAGGTGTATCTGTGAACACCTGTATGAATATCTGCAGTCATTTCAGCAAGACAATCAAGAGACTGAAGATACACGGCATAATAACCGGGAACAGCGGTCTCATAATTGTGCGAATAAGGAACAACACCGGCTTTATTGCTTCCGACAGCAGGTGTTACTCTGAACATCTGATAATCTTCCGCACCGGTACCTGAAAGTCTTGAATGGCTGAAGCCTTTAATATGAGCGTGTTCATAATAATAACCGGAGGTATTGGTTTTTACTATATATGCACCGCCTAAAAAAGAAGTATCGGGACCGAGACGAACCGTACCGAACGGAACGGTAGCAGCAGGACTAAGCATACCTGCTGTCCAGGGCGTACCTCCGGTGCCGATAAAAGGATCAACATACTGAGTATACTCACCTGTTTCAATTTCGGGCATATCAACAGATTTCATAATGATTCCGCTGAAAGCACCGGCAATCATAGTCTCAATGCTGACAAACAAAGCAACAAATATACGGATAAAAGGCCACATAATTTTACATCTCCCCTTTTATTTTTCTTTATAATAACATATTTGTTTTTATTTTACAACAAAATTTGTAAAAAGAATATTAAAAGAGCATCCGAAAAAAAGATGCCCTTTCTGATTTTATCTCATTCCGAAATTTTCAAGCACATAGTCCATATCCTTATCGCCTCTGCCGGAAAGATTTATAAGAACGGAGCCGTGCTCCATTGACTTTGCCAACTTCATACCGTAAGCAACAGCATGTGAGCTTTCAATTGCAGGAATAATACCTTCAAGTCGTGAAAGTCTGAAGAAAGCATCAATTGATTCTTCGTCATCAATTACATCATATTTTACTCTGCCGATTTCTTTCCAGAAGGCATGTTCAGGACCACTTGATGGATAATCAAGTCCACTGGCAATTGAATATACTGGTGCAGGATCGCCGTTTTCATCTTTTAACATTACGCTTTTAAAACCATGCATAATCCCTTCTTCTCCGTAATTAAGGCTTGCGGCATGGTCGCCTAGATTTTTTCCGCGACCAAGCGGTTCAACACCATATATATCCACAGGATCATTTATAAATCCCGAAAACATTCCTGCAGAGTTAGACCCACCACCAACACATGCTACTACCGCATCAGGTAGTTCTCCTGTTGCTTCAATAAACTGACTTCTTGCTTCTATTCCAACAATGCTTTGGAAATCTCTTACCATCATTGGGAATGGATGTGGTCCTACAACTGAACCAATACAGTAGATTGCATCTTTATATTCGTTAGCATATGCTTTGAATGCAGCATCCACAGCTTCTTTAAGTGTTGCGGCGCCTTCAGTTACTTCGATAACATTTGCTCCAAGAATCTTCATTCTAGCAACGTTTGGTGCTTGTTTTTTAATATCTACACTACCCATATAAATGTCACATTTAAGTCCGAAATATGCTGCTGCTGTTGCTAGTGCAACACCATGTTGACCTGCACCAGTTTCTGCTATTAG
>JAZNEX010000105.1:0-23032 GCA_045588855.1 Acutalibacteraceae bacterium
ATAGCATAAAACGCAAAAACCTTGTTTTTGCCTGCTTTTGCTGATTTTTACAGTTTTAAAGGGTTTCTTTGGTAGTTAAATACCGAAAGAAACCCTTTAGTTATCTTGTTTTATGCGGTCTGCACTTTTTTTACAGCCCCATTATTATTATGACTTTACAATAAGGTATGTCTTTCTGAAATCATCCTTGCCCCAGCCGTTTTCCACACCCTTACCTAGTGCTTCCCTTGCAGCCTTCATCCCGGGCATACTGAAATTTTCATTTTCTGCAATTACATTACAGATAGAAATATCCTTATACATATTTTCCATAGAAAATGCTGTTGTCCAATCCTCTGCCTTAAGCTTATCTCTCTGAGCAGCCATATATGCATTCTGTGCACCGCCTGCAGCAACAGCATCAGCAAAATTATCAATGCTTATTCCGAATTTCTGTGCAAGTATCAGTGTTTCATTGACACCGTTCTGTATTTCTGCAACAAGTGTATTATGGCAGATTTTCGCATAAAGTCCTTTACCGTTTTCTCCCATATAAATAACCTTACAGCCCATATAATAAAGTATGGGCTCAATTACGGAAAAAAGCTCCTTTTCGCAGCCTGCAAGCACTCCGAGCGTGCCCTTGATTGCATCTGCCTTGGATCGTACCACGGGACAATCAGCAAATTGCGCACCTGTTTTTTTAACTTCTTCTGCCACCGCAACTGAAACCCAGGGTTCAATGGTACTCATATCAATGCAGATTTTACCCTTTGTGAGAGCAGGCATCATTTCACGATAAGCAGCCTTAACGTGTTCACCTGTAGGAATCATTGTGATTATAACATCAGCCTTTTCGGCAATCTCAAGATTTGTTCTGCATCCGATACAGCCTGATTCTTCAAGCTTTTTTATCTGTGAATCCTTGTGGTCGTTACAATATACGGTGTCATTATGCTTTTTTACAATATTTTCGCACATGCTCTCACCCATAATACCGAGACCGATAAAACCTATTTTCATATTTATCTTCCTTACTTAATTTGTCAGCTTTGTACTATAGAAAAACTCCCCGAAGCTTTCACTTCGGGGAAATTTTATGTAGGTTAAAAATTAATATTCGAAGTTATAGAACTTACAATAGTTCCACATATGACCTGACTTGTTTTCGATTGTGAAAACAGTGATCTTTGCATAACCGATAAGAATATCAACGTCTGCTGTATGGTCGATAGAAACGAACTTTCCGTCGGGAGTCATAACAGCTTCAATCTTGTATCCCTTGTAGATAACGTGAATATCACCGAAATCGGAGAGAATCTTGTTAACTGTGCTGTCGTTCTTAAGAGTATCTTCAATATCTTCCCAATAAAGGAGAGCACCTGTAACCTGACCAAGAACTGAACCGGACTTCTTGGGTGTATCTTCATCCTTCATGATGATAGTGATCTTATAGTTGCTGCCGTCCTGAACGCACTGTGCAGATGCAACCTGGTTGAGGTCTGTAAGTGTCCATGCAGCGATTCTGTTTTTAGCTTCGTCTGAACCCTTTGCATTAACCTGTTCTGTAGCGTCAGCTTCAACTGTCATAAAGCTGCCGAGAACACCTGTAACAAGGTTGTTAACTGTGCTACCGCCGATATTAACAGCGTCAACATTCTGCCATTCCTTCTTAACATAACCAACCTTACCTGCCTTGATTTCATCTACGCCCTTCTTGTAGAATTCGCAGATTTCAGCAGTTGTGGAAGGCATACCTGTGGATGTACCAGGTGTGTCAGCTGCGGGCTGTGAAGGTGTTTCGCCGGCAGACTGAGAAGGAGTCTCCTGAGAGGGAGTCTCATTTGTTGAGGGTGTGCTGTTTGTTGAGGGTGTGCTGTTTGTAGAAGGTGTGCTGTTTGTTGAGGGAGTAGTATTTGTGCCCTGATTTACAACGTTTGCAAGACCGTTGATATCAATATCATTACCGTCTTTGTCTACAAAACGCACATGAATTTCCTGAGTACAGGAAGCGAAAGCAAAAAGCATACCTGCAACAAGAACAAGAGAAATAACTCTTAACACATTTTTCTTCATTAGGTGTATACCCCTTTCAATGTTACGGAATAACCGTTTTGTGGTGCTGCATCCCGTAAAGGTATGCAATACATAAATAATTTACAACATTATAAAAAAATTGTCAAGTGTCTTTGTAAAAATTAACGTTTACAAAATCTGTAATAATATCAGAACCGTCGTAATGCACAATATGTCATACCTACATTTATGCACAAGAGCAAATTCACTTATTTCAGCGGATAAATCCGGTATAATCAGTCGTTGAAGCAAGAGTTATGTCAACATCTGTATTTATTGTCACAACCTTCTTGATTGAAGCATCCTTAAGACTCATAACACAGGTAACATATGTTGAATATGAAACTACCTTACCTTCCGTATCAAAAACTGCTTTTGCATAGCAGTCCGAATATTTTACCTCAATATTATTTCTGTCTACGGTAGCTCCTACCTTGGGGGCATATGTACTCACAACATCATCTACGGTAATGAAGTTAAAAATCTTTCCGTAAGCACCCACATCCTTTGAAGGATTGGTTGCAGCAGGAAGCTTTACGGTCACAACATAATTTGTTCCTTCAACCTTAACATCAATGCTTTCAATATCCTCAACACTCAGCTGAGAAACAAAGCGCTGTCCGTCGGGGCTTATAAGCTCTGCGTTGGGTGAACCCTTTGTCGCTGTTTTTTCTTCTGCCTCTTCGGATAAGAGGGCACCTTTTACGAAACCTACGAGGGTATTTGCTGCCTGATTTGAAAGCTTGATATCGGAAACTGTGGTAAGCTTTACTCTCTTGAAGCCCTCCTGATTTTCTTTTACGGCATTAAGGTTATTATTAAAATACTCAAGAAGATCTTCCTTTGACATCTCAAGAGGCTGTTTTGTTGTAATAACGGGAGCCGGTGTCTGTGAAGCGGTGGTGCTTTCTGCTGCAGTTGTATTTTCTGTGGCGGGCGGCAGGGTAACAATCACCTCGGGAGCAGGTGCGGGCGCAGACTCGGGAGCAGGCTGCTGCTCAACAGGATTATTGTTGACTGTTTCCTGGGGCGGAAACGATATCTTTACGTCCATGCAGGATGAAAAAACAATAACTGCACAAAGCATTAAGGATATCAGCATCATTATTTTTTTCATATTCATCGCCTTCTTTTTTTGTTTCTGTATAGAATTTACAACATAAGTCGGATTTTGTCAACCTCACAGAATATAATACCTGTCAGGCTTCCTTTTCTTTCATCTTGACGGAAGTGTTTATATTATATATAATGTTTATTGTAAAAACATACTTATTGAAAATATACTGTCAAGAACGGTGATATAAAAATGAAAAAAATGATTACCGCCGTGCTTTGCATCGGAATAATGCTTTCTTTGTATGTTCCCGTAAAAGCATTCGATATATTCTATCAGAGACTTGCTTCACCCGTAATCACCGGCTGCAGCTTTGTCAATACCGACAAGCCTTATATTGATGTTACATTCACATCATCTATTGCGGATGCGGAAACCGTGCGTAAAGCCACTTATGATGCAATACTCGAATTTGTAGGTTCCGAGGAAAAGCTGCTGGCATCAGAATACGGATATCTTTCTTACGCAACCAAAAATTACTGTCAGGTAAGCATCGACGGACAAAGCTGGAACACTGTTGCCGAAACCTGCGAAAAGCAGGCAACACTCAGACTTTCATACTATGACGATATCATAAAAAAACTCATCCTTGCCGGTATTGATTTGTCGGCATGCACAGAAAATGCGGTTTTCAATATAAGAATGATCACTGCATCAGAAAACTTCGGCAACAAGGATGTAAAAAATGTTTTTGCATATACAGAAGCCTCCCCTACAACCGTTAAGGGACCTGAGTTTTCGTATATTCACTTTATTCTCCCCGATGATGCGGTATTTTCAATGGAAAGAGTAATAGTATCCGGAAAGCCGTCAGAAAAGGACATTGAGCTTTATCCTTCAGAGGGGGAAGATAAAAACCGCTACATCCCCTCAAGAAACGGATATGATTTTTACGGTTGGTCCATTGAAGGAGATAAACGCACATCAATTATCCCCAAAGGGGTATCTGCCGTAACACTCACTTCCCACTGGACTGCCGCGGAATATGAAATAAACTATGTTCTCACCACAAGATTCGGCTATCCCTTCGGCAGAGCTGACAACAAGAATAATCCCACTGCATACTTCACTGACACTGCCGTAAGCATATATGATATATCTTCACCTGTAGTGGGCTTCACATTCGGCGGATGGTATCTTACCGAAGATTTTACCGGTGAAAAAATTACGCAGATCAGCAAAGGTACAACAGGTGATATTGTCTTATATGCAAAATGGATTTCGCTTGAAGATATCGCTGCCGAGCTGAAAGCCAAACAGGAAGAATATATCAGAGAAAAGCATTTCGGTGACATAGACGGTGACGGCAGAGTTACCGCCGCCGATGCAAGACTTGTCTTAAGAGCAAGCGTAATGCTTGAAAACATTGAGCCTGAAATTCTCAGAAGGGCTGACTATAACAACTCAGGAAAGATTTCCGCAAATAATGCCCGTACAACACTCAGAATATCCGTAGGGCTTGACAATCTCTATGATATTCTTCTTGAAAACGGAATGCTTGATTCTATTAAATAACAGGATTGATTCGAATGAAAAAGTTTTTATCTGTCATCTGCGCTGTTGTGATTATAATTTCTCTTATACCCTCGGCATCTGCCGTTACGGGCAGATATATAGTCACGGCTGAATTTGCAGATGTCCGCAAAAGTCCCAATATCACCTCGGAAAAAATTGCCGAGGTTCCTAAAAATACATATGTGGAAATAACCGAAGTCCGAAGCACAAACTTCGGCAAGGCATACATTGCCAAAGACGGTATCACGGGTTGGATTTTTATGAACGACCTTGCACCTGCTGATTCTCCGACACCCGAAACAGACATCAGAGAAATCAGAATAAAAACCTATCCGTACAAAACCGTATACACCGACGGTCTTGAAGAGCTTGACCTTACGGGACTGACCGTATGTACCTTGGATAAAAACGGCAAAGAAAAATTAATTACATCCTACAGTGTATTTGCCCCCGAAATGAAGATCCCCGGTACAAAAACGATTAAAATTTCATATACTCCCGACAAGAGCAACTATTTTTATACCAGCTTCACTATTGAAGTTGTAAGAGTACCCGTAACAAGCATTACTATTGACACCCTCCCCGTTGTCACATACAAGGAACACGCAATGCTTGATTTATCGGGACTTAAAATCGCAACCTGCTTTGAAAACCCCGGAATGAATAAAACTCTTACCTTTGACGAAATAAAAGATAATCCCGATTATGTGATAAGCTCCTGTCATAACGAGCAGCACGGCAGTGTTCTTCAGAAAGGCACCCATACAATCAATATCAACTACAAATATCAGGATATAACTGCCTCTTTTGATATTGAAGTGATTCCCCGTAAACTTGTTTCCCTTGAAATAAAGCAACAGCCGTCATCACTTGTTGTTTATGACAAAACCGTAAAGCCCTCAATTGACGGTCTGATTCTTACGGCTTACTATGACAACGGAGAAATTGAAGACATTCCCCACTATAACTGTCTCACAGAATGTGACCCGTCGCAATTTGCAATAGGGCCGGGAAATGAAGTTAAGGTATACTTCGGTGAGCTTTTCATAACACTCGATTTCACTTATTCCAACGCCAAGCCTCAGGGCATTAAGGTTGCAACCCCGGCTTCCCTGCTTTTTCTCAAGGGTGAAGAAATCGACCTTTCCGACATAAAGGTTTATCTTGAATTCACCGACGGCAGCTTGCAGGAAATAACGGATTTCACAATGAGCAATGTTGATTATACAAGAGAAGGTACACAGAATATCGTTGTAAGATACAATGAATTTTCAGAAGTATTCTCCATCATAATCTCCCCTATTTTCAGCAAGGGCGATGTAAACGGTGACGGCAAGGTTACGGCAGGCGATGCCCGTACCGTATTAAGAGTCAGTGTAGGCTTTTCATCTCTCAGCGGTATGACATTTTTTGCAGGAGATACGGACAGAAACGATAGAATTACGGCAAATGACGCCCGACTCATACTGAGAGCTTCGGTAGGTCTTGAAAATCTTTATATAACACTCAAATAAAATCTGAAAGGAATAATTATCATGAGCAAAAACAAAAACAATCCCCCCGTTGAAGAAGAAAATTCAATCTTCGAATTTGTTGACGAGGAAGGCAACGTAGAAAAATTTGAGGTTCTTGATTTTGTTGAATTTGAAGGCAATGACTATGTGGTTCTTCTTCCCGTAACAGACAATGAAGAAGACCTTATGGTTCATATCCTTGAGGTTGTTGAGGAGCTTGATTCCGACTATGACACATATCTCGGAATTGATGACCAGGAGCTTGTTGACAAAATCTATGCAGTGTTTATGGAAAAGCACAAGGATGATTTCAATTTTGTAGACTGATATTAAGTCAATGTAAGAAAAAATCTTACGATTTGTCAACCCCCTGCCCCCAATCTTGGGGGAATCGGTGTTTCTTGATATATGCAAATTGCTCACTTTTGCGAGCAATTTCCTATATATTAAAAAAATGAGCGAAGGACTTTTACCTTCGCTCATATTGTCAGCCTCTGTATTTATCCATCAGCTCAGAAAAAAGAACCTTTGCCGACGGCGGTGTATAGGTGATTGCATTCGCACCTGCATTAACAGTTTTTCCGATGCTCTCTTCGGTAGGACCGCCCGTTGCAATAATGGGCACATCCGGAAACTTATCCCTGATTTTCCTGACAAGCTCGGGAGTTCTCTCTGCAGCTGCGACATTCAGTATGGAAGCCCCTGCATCAAGCCTTGCTTTGATATCGGTTTCTTCACTGACAACCGTTATTACCACCGGTACATCAACAGCCTTTGCAACCGAAAAAATGTTAATATCGGTTACGGGCGCATTGAGCACAACCCCACATGCCCCCTGCGCCTCAACATCCTTTGCAAGCGCAACCGTACGTTGCCCCTGTGTGGTGCCGCCGCCGACTCCGCAGAAAACGGGGATATATGCACCTTTTATAATAGATTCGGAAATGGCAACCTGAGGGGTGAAAGGGTACACTGCAAAAACAGCATCCGCATCACAGTTACGGATGATTGCAATATCTGTTGAAAAAATAAAAGTTTTCAACCTTCGTCCGAAAACATTTATGCCGCTGCATTTACGGGCAATTTCAGGAACCCGTATTATATTGTGACGAAGACGGCTCTCATATTCCGGAATTTTTACCTTTGTCTCTTCATTCATCAGTATTCCTCCCTTTCGGATATTTTACCATAAAAACTTATCTTACACAACGACGAAAGAATTGACGTATGTATAAAAAAATATATCTCGAAATAACCAATGTCTGCAACCTGGATTGCAGCTTCTGTCATAAAACAAAAAGAAAAAAGCATTTTCTGACAGAAGAAGAATTTACATATCTTGCAACCGAAATAAAGCCACACACGGACTATTTATATTTTCATCTTATGGGAGAGCCTCTGCTTCATCCATTAAGCGGAAAATTTCTTGACATTGCAAATAAGCTCGGTTTCAGAGTAACAATTGCCACAAACGGTATGCTTATAAAAGAAAAGCAGGATGAGTTACTCAGAAAAGCTTTATATAAAATTACTTTTTCCCTTCATTCTTATGAAGCAAACATAAATGATATTTCACTTGAAGAGTACCTTGATAATATACTCAGCTTCTGCAAAAAAGCTGAAAAAGAAGGAACTATCTGTGTACTCAGATTATGGAATGAAGGCGGAGAAAATATTCTCAATGACAAAATAATCAGCATTCTGAAGCAGCATTTTTCTTTCAGAGAAAACCGCAAGGGCTACACTCTTTCAGAAAGAATATATCTTGAATCAGCCGAAAAATTTATCTGGCCGGACAAAGAAGCCCCCACACAGAATGTTCACTTCTGTATGGGGCTCAGAGACCATATAGGTGTTTTATGCGACGGCAGTGTCGTACCCTGCTGTCTTGATGCCGACGGAGAAATCACTCTCGGAAATCTGTTTAATGAAAAACTTTCCGACATTGTTTCATCCGACAAAGCCAAAGCAATTGTAAAAGGCTTTTCCGAAAGCCGCTGCACGGAAAACCTGTGCAGCCGCTGCCAGTATGCCACACGCTTCGGTTAAGCAGACACCTTTCTGAGTCTTCTGCCTTCCTTGCGCCAGCTGAAAATAATTTCGGGAGCAGCAAAAATTTCATCAAGCTTTTTCATAAAAGGAACTATATCACCGAAGTCAAGTGCTCTGTGGTCAAATGCGATACATATGGGTAAAACCTTTCTTACTTCAATCTTATCATCATCAGTTACCACAGGCTTTTTCTGAACTGCACCCACACCGAATGCACATACCTGGGGAGGTACGATTTCAAGAAGTGCCATTGCACCCTTCTGACCGAGATATGTGGAACCGATATTTGAAACGGTAACCGTACCCTGCTCAAGATCGTAAGCCGTAAGTCTTTCGGTTTCGGGAATTGCTTCATATTCGCGCTTAGCCTTTCCGCTTAAGGTCCTGACTTTATGCTTGCCTGTTTTCGAACCGATGAGTCTGTATACGGTCTTAAGAATATGACCATTTTTAAGTCCCTTTAACGAATCATTGAGCGATACACTGAACATTGCTTCATCGAGATTTGTATTCTCAGCTCTGCGGTTTATATCATTTATATACTGTGTCATATCATCAAGATCACGGCTTTCGAAATTACGAAGATTAACCGTCATCATTTTTCCGTTTGGAAGAATTGTGGGCATTGAAATATTTATATCCTCAAAGGTATTTATCTCACCGCGTACAAGTCTTCTGTTGAACTTTATATGAGCATTCATTTCGGGGGCAGCCTTAAGCCCCTCTGTTATGATTTTCAGCACAAGTGTATTGAAGGTTACCTTAGTACTGTATTC
This sequence comes from Acutalibacteraceae bacterium, assembly GCA_045588855.1. GTDB lineage: Bacteria > Bacillota > Clostridia > Oscillospirales > Acutalibacteraceae > RUG806. Next base: position 9,027 of record JAZNEX010000105.1, read on the forward strand.
GGAATTCATTTCTTTATAAAGACTGAAAAGCTCTGTTACATCTGCTTCATACATATATGATACATGAGGGATTTCTCTCCAGCTTTCACTTGTCATATTAGCAACTATCTTTCTCTGTATTCCGAAGTGTTCTGTTCTGATTGTTTTCATAATTTTGTCTCCTTAACAAATTGATTAGTCAGCCGCATATCCTTGGCTTGCACTCATAGTTTATCCCACGGCAATTCCAAAAAACACCAACTGCAGTTTACAAATCGTCGCAGAGCCGTATACTTCAGTTTGCAACCGAAAACGCAACCGAAAAATCTTAATTTTCAGGAGGAATATATGGACCTTTTTACAGCAAAAAAACTCACTGCACTGAGAAAATATCACTCACTTTCACAGGAGGCTCTTGCCGAAAAAGCAGGGGTCAGCCGCCAGGCTGTATCAAAATGGGAAAGAGGCGAGGCATCTCCCGATACGGATAATCTTCTTACTCTTTCAAGAATATATTCAGTATCAATAGATGACCTTTTAGGGGATATTTCCGCAGAGGAGCTCATTGCAGCTATCGAAAACAAAAGAACAACGGAAAACACGCCAAAAACCCCGTCAACCGTTGATATACAAGGGCCCACAACTGAAGTTGTCAACCCAATACCTCAGTCCGCAACCGGAGTTTACACCGGAATTCCCGCGATTTCACCCGTCCAAGAAGCTCCTGAAGAAACGGTTACCACAGAAGCTGTCTCACCTGAGTCATCTCCCCGGACCGCAGCTTCACCTGTCCCCTCAACACCTGTTGCACCCGAAAAAAAACCTGCGGAAAAAGGAAGAAAAAACAAAAAAGAAAAGCCTGCTCCCCTGTATCCCGGAGTGGCAAAAAATATGCTTAAATTCCCATACATAATTATAGCCGCAATCGTCTATATTATTATCGGATACACAGCAAAAATCTGGCATCCCACCTGGCTTATTTTCCTGACAATCCCCGCATACTATCTCACCACACCTGCATTTTTTGCACCCACAAAAAAGAAAATTTTAATGCGTCTTCCCGCTTATTATTACATAATAATGCTGTATATATTCCTGGGAATTCTCTTCTCCCTGTGGGCAAAAACCTGGATTCTCTTCCTCTTTATCCCCGTATACTACTGGGTGATTTCCATACTGAAATTTGATGCTCCGGAAAAATAAAGCTTAACAAAAGCACAAAAAAACTGCCGCTGAAAAATTTTGAATCAGCGGCAATTTTTGTTTTTTATGATGTTTTTTTAAGATTATATTTTTCTTTGTACTGAGCGTATTCTGCATCGAAGGCTTCGTTGCCTTCTTTTACTTCGCCGAGATATCTGTGAGGATCGAAAACATCGGCTTCGGCTTCGATTACGGCAACTGCTATATTCGAGCAGTGGTCGGAAATTCTTTCTATATTGTTAAGAATATCCGAAAGAATGAAGCCAAGCTCAATTGTACATTCTCCGGCTTTGAGTCGGTCGATATGTCTCTTTCTTACCTTTTCGGTAAGCTTATCAATAACCTGTTCAAGAGGCTCTACACGGGATGCCGTTGCTACATCATTTGATGAATATGCATCCACAGTAATTGTGATAATTTCAATAAGAGCATCCGTCAGAACCGTAAGCTCCTTGTATGCGGCTTCAGAGAAAACAATTTTCTTATCCTTGATTTCTTTTGAGGTTTCAAGAAGATTGAGTGCGTGGTCACCGAGCCTCTCAAAGTTTCCGATAGAATGAAGCATACGTCCTGTCTTTCTTGAGTCCTCATCAGACAGTGAAAGCGAAGCAACCTTTACAAGATATGTACCGATATCATCCTCATAAGTATCGAGCTTTTCCTCCTGCTCTGCTATCCATTCTGCTGTCTTATCATCATAATCACAAAGAATTGCAAATGTCGAAAGAAGCATCTGCTTGGCATCGTCAGCCATCTTCACAGAATAGTTATCACATTCACTTACTGCAACAGAAGGCATATTGAGAAGTCTTTCATCCATAACAAAAATATGCTTTGCCTTACCTGCTTCATCATTATCCCTGATACATTTTTCAGTAAGTCTTATAAGCTGCTTTGCAAAAGGTGAAAGCACTACGGTAAGAGCCACATTGAATATTGAGTGTATAAGAGCGATGCTCCATGCTGTCGCAGGCTCTCTGAACAATGCGGGATTGAAAATCATATCAATTATCCAGAATACCGAAGTAAACAGTACAGTACCTATGACATTGAGAATTGTATGCACAAAAGCAACTCTCTTGGCCTTTGCATTTGTACCTATTGCAGAAATAACCGCAGTAATGCATGTACCGATATTCTGCCCCATAATTATCGGGATTACCATTCCCACGTCAATAAGCCCGGTAAGTGCCAATGCCTGGAGCATACCGACAGATGCTGCGGAAGACTGGATTACAGCTGTGATTACCGTGCCGATAAGAACACCAAACAACGGATTATTGAATCTGATAAACACATTTTCAATACCCTCGATATCCTTTATGGGATCCATTGCAGCGCCCATAAATTCCATACCGTACATAAGCACTGCGAAGCCTACAAAAACAGAACCGATACTTTTTCTCTTGGAATTCTTTGAAAAAACCACAAAAATCACACCGATAAAAGCAAGTATCGGAGAGAAATTTTCGGGCTTCAGCATCATCATACCGATACTGTTGCTTTCAATTCCCGAAAGGGAAAGTATCCATGCAGTAAGTGTCGTACCGATATTAGCACCGAAAATAATGAATATGGTCTGGGAAAAGTGCATAATACCTGAATTTACAAGACCGACAAGCATAACTGTAACGGCTGAAGATGACTGCACTGCAATTGTTATAACTGCACCGAAAATTATACCGAAGATGGGGTTGGATGTAAATTTCTTAAGAAGCCCCTCAAGCTTACCCCCGGCAATTTTTTCGAGATTTCCCGACATTACATTCATACCGAAAAGGAAGAATGAAAGTCCGCAGAGCATCTGCACAATTGATGTAATTATCTGTGTGGCACTCATTTCTTTTTCCTCACTTTATTTGAAATACATATAAACCTGACATTTTATCATTCCGTTATAAAGCTTTCTTCTCTTGTCAGCCTTTCTTCCGAAGGCTTTTTCAAATTCCTCATCAGCGGTTATTACAGTATAGCTTCTTCCCTTCTGAGAAATAAATCTCTGCCCCATAGTCTTATAAAGCTGACGGGCATTATCTATATCAAGAAGTCTTTCGCCGTAGGGCGGATTTACAATAACCGTTGCCCTTTCTGTCTCAGGTTCAAAATCCTTAACATCCCTCTGAATGAAGGTTATGTAATCTTCAACACGGGCCTTACGGGCATTTTCCTTTGCAATCTTAAGCGCTTCGGGGTCAATATCATAGCCGTAAGCATGGAAATCTATATCCTTACGCTGAAGGCTTACGGCACGACGTCTTTCCTCCTGCCAGATTTCCTGGGGCATCTGACTCCAGGTTTCGGCAGTGAATCTTCTGTAAAGACCGGGAGCAATATTAAGTGCCATCAGAGCACCCTCAATAAGAATTGTTCCCGAACCGCACATGGGGTCATAAAGTGTGTGATAGTGTCTGAGTTTTGAAATCTGACAAAGGGATGCTGCCAGAGTTTCTTTAAGAGGAGCTGCGTTTGCATCGGGTCTGTAGCCTCTTTTGTGAAGTCCTCTGCCCGAGGTATCAATAAACAGCGATACCTGATTTTTCATTATTGAAAACTGTATCTGATACAAAGCCCCCGTTTCTTCAAACCAAGGAATTGTATACTTTGTTTTAAGTCTTTCAACAACAGCCTTTTTGATAATTGACTGACAATCGCTTACGCTGAAAAGATCGGAATTAAGCGAATATCCTTTTACGGGGAAACGATCCTTTTTGCCTATCCACTGCTCCCAGGGAAGCTTTTTTGTACCCTGAAAAAGCTCTTCAAATGAGTGAGCCGGGAAAGTCCCCACCATTATAAGAATTCTCTCAGAAAAACGCGAGCATATATTGGCTCGTGCAAGTATATGCTCATCGCCCGAAAACAGCACTCTTCCGTTTTCGGCATTTACATCCTCTGCTCCCATCTCACGAAGCTCATCGGCAATCAACCCCTCTAAGCCCAGAAGACACGGAACACAAAAATTAATTTTCATAATAAAATACCACCTGTAATTTTTCAGATTATGAAGCCTGTGAGCAATCTGATGGTGTTTTCAACACCCTGCTTGTGGCTTCTTTCATAGCCGTGAGATGAGTATACTCCGGGGCCTATGAGAGCGTGACGGAAATCATGTCCGCCTCTGAGAGTAGCCTCTGCATCACTTCCGTAGTGAGGATATATATCCACGGCATAGTCTGCACCTGTTTTTTCTGCGGCTTCAATAAGTCTTGTTGTCATATCGTAGTTATAAGGTCCGCCCGAATCCTTGGCACAGATTGAAACCTGCTTTTCCGTGCACTGAAGTCCGTCCCCTATACAACCCATATCAACACTGAGAACCTCTGTTATTCCGTCAAAAGGAACTGCAGCTGCTCCGTGGCCTACCTCTTCATAAACCGTTATATGCAGATAAATCTTTCTTTCGGGCTCAAGCTTTTCATCCTTAAGAAGCTTTGCAAAGCCTAAAATTGCGGAAACACTGAGCTTATCATCAATAAAACGGCTTTTTATATAACCTGACTTTGTGACAACGGTTCTTGTATCAAATGCCACTATATCACCGTTCATAATTCCCAGTGCCTTCACATCATCGGCATTTTTTACATCCTCATCAAGCACAACCTCCATATTCGAAAAGCTTCTGTCGGTTTTATTAAACTCTCCGTTAACGTGAATTGAAGGATTCGAAAGCAGAAATGTACCGTCATATATACCGTTTTTTCTTGTGATAATGCGACAGTTTTCTCCTTCGGTATTAAAGCCGTTAAGACCTCCGAGAGGAGTTATTCTGAGTCTTCCGTTACTCTTTATCTCAGCAACCATCCCTCCGAGTGTATCAAGATGAGCCTCAAGGAGAAGCGCATTATTCTTATCCTTGCCGCCTATATCAACAGCAACACCGCCCTTTTCTGTTATAAAGGCACTGCAGCCTATTGCTTCAAATTCTTTTTTTACAAATTCCGCAGCCTCTTTTGTGTAGCCTGTGGGAGAATCAATTGCAAGAATTTCTCTTGCTTTGTCTGTTGCAAATTCAGCATACTTTTTATACATCATAAATCACCAGAATAATGATATCATAAACAAAAAATAATTAAAAGAAGATTTTTACGAAAAAACAATTTTTTTGTTATTCAAAACAATTGAATTAAGAATCGTTATATGTTATTATAAAAATAATTATAAAGTTAAGGAGTCTTGGTATGCAATTGGTTAACAAAGCAAAATCTATGATTTCAGACATTTTCACCTACTGGAAAAATCCTCCTGCAGGTAAATATGTCCCCTATCGCGGAATTTTCGGTTATTCCGTAGGCGGTATCGGTGCATATATGATTATCACCCTTGGTACAGCCTGTCTTCTTTCTGCGAACAACACTCTTCTTACAATGACATTAGGTGTAAAGCCCACACATGTTTATCTGATGTATGTTATTTGCGTAATTGCAAATATCCCTCTTACGGGTATTCGTGCAAATATCATAGATAACACCCGAAACAAAGCGGGTAAATACCGTCCGTATATACTTACTATGGCATTGCCATCGGCATTACTCTGTCTTGCTATGGTCTGGATTCCTTACGGCAAGTTTTCTGATATACCCTTCCTTCAGGGTGAGATTTTCGGTGAAACAAAGGCTTATGTAGCAAAGTGCGCAATTATCTTTGTAATAAACCTTCTTCTTCACTTCTTCTATTATTTCTTCTACGATGCATACGAAAACCTCATTCATGTTCTTTCTCCCGACTCTCAGGAAAGAGCAAATATTGCATCGGTAAAAAGTATAGTTTACTCTCTTGCGCCCACACTTGTTAACCTGTTCACTCCTATTATTGCAGGTAACATCTTCCACACAAATACCACGGATATCCGTGTTTACAGACTTCTCTATCCCATTCTTACCCTTCTCGGTCTTCTTCTGTGCATACTTGTTTACAAGCAGACAGAAGAAAAAATCGTTCAGGCAAGAACCCACGTTGTTCAGATCAAGTTTATTGACGCTTTAAGAGCTGTTGCAAAGAACAAGTATTTCTGGATTATCTCTCTTGCAGGCTGGATAGGCTTCCTTGAGGCATCCTATGCAAACATTCTGTCATGGCTTTATAACTACGGCGGTGCTTGTAACAGTAATGAATATGCTCTTATCGTAACCGTTTACGGCAATGCATCCCTGTGGGGTATGCTTCTTGCTCCCTTCTGCATCAAAAAGTGGGGTAAAAAGGCTGTTCTTGTTGTAACAAACCTCTTCAATGTTGTATTCATCCTTCTTATGCTCCCCGCATGTCAGGAAATTTCTCATCTCACAATCTGGCTTGTTATGGGCTGTCTGTGGCTTAATGCTCTTATGGGTTCATTCGCACACATTCTCAACCCCGCAATTCAGGCAGATATCCGTGACTATCAGCAGTACAAAACAGGTGAAAGAATTGACGGTATGTTCTCAGCTGTTGCAACAATCGGTACCGTTATAACTCTTTTAACCTCAGGTGTGCTTCCCGTTGTTTATGAGAGAAGCGGTCTTACCGAAGAAAATGCTCTTAAAATCACATCTGATTCCAACATTCTCAACCGTATGCTCGGCGACGGCCAGACCGTAGGCGAAATTCTTGCCGACCAGTTTTCAAGAGGACAGGACAACTACTCAAATGCAACATCCGCACTGTATGACACCGATATTCTTCTCAACCTTCTTCAGATTCTTATTATCCTTGCAGCAGTCGGTGCATTTATGAATGTTATCCCATTCTTCTGGTATGACTTCAACGAAAGAAAACAGAAATCTATTGTAAATGTTCTTAAGGTCAGAGCTATGTTTGAAGACTTCGGCAATAAGGTAAGCAATGACGAAGGACTTGTTGACGGTGTTGAAATCATCAGAAAATCCCGTCAGATGCGCAATGCCGAGCCTAAACTGCTTGACAAAAAATCATACCGCGGTGCTAAAGACAAGGCAGAGAAAAAGAATCTGAAAATTGCTTTCAATGCAAACAAGGCATATAACGATGAAATAGAAATTGCAAAATTCGTATGCGACGAGCTTGACCGTTTCAATTCCGCAGTAGGCAAATTTGAATATTCTCAGGCAAGTGCTACATATTCACAGGGTATAAATTCAATTCTCACAATGGAGAAGGTAAATGTCAGAGAAGAGCTCAGAGCTGCAAAATCTATGCCCAAGTCCACAGACGACGAAAAGGAAATAAGAAAGCTGGCAATTGAAAATGCTAAGAAAAAGCTTACTGCCATTGCTTCTGTAAAGAAAAATTTCAAGGATGCTACCGAGCTTACACAGCCTGACTTTGCAGAGCTTGACAGACTTTATGACCGTGAAGATGAAATCAATGCAGAAATGAAGAATCTCTATGTTTCTCTCAGTGCTGCAAAAAAATCAAAGGATTCAATGAAAAAGGCAGAGCTTTCACAGAAAATTGCTTCTCTTAAGGCTGAAAAGAAAAATCTTCAGCAGTCCATAAAAGAAGAAATGAACCGCCATGCATACTTTAACCGTGCGGCAAAGCCCTATATAGATGCCGAAAAGCTTGTAAAGCAGGCAGATAACTATACTCACCTTGATGAAATCGAGGCTGAATATGAGGCTGCGAAGATGCGCATTGAAGCGGCAAAGGCTGCACAGTAAAGCTGTGTAAAAACTGAAACAGCCGTATCTTGATAAGAATTAAAGACTTACGGGGAGAGATATGTGTCTCTCCCCATGAAAGAAGATAAAAATGAAGCTTAAAGAATTTTACGAAAAAATTTATAATAAAATCTTTTCAATTCCCTTTTTTAAGATGTTCCTCAAAATCCCCGGTGTTGAAAAGCTTTTACAGTATGAAATTGTATCCTACCTTGTATTCGGTGTGCTTACAACGGTTGTGAACTTTGTCACCTACATGGTAATGGGATTTTTTATGGGTGAAAATTATGAAGAAAAAATACTTTTCACCGTAGGCAAGTTTGATTTCAGACTCATCCTTCTTATGAATGCTGTAGCATGGATAGCATCCGTTCTGTTCGCATTTATCACAAACAAGCTTTTTGTTTTTGAAAGCACTTCATGGAAGGGAACGGTTTTTATAACTGAGCTTACCTCTTTTGTGGGTGCACGTGTTTTTTCATTTGTAATTTTTGAAGAAATTATCTTTGCACTTCTCGTAAGCTTCGGTCTTAATGACCTTATTGCAAAGATTGTCGTTGCTGTATTTGTTGTAATATTCAACTATGTGGCAAGCAAGCTTCTTATTTTCCGTAAAAAAGGTGAAAACAATGCTTAATATCGCCGTATGCGATGACGAAAAATATATATGCGACTTTCTTAAGAAAAGTATCCTGGACTGCCTTGCAAAGGCTGATATTGAAGGTACTGTCACGGTTTTTGATGACGGTCAGCCTCTTGTTGACCTTTACAAAGAAGACAAGGCAGGCTTTGACCTTGTTTTTCTTGATATCACAATGAAAAAATGCGACGGAATGACCGCAGCAAAAAAAATCAGAGCTGTTGACAGCAAGGTAATGCTTGTATTTGTCACGGCATCTGCTGAATATGTTTTTTCGGGATATGAGGTAAGGGCATTCAGATATATTCTGAAGCCGGAGCTTCTTCACGGATTTACGGGTGTTTTCAAGGAATGTCTCAATGAGCTTACAAAATGCGATGAAGAGCGTTTTACCTTCCAGAAATCCTCAGAAACCGTAAGCATTCCCTTAAGGGACATTCTTTATTTTGAAAGTGACAAGCGCATTATAACGGTAAAATGTCCCGGTGAAGAATATTCCTTCTATGAAAAGCTTGATGTTATCGAGCAACAGCTGAAAAAACAGGACTTTGTCCGCTGCCACCAGTCATTTCTTGTAAATGCCAAAAAGATAACATCGGTAAGAGTAAGCGACCTTACTTTAAGTAACGGTGAAATACTGCCCATAAGCAAGCGCAGGGCAAAAGAAACCAATGAAGCCTTTTTATGGGCAATGAGATAAACAGATGATAGATATAATTGCTGAAAATTATCAGGAAATAATTCTCAACACCGCAAGAATATTTTCTTCGGTGTTTGAAATTATGCTTGCATATCTTCTGATAAACAATTTTTTCAAACCGAAGTCCCGTTTCAGACGAAGTGACTATCTCAGCTTCTTTTTTCTTGCAGCGGTTATTATTCTTCTGCAGGAATATGCGGGGATCGGTAATTTCAAATATATTGCCGTATGTGTTATGCTTTCCGTTATTCTTCTGACAATGTACACCGGAAAGCTGAAGGATAAAATCACGGGAATGGCAATCTTCACCCTTATGGTTACGGTATCCTTCATACTCTCAGGCATTATATTCGGATTTATTACAGATCATTTCAATCTTTTGTCAGGTGACATCACTCCCTTTACAGATCTTCTCAAAATAACACTTACAAATATAATTATGATCCCCCTTGCAGTTCTTGTCAGCATACTGCCGAAAAGAAGCAAGGGTGAAACAAGCGTATTCAGACTGTGGCTGTGTCTTCTCATAGTGCCTGCAGTAACACTTCTTACCTTTTCTGTTTTTCAATATATCATTGAAACATATGACCCCAATCATCAGATAACAACTTATATCTATCTTTCCTGCATAGGTATAATTCTTATAAATGCCGTGGTTTTCATCCTTTTCTGGTTTTATCAGAGACAGATGAGCATAAAAAGAGAAAACGATATCCTGACCTCTCAGCTGAGTCTTCAGGAGGCATCAATCAAAAATCTCGAAAATGCATATAACCGCACAAGAAATTTCCGTCACGATATAAAAAACCATCTTCTGACAATGAACATTCTTGCAGAAAACGGTGATTTGCCCGAAATAAAAAAATACCTCAAGGAAATGGGCGGAATAATTGACGAATCCTCATATGTACGTATCAGCGGTATTTCCGCAGTAGATGCCATACTCAATGAAAAGCTCTATGAAGCACAGGGAGACAACATCACAACAAACTATGATGTTGTAAATATGGCGGATAATAATATAAAGGCACTTGACCTTTGTATTATTCTGAGTAATGCTCTGGATAATGCAATTGAAGCAAACCGTAAAATAGAAGATCCCGATATGAGATATATAAAGTTGAAAATCCACGGAGATGAGAATTATACGGTGGTATCCGTATCAAATCCCACCGCACAGACTCCGGTAAAGCTTTCGGACAACTCATATCTGACTTCCAAAAACGATACATCAAGTCACGGATTCGGACTTAAAAGTATAGAAAGCACCGCAAAAAAATACGGCGGTGAAATGCTTATTAAATGTGAAGACGGCATTTTTACTCTTGTCATAAGACTCTCTGCCACCGTATAAAGGAGATATCATAATGAATACCGGTATTTACGAAGAAATAAAAAGGCTGAAGAAAGAAACATCAACAGTTATTCTTGCACACACCTATCAGAATCCCGAAATCATTGATATTGCGGATATCACTGGGGACTCATTTGCCCTTGCAAAAAAAGCCCTTGGGGCCGGTGCAAAAAGAGTTATTATGTGCGGTGTAAGATTTATGGCAGAAAGTGTAAAAATTCTTTCTCCCGACACTGAGGTTATTCTCCCCGTTCCCGAGGCTACCTGTCCTATGGCGGAAATGATAAGCCCCGAAAGAGTAAGAGAATACAAAAAGAATAACCCTGATGCAATTGTTGTTGCATATATCAACACAACAGCTGCACTCAAAGCGGAGTGTGATGTCTGTGTTACATCATCAAGCGCACTGAAAATTGTGTCTCAGCTTGACGCTCCCGAGATACTTTTTATTCCTGATAAAAATCTCGGCTCATTTGTACAGGAAAAATTCCCAGATAAAAATATTGTTGTATGGGACGGCTACTGCCCCATACACGCACAGATTACCGAAAATGATATAATAAAAGCAAAAAATGAACATCCTGATGCACTTCTTGCAGTGCATCCCGAATGCAATAAGGATGTAGTAAAGCATTCACATATGGCGGGCTCAACGGCAGAAATAATTGACTTTGCACTGTCTTGCGAAAAGCCTGTTATCATAGGCACCGAAAAGGGTGTGGCGGATTATCTTATTCCAAATAACCCCGATAAAACATTTTATTATCTGTGTCCCGAAAAGCTTGTCTGCAAGGATATGAAGCTTACAACCCCCGAAACAGTGCTGAAGGCACTTAAGGGTGAGGGCGGCGAAGAAATCATACTTGACAAAACTCTTTCGGAAAAGGCAAAGCACAGCATTGATGAAATGCTGAGATTGGGCTGACCTCAGGGAGGTGTATATTATGGATGTAAAAACTTCGGTTGTTGATGTGCTTGTTGTAGGCTCAGGCGTTGCAGGTATGTACGGCGCACTGCAGTTTGACAATGACACAAAGGTAATGATTCTTTCCAAGTACAGCAAAACAACATCAAACTCAAATCTTGCACAGGGCGGTGTAGCCGCAGTGCTGAACACAGAGGATGACAGCTACGAGCTTCATATAAAGGATACTTTTATTGCAGGAAGACACGAAAACGACCCTGAAAGCGTTGATATTCTTGTGCGTGAAGGCCCCGAAGATGTAAGAAAGGTTATGGAAATGGGAGTCCGCTTTGACCGTGACAAAAGCGGTGAGCTTGATATGACTCTCGAAGGCGGCCACTGCAGAAGAAGAATTGTCCACTATAAAGATTGCACGGGCGCAGAGCTTGTAAGAGGACTTCTGAGTCAGGTTGAAAAAAGGGAAAACATTATATATCAGGAAAATACCGTATTGGTAAGACTTGTAAGAGTCAGAAGTGGCTTCAGAGCAGACCTTATGCAGGGAGATGAATATTTCAGTGTTTTCTGCAGCTATTGTATGCTCTGTACAGGCGGCGTGGGACGTATATATAAATACACCACTAATCCAAAATCAGCAACAGGTGACGGTATCAGAATTGCATATGAGCTGGGCGCAAAAATCAAAAATCTCAGTTATATACAGTTTCATCCCACTGCATTCAACTCAGAAAACGGTGAACAGTTCCTTATAAGTGAATCCGTAAGAGGCGAAGGCGCATATCTCCTTAACTGTAACAAGGAGCGCTTTATGGATCGCTATGATGAAAGACTTGAGCTGGCTCCCCGTGATGTTGTTTCCAAATCAATTATTCTCGAAAGCAGAAGAACAGGCAGCAACAACTTTTATCTTGATATCACCCACGAGGATGCTGATTTCTTAAGAGAACGCTTCCCTGCAATTTCGGAGGGCTGTGCTCAGTACGGAGTTGATATCACAAAGGATCTTATCCCCGTTTTCCCATGTCAGCACTATCTTATGGGCGGAATTGAGGTTGATGTTGATTCAAAGACAACAGTTCCCCGTCTTTATGCCTGCGGTGAATGTGCCAATACAGGTGTACACGGCAAAAACCGTCTTGCAAGTAATTCGCTTCTTGAGGCACTTGTATTTTCAAGACGCGCAGCAGAGGATATAAAAAGATGTATGCTCCACGGCTTTGCAAAAGTAAGTGAATTGCCCGTAACTCTTGATTTTACAGGTGCACCTCTTCCGGAGGGCCTGAGAACAGAAATCAGAAGCATTATGCAAAGAGCATACTTTGTGCTTCCCGATGCAGGTGCAATACGCTTCGGACTTAAACAGATAGATAATATCCTAAAGCGTCTCCAGGGTGCAAAATATGCCCAGACCACAAAATATCTTGAAGCTCTGTCTCTTGCCACCTGCGCATATATTATTCTTAAAGAGGCAGAAGAAAACATATAAATTATTATTTGTGCGTTCAGATATTTGTGTTCATCCCGAAGAAATAAATTCCGCTGTTACCGGAACATTTTCACTCAAAGCAAGCTATATTTATGAAGGAGAGAAAATATGTTACTTCCACAGTTTTATATTGATGACATTATAAAAAAGGCACTTGAAGAGGATATCAATTATCTTGATACTGCCACGGCTTATGTTATTCCCGATACTGCAATTACCACTGCCAAGTTTGTTTCCAAGGCTGACGGTGTGCTTTGCGGTATTGATGTTGCAATGAGAGTTTTCAGTCTGCTTGACCCTCAGTGTCATTTTACCATCTATAAAAAAGACGGTGATAAAATTCAGAAGGGTGATGTTATTGCCCTTATAGACGGCAGAGCTTCTATGCTTTTACAGGGTGAAAGAACTGCTCTTAATCTGTTGCAGCATATGTCGGGTATTGCAACAGCAACAAATGAAGCGGTTGAGCTTGTAAAGGGTACCGGTGTCAGCATTGCCGATACAAGAAAGACTCTTCCCGGTCTCAGAGCATTACAGAAATATGCAGTAACCTGCGGCGGCGGAAAAAATCACCGTTTCAATCTGTCCGACTGTGCAATGCTCAAGGATAATCACATTGATGCAGGAGGCGGCATTACAGCTACCGTTAATAAGCTTCGCGAAAAAATCGGTCACACCGTAAAAATAGAAGTTGAAACAAGAAATATGGATGAGGTCAGAGAAGCTGTTGCAGCCGGTGCAGATATAATTATGCTTGACAATATGAGTGCCGAAGAAATGAAAGAAGCCGTAAGCTGCATCGACGGCAGAGCTCTTACGGAGGCGTCAGGCAATATCACTTCCGAAAACATAAAAGAAAAGGCTGCATCGGGAATTGATATCATTTCAATGGGTGCGCTCACTCACTCTGTCAAGGCATTTGATATTTCAATGAGAATTGACTGATACGTGTACACACGGATATATAAAAAGGGGCTGTAAAAAAAGTGCAGACCGCATAAAACAAGATAACTAAAGGGTTTCTTTCGGTATTTAACTACCAAAGAAACCCTTTAAAACTGTAAAAATCAGCAAAAGCAGGCAAAAACAAGGTTTTTGCGTTTTA
>JAZNEX010000106.1:0-42780 GCA_045588855.1 Acutalibacteraceae bacterium
ATAGCATAAAACGCAAAAACCTTGTTTTTGCCTGCTTTTGCTGATTTTTACAGTTTTAAAGGGTTTCTTTGGTAGTTAAATACCGAAAGAAACCCTTTAGTTATCTTGTTTTATGCGGTCTGCACTTTTTTTACAGCCCCAGTTTTTTTACTTTATAGGAAATTCCTTCCTATAAAGTAAAAAAGATTATATGTCCCGCCTGAGGGAAGTAAACTTCCCCCGGCGATGGACTATCCGAAAACGGTCGCCGTAGGCGTACGGCGAAGCCATTTTCTTGTCGGCATAATAAAAACGGAAGCATTTTTTGTGCTTCCGTTTTGGCTATGTGATTTATCTGATTGCGCCCTTTGCAACGAGGATTGTTGTTTCTTCTATTGTAAAATCGGGCTGTTTTTTTGCTTTTTCAGCAGTTTCGGGAGTTTCAACAATACCTGCTTTTTTATTTGCCTTCTTGATTTTCTTATCAAGCTTCTTCTGCTTCTTTGCTGCCTTCTTGTCAGCCTTTTTCTGCTTTTTAGCAAGCTTCTTTGCTTTTCTCTTGGAGATTTGCTGTCCGGGTACGGGCTGAACAAATTCGGGAGCTGCTGCAGCTTCTTCGGTAACAGTTTCTTCAAAAGCTTCTGTGACAGCTTCTTCTGTTACGGGCATTTCGGAAAGGGGAACCTCCTTCATAACGGGAGCTTCTTCGGGAGTGTTAAAAATTCTTGTTTTCTTTGTAAGTGCCCAATAGGGAATATATACATCGTACATATTTCCTGCAACAAGCGATGTTGTGCCGATTACATCATACTTTTCTGCTGTTGTTTCATCAGCAATTACATTTTCATCTATGTCACGGCAGATACCGGCTTTTTTGAGGTACTTGATAAGCTTATATGCCTTTTCGATATAAAGCTTATTGCTTGCTTTTAATTCTTTAGCGGCAAATTTTTCAGCCTTCTTGGGATTTTTGGCAAGCTTAGTATCTCTTTTAGCTTCTTTTTTTGCCTTTTTTGCAGCCTTTTTGGCTTTCTTGGTAACAGCCTTATTCTTTTTCTTTATATTCTTGATATCCTTTTTGGATGCACCTGCAGGGATTGCGATGATGGGGAATGCTTCGTGAGGAACACAAGCAGGATCGGAATTGAGAGCACCGAATTCATCACTGAAGGCTTTTTTGAAAGCTTCATTTCCTTCAAGGGCATTTACTGTATTGTTCCAGTTATCAAAAACCCAATCCTTTCTTGCAGCATTGCCTGCAGCAAGAATAAAAAGAGGCTCATAATAGTCACCGAACTTTTCTGCATTATCACGAAGACCTAAAAGTATATCCTTTTTGGGAGAATCCTTGAGATCTTCAATAAGAGTAACCTTTTTGAATTTTTTGATGTAAAGAGTTGCAAGGACAGCTGCAGCAGCAATAACAATAATAACAATCGCAGCTACTGCTCCGGGATTTAACATAAAAAATAACATCGCATAATCTCCTTTATCTGCATTTATCTGCATAAAAACTCATTCTATGAAAATGCTATTTTTATTATAAATAAATACCAAGGATTTGTCAACAACAAATCATAATTTATCGGTCTCGTGACTGTTAAATCAGATGTAAAATGCAAAGTACCGAGTGCAAAATTGAGGAAGACTCCTTTTGCCTGTCCGCTTCGCTTAATATAGTCAAGGGCGCAGCCCTTCCGACACATTTGCCACAGACAAACATTTCGCTCATTCCGAAGGAATGAATTTAGCTGTCCGAAGGACAATTCAACTCATAGCGCAGCTATGAATTCTGCTATCATAATTTATTCGAATATAGGTCCGCATAAATTATGTTTTGTCCGGGTTGAATACGGGCATAAGCTGCAGCTTGAAAAGGTTTGCTTTGTGTTTTCTGTCGATGATCTCTTTTTTCTGAAGGTCATCAATTTTACCTGTTCTTATATAAACATCAAGCTCTGCATAGGTGAAGCCAAGGTTTTCCTCGTCTGTTTTTCCGCAAAGCCCGTCTATGGGTACTTTGTTGACAAGCTCCTCGGGAAGTCCGAGAAGAAGACCGATTTCTTTTACCTCTGTTACCGTAAGAAGAGACATAGGCGAGAAGTCGCCTGCTGCATCGCCGTAGCGGGTTGAATAGCCGACCCAGTCCTCTGAAAGGTTGCAGGTGTTGACAACTCTGCCGTTTACAGACTGACTTACGGCATAAAGAGTTGACATTCTGATTCTGGGAGGCAGATTCTGCTTTGTCTGTGCGGTAATTTCAAGATCATCGGGTAATGCTCCGAGTATTGCATCGACTGTATCCTTTATATTGATAACATAGTGTTTTATTCCCAGATGATTCACAAGCAAAAAGGCTTTATCTATATCGTGCTGCTCGCCCTGAGGCATAAGCACACCGATAACCCTGTCCTTTCCGAGAGCTTCTACGCAGAGAGCTGCCGCTATTGAGCTGTCCTTGCCGCCGGAAATACCGATAACGGCATTACAGCCTTTTCCGTTTTCTTCAAAAAAGTCTCTTATCCACTGAACACAATCATTTTTTACTTTAAGTGCATCAAACATTAAAAATCACCGCCGTTAAGTCTTTGTCTAATTTCGTTGAGTGTGTAATCCTTAAGAAGCTTACCGTCTCTGAAAACAGGCTCAAGAAGGTTGCCTTCGGGAAGAGTTTCGGAAGTGTATTCGTCCTTGTATTTAAGTACACCGTCTTCCTCGTAAACATAGCACAGACCCTTCTGACTCTTTTTGAAGCCGCCGTCCTTAGGATTTTTGAAGACGGGATAGCATTTTCCGTCAACCTCGGCATAGCAGGCCTTGATACAGGATGAGAAGGTGTCTCTTGTAAAGGGCTTGAGCATATTTTCTTCCTCTATGCAGTGCATTGAGAATGAGCCTACTCCGAGAGCCACATTTGAACATGCGAAGCCCTCGTTTTTGAGAATTTCAAAAATTTCTTCGCATCTCTGAACTGTAATGCTGTCACCGTAAATTGCCTTTACATGGGGATCAAGTACCTTGTAGCCCTTTGAGTTAACGGTTCCGCCGAACTGCTTCCAGAGTCTGAATACGGTTTCTGTTACAACCTCAACACAGTCACCGGAGTCGCCTCTCATAAGCATACAGCCGTTATGTGCCATAATTTCATCGTGCAGCTGAGGCAGTACATTGTCTATTATATTCCAATAGTCGTAACTGTCAAGTACACATGAAAAGCTTGTATCGGGATAAAGCTCTGTGAGCATTTTTCTCAGGAAGGTTATTTCGTCACCGTCAACAGCAAAGTTTGAACACATTACAAAGTGTTCTGTTGATACGGCACCGTATGCCACATCCTCTTTTGTGCAGTCGCAGTTGAAAATATTTTCAAGATAGGGAATTGCAGGTACGGTTGCCGTGTTAAGGAATGAAAGACACCAGCCTGCGCCTGCCTTGAGTGCTGCGTCAACACACATATCTCCTCTGAAGTCGAATGCACCGAGAGCTCTTGCACGGGGTATATTATCATCAACGGTTTCGGCATAGTATTTATTTACTATATCTCTGTAGGTTTTTCCTACGGTTGCTGTTATCTGCGGATACCACATTTCTGCCGAAATAAGGCTTTCAAGTGCCTGGGGCAGCCATGCGAAATCATCGTGGGTGTTTGTAATACCGAACATGGGCACGTGTATGGGAACAAGAGTGCCTTCGGGAAGTGCAATAATTTCTATGGGAAGATAGCCCAGCCTGTGAAGCTTCCTGATTTTTTCCGTACCGTATATACCCTTGCCGAGAGTAGCATCAAGCACACGGGTATATTCGTTGAGCATCTCTTCTTCGGGACGCTGAAAGAAGTTTTCGTTGAAATAATCAATAAGCCAGGTTTTGCAGAACATCTGCAGACCGAACATAACAACCTTATCCCAGCGCTTTACTCTGCTCATTCTGGGGGTATAGTATGACATTGATTTTGTCATACCGGGATTTATCATATCACTGTGTACGGTTTTGTAAAAGTCACATAAGAGCATAGGATTTATTGTTTTACTCATATCAATCACTCCTTAAAGCGGGAATACCTTTATTTTTTCGTGTTCCTTTGTAAGAATACTGTTTGTGGTGTAAATTTTCTTTATAATCTCATCGGATAAAAGCTCTCCGTTGAATATTGTGTTTTCGCAGTGGGTTATATAAAGATAGATATTTTTTGCTCCGGCTTCCTTAAGTCTTTTTGCCGAATGGTAGAATGTGCCGCCTCTGGAGCTTATGTCGTCAACAATAAGCACATTTTTCCCCTGAATGCTGTCAACATCTCCTGCAAGGTCAAGACCAAGGATTTTGCCTGTCTGCCAGTCTCTCTTTTTTATGCCGAATGCATAGGGCAGGGGAATCATTCCCGAATATCTTTTGCCTGCTCCCTCGTCCGGATAGAACATCGAGGGAGTTTCCCCCTCGGCTGCGGATATTTCACCGATAACTTCTTCTATGTATTTCTGAGGCTTAAGAATAACTATGTTGTCAATAAGTGCTTCACTGACGCTTGAATGGGGGTCAAGCACCGTAACACTGCGAAGCCCCAGAGAATTTATGAGAGAGGCGAAATATTTAAGAGTGAAAATATCCTCCTCTGTTTTTACTCTGTCCTGTCTTGCGTTGGGAATATATGGCATAAAAAGGTGAATGTCAGTTTTACCGTGTGCCTTCAGATGATTTACAAGATAAATCACTGCAAGGGTTTCGCGGTCATTTTCATAAAACCATTCAACTGTTATTCTGTCTTCAGCGGGAATCCCCTGTTTTATAAGCATAGTGCCGTCGGGGAAGGAGCCGGCTTCGACTGCTGCGGAATTTATTTTTATCATATCTTTTCCCTTTCCTTTGCTTTTCTTAATTACAAAATATCTATCTGACACATAGCCATTGTCTTAAGAGCTGCTTCATGGCTTTCGGGGGTTACACCTGCACAGCAGCTGCTGTCAACGCTTACTGCAGCATCAGGGAAGCTTGCTTTTATGATAAGTGCATTTGAAACAACGCATATATCTGTGCAAAGACCTATAAGCTCAACATCGAAGAGCTCTTCTTCCTTCCAGTGAGGCCAGCCGAAATTGGGTTTGTCTATGATTTTTGAACCTTCAACATAAAGACCGTCTGCGATTTCCCATCCCTTTGTGCCCTTTATACAGTGAGGTACGGGAAGCTTTTTGCCTTCGGGCGTTTCAAGATAATTTTCTTCGTGGGTATCTCTTGTGAAAATTATCTCATTTCCGGCATTTTTGTATTCTTCGATTTTTTTCTTTACCGCAGGTACAATAGCTACAGCTTCTTTTGTGCCTAATGCCATATCAATAAAGTCATTCTGCATATCTACTACAATAAGTGTCTTTTTCATAAGATTACCTCCGTATAATAAATTATAATTTTTTTCTGAAAAGTCTTGCGGGGCGGTGTCCTGCGCCCTCGGTATAGTCTTCTGTTTCTTCGACAAAATCAGCAGCCTTTCTTCTGAAGTTTGCCGCTATAAGAGTGTTGCCCGTAAGCGCCTCATGTACATTCTGCAATGCATTGAGAGTGAATTTTTCAGGCAGGAAATCGAATGCAAAGCGGAAATTTTCGGCTTCCTTTTTCAGTGTGTCAAGAGCACAGGCTATGATGCAGGCATGGTCAAATGCCAGCTGTGTGTCATCGTTTGCTGTGTAGCTTGTTTTGCCGAAATTATTTTCGGTCTTTGTAAGCCTTGCACTGAGTGTTATGCTGCCCGAATTAAGCTCAAGTGTGTATATGTCATCTTTTTCTTTTGTAAGATCAACGGTAAACCATTTTGTGTCGATGGCATCGTCACCGCTTAAGGGCTTTACCTTTGCTTCGTTTATGACAGAGGCAAATGCACTTGAGATTATCCAGCCTCTGGGGTCTCTGCCGGGGGTACTGAAAATTCCTGCCGGAATTATTGTTTCGGGGGAAACATTGGTTTCCTCTTGTATTTCTCTGAGAGCACATTCCTCAACGGTTTCATCAGGCTTCAGGAAGCCTCCGGGCAGTGCCCAGTGATTCATAAAGGGATGCTCTCCTCGTTTGATAAGAAGCACGGAAAGCTTTTTATTGTCTGCCTTTCTGTAGTTGTCGCTCTTGTCCGTTTTGAGTGAAAACAGTACGATGTCCGTTGCAACAGATGGCCTTTCGTAATTCTTTATGTTGTAGGCAGAAAGGAAAAGCTCCTCATCGTTTTTTTCCTGAATGCTTTGCTTTCTGAAGGCTGTTTCAAGCTCCTTTTTTGAATGCTCCGAGTAGAAAAGGGGGATCACTCCGTTTATATAGTCTGAGCCTCTTTCAGTAAGATAAAGCCTGTCGCCTCTGAATTCCATCAGTGAATTTTCAAGTACAAAAGCTATTTCGTCTTTGAATCTTTCTCTGAAATCAATGCCGAAGCGCTTTGCAAAGGATGCTGTATCTATGAATGCAAAGTAGAATGCTACAGAAAGAGCCTTTGCCATGGTTTCTTCAAGAGGGAGTCTGTATATATCCTGGAAGGGAAGTCTTCCTTCGTTTATCGCTTTTTCATAACGCTCCATACGCTTTTCAGCGGCACCGAGATTATATGCCAGGTAATCCGGTCCGAAGGACTGTGCTCCCAGTCCCATTCCTACATAGGGTACGGCATCAATTACTCTTTTTGTCAGATAATCACTTGTGCCGTAGTCGTTTTCAACTCTGCTGAAGGTGTTTTTGCCTACATTTGCAAGATATCCGTTTTCCGTAAGCACTCTGTAGGCTATACGGTACTGATACATTGCCTTATATATGGATACTCCGCCTGCCTCATATTCAAGCTTTGTTCCCTTATATCTGTTGCGGTAGAGGGTTATATATTCGGGGGCAAGACCTATTGCATATCTTAATGTATTATCAAAGTCTGATTCTGTCTGATGCAGGAAGCCGTACATAAGGTCAATGTTGAATTTTTTATAGCCTGCCTGTCTTATGTTGCTGACGGCTCTTTCGTATATGCTTTTTGAACCGTCTCTGCCAAGCTCCGATAACAGCTTTTCGGATACTGTCTGAACACCCATGCTTATGCGCTTATAACCCATGTCGTACAGCGCTCTGATTTTTTCAGGCTCATTTGCCGCAATAAGTGGGGTGGTTTCCACACTGAAAACAGTGCCCGGCTGAATATCAAAAAGAGTATTTACCGCCTTGGTTATTTTTCTGAGGTTTTCTTCTGAAAGCTTTGAGGGAGTGCCGCCGCCCAGATCATATCCGACAATTTTTTTGCCCTTAAGGATTTCTGAATACATCTGCATTTCCTTAAGCAGCAGCTCCACATAACGGTTTTCCGTATCATCGTCGGTATTTTCAAGCACCACATATTCACAGAACTTACATCTTGTTTTACAGAAGGGAACATGAATATAAAGTGAAAGCTCATCTGCCTTCTGCCACTGCTGTGTCACAAAATCCCTGATTTCATCCTCATCTCTCAGTTTATACTGCATAAAGGATTTTGGTGTAAGGGGATAGGCTGTGTTCGCATAGTGATGATACAAAAGCCCTGTTTCATAGGTTTCGATACAATTCATAATATCAGCTCCTCTCTTATGTTCAATATGATAATATCATAAAGATAATAACAAGTCAAGAGGTTTTTTGCTTTTTTGCAGTTGATCAATGCTGTTTTATTCACGGGGCTTCCCCAATTTCATAGCATCAGGTGTGCCGAAGGAACGTCGTATTACGGTTTCAATATATTTACTCATCAGAAGGCTGTCATCATTATAAATCGAGTATAAAAAACAACTTCTCCCATGTCAATTATTATATGCCGGACGGTATGCTAACAGTATATAAACGGAATGATATGCCGTTTATAAAATTTATTAAACCTATTTTTGAATGTATAATTAACCTTCTTTCTGAAATACACAATGAAAAATAGTGAAAAAATAGTGAAATATTAGTAGAATTTTTGATGTGTTGTGGTATAATAATTACAGTAAAATATCAAAGGAATGATAGCAATAATTACTGTCGTAAGTTTTAACCTATCGCCAGTTACATTCCTTTCTTTTTGAATTTTTTGATACATAAATGATGTTTATTTTTTGCTAAAGCATTTTTTCACTTCCTTTACTTGAAAATTTTGAATTTTAAAAATCCTTGTGTTTACACGAGGATATGTATTCAGGTTGATTTGTTTGGTATGTGTGTGATATAATCATTCAAATAAAATTTATGTGCAGGTGCTGAAAATGATTGAAACCGAAAGACTGATACTCCGACCGTTTATCGAATCGGATTATAAAGATGTTTTTGAATATCTTAATGAGCCGATGGTGCATTGCTTTGCCTGTATGAAACTGAACACACTTGACGATGCAAAAGCAGAAGTCTTAAATCGTGTTAAAGAAACAGAATATTATTTTGCAATTGTCCTGAAGGAGAACGGTAAGGTTATCGGTGAAATTGATGCTTACCCCGAAAGCGGAGAACCTCATCAGGATGAAAATGCCGTTCTTGATAATTTCAGTCCTTGTTGGATGCTGAATAAAGACTATCACGGAAAAGGATATGCCTATGAAGCCGCGTATGCTTTCTTTGATTATCTTTTCGGCGAAAAAGGTGCAAGAAGAATTTACGCTTACACGGAAGATTACAACGTTCCGAGTCAGAAGCTTTGTGAAAAGCTTGGTATGCGCCGTGAAGGATTGTTCAAAGAGTTTGTGTCTTTTATAAATGATGAAAAGGGAAATCCCATTTATGAAAATACATATCAGTATGCCATTCTGAAAAGTGAATGGGAAACATAAACGATTGGAAATATCTTTTGACTGCTCTCACTTTTATGAGGGCAGTTTCTTTTTGTCGAAAAACAGATGCATAATGAAAAATAGTGAAAAAATAGTGAAATTTTATTTGTTTTTTTACTAGCCGAAGAAGAAATGGGCTGTGTTAATCAGCTTTTCACAATCAGCTAAGCCACCTTATCACTCCTTATCTTTCGGATTTATTGATAATTTTAATGAGTAGCTCGTCAACATCTTCTGTTGGAATACCGTCTGAGCAAGCTTTGTTTCGGAACTCATTCATTCCGGTGATTAAAAGGTTACACTCAAAATCCGTGAGCTTCAATTTGGTTTTCTTACTGAACATAAAAATGACCTCCTTGTGTTTGGTAATACCATTTTACAAGGAGGTCTGTGTTTTGTCGAATGTGCGGAATTAATTTATTCCAACAATTAAAGTAATTCTGATATGTAGGGCTTTAGTTCAAGCACTAATTCATGCACTTTTGTGCACGGGTCGCATTGAGATGGTTTTTGAGTAGAATTATAGTTTTTATTAACTCGACTAGCACTTTGGATTGCGGATTTTAAGCTTCCGTATTTTATAACAAGGTTAAATATTTCAGGATTATTTTTTTCATATCCATTTTCATTGATTTTATACTCTTTAAAAATAGCGTCGAGTTTAGTAACCCAATCATCCCTATGTAAAGCGGCATCCGAGTAATTAAAATGAAGGAATATCCAATACTCGAAAGACTGGTTGCTCCAACCAACATGATAACCACTTTTCTCCGCTAATTCTATCGCTTCGTCAAAATCTCCAAAATCATCTTTATCAAATACAACCCAAACTTGACTATACATCGTTTTTGAGCGAGAAACGATTTTGCTAGTTTCTTCAACTAAGCTTACCGTACATTTACCTTCTCCACATGTATCAATTAATGGTTTTTCAACATCTATCCCATTTCCATATTTTTCATTAATATATTTTGCCAGTCCATCAAAATAAAGAGGCTCTGTTTTGGTGCCTTCTGAAACAATTAAGAACGAGTTTGGAGTTGGAGTTTTTAATTCTTTTTTTCTTTCTTCCAATTTTGCTCGTCTTTTTTTGAAAATTTCATCTGTACCCATTTTAAGCTTCCTCCTTAAACGAGAAGTCTTTTAAAATTGGGATGCCGCCGTAAATTCCGCCGAGATAATCTTTTCCAAATGATTTATCATTTCTAATTTTAAATTCCGCCAAGGAATATATAAAAGACTCGCCAAATTCGTTTTTACTTGTGAACCAAACTTGGTCTCTACGCAAAAATTGTTTATCCAAAAGAGTTGTATCATGTGTGGTGTAGATTAACTGTCCTTCTGTACTGTCTTCATAAAACAGATTAATAAGATATTTTTGTAAAAGCGGATGTAATTGATTATTGAATTCATCAATAATA
Source organism: Acutalibacteraceae bacterium (assembly GCA_045588855.1). Classification (GTDB taxonomy): domain Bacteria; phylum Bacillota; class Clostridia; order Oscillospirales; family Acutalibacteraceae; genus RUG806. The sequence continues at coordinate 10,190 of JAZNEX010000106.1, forward strand.
AGACCTTTTCCATATAATACAGCAATTCTAAGTAAAGAATAAATTGAAATTGCTCGTTTCGTTCCATCGGACTCTATATCAAATGGAACTTTGTATTGTTTACCATCATTTCCGCTATGGTAGGTATAAACTATAATATCTTTTTTGTTTTTTTCTACCTCTATATCTTTGATACCTACGTCAATAGCTTTAAGAAATTTCAAAAGCTTTGGCTTTTCTTGATCATTAAAATCCACGTCGAAATATAAATCCAACAAAGCTTTTGATTGACCATCACATGATAAAGAAACCGGCAAAATTGATAAAACGCAATCAACAACATCTTTGAACGAATGATTTCTTAATTTTAGACTACTAAAAAAAGATAATGCTAAAACATCTGAATCAATATCAGAAAGATATTTATCACAAGTTTTCTTTACACTAGACCCCAATTTAATTTTATTAGAATCGCGTTCTAAAATAATGCTTTGTCTTCCAGTGGAAATTGATGTTCTATATAACCATTCATAAACAATGCATTTGGAATTATAAATGAACCCATATTTGTACTCATAATCGTTAATACGATAAATTGCTTCAAATTCAGAATCATTCTCAAAAGACTCTTCGTCAAAAAGAAATGGAATAAAGAGCTTTTTTAACACAGATTCTGAATCATCTTTATTATTATTTTTAAATGAACTACGAACAATATCTCTAAAGCAACGATAAGCTCGCATAAAATGTGTTTTTCCACTAGCATTTGCACCATAAATTGATGCAACTTTTAATAACGATTCCCCGCTTTCTTCCAAAATCAAATTATAAGGATGCTCTTTATACGATTTAATTGCTCTCATGTCAAAAACTACTTCTTCTTTAAATGGTCCAAAGTTTCTGAATCTAAACATAACTAACATAAAAATTCCTCCTTGATTATATTATAATCATGTTTTGCTGATTTAGTCAATGCTTTTGCGAAAAAATCACAAAATCTCCCTTAAAACACCCCGACTTTTTACCTTTGTGTTGTAAAAGTTGTAAAAAAGAAGAAGTCACTTGAGCTATCAAGTGACTTTGGTGGATGCCTGAGGATTCGAACCTCACGTCTACATCCCTCTATATTAATGCACTCTACTTATATCTATAACCTTCAGCTAACCTCAACAGCATCCACATAAGACGGCGGATAAATCCCCAGGAACACCTATCAATACCATACAAATCATCAATAAATACAGTCCTTTCATTTCACATTTAAGTTCAAATCCATTTTTGAATTTCTTAATAATCGACAGTGTTGAGTTGGATACAAATATGAGCAGAGCACAGACAAAGGGTTAATTAGCTATAAGATAAATATTATTACTATCAAAGCAAATATCTGTTGTTTGATTATACACAAAAATCAAATCATCCATCTTCTCAGTGAATAAACTTGTTCCGGGATTGCTCATTTCTGCAAAGGCGGCAATGCTATCTGTTTCAATTGCTTTTGCTTTATCACTTACATGCTCTCCGGCTTCCTGTAAGCGCTCATCAATCTGACCGTCTTTGATTTTCGGAATACTGCCAATAAATTTACCGACAGCCTTACTTGTGACACTTACACCTTTTAACAAATTAGATTCAACAGATGATTTTTCCATACCCTCTAAATATACAGAGCATTCACCATAAACCTCTCTGTATGTAAATGCAAGCTTTTGAATTTCGTCTTTGATTGAAAGAATATTTTCTTCCTTGAAATTACCGCTTAACATAATTTCAATTAATGATGACATTGAGAATGTAAACAGTGATAATCTATAATACTTGAAATCTTTCATCAGCTCATCAAGAGTAGTTTTAATTTTATTCTGTAAAACCAATAACTTTTTCTCTTTTATTACATCGCGTACTTTCTTCTGATATGAAACCATATTCTTTCTTGCAGTACGCTGGATATCAATAACCATTTTGTGGTTGCTCGAAATGAACTGCTCATTGTTCCAATTGTTCTTATATTTTTCTATAACATTTGAAAGAGTTTCAATATCTGCTTCGATTTCTGATTCCTTTTCAATTTCAAGGAATGAAAGAATTTTCTTTTGCATTTCTGCGATGTTGCCAAGCTGTTGCTCAATAGAGAATAACGCAACTGCCATCATCATTGTTGCAGGGTCAATGGGTATTACCATTGAATTAGTAGCCTGTAAAGGTCCTGCCGCTTGTAACTGAGCGAATTTTGATGCCCCATCGGCAGTTTTAAATGCTCCCCAAAAGTTACCGTTTTTTGCTACTTTTAATGTGTCTCCGACAGCCGCATTAGCCAATCTGAATAAGCCTTCACCTGCAACGGTAGATGTTTGTGTAACTGTTCTGAAAGCAGGTAACAATGAAGCGACACCTGCACCAAGTGTAGAAAGCTGTGCTATGGGCATACTTAAACTTTTGCTTTGAGATATATCTGTTCTCACATCTAAAAGTACGTTGTCTGTTATGCTGATTAAATCATTTGCTTCTGCACAAGGCATAGGGGATAATTCTTGTGAATCATTACTGTTAAACTTAATTATATTGTCCATATTGAATCTCCTTACAATTTTTTCATAACAGACTTTGTAATTTTCGCGAAGTCTTTTTTTTATTATATCACATAATAGTTAATTATCTCAATCCCCCCCAGCAAACAAAAAAACCAAGGCTGTTTCTAACCTTGGTTCTTTTTGTTTTGTCAGAGTTCCACTCTTACTGCAAAACCTCCTGTGAAGAAGTAGTAGGTGTTCGTCTGACTCTTATTTGGTGGAGGCGAGGGGAGTCGAACCCCTGTCCGAAAAACCCTCCTCGTGACTTTCTACGAGCGTAGTTGTTTGTTTAGTCTTGCCTCTCTTCGCGTGAAACAACACACTCGGGGAGAGACCAGCCCTTTAAGCCGTGATGAAGTACAGGGCTCTCTTTCATTCACGTTCACCGCTGCATGACGCCACGCACCGGGCCGCGGTACTCCCGGGAATGACGGCGGCTGCGATTAAGCAGCTGCTAAAACTTTATTATTGTTGTTAGTTATTTTATAACTTGAAGCTTTTATAGTGGTGCCCCGCCACTGCTCGCTTATCAGGACTCGGATTCCCCGTCGAAATCCTTTCGCCCCCATGGGACAGATTTGTCGGGCAAATCTGCAGTTATATATTTTGCTTTGCAAAATGTTATATCTGCCTTCGGCAGGTGATATACCGACTTTGTCGGTGTGATATATCCGACACGGTCGGATGTGAAGGATTGATTGTGTTACAATTCTTCGGGAAGATAATTATACCGCAGAATTACGGTAAAATCAACTGTATTTTATTGGTTTTTGTCGCCTCTGAGAGAGCGTTCGATGTCGCGGTTGGCTGCTTTTTTTGCGGCATCCTCGCGCTTGTCGTAGAGCTTTTTACCCTTACATAAACCGATTTTAAGCTTTGCTCTGCCTCTTACGAAATACACGCTCAGAGGGATAATGGTATAGCCTTGCTGTTTCATAAGACCGAATAGCTTATTGATTTCTTTTTTGTGCATCAGAAGGCGCTTGGGTCTTAAGGGATCTCGGTTGAAGATATTGCCTTTTTCATAAGGGGAGATGTGCATTCCTTCGGCAAATATCTCTCCGTCCTTTATGTGACACCAGGAGTCCTTGAGATTGACTCTGCCTTCACGGATGGACTTAACCTCTGTTCCGTAAAGCTCGAGACCTGCCTCATAGGTTTCCTCCACAAAATAATCGTGGTAAGCCTTTTTATTCTGTGCTACGGTTTTTTCTGTATTATCAGCCAAAAAATCACCACCATTAACTGTTTACATCTTTTCGGGTGCGTCTACCTTGAGGAGGCCTAAGACATTGGCAAGAACGGTTTTTGTGCAATAGCACAGCATAAGTCTTGCGCTTCTGAGCTCTTCATCCTCAACATCGCAGTGGCAGGCATTGTAGAACTTATGGAAAAGTGTAGCAAGCTCAACTGCATAGCGTGTAAGCTTTGAGGGGTCGAGATTTTTTGCCGCATTTTCTGTTTCGCCTGTAAGAGAAGCGATGTATCTTATAAGCTCTTTTTCTGCTTCGCGAGTAAGCTTTTCGGGATGATTATTGTCATCCTTATTGAAGCTTATGCCGTTTTCTTCCATTTTTCTGAAAATGGAGCAGATTCTTGCGTGAGCATACTGACAGTAGTAAACGGGATTCTGAGAGCTTTGTTCAACTGCAAGGTCAAGGTCGAAGTCGCAGTGTGAATTTGCTTCACGGGTATTGAAGAAGAATCTTGCTGCATCTATGGGTACTTCTTCAAGAAGAGTAACAAGGGTGATAGCCTTACCCGAACGCTTTGAAGCCTTGATAACCTCTCCGTCCTTTACAAGACGAACCATCTGCATAAGCACAACCTGAAGTCTTTCGGGGTTTACACCGAGAGCCTGCAATGCTGCCTTGAGTCTGGGAACATAGCCGTGGTGGTCTGCCCCTAAGATATCAACAGCCAGGTCAAAGTTTCTTTCCTGAAGCTTGTTGTAGTGGTATGCTATATCGGGAACGATGTATGTGAAGAAGCCGTTTGAACGTTTGAGAACAAAATCCTTGTCACAGCCGAACTGTTCAGCTTTGAACCAGAGTGCGCCCTCGCTTTCGTAGGTGTAGCCCTTTTCGGTAAGAAGGTCAACTACCTTCTTTGCTGCGCCTGAGTTGTGAAGAGTGCTTTCTCTGAACCATGTATCATACTTGATTTTATATTTGAGAAGGTCTCTTTCGAGTCCTGCAATATTAAGAGGAAGTGCGTAGTCAACAAGAGCCTTTCTTCTTTCTTCCTCGGTAGCATTGATATACTTGTCACCGTAGATTCCGGCAAAATTCTTTGCGTGGTCAATGATATCCTGACCGTGGTATGAATCCTCGGGCATTTCTATGGTATCACCGAAGTGCTGACGGTAGCGGATATCAAGGGACAGACCGAACTTTTCAATCTGATTGCCGCCGTCGTTTATGTAGAATTCTCTTTCTGTTTCATAGCCTGCCCATGAGAGTACCTCGGCAAGGCAGTCACCCATAGCACCGCCTCTTGCATTACCTACATGCATGGGGCCTGTGGGGTTTGCCGAAACAAATTCAACAAGAGCCTTCTGACCGCTGAACTTGTCGGAATGGCCGTACATAGCGCCTTTTTCGGCAACATCCTTAAGAATATCACCGTAGTATTTATCTGATAATGTGAAGTTAAGGAAGCCTGCACCTGCACATTCGCAGGATGCAAAATATGTTCCCTCAAGCTCAAGATTATCCATAATAGCGGATGCGATTTTCATAGGGGGCATACGGAATGCCCTTGCATGTGCCATAGCGGCATTTGTGGAGTAATCTCCGTTTTTTCTGTCGGCAGGGATTTCTGTTTTTACGGGAAGAAGCTCAGCTTCGGGCAGCTCTCCCTTTGCAACAGCACTTTTTATAGCCTTGATAACAGCCTCCTGAAGCTGCTGTTCAGCCTTTTTTACAAGCATACTCATATCTGTTCATTCCTTTCGGATACTGTATTTCCTACTTCCAGTGTCATTTCCTTTGTCTGATTGACTTCACCGTAAAAATCAACGGTGTAATTCATTCTGAGAAAAAGCTTTCCGTCTTCGGGACGGCTTACGAAGTCTGTGCCCGTAATTCCTACCATAAGCTCACCGTAGGGGGTAGAATATGCACAGTTGTGACGGACACCGTTTTCAATGATAAGCTCTGTATTGATTGAGCCCTGTCTTAAAAGATGGGCACAGCTGCCGTTTTTTACCCTGAGGGTTGTGTGGCTTTTCATATCCTCGGCAAAAATTTCATCAAATTCAACAGTGTAATTATCCTCGGTGCCGTAATATATGCAGACGGTTTCCATTTCAACGGTATCGGTTGTTTCTCCGTCAGACGAAATGTCTGTAATTTTAAGTGTTTTGTCTTCTGTCATTTTATGTTCTCCGCAATAAAACCTAAAATAAATTCATTATATAATAACATAAGAACGAAGCAAAATCAATATTTAATTACATTACAGAGCATCCGAAAGAAAAGATTACGCAGGGTCTTATACGATATTACCCTCTGAATCGATGCTTATAATCTGTGAGGCGCCGTCTTTTTCGAATTTGAAGGACCATACCCCGTCCTTAAGAGAAAATTCTCCGGGAGCCTTCTTGTATTCACCGTCACAGCTTTCTTTTGCAAGGCTTAGTGCTTTCTCGTAAGAAATTATATTTTGTGCAATTTTTATTGAGCCGAGCATTCCGTTGATATCGGACGCATATTCATTCCATAAATCCGCAGAAATGCTGTTAAGAATTACATAATATCCCGGCATATCATTAAAAACTATGTAATCCCATGCAGGGTTATCATCATATATACCCTTATGCGCCTTATATTCTCCGATAGTTACATCCTGTGTCATAAGCCCTGTACCGCATACTGCGAACATTTCCTGGCAGCCTATTGTTATTCTGTTTTCGGGTGAGGACTCCTTGTATATATCAACGGAAAATTCAGTTTTGCTGTTGAGATCCGTTGCTTCTTTATATGTCCATCCCTCGGGAATATCAATACTGAGATTGCAGTTTTCTCTTTGTATGCTGATATTTTCGCTAAGCTTCGTATTGCCTTCTTCTGTGTTTATCCAGCCGAGTTCAGTCAGCTGTGCAAGTACCTCTGACGGTAAATCCTCATAGGTGCCGTCGGCGGTCTTTATTATGTAATAGGCAAAGGTTGAGGCAGGGTAAGACTCGTTTATGCCAGAGTGAAAAACCAGAAGCTCATCACCGTCTGTGAAACTTTGCTGAAAATCATCATCATAATCGGGGGAATTGAGCTTTACGGGACTGTTGTGAGATATAAGCATAAGGCTTCCGTTGTCTGTAATAAGACACCTGCCCGTTCTTATGCCAAGGCCCTCATATGACAGTATTGCAGCCCCTGCCGAGATGCCGAGAATGAACACTCCGAGAATTATAAGGGCGCAGATAAGTATTTTCTTTTTCATATATGAATCCTCCTTTTTTGTCCTGTTATATATAAGACTCCGGAAACGGTCAAAATGTTGCATAAATTAAAGAAAATTTATACATTTTTACAGTTTACACTCCTGCTGTGAAATGTTATGATAAAATAAACTAAAATGAAAGGAGTAAAGAATATGCTCAATATTTTTTACAGTGTAATTGCAGGTATTGCATCCTTATTTATGATGCTTTACGGTGTTATCGGAGGTATCAATAATTTTGATACTGTTTCCAAGTACGAGGATAATATAGAACAGATAGAAATTTTTGACAATACCCTTGAAACTGCCGTTCCCCAGACAGAAATATACAATATGATTGAAAATCACTTCAAGTCGGAGCTTCCCGCGGGCAAGACAGTCAAAAAGGCTATTGTATTAGGCTATGACGGCTGCCGTGCCGACGCTCTTACACTTATAGAGGAAGACGGAGCTGTTTTTCATCTTATGACCACAGGCGGCAGTGCTGCTATTGCATATTGCGGCGGTGTCAATTATCCTGTATTCAACAAGCAGGATACTTCAACTGCTCCCGGCTGGGCATCTATTCTTACAGGTCAGTGGGCAGATGTCACAGGTATTACAGGTAACGGAATTACAAAATCAACAGACAATCTCACTCTTCTTACTACGCTTGTAGAAGAGGGTGAAGCTGATTCATCTGCTTTCTATGTATCATGGAACGGACATTTTGTTGATGACGATTCCACATACAAGCTTGAAAAGGCATATTGTGAGGAAAAGGGTCTTGATGTTATCTATTCTGATGCAGATGACGACAAGGGCACACTTGAAAACACTCTTGCTGATGTAAGCGCAGCTGACTGCTCAGACTTTATTTTTACAATTTTTGAGCATTCCGACCACGCAGGCCACAGCACAGGCTTTGATATTGAAATGCCCGATTATATAGAGGCATTCGGTGAAGAAGAAGCTGCTGCTATGGAAATTATCAATGCTATCGAAGGCAGAGATACCTATGAAAGCGAAGACTGGCTTATTATCATCACATCTGACCACGGCGGATTCAACACAGGTCACGGTGCTTTTACAATCCAGGAAAGAATGACATTTATTGTTGCAAGATAAGGCTTTTATTGTTAAGTGAGATAAATATCAGAAGCTGCGGCATGGTGCCTTGGTGCCGTGTCGTTTGTTTCATTGTATGAAGATTAAGAAAGGAGAATTTTTGTGAAAAAAAGTGTATCGGTTGTTCTTTTGTTATCAATGGTTATTTCGATGCTGATTTTTTCTGTCACGGCAGGTGCGGCAGTGAGGGGCGATGTTGACGGTAACGGCAGTGTTACTGCGGCAGATGCAAGAATCACACTCAGATGCTCTGTTCAGCTTGAAAATCTTACAGGGGCAAAAAGAACCGCCGCAGATATGGACAGCGACGGTAAAATTACTGCAGGTGATGCAAGAAAAATACTGAGAATGTCAGTAGGTCTTTTTGATACTGCAACGATTACAGTTCAGCGCGCCCGTGATTATAAGGGGGATTATTCTTCATTAGAAACTATACGCGCTTCGTATGATGCTGATTACAGCTTCCCGGTTGTTATAACCACAGATGCTGATGTTACCGATTTCAGAATTGTCGGCCTGAATTTCAGCTATATGCAGGGCAGCAATATGTATTATAATGCGAATGTAATCAAAAACCGCGGCACTTTCAAAGCAGGTGAAAAGCTTGTTGTTTATATAACATGTCTGTCTGATGTGCATTCCGAATTCGGTTTTGTATATAAGGACGGGGACGGAACAGAAAAAGCATACGGATTTTTTATCAGCGGATATGACGGATCTCTCAGAACGAACAGGATAGGCATTGCTGCTTTTGTTACCCTTCCTGCGGTTATTTCAGCAATGTATGCCCGTGATTATGACGGAAGCTATTCGTCATTTGAAACAATATATGCTTCAAACGACCTTACTTATCGCTTTCCTGTTATCCTTTTTACGGATTCTGATGTTACCGATTTCAGAATTGTAAAAGTGTCTTATGATTATATGAGTGGTTCAAAGGTATATTATGAAGCAACAACGGTAAAAAATATCGGAACATTTGAAGCCGGTGAAAAAATAGTTGTTTATATAACCAATAAATTCGATCTTTATTCTGAGTACGGTATAGTTTATAAGGATACCGACGGCAAGGAAAAATTCTACGGCTTTCTGTCCAGCGGCTATGACGGCTCGCTTATGCTTGTCAACGGTTATATTTCATCCTATACCGATGCACCCGTAGCGGGAGCAGCTAAGGTTACTGCATCATACGGCAATAAGTCTGCTTATTATCCCGAAGAAAATACCGTGTTCGGAAATGTTTCCTCCTTTTCTCATCCCGTAATTGTCAGAACCGACAAGCGTATTGAGGATTTTACGGTGCTTGGTATGGATAAGGATGTTTCAACCGGTAAAATTATGACATATGTTATTAAAAAATGCGGTGTTCTTGATGCAGGTGAAGAAGTAAACATCTTTGTTACATTCAATACGGAAAAGCCCTTGTACGGCTACTCATATAAGGACAGTGACGGAGTCGTAAAGATTTTCAGCATAACCAGAAGCACAAAGGACAGCTCACTTGTTATTACCCGTGAGAAAAATACCGTAAGCAGGGAGCCTGCAAAAATATCTCTTCAGGCAGCATTCGGAGAGCAGGTTTCCTATGATTATTCTTATATGGACAGTATAAGTCTCAGTTCTTCCCAATGGAATTATCCGGTTATCCTGAATACAAACAGGACGGTGAATGATCTTAAAATTCACAGTATTGAATGGACAGGAAGCTCATATAAGGTACTTAAAACATATAATTACGGAACAATTTCCCCGGGTGAGCCTGTTGTTGCTTATGTGTATAACCATGACGGAATACCTCATTATGCCGTAAGCTATACCGACGAAAACGGAAAAATTCGTGCATTCACCTTCCTCTATCCCGTAAACGGTGCAGGGGATAAGGTTTATTATGCGCTGGGAAGTGAGATTAAATTAAGTTAAGCTGACAGAATAAAAAAGCGGCACCCTGCAGAAGAGAAAATCTGCAGGGTGCTTTATGTTATCTTGCTTTATATTTTTTGATTTCTTCAGTAAAAATTTCACCGTATAATTCGGCTTTTACCTTGCCTACACCTGTTATATTCATAAATTCTTCAAGGGTTTCGGGTGCCTTTGCTGTCATATCCTGAAGGGTGAGATTTGAAAAAATTATGTATGCAGGAACCTTTTCCTGCTTTGCAATACGCATTCTTACTGCCCGCAGGATATCGTAAAGTCCTGTGTCCCCGATATCAATAGTGTTTTTTGAAGCCTTTCTGACTGTTTTTTCTTTTTCCTTTCTTACGGTCATATGCACGGTATCGCCCTCATAAAGCACACCGTTTGCTTTATGGGTAAGAATAATTCCGTCATACTCGTTTTTTGCAAGGTAGCCGTAAAAAATCAGGGTGTCGGCAATACGCCTTGTGTAATCGGAGGAGTGCTCTGCCATAATACCGTAGGTGCTGATTTTATCAAGCCCTGTTTCCAGTATTTTTTTGTCGTGGCTTCCTCTTAAAACCTTGATAATGAAGGTTTCTCCGGGGGTGTAGCCTAAGTGGGCTTTTACCTTTTTTACACAGGAAAGAATTTTCTGTGCATCCTTTGTGATATCAACAATCTCAGACTCGCTTTTACAGTTTCCGCAGTTTCCGCAAAAGCCTTCTGTGGGCTGACCGAAGTACTTAAGCATATATGCTCTCAGACACGAGGATGTGTTTGAATATGTAATCATTCTGTCAAGGCGGTTAAGGTCCCCTTCAATGACGGCAGCTCTTTCTTCATCTGTGAGCTCCTCATTTTCGGAGGAATTGTTGATTAAAAACTTTGCTGTGGTTATATCCTTAGGTGCAAAAAGAAGTATACACTCTGCATCTTCACCGTCTCTGCCTGCTCTGCCTGCCTCCTGATAATATGCTTCGGGGCTTTTGGGCATATTGTAATGTATGACATATGAAACATTGGATTTGTCTATGCCCATTCCGAAGGCATTTGTGGCAACAATTATATTTTTTCTGTCAAAGATAAAATCATCCTGATTGCGGATTCTTTCTTCATCACTGAGCCCTGCGTGATATCTTGTTACGGAAAAGCCCTTTGCAGAAAGCTCATCGGTAACCTTTTCCACATCCTTTCTTGTGGAGCAGTAAATTATGCCGTTTTTATCCTTTCTTTCGGAAATAAGGCTTATGAGCTTGTCTGTTTTATTTCCGGGGCGCAGTACATCAAAATAGAGATTCGGTCTGTCAAATCCCGTGATTATTTTACGGGGATTTTTAAGGCACAGAAGCCTTTCAATATCCTCCTGTACGCTTTTGGTGGCAGTAGCGGTGAATGCGGAGATTACGGGACGTGCGGGCAGCGAATCAATAAACTGCGGGATTTTAAGATATCCGGGTCTGAAATCCTGTCCCCACTGAGATATACAGTGTGCTTCATCTACGGCAACAAAGGATATGTCAAGCTTTGCTACAGTAGCAGTAAAGCCTTCCGTAAAAAGTCTTTCGGGGGCAACATATACTATCTTGTATCTTTTTTCACCCATATATCCGTAGACCTTTTTCAGTTGTTCAAAGGTAAGGGAGCTGTTTATGTATGCCGCTGAAATACCAGCCTTTTTTAGAGCAAGCACCTGGTCCTTCATCAGCGATATAAGTGGAGATATGACTATTGTGATGCCCTTCATCATAAGGGCAGGCAGCTGATAGCATATACTTTTTCCGCCGCCTGTGGGCATAATGCCGAATGCATCCCTGCCCGATAAAACGGTGTCTATAAGCTCTTGCTGAGCAGGTCGGAAATTATCATATCCGAAATATCTGCTGAGTAGTTCGTGTTTTCTGTCCATTTTTTTCTCCGTAAATATTGTACTACAGTATTACCTTAACGGCTTTGTCAACGGTCATGGAATCCTGCGTTACCGTGCAGTCAAAGGCAAGTATTTTTACTCCGTTTTTGTGTGCATTTTTCAGTGCTTCGGCAAATTCGGGATGCATTTCAGCGTTCGGGGAAAATGAATGCACGCCTTTCATCTGTATAACGAAAAATATGTATGCATCATATCCCTGCTTTTTTGCTTCAATAAGCTCATTTATATGCTTTACTCCTCTTTCGGTGGGGGCATCGGGGAAGAGGGCGGTGCCGTCCTTTTCAAGTGTGACACCCTTGACCTCAATAAAGCTTTTAATGCCCTTGTCTTCAATGAAAATGTCAAAACGCGAGCTGCCGAATTTAACCTCACGGCGGATTTTTGCATCCTCCGGAAAAAGCCCTGAGAGGGGCAAAAATTCTTCTGCTGCAAAATTGGGCAGCTGGGAATCCATATTGATGAGAATTTCCTTACCGTCGGTCTTTTTTACAGCGGCAATCAGGTCATATTTCGTTTTGCGGACAGGGTTATCGGACACGCTGAGATAAACGGTACATCCGGGCACAAGCAATTCCTTACATCTGCCCGTATTTTTCACGTGCACCGTTTCGGTTTTTCCGTCAATTTCAACTGTCGCAATAAATCTGTTGGGTCGGGAAATAAATTTCCCCTTTATAACATTTTCATATTTCATTTCAATAACCTCGCAGAATATAATACCACATTTTTTCAGCAGTTTCAATAAATCGGGAGAATCGGGGAAATATATTTGACGGGAAGCAGGGGAATATTTAAAAAAATACTTGCAAAATAAATAAATATATATTATAATAACTGAGCTGATGATAAATCGGCTTATGTTTTATATAATAATTTTGGATTTTGCTTCTGTCATGCGGTGTGTTGGTCCTGTGCGACGGAGCGCCGCGAACCATGTCAGGCGGGGAACCGAGCAGCATTAAGCGGTAAGCCCGTGCGACACAGTCCGCCTGCACACCGTGTGACAGAGGCAAAATTTTTTTAATATATAGGAAATTGCTCGCAAAAGTGAGCAATTTGCATATATCAAGAAAAACCGATTCCCCCAAGATTAGGGGCAGGGGATTGACAAATCGTAAGATTTTTTCTTATTATCCGACAAAAACAGAAATAATACAGGGTAAAAAAAGTGTCTGTGCCTTAATTTTCGGTACGGGCTTTAAGATGTTTTTGTGCACGGTGTTATTTTTATGTTTTGGTTTTTTTGAGTATACGCAGGACGGAGTTGAGCTTATGTACAGGGTTTTATATCGTAAATGGAGACCTAAGGTTTTTTCGGATGTTATCGGACAGCCTCAGGTTACTACTACGCTTGCTTCTCAGATAAAAGAAAACCGTCTTTCTCACGCATATCTTTTTACGGGCTCAAGAGGTACGGGTAAGACCACCTGTGCAAAGATATTCTCCAAAGCCGTCAACTGTCTTCATCCCGTAAACGGAGACCCCTGTAATGAATGTGATATCTGCCGCGGAATTGATTCGGGCAGTGTGCTTGATATTGTAGAAATAGATGCTGCAAGTAACAGAAGTATTGATGATATCAGACTTCTTAAGGACGAAGCAAATTTTACTCCCTCTCAGGCAACCTTCAGGGTTTATATTATAGACGAGGTTCATATGCTCACCATTGAAGCATTCAATGCACTTCTGAAAACTCTTGAAGAGCCTCCCGAGCATGTAAAATTTATTCTTGCAACCACGGAAGTGCATAAGCTTCCTTCAACTATACTTTCACGTTGTCAGAGATTTGACTTCAGACGCATTGAGCCTCAGTATATTGCCGAAAGACTGCAGTATATCGCATCCGAAGAGGGTGCAAGCCTTACCCACGAGGCAGCAATGCTTATTGCGCGTATTGCAGACGGCGGTATGCGAGATGCACTGTCACTTCTTGACAGATGCATAAGTGTAAAAAACGATGTGGATGTGGAAACTGTTTCTTCATCGGCAGGGCTTATGGGCAGAGAGCACGTATACTCTCTTATAAAATCCATAGCGGACGGTGACACTGCAAGGTGTCTTATGATACTTGATGAGCTTCACAAAGGCTCATGCGATACAGAAAGGCTGTGTACGGAGCTTATAGACCGTTTCAGAAGCTTCCTTATTGTAAAGACTGTTGAAAAGCCTGAGAATCTTCTTGTGTGTACCTCTGAGGAGTTACAGGAAATCAGAGGCATTGCAGATTTGTTCGGCAAAGACAGTATACTTTATGCGCTTGATATTCTCACGGCTGCCGCAGATGCCATGAGAAGAACTCAGAACAGACGAATTGAAGCCGAAATGGCGCTTATACGTCTGTGCAGACCCGAAACAGACGATTCTTCAAAGGCTCTTCTTGTGAGAATTGCGGCTCTCGAAAAAGAGATTGAGCTGCTTAAACAAAACGGTGTACCCTCCTACAGCGTACCCGTAAGAGAAGAAAGAGTGGTTTCAGCCATTCCCGTAAAGGAATCGGTAACAGAGGTAAGTCTCCCTGTGGCTGAAGCTCCCGTAAAACAGGAAAGTGCTTCTGGTGCTTCAGCTGTGTCTTCCTTCAAGGGCTTCGGTTCCGAAGGCGGCTCTTCATTTGCAAGTCAGTTTGCGGCGGCAGATGATGAGGGTGACGATGATGAATTTGATTTTGATGCATTTATGAAAGAGCACGAGGGCGCACATAAAAGCAGTGCTTCCGATATTGCACCGCCTTTTGATGATGCACCGCCCTTTGATGATGCACCGCCTTTTGATGATGCACCGCCTTTTGATGATGCACCTCCCTTTGATGATGCACCGCCCTTTGACGATGCACCGCCCTTTGATGATGCACCGCCCTTTGATGATGCACCGCCCTTTGACGATGCACTGCCCTTTGGTAACGCGCCTTCCTTTGAAAGTGCAAAGCCTGTTTCATCAGCCCCGTCAGCTGCAGACAGAGCAAGAGCAATAAATGCGGCTTCGTCGGTTTCAGCCGATGAAGGTCAGAAGATAGATAACCATACCTGGGGTAAAATTGTTCTTGAAACCGAAAAGCTTTTCAAGCCTCTTATAGGTCAGCTTACGGGTTCAAAGGCAAGGATTGCAGGCGGTACAATTTATATCACCCTCGGAGAAAAGAATCTTAAGGTATTTGTAAGTGAACAGATGCTGGGACGTTATTGCGGTGAAGCCGCAAAATTCGTGCTCGGCAAGCAATATAATATCAAATTGGATTAAGGAGAATAATTATGAAAGCAAGAATTCCCAATCAGAACAATATGTCAAGAAACGATATGATGGCAAAGATCCAGAAAATGCAGGAGGATATGGAAAACAAGCAGGCTGAAATCGAAAACAGCGAGTTTACTGCTTCTGCAGGCGGCGGAGCTGTTGAAGTAAAGGTAAGCGGTAAGCACGAGGTTCTCAGTGTTTCCATTAAGCCTGAGGTTGTTGATCCCGATGATATTGAAATGCTCGAGGATCTTATTATTGCATCTCTTAATGAGGCAATAAGAAAGGCAACAGAGACCATGGATAAGGAAATGAGCTCTCTTACAGGCGGTCTTAATATTCCCGGCTTCGGATTTTAATTTTAGGAGTTAACATAAATGGAAAGTGCGGTTTCTTTTGAAAAATTAACCGACCAGTTCAGAAGAATGCCCGGTATCGGCTCAAAAACGGCTATGCGTATGGCATTCTATGTGCTTTCTCTTTCACACGAAGAGGCAATGGAGCTTTCGGATACCATAAGAGAGGCAAGTGAAAAAATTCACCGTTGTCCTAAATGCTGCAATCTTACCGATGAGGATATATGTCCCATCTGTAAGAACCCTGCAAGAAAGCAGTCTCTTATATGTGTTGTTGAAAATGTTGAAGCACTTATGGCAATAGAAAACACAAATGAATATAAGGGTGTATATCACGTGCTTCACGGGGTTATTTCTCCCCTTGATGATATAAGCCCCGATGACATCACCGTAAAAGAGCTGTTATCCCGTATTGAAAGTGATAATATTGAAGAGGTTATTATGGCAACCTCGTCGAATGTTGAGGGTGAGCTTACCGCTATGTATATCAGTAAGCTGTTAAAACCTCTCGGGATAAAGGTCAGCCGTCTTGCATACGGTCTTCCTGTGGGAAGCGATCTGCAGTATGCTGACAGCGTTACACTGATGAGAGCAATTGAAGGAAGACAGATGTTATAAAAACGGATACTTCTGAAAATACTTTATAAGGAGAAGGATAATTATGTATGCTATTACTTTTGATATCGGTACAACAGGTGTCAAAACCTGCGTTTTCGAAATCGCTGATACAATAAAGCTTCTGGGAAGTGCTTCCGAGGGATATAAGCTTTATGTGTTCCCTGACGGCGGTGCCGAGCAGGATCCCGACGAATGGTGGGCAGCTATGTGCGCCACTTCAAAAAAGGCTATAGAAAAGTCGGGCATTGACCCTTCTCTTATTGAAGGTGTTTCATTCTGCTCACAGATGCAGGGACTTGTGCTTGTTGACAAGGACGACAACCATATAAGACGTGCTATGAGCTATATGGACCAGAGAGCAAGAGAGGAGCTTAAAAAGGGTATTGCACACGGTATTCAGATTGCAGGTGCAAGTATTCCGATTCTTCTTAAATCTCTTATGATTACAGGTGCGGTTGCCGCATCCGTAAAGGACCCCGTATGGAAGTATAACTGGGTAAAGAACCATGAGCCCGAAAACTTTAAGAAGGTACATAAATGGCTTGATGTAAAAGAATATCTTATCTGCCGTATGACAGGCAGATGTGTAATGACAAGGGACTCTGCCTTCGGTGCGCTTTTATATGACCTGAGAAAGGGTCACGAATGCTGGAGCGAAAGCCTCTGTAAATCTCTCGGTGTTGATGTAAAGCATATGCCTGAAATTGTAAACTCAACCGATATTGTAGGTAAGCTTCGTGACAAGCAGGCTGAGGAATTAGGTCTTAAGCCCGGAATTGCTGTTTACGGCGGCGGCGGTGACGCTTCTCTTATCGGTGTGGGCGCAGGTGCTACACATCTCGGTGATACTCACGTTTACTGCGGTACATCCGGCTGGGTTTCAACAGTTGTTGATAAGTCAATTGTTGACGCATCCGCTATGATTGCTGCCGTTATCGGTGCAGACCCCGGAAAGTTCAACTACTTCGGTGAGCTTGAAACAGCAGGTAAGTGTCTTGAGTGGGTAAAGGATCATCTTGCACTTGACGAAATCAACATTTATCTTAAAAAAGAGGATGTTGCAGACAGCTTCGAAACAGAATATACAAACCTTTATGATTATATGAGCGATGTTATCAGTGAGGTGCCTGCAGGCTCGGGCGGAGTTATCTTTACACCCTGGCTTCACGGTAATCGCTGTCCCTTTGAGGATCCCAATTCAAGAGGTATGTTCTTCAATATAAGCCTTGAAACAGGCAAGAGTGAGCTTATCCGTTCCGTTATTGAAGGCGTATGCTTCCACCTTCGCTGGTTCCTTGAAGCAGAAGAAAAGAAGGTCAAGGGCTCTGATACAATCCGTTTTGTAGGCGGCGGCGCTCTTTCTTATATGACCTGTCAGATTCTTGCAGATGTTCTCGGAAGAAAGGTTGAAACAGTTGATTCTCCCCAGAATGTAGGTGCAGTAGGTGCTGCAGTTACAATTGCCGTGGGTGCAGGTGTGATAAAGAGCTTCTCTGAAGCTAAAAAGCTTATTCCCGTTGTAAAATCATATGAGCCCAACAAAGAGAACAAGGCTGTTTATGATAAGCAGTTTGAGGTTTTCAAAAACCTTTATAAAGCAAACAAAAATAACTTTGCCGCACTTAACGGCTGAGAAAGGATAAATCAATAAATGGAAATGCTTGAAGTTATGGCTTTGTTATATGATAACATTGCCCCCGTTATGACAAAGTGCGGATTTACCCCCGAATATCAGGAGGGTGCAAGAAAAACAGGCTGTCCCGCATATACAAGAGATGACAGCGTTGTTATGGACTTCTCAGGTGAAAAGGGCGTTACCCGTTTTGTATTCAGCTCAGACAGAATTCATCTTCTTTTCGGTAAAAACGATGCTGACAGAAGCGATGACTCTGCATTCACAAGAGATACCACATATCTTTTTATTCTTAGTCAGTATAATGAAAAGGATGCCAAGGGTATTGCATCCGAAATAAATGACTATATGGAAGAAACCTTTGTCGAAAAGCAGGCAAAGGAAGTAAAGGTTAAAAATATCAATACCGTTTCAAGAAATGCAGTAAAGAGCGGTCTTGTTGCTTATGACCCCGTTACTCTTGCTACAAAGCTTACAGGTCTTTTCGGTGAGCTTAAGGCACCTCTTGAAGTTAATATTCAGATGTACGGTGAATTCCTTTGCGAGGATTTCTTTATGAATCACGCAAACAAGTATATTGAAGCTACAATCCGTGAAAACAATCCTCAGAAGATGAAGAGACTTTTCAATATACTCAATGAAGTATATGAAGACGGTACAAATGAGGTACAGAGCCTTATTGCCGTAACTGTTCTCGGTTTTATTGAAAATGATCCCGAGCTTATCCAGAGAATTCTTCCTCATCTTTCAGACAGTATGATTGAGCCTATAACTGCAGTAAGTCTCAGACTTAAGAAGAGCAAATCTGCAAGAATGAGACTTGAAAATCCCCCTTCATACAAGCCCCCCAAAAAGAAGAAGGAAGGCTTTATGTCAAAGCTTATGGGCGGCAAAATGCAGCCCGGCGGAAGTCTGCAGTAAGCTGCGGCGGCATATGTAACAGGTAAAATAATAGCAGGTAAAAGAGTGAAATTTCTCTTTTACCTGTTTTGTTTTTTTGTTTATTATATCAGCCTAAAAGGTGATCGGTTACGAGCATTACGGTAAATCCGATGAGAAGGGCATAGGTTGCACCTCTCTGGGAGCCGTGTCCGTGGGTTTCCGAAAGCATTTCATCACTTACAACATAGAGCATTGTACCGCCTGCAAAAGCGAGAGCCACGGGAAGTACAACAGCAGATATGCTTACGGCAAAATAGCCGAGAAGTGTACCGACAACCTCAACAAGCCCTGTTATAAGAGCAATTACAAAGGCTTTGCCCGGCTTTACCCCTGCAGAAAGCATAGGACCTATTATTATCATACCCTCGGGAACATTCTGTAAGGCAATGCCTATGGCAATCATTATTGCACCTGATGTATCGCCTGAACCGAAGCCCACACCTGCCGCAATACCCTCGGGCAGGTTGTGTATGCCGATAGCAAGCACGAAAAGAATAACCTTGCTGAGATTGCTTTTCTGATGAGCCTCCATATCCTCGTGTCCCACAAGGTTATGAAGATGGGGTACAAGCTTATCTATAAGGTTAAGACAGACAGCACCTGCAAAAAGACCTATGATTGTTTTTATAATTCCGAATTTCCCGCCGTATTCAAGAGAGGGAAGTATCAGGCCCATAACAGAAGCTGCAAGCATTATACCTGCCGCAAAGGACAGAATGATATCCTCAAATTTATGCGATATTTTTTTGAAAATAAACCCCAACAGCGAGCCGATAACCGTAGCTCCGCCCACTCCTAAGGCTGTAAGAATAACAAGTTTCATAATACACCTCACATTAACAAGTATATTATACCTATAATGCAGGAAAAAGCAAGACAAATCATAATTTATCGGTCATAAGACCGATAAATTATGATTTTAGTGTTTCGACAAAGTATGCGTTGGTATCGGCAGGGAGGCCGTTTTCGTCTCTGGCGCTGACTCTTACAAAGATTGAGTTGTCGGGGATTTCACACTCTGCTTCGGTGAGATAGCAGCCCTGCTCTGCTACTCTTGTTTCGGCATGGCGTGAGCCGAAGATAAAGTCGATTTTTTTGACGGGAGAGGTTTTTATATGAATTTTTTCGTCCTCATACCATAATTCCTTTATTTCGGGACCCTGGGAAGCATAAAAATTTCCCTTTTCCAAGGCATCGATTATGCTTTCATAAGAAAGCTCATCTGCCTTTATTACCGTAAAGCCGCCGAATGAGTCACAGTATACACTGTCCTCGGGATGCCTGTTGTGGTTGTCATCCGTTGCCACGCAGTATATTCTTTCACCGTAACGAAGCATTTCATCATAAACCTGGGGTACATAATCGGCATATCCCACAATGACACAGCCGAAGTTACAGATTTCCATAGCGTCCATTCCGTGATAGTTAATATAGTCTGAAAAATCCTCAAGTGACCAGTTGGGGTGATTGTAGGTTACATAAAAGCCCTGATTATGGGCTTCTTGCATAAGCTTTGATATGTTTTCGGGAGTGTATATATCTTCATAGCCTAAATCGGGCTGTGACATTCCCGGCTTTTTTGCAATAAGACAGAAATGGCAGGTTTTTTTGTAGCCGTTTTTGTTTGCTTCTTTTTCATTTACATCAATTTCATAGCCGTCGAGTGCAAGGAAATTATTGTCCGTAAGATGCGCCTGAGAGTACATTCTGCGATGGTCTGTAAATGCAATAATGCTGTAGCCGTGACGCATATATCTTTCCTTTAATTCTTCGGGGGTCCAGCCACCGTCAGAAAAGGTGGAATGACAGTGAAGATTTGCTTTGTAGAAGTTCCCGTTTTCGGGTAAAAGATATTTTTTCATAAAATCAACTCCTTTTGTTTATTGTAACACCGTAAAAATGTAATGTCATTTAGGATATATTACAGAAAATGATATGGTTCTATGTATAAGATTTACAAAAATATCAAATTGCGTGAAAATACTTTATTTCTTTAAAGTTAAAATATATAATATTACCTGAAGGGGTTGATAATATTGAAAATTGCTGAACTTGTCGGAAAAGTAAAAGAAGCACCCGTTTATGTAAAGGAGCACTGGAATAAGCCTGCCGAGGGTGAATATCTTTCACTTAAGGAGATGGCTGCATATACCGTTTCACAGGCAGGTACATATATTTATGCCACTGCCGGGGGGCTGATGACCTTCTCTGCATCTTATTTCTGCGGCTCTATTATGGGGCTTGCCAATATGGATTTCTATCTGATTAATCTTGTGTCTACCATAATCGGTTATGTTCTTATGTTTATGAATCCCGTAGGGATGCTTATCTACGAAAATCACGGCCGTCTTTCACAGGGCATGAAGAAATTTGCCCATAT
This sequence comes from Acutalibacteraceae bacterium, assembly GCA_045588855.1. GTDB lineage: Bacteria > Bacillota > Clostridia > Oscillospirales > Acutalibacteraceae > RUG806. The sequence goes on from JAZNEX010000106.1 coordinate 31,272, forward strand.
TTCATATATAGGTGAAATTCTTGTGGGCTTCGGGTGTTATTTTATCCCTGTAAACTCATTTGATGTTATAATGCCCGGTCTTCCTCAGATAGTGGGCAATATTCTTCTTATAAGCGGTGTAACAAATTATATCACATGGTTTATAAGATGGAAGTTCTGCGCAAAATACGGCAGAGTCAAGCCTTTTATTGTAATATGCGCCGTCCCCTCCGCGATTATCGTATCAATAATTCCTTTCCTTCCCGTTCAGGGATTGTCTTATTCAATGAAGCTTATAATTCTTCACGGTGCATTTACCCTTATGAATTATTTTTATAATAATTTTATAGGCGTAAACGGTCTTGTTACCTTTATGACTCCCAATTCACAGGAAAGACAGAAGCTTCATTCAATAGTTCCCATTATCACAGGTCTGTTCCCTTCAATTATCAATATGTTTTTTCCGTTCCTTATTTCGGTTACGGGCGGTTATCTCAACATTACTACGTACAAGGTATTTGTTCCGATTTTTGCAGGTATAGGTGCAATAGTTTCTCTTGCGGCACTTTTCTGCAAGGAAAGAGTTATTGAAGAAAGCATTGACAAGAGAAAGAAGGTCAAGTTTTTCGAGGGAGCAAAAAACGCTCTTAAGAATAAGTATCTATGGATTGTCAATATTTCAAATATTGTGGGACAGTGGCAGTGGCTTATGGCTTCCATACTTGACCTGTGGTTTATTTATCTTCTGAGAACCGAATCATTTATGGGTGTTGCCAAGAATCTTGTTGTTATCGGTATGACAGCAGGTAATATTCTTTGTCCCATACTTACGGCAAAATTCCAGAAGAGAGATATTCTTCTTATTTCAAAGGCAATAGGCGTAGTTATCCTTTTCGGTGCACTGTTTGCCGTAAAATCAGAAAATCTTATAATTTATCTTATCCTTATGTTCCTTCGTAATACCATACAGCCTGTTGAGACAGGTGTTGCATTGGGACTTGGTGCCGATATACAGAATTATCATCACTGGAAATACGGTGAGCGTTCAGACTCGGTATCGGGTGTGTTCAGCTGGTTCCTGAATCCTCTTAATATGGGACTCGGATACCTTCTTCCCTGGATTCTTGCAGAATGCGGTTTTACATCAGACTGGGATGTATATTATGATTCAACCGTTCTTAATAATGTTTTCTATGTTTATATCTGGGCAGCAATCATTTCGACCGTGCTGTTTGCTCTGCCGTACATCTTCTATGATCTTACTAAAGAAAAGCACGATATGTGCGTAAAAGAGCTTCAGGAACGTCTTGAACGAGCAGAGAAAGAAGAAAGTGAGGAGGAAGCTGTATGAAAAAGATAATATCATTTGCAGTTGCTTTTGTGCTTCTTTGTACCTGTTTTTGCTCATGTGATGTTTCGGATATCTCAGGCGGAAATCTGAAAATAAAGTATATCTCAGACGGTGATAATTTAGTAGTAAAGAGTGTGCCCGATAATCTCACATTGCCCGAAATTGTTATTCCGGATGAATATGGCGGAAAAAAGGTTACGGGAATTGCGGACTTTGCTGCCGTTAATCTTGAAAATGTAACAAAAATTACTATCGGTAAAAATGTCAGTGAAATCAGTCTCTGGGCTCTTGAAAACAACAAAAAGCTTACTGCCATTGAGGTTGATGATGCAAATGAATATTTCTGTGACCTTGACGGTGTTCTTTATTCAAAGGATATGAAAACTCTTCTGTTTTATCCTGCCGCAAGAAATGCTGAAGATGCTGCGGCAGAGGACGGCACAAAGATAAAGAGCATTTCATACGAAATCCCCGAGGGTGTTGAAACAATCAGAACAAAGGCATTTTACAGATGTTCGGATATTCGTGAAATCTCAATTCCTTCAACCGTTAAGGTGATTGAGGAAAAGGCATTTTTCCGTTGCTCATTTGGTGAAGTGACTCTTCCCGACGGACTTACATTTATCGGTAAGGATGCATTTGCATATTGCACGGGGCTTACGGAAATTGATATCCCCGGTACCGTTACCGAAATCGGGGAGTATGCTTTTTACAACTGCACAAATTTACTTGATATAAATATTGACGCAAAAGAAGCTGATCTGACTCTCGGACAGAAATGGTATCCCACCAATAACGGACTTGATATAAAAGAACTTAGCATAACCTATAAATCATAATAACGTAAAAGACCTGAAGCGGTAAAATGCTTCAGGTCTTATTTTTTACTTATCCGTTGTGACTTTGTTTGTTCCTGCGGTGAGCCGCAGCTCTGTATCCTTATATCTGAAAATACCGTTTACGGGAAGATTGATTTCAAATTCGGCTGTGCAGTCAGAGTAAATGATATTAACGCTGACTTCTCCCTGAGGGATTGTCATTTTACCGCTGAAATTTCCGTTCATATCTATTGGAGAGGGAGCAATTATCAGCTCATTATATCCGAAGGAGTCATCAGATTGTGTGATGCCGAGAATATAGCTGAAAAGGTAAGCGGTAACCGCACCGAACATGGGATGTGAGTGAGAACGTCTGCCTGTCCAGTATTCCCACAGGGTTGTTGCCCCCTGATTCATAATATTTCCGAATGAATACTTTCCCTCGGAAGAAAGAAGCTTTGCTGCAAGCTCACCCTTACCGTTGCTGAAAAGCACACGGGTCAGAATATCAGTACCGAAGATACCCGTATTATAATACATATGCTTTTCGTCATATTTTGCCGTCATATTGATGAAGGTCTTTTTTGTGCCGATTCCTATATCAACGGCAAAAGCATTTGCGCCCTGGATATTCTTTGCAAAATCTCCGGTTTTGGGGTCATAATAACGCTTTCTGACAGCTTGCGCAAGAGTTTTTCTTTTTGCTTTATATTCTTTTACATCCTTTGATGACAGCTTAAGAACATCTCGGCACATAAGTATTTCGTCTATATACTTTATATAGAAATATGTGTTTACAAAGGGTGCGGGGATTTTTATTTTTGTGGGTGTACACCAGTCTCCGAGACACCATTCATCGGGTACATCCGACCATACAAGACTTCCTCTTGAGTGCTCATCAAGGAAACGGAAATATTCCTTCATCTGAGGATAGAGCTTTATCATAAATGACGGATCGCCGTAATGCTTATAATACATAAAAGGCATATGCACTATTGCGCCTCCCCATCCGCCGGGGCCGCCGCCGGAATGTGTATAAGGGGCGGTATACTGTACGTGTCCCGTGATTCTGTCCTGACAGTCTGATATATCTTCTATCCATTTATTATAGAAATTTCTTGCATCAAGTGTTGTCATAACCGCATCTGCAGCAAGCTGACCGTCACCCGTATAGCCTCTTCTTTCAAGGTGAGGGCAGTCTGAGGGGATGCCCGAGTGCATATTTGAAAGCTGAGTGGTTATAAATGCATCGTATATCCAGTTAAGCACATTATCTGAGGATGTGAAAGCGGAATTTACCTTTACATCTGTGCATATCATTTCAAAACGGAGTACCTTTATATCGGCAGGTACCTTAAAGTATCTTGAAGCGTGCCATGTGAATTTCTGCGAAACCTCTCTTTCGTAGTCTCCGCAGATGAATTCAGCGTGCTGTGCGCGTGTATTGTCGGGGTCAATGTCGTTTGTTGAAAGCTTTTCTTCACTGCCGGTGATTTCAACACTTCTGCCTTTTTTTGCAGGAAGAACAATAACAAGATTGCCGCTGACATTTTTGCCGATGTCATATACCTTATATTCCCCGGTTGACTTTATGATGGCAGGGGTAAGAATTTCCCTTACTCTGTCGGCAGGACATTCCGTCAGCATATAGCGTGTTTCGGGGAATGTACATTCTGATGCATTTTTCCATGAAGAAATGTCATAAGGGGCAAGCAGCCAGTTGTCGGAATAATGAGAATAATCGTGCTTTTCGCCCTCGGTAAGGTCATATTCTTTTATAAAGCCTTCGGAGAATTTAACGGAGGAATCGGAATTGATACGGGAAATATTACCTTTTTTATCTGTAAGAACAAGGGAGAAAATCAGCTTTTTATTACCGAATTTTTCCTGATGTGTACAAGCGTACCAGCCATTGCCCAGCATAAAGCAAAGACTGTTTTTGCCTATGTTTACAAGGCTTGTCACATCAAATCGGCTTACATATATTCTGTGTGCGGTCTCTTCTGCAAAGGGACCGTTTTTTCTCATAAGCTCTCTTTTATGAAAATCGGTGTTAAGAGGAAGAAACTTATCTTCCGATATGATTTTACCGTTTATATAGCCTTCGAAAAATCCGAGCCCTATCACAAAAAGCTCGGCTGATATTATGCCGTCTGCCGAAAAATCTTTTCTTGCAAGAACGGAAACAGGTTCATTTTCAAATTCTACCCATGAAGCGGAACCGAAGTATTTTTCTTTTGTCATAATGATTTCTCCCTTCATAAAATATCATATCTATATAATATTACCGGAGACCTGAAATTTCAAGTCTCCGGCGTAATTATGGTTATGTGCTATTTTACTGAAATTTATGACTTAATTTTGTCAGGGAAGAAGTATTTCTATTTTGTGGGTGCCTGCCGTCAGCTGTGCACCTGCCATATAGCCTGCAATTGTAAGGGTCTCGGTTTTTTCTCCGTCAATCCTGATTTCAACATCCTTTGCAGGAAGGGATATCATAAGAACACTGTCCTTGTCACATGAAGCGGTGCCCTCGATTTTTGTGTTTCTGAATTTTGTGATTGCCGTGGGATTTTTAAGAATGTTATCTATCCCCTTGGTGAATTCATCACAGTTAAGAACATATCCCTCCACATCGTCATCATTGAAAATACCGTTTCCTTCGATAACATCCGATGTACCTGCGGCTTTTCGGAATATGTCATTTGTAAGTGCATGTCCCCTGAGACTCATATCAACATCAAGAACATCCTTGTTTACTACATAGAAAAGGGGTAATACCTCTTTATTTTCATGGACATACATATTAAGTGCAGTGCCTGTGGCTGTGCTTACCTCGTCACTGATACCCGAGTCCGAAACGATATATCTTATGCCGAAAAGGGAATTGAGAACAGGATTCGGGTGGTATTCTATGCTGACATTTTTTGCATATATACTCATTCCGAGATTTGTAAAGAAGTTGTAGCAGTCACCTGACATAGTGGATGAGTAGTGTGAAATTCCGTTATATCCGTAAAGCTGACCGCCGTTGTATCTGTGATTCTGAAGCTCTGTTCTCCAAAATTCATTTTTGTCATAGTCAGGTGAGTAGTTTGCCGTTACCTCTTTAAGCTGCTCTGCATTTCTGAGAATGGAGCCTTCCGTGACACAGCGGAAATCACTTACAAACTTTACAACGGTGTTTGTTGTGATTTCGAAGCTTATGAGAATACAAAGGGCAAGAGCCGCCGCTCTTCTGAATTTTGCTTTTCGTATGCCTTCATAAAGAAGTGCATCAAAGCCCTTATAGGATATAACAAGCATAAGGAAAATAAACAGGAAGCTCTGTCTTCCGGGAAGCTGATTGGGGAAGTGGAAGCCGTGCCATATATAGTCAAGCAGAGTGAAGTTAAGAGAAATGAACATAAATACGGCAAGCAGGGTGTAGCAGATTTTTTTGCGGATTGATGCATCGGATAAAAGTGCAAACACACATATAACTGCAGGAACAATGCCGAAATAAATATTGGGAGCTTCGTATGCAAGTGAAGGCTCTTTGTATGGCAGAAGCATAGTGAGCATTTCTGTCATGGAGTGATAGAAGGTAAGCTTTTTGTCAAAGCCCATATCGGATGCAAGTGTATTGCCTACGGCTTTAAGCAGGGGAATAAGTGTGCCGAGATTGAGAATACCTGCAGTAAGTGAGCATATACCGAAGCGGAATGCCTTTATGAACCAATCCCTTACACCCTTCCACTGTGTAACGGTAACAAGGAAAAACCAGAGGACCGCAAATATGCACACTGCATATGCTATATAGAAATTGGTATATATTGTTAAAAACAGTGATACTGCATAAAGGAGAACACCCTTACCGTTATACAGCTTTTCGATTCCGAGAAGCACAAGGGGAAGAAGGATAACTGCATCCATCCACATAAACTGATTGACAAAAGCCAGTGTATAGCCCGAAAAAGCATAAGCCATACCGAATACAACCATGCTTTTTCTTTTTTTGCCGAAATGCTCGCTTAAAAAATATGTAAATGTGAAAGCAGCCAGGGCAAAGCGGATAAATACCATCATATCAACCTGCCCGGGAGTAAGGTCGCCGGGAAGGATAAACAGAAGATACCACAAAGGACTGTTGGTATAATATGCACTCTGAGCCGTAAGGTCAAAGCCGAGAGCACCCGAGAAGGAATAGCTCATAGCCCCTTCTCTGAAGGCACGCTTCATTTCTCTGAGCATAGGGAAGTATTGTCCCCAGGCATCAATGGACATAAGATTGTTTTCACCGAAGGGAGCAAGCTGTCTGCACATGGCGGCAAACAATGCCACGGCAAAGGGAATGATAAATGCCAGCACAAAGAAAATTATTGCATCCTTCTGCTCTTTTTTTGTATAGGTGATTTTTTCTTTTTTTGCAGGGGTAAAAATATCTTTTATAAACTGCTTAACCAATTTTTTCACTCCGTAAATAATGAAAGAATAATATATACATTATATAAAGAATGTACTTACTAATCAAGACGTAATTATTAAGATTAAATTAAAATTGATACAATTTAAGGCAAAATAAAAGCGAAGGTAAAAACCTCCGCCTTTAATCAGTCTATCTCGACCTGGATTTTCATTTCCTGTCTGTTGGCTGCACTGCGCATAACTGTACGGATAGCCTTGGCTATTCTGCCCTGCTTACCGATTACTCTGCCGATATCGCCTTCAGCAACATGGAGATGAAATACTGTAACGCCGTCTTCGTTTACGTCGTCAACAGTAACTGAAACTGCATCGGGTTCATCAACGAGACCCTTTGCAATACCGAGAAGTAAATCTTTCATTGAACTTTGCCTCCGCGGTGTCGTTATCAGTCGATAACGCCGTTCTTCTTGAGAAGAACCTTAACAGTGTCTGTGGGCTGTGCGCCGTTAGCAATCCACTGCTTTGCCTTTTCAGCATCAACCTTGATGTCCTTGGGCTCTGTCATGGGATTGTAGTAGCCGATTTCTTCGATGAATCTGCCGTCACGGGGATATCTTGAATCTGCAACTACGATACGATAGAAGGGAGCCTTCTTTGCGCCCATACGGCGAAGACGAATTTTTACTGCCATTTTAATTTCCTCCAAATATAATTTTTGATTTGTATATGTTAAACAATAAGCCTTGAGGCTTTAGTGTCTAATACCGTGATTAAAATCCGGGGAAGCCGCCGGGCATTCCTCCGCCCATACCGCCGAATCCTCCGGGGGGCATCATACGGCGCATTCTCTTTTTGCTGCCGCCCTTGTTGCCGTTTAACTGCTTGAACATTTTCTGCATCTGCTTATACTGGCTTAAAAGTCTGTTGACATCTTCTACCTGCATACCGCAGCCTGCAGCAATTCTTCTTTTTCTTGAGGGGTTGATAATGTCGGGCTTTGCTCTTTCTTTGGGTGTCATTGAAAGAATAATTGCCTTTGTTTTATCCATAGCTCTTTCGTCGATATCAACATCCTTGATTTTTTTACCGAGTCCGGGAATCATACCGAGGATGTCTCTGATTGAGCCCATTTTGTTCATTTCTTCCATCTGCATAAGAAGGTCGTTAAGGTCAAACTTATTCTGAGAAAGCTTCTTTTCAAGCTCCTCTGCCTTCTTTGCATCAAGTGCGGTTTCTGCCTTTTCTATAAGTGAGAGCATATCGCCCATACCGAGAATACGCGAAGCCATTCTGTCGGGATGGAAAACGTCAAGGTCATCAAGCTTTTCGCCGATACCGACAAATTTGATGGGCTTGCCCGTAACTGCTCTTGCCGAAAGAGCCGCACCGCCTCGGGTGTCACCGTCAAGCTTTGTAAGCACAAGACCGTCAATGCCTAAGGCATCGTTGAAGGTTGAGGCAACATTTACGGCATCCTGACCGGTCATGGAGTCAACAACAAGAAGTATTTCGTGGGGTTTAACCTCTGCCTTGATATTTTTAAGCTCCTGCATAAGCTGCTCGTCAATGTGAAGACGGCCTGCAGTATCAAGGAAAACATAGTCATAACCCTTGTCTTTAGCGAGCTTTACGGCTTCTTTTGCAATGATAACGGGGTTTTCGGTGCCCATTTCGAAAACTGGAACTCCAGCCTGTTCACCGACAACCTGCAGCTGCTTGATAGCAGCGGGTCTGTAAATATCGCAGGCTGCGAGAAGAGGTCTGTGACCGTCAGCCTTAAGCTTTTTACAGATTTTTGCACTGTGTGTGGTTTTACCTGAACCCTGAAGACCGCACATCATAACGATCGTGGGAGGGTGTGAGGCTGATGCAAGTCTTGCCTGAGTACCGCCCATAAGTGCGGTAAGCTCTTCGTTAACTATTTTGATAACCATCTGTGTAGGAGTAAGGCTTTCCATAACTCTTGCACCGAGGGCTTTTTCGGTTACTCTTGCGGTAAAGTCTTTTGCGACCTTGAAGCTTACGTCAGCTTCAAGAAGAGCGAGACGGACTTCACGCATTGCTTCTTTTACGTCGCTTTCGTTAAGTGAACCCTTACTTCTGAGTTTTTTAAACGAGGATTCAAGTTTGTCGGATAATCCTTCAAAAGCCATAAGGTCACTTCCTTTCAGTTAAAGTAATTTATTCGGATAAGGATAAAGCTATTGATTTGATTCTTACGGAAAGATCATTTATCTCTCTTGAGAGACCTGTGCTTCTGTTTTCTGCGCTTATTTTGTTGGCGCATTCGATTATTTCTTCAAGACCGCTCTGTACGTCTCTGAAGCGCTCTACAAGGCCCAGTCTCTGCTCCATCTCGGTAAGCTGACATTCAGCCCTTTTGATGGCATCTCTTACGCCCTGACGGGTAATGCCCACGTTTGCGGCAATTTCTGCAAGGGAGAGATCTTCATTGTAATAATAGTCAAGAAATTCGCGCTGTTTGGGGGTAAGCATATCACCGTAAAAATCCAGAAGAATGGTTATTTCAAGATTCTTTGCCATTTTTCAGCATCCCTTTCTTTACTCGGCAAAAACAAAAATGCCTGTAAAGTCTCAAACTTTACAGGCGGTATTATATATTAAAAGCACATCTTTGTCAATAGTTATTTTCACCAATTAAACAGTGTGTCAGGCTGCAAAATTTGCATCTTCTATACTGTCTGTGGTCTCTTCTGTATCGTATGCAGTGGAAATCTCACCTGCGACGGCACGGTCGGTGTCATTTTTGGTGTCATTTCCTACAATGCAAGCCACGGGAACATAGGCAATAAATGAGAAAGCGCAGATAAGACTGAGAAAAACCTTTTTAAAAGTTGTAAAATCTGCCATAAAAACGCCTCCTTGCACAATATTTACCAAAATTCCCTTTACTACTATATAATTTAACACAATATTTAGTTTATTGTCAATAAAGATTTTTATTATTTTTTATTAATTTTTTAAAAAATTTCACAAAATTTTTATTGTGAATAAATTTTATCTTCAGTGGGATAATATTACCTGAAAAAACTGTTTTTAAGGCGGAAAATTTATGATAAAAAAACGTAAAAAAATCAGGATTATTTCCTTTATGACAGCCCTTTTTGTCGCACTTACATCCTTTTCGGTTGTTGAAGGAATAAAGGCACATAATTACAAAAAACAGCTTGACCTCGGCAATCAGAGAGCACTTACGGAATTGTGCGAATATCTCGACAGTATAGAGGTTTCTCTGATGAAAAGTCTTTATGCCTCATCACCTCTTATGCTGGGTACACTTACATCTGTGCTTCAGCGTGACTGCGCAGGTGCAAAGGAAAGCCTTGCCTCGCTTTCGACGGGTGAGACACAGCTTTATAATACCTACAGATTTTTGTCGCAGGTAGGCGAATATACGGCATATCTTAACAGGAAAACAGCATCGGGGGGAAAAATAACCGGAAAAGAAAGAGAAACGCTCAGAAAGCTGTCAGAATATGCGGCAGGTGTTTCGCTTGATTTTCAGTATATGGCATCACTTCTTGCTTCTGACTATTTTACCTTTGACAAAATCAGGGAGAATCTTGTCACGGAAAATAATTCAAGCGAATCACTGATATCCTTTGAAGGAAGCATTTCCGATACGGAAGCGGCATTTGAGGATTATCCCACGCTTATATATGACGGTCCGTTTTCGGATAATATTCTGACAAAGGAGTCGGAAATTCTGAAAAATTCCGCTCCCGTGGGGGTTGAAGAAGCGAGGGAAAAGGCGGCAGAAATTCTTGGTATTGACAAAAAGCTTCTTGTGACTGAGGATGAAACCGACGGAAAAACGGCTGCCTACTGCTTCAGGACAGACAGCTACAGCATCTCAATCACAAAAAACGGCGGTTATCCGCTTGAAATGATGTCCTTGGTTACCGCAGGAGAAGAAAAGCTCAGTATTGCGGATGCCAAAGAAAAGGCGGCTCTCTTTCTCAATAAATGCGGTTACCTCGGAATGACAGCCACCTACAGCGCAATCGATGACGGTATATGTACGGTGAATTTTGCATATAAGCAGGGCTCTTTTATATGTTATCCCGATCTTATCAAGGTCTCGGTTTCGCTTACGGACGGAAAAATTACGGGGCTTGAGGCTACGGATTATCTTATGAATCATCATAAGCGCAATATTCCCGGCTTTAAGCTGACCCCTGAAGAGGTAATAAAGGATATTCCGTCTTCACTTAAGGTAAAAGAGGTTTCAGCTGCGGTTATACCTACAAGAGGCACAAGTGAGAAATACACCTATGAGCTGTTCTGCGAGGATACCGACGGTCAGCATATTCTTATATATAAAGATATACTGACCGGTGAGGAAGCGGATATTCTGATTCTTCTTTATTCCGATAACGGAACACTTACAAAGTAGAAAGGAAAAATGTTATGAAAAAAGTATGTATTTTTGTTGCCTGTGCGGCAATTTTAGGGGCAGCACTTTGTCTTTGCTCCTGCAGGGAAAACAATTCATCTGAGTACGGTACAACCGTACCCGGAACAACAGCTTCCCCCGGAAACAATGTCACAGAAAGGACAACGGGCTCTCTCAGAGAGGAGCTTTCCGACAAGGTGACCGAGATGAGTGAAAAGGCTTCGGAAAAAATCGAGGATGCATCGGATAAGGTATCCGAAAAGCTTGAGGATGCATCGGAAGAAGTGTCCGAAGGGGCAGAGGATTTATCTGAAATGATTTCAGACAAGGCTGAGGATCTGTCCGAAATGATTTCGGAGAGAAATGAAGATGCCACAGTAAGATAAGGCGGCAAAGCAAAGGGGATGTAAAAAAACTCGTTTTTTTACATCCCCTTTTTAGGGGCTAGGAAAAAATGCGCAGAATGAACAAACCGAGCCAAAATAAAGCGTTCAGCTTTATTTTGGTTTACCCGACGGCGTACAAAGGTACTCCGAG
>JAZNEX010000107.1:0-21839 GCA_045588855.1 Acutalibacteraceae bacterium
CTAAAAAGACACGGCAGGTATCCTGACTTATGATGCAGTGGATATGCCCACTTCAGGAACACTCCTTCTCAGGATAGAATATCCCAATGGCTAATATGCTCCTGTCTTGTCAAATACAGTAATGGCGGTTGTTCAGGATTCGAACCTGATTCCCTTTTACATCTACTCAGCTTACAACTTTTCAAACCGTATCTTTTTATATCAGTATTAAATTTTTATATATTGTAGCACAGTTGACAAGTTTTTTCAATATATTAGCTAAATAATTTTTTAACGAACTTTTTGGAATTCCGTAAAAAGCAACAAGACGGCAAGGAAAGCACCAAGCCGTCTTGTTATAATTTATTACATATTAAGTTGTTTGTGACAATCTCTCTTGCCCTTGCCTCTATATTTTGCACACGGCACACCCATTCCATCTGATTCTCTTCTTTCAGCTTCTCAGTTACACCTTCAGACTCTTTCATCTGCTTTACGAGAGTATCAAACATCTCACGAGCCTGATTTTCTATCTCGGCACAGTGCTGATACAGTTTGCCTTGCGCAAGTAATACATTGAAAAATACACGATTATGTTTTTCAAGATACTCCTTATGTAACATCCCCCATTTATCGAGCTTGACAGTTGCCTCTTTAGATGGGAGTTTAAGGTTCGGGATTTTAAAATCTCCGACCTGTCTGTATGTTCCGCCGTTCTGTTCAAATGATGATTTCATAATTTTTACCCCCTTAATGTTCACTTTTATCAATGATTTTCAGTAACAGCTCATCAACATCCTCGGTGGGTAAATCCTCCGCCAAAAGCATATTGCGAAACTCATTCATACCGTTGATAAGTAGATTGCACTCAAAATCCGTGAACTTAATTTTAGTTTTTCTTTCCATAACAAAAACCTCCTGTTATTTGGTAATTACATTTTACCTTATAACAAGAGGTTAGTCGAATGTGCGGATTCGTTTTCGGTAGCGGCTACCGAAATTAACGCTATTTTTCCACAAAAGTTTCATATGTAAATCTTGCTCCGAGCCTGAAGCCTGATATAAAGCTGTCAGCGTTACTTGTTGTTGAAAACTCAATATAAGCACTTACGTAGTCTTGAAACAGTTCCTTATCTTCACCGGTCAGCCTTGCAGTAAGCTGTTCTTCTTTCTCTGCAAGATTACTCAGTTTCTTCTTGAGTTTAGGTGTTAATTCGGAATTGACTTTTTGTGGCTCAATATTACCATAGTATAATTCTTCAATAAATGTTGACATTATTTCATCTCCTCATTTATACTATGAAGAGGTGCTTTTGGTATGAAAAGAATGTGTATGATGATGCCGTGAAAAATATGTTTTAGGTAATCCGTTATAATCATTCATACCAGCAAAGAATCCGAACATTTTACCGATTGGTAAGACGTTCGGATTCTTTGTTTATTTCTGACATACTCTCCTGACACTGTACAAACAATAAATATCGGTAGCCGCTACCGAAAATAAATCCACACATTCGACTAACCTCCTGTTATAAGGTAAAATGAAATTACAAAATAACAGGAGGTTAGTCGAATATACGAAAATTTACTTTTTGCTATAAAAACCGTTTGTGTCAATTTTCAGAAGCTTTATTGCTTTGTTGATAAGGGTTGAAAAGTCATTTCGTGTCAGCTTCATAACGCACTTAATCAATGGCGAAACTTTTACTCCCGCCATAGCATTGACTGTTCCCAGATAGAAATCATCAGGGAAACGCGCATCCTTATCCTTGGGAACACTGTCGCAGGTTTCAAGAAACCACTTGAGAAGCTCTGAACGCATTTCATTGATAATTTCCGCATATTCGGGATTATCAATTTCGTTTCTTTCTTCGCCCTTTGATAAATCGTAAAACTCGTCTGTCTCATAAAGACGCATAATATATTTATAATCCTTTGAGCGAATCATAACAGCCTTTGTGTGCTGAGGTCCGTTTTTCTGCTGAATATTTATTCTCGGTGCATATTCATCCGCAACAACACCGAAATAGTTTTCAACCTCTTCCGTGCAATGCTCTTCACCCTGAAGTCTGCCGCCCTCGGAACACACAAAATCACGGACAACAACATTCTTGTCAGCGATTGTATTTTTAAGAGAGTGTCCGAAATGAGTATGTCCCGCTTCCGTTTCCGTTATATCAAGAACAGTTGCGAAAAAGTCGATAAGCTCAACGGGATTAGAATTGATTCCGCTGTCACTCTGCATTGATTTGGGAAGCTTTACAATAAGCGGTACTTTAACGAGGCAATCGTCAAAAAGATTCTGTGCCTTTTCGGGGATTCCGTAGTCTGCCGTAAAATCTCCGTGGTCGGCAAAGAAAAATATTGCCGCATTGTCATATCTGCCCGTATCCTTCAAGGCTTGAATAATTCTTCCTGTGAAATCATCAACTCTTGCACATTGAGCAAGATAAGTTTTTTTGAGTTTTAGCTTGTTTTCATCATCCCAATCACCGATGCCGAGAGCTTCACAGAGTTCATATTGCATTGAGGGTTTCTTATCCTCAGGCTTTGACGGTGCTTTGGGCGGTACAATAAGATTTTCGTCAATAAGGTCAAGATATTTTTTCTCTGCATGATACGGCGGATGGGGATTGTTAAGACCGAGAAAGGCAAAAATCGGTTTATCGGCCCTTGCTTTTCTGATTAAATCCTCGCATCCCTTTGTCCATACATAGTCATTATCGTGGCAAATGCCGTCGTCTGCGGTATTGGTGATTTCGCCTCTGTAAAAGCTCAGGTATCTTTTTTCGCCTTTTTTACCTCTGCCTTCATCCTTTGCATTCTTTCCGCATTTGTTATATATTTCGTCTGTACATTCTTTCAGCCATTTTGTGTCCTGACCTGCAAGGCAGTCACCTCTGCCGCTTGTCCATACAAAGTAGCCGTTATTTTTAAGAATACGGTAAAGGTTATCTTCATCCTGACGAAGCAGATAACTCATCGTTCTGTGTCCGTTAGTGTGAGGATATTTTCCTGTCATAAATGAGCATCTTGATGGTACACATACGGGATTCTGACAGAAAGCATTGCTGAAGCTGACACCTTCATCTGCCAAGGCATCAAGATTCGGTGTATGAGAAGCAAGATTTCCGAGGTGATGCAAAGAATCCGATCTCATCTGGTCAGGGTTAATAACAATTATATCAGGCTTACGACTCATACTGTCACTCCCTTTTTCTTTGCGATTTCTTCCATTTTACGGGCATATTCTTCTTCATCACGCTGTTGCTTTTCAGCCTTTATACGCGCCTTCTCTTTCTGTTCATTAAACTTTTTCATATATTTTTCAAGCTCTGCATTAAAATTAAGCTTCGCATTTTTACTGCACTTTTCTTTAAGCTCCGCTTTAAAAGACTCTATTGCTTTTTCATCAAGCTCTTCCTGAACGAGTTTTGCTTTTTCAGAAGGCTCAACCCACTCTTCGCCGTTAGCCTTGCATTTATCAATCTGTCTCTGACGGATAGCCTTCTGAATAAAGGGCAATTTCAATTCAACATCAAGGAAACGAAGAAGTATTGCAAGACCGAGATGAATAAAGATGTTTATGCCTACAAAAGCCCACACGATAGCGGACAAAACACTGTCAGGCTGTGTTGTGATACAGTTGCCTGCGGCATCAAATTCAGGTTGGATATATCCTCTGATAAGAAGATTGAAAATACCGATGCTGAGTCCCACTGCAATAGTGTTCATAGAATTTATAATACTCGTTGCAACACCGTCACAACGGAAGCCGTGTTTGTATTCAATCTCATCAAACACGCCTGCCATGAGTGCAGGGAATACATAAGCAGCAGGCACAATACCCATATTCATTATAAACTGACCGATAAGCACAACTATGAGATTATCAGGTGCAACAAAGGTAATAATGTCACCGATTACGCAGAGAATAAAGCCTGTTGCAGTAACTGTCTTTTTACCGAATTTCTTTGATAAGGGCCACACAAGGAAAATTCCAATACCCATAGGCAGACCGCCGATGACATTCAGAAGAGTCTGTGTTATACCGTCGGCATATGTACTGCCCAATACCCAGTTTGCATAGTAGGTCAAAGCGTTTGAGCGTGTGAGCTGACCTACCCAATAGAAAAGCCAGAAGGCAACAAGTATCCACCAGTTTTTGTTACTCATACATGCCTTGATTTTTTCTTTGAAAGCGTGGTTATCTTCCTCTGCCTTTTCAGGATTTTCAAGAGTAACTCTTTCTTTTGTGAAATAATATTCAAGAAGCATAACAGGTAACATAATTATTGCCGCTACTGTCATAAATGTTACCCACGCATCAATATCGCCTTTGATTTTCGGAAGAACCAACATCGGGAAAAGGAGTGCAACAAGAATGCCAGTAATTGTGATGTTAGCAACATTATTGAATACCGCAAGCTGGCTTCTCTGCATATCGTTTCGTGTTGAAAGCGGTACCATCATCATGTGCGTAATGTTATACATTGTGAATGCAAAGCAATAATACAGATTGTATGTGAAAATTATGTAGATTGCTTTCACGGTTGTTAATGCGTGAGTGGGAACGAAATACAAAAGTATTCCGCACAAAACCACAAGAGGTACTGACAGCAGAAGCCACGGCCTTGCTTTTCCCTGTGCGGTTTTTGTCTTGTCAATAATCGCCCCCATAATAAGGTTAGTTATCGCATCAAGAATTTTTGACAGAATGGGAAATATAACAAGGAACAATCCGCCCCATACGCCACTCATACCGAGTTCATCGGTGTAGAAAACATTAAGAAAACCTTGAGCAAGAAGTGCATTTACAAGAAGTGCTCCTGCAGGACCTATAAGATAGCCGAGACATTTTTCTTTCCCTGTTGTGTTATAACTTTGAATACGGGAATCAAACAGCTTTGAGGATAATATTTTCATCTTAATTCCTCCGTTGACATTTGTTTATAATTAAATTATACTAATATAAACCAAAATAATCAACAGACTGTTCGTTAAAGAACTGATTGCTAACGAACAGATATAAAGGGAAGTGTTCGATAAATGGATATACGAATAACAAGAACAAAGAAAATGCTTGAGGATGCATTGCTTGATTTAATGAAGAACAAGCCTGTTGAAAAGATTACTCCCACAGAGCTTTGCAGAAAAGCAACGGTAAACAGAAACACATTTTATACTCATTATTCAAGCGTGACAGAATTATACAATGAAATTGAAAACAGGCTGATAAATTCCGTTGATGAATCTCTCAACGAAAGTGGCACAACGGTTGAAGCCATAACTGTCATCTGCAAAATGCTTAAATCTAATAAAATGATTTCAGACATTATTTTTTCAAAGCATTTCAGTTCAAAGATTATGAAGCGTGTTTTTGTTATGACCGATAAATTCAATATGAATAAGATGAATTCAGAGAACAGCAAGCTATCGGGCAACTTCAAGCAAATGGTTTCGGCTTATACAATTATGGGCAGTGCCGCTGCACTTGAATGCTGGGTAAAAAACGGTATGCTCGAAAGCCCTGAGGATGTGGCTGAATTTATTTATATGGTTTCCAAAAACGGTTCAGCTGTTGTGACAAAATAATTCATATAAACAAACAGATTTGATGAGGTGCGAAATGTCATTCAGACTTATGCTTATGAGCGAAAAAGATATATCTGCGTTCAAGACCGATATACAGGAAGCTTTTCAGAAGGGCTTTGAGGATGTATATGGGAAAACTGACGATATCATTCTTCCCGAAAAAGATATTGACCGTTCACTTAATGCTGACGGTTCAGCAGCATACAAGGCTGTCGTTGACGGCGAAATAGTTGGCGGTGCAGTAGTTGTAATAGACGAAAAGACACAGCATAATCATCTTGATTTGCTTTATGTAAAATACGGCACACAAGCTCAAGGTATTGGCTTTGCAATATGGAATGCTATTGAAAAGCTATACCCCGAAACAAAGGTGTGGGAAACCTGTACACCCTATTTTGAAAAACGAAACATTCACTTTTATGTAAACAAATGCGGATTTCATATTGTAAAATTCATAAACGAAAAGAATCCCGAGCCTGATATGCCTGAAGATTTCGTCGGTGACGGCGGTGAGGGAATGTTTGTGTTTGAGAAAATAATGTAATTCATATATTTCATTTCGAAAAAATATACAAGAATTTGTGAGGATGATTTTATGAGAAAAGAAATTGATATTAACAAATGGGAAAGAAAAGAGCATTTTGAGTTTTATTCAAACATTGCAACACCGCATTACTGCGTGGCTTTTAATATTGACGTAACAAATCTGCTTGCATTTACAAGAAAAAACAAAATATCTTTCTATTACTCGCTTATATATCTTTGTACAAAGTCGATTAATGAAATTGACGAGTTTTTACTTGAAACTGAGGATAACAAGGTTTATAAGATTGAACGCCGTGTGCCGTGCTTCACCGATTTAAAAAAAGGCGCAACAAGCTTTCATATGGTGTCGCTCCCTTGTGACGGAGATATCGTTGAATTTGCAACAAATGCCCGCACGGAAAGTGAAATTAATCCGTTATCAGTATATTCTCTCGGCGGATTAAGAGAATCGCAGATTGTATTTTCATGCATTCCCTGGGCGGATATTACAATGTGTTCAAACGAGCGTGATTACACTGATCCGAAGCTCAAAGATGACACTGCACCTATTCTTGTTTGGGGTAAATATACAGAACAAAACGGCAAGAATATTATCAATATGACTCTTGACGTTAACCACCGATTCATTGACGGATATTTTGTAGGTCAGTTTGTTCAGAAGCTTGAAAAAAAAATTGCAGAATTAAAGTAAATTATTTTTTCGCAAATGTTTCGTATGTAAATTTTGCACCGAGCCTGAAGCCTGATATAAAGCTGTCAGCATTACTTGTTGTTGAAAATTCAATATAATCACTTACATAATTTTGGAATAGCTCCTTATCATCACCGTTCAATCTTGCTGAAAGCTGTTCTTCTTTTTCGGCGAGATTACTCAACTTTTTCTTAAGCTTGGGTGTTAATTCTGAATTGACTTCTTGCGGCTCAATATTACCGTAATAAAAGTCTTCAATAAATGTTGACATTATTTCATCTCCTCATTTAATACTATGAAGAGGTTCTTTTGGTATGAAAAGAATGTGTATGATGGTGCCGTGAAAAATATGTTTTAGGTAATCCGTTATAATCATTCATACCAAAAAAGCACTTCGAAAGAAGTGCTTTTTAGTTTTATTCACCTCACGGCGAGTTTTATTACTTCGCAGTTTTATTGTGCTTCGCACAGTGTTATTCGCTTCGCGAGTTTATTGCGAATAAAATAACACTGAAACCGCAAGGTTTCAATATCACTTTTGCAATGCAAAAATATAACTCCAACGAAGTTGGAATATCACTACATTTTATCCATTGCGAAAGCAATGGTATATCATCACCCAAAGGGTGTATATCATCAGCCGTCAGGCTGCATATCATCACCGGAGGTGCATAATGCTTTCGCAATGATGATATACAGAACTTCGTTCTGATGAGATACAACACTTAGTGTTGATGATATACACGGCTTACGCCGTGATTTAAAATTAATCCGTTATAGTAAAGCGCTTCTTCGGAAGTGTTTTTTTATTGTAAATATTATAGCGGATTTTTTCTGTTTTACGGTTGACATTGATTTAAATAAGAGTATAATATATTTGAACACTTGAACAGTTGTTCAAATGTTCAATTGGTCAGACAATTATTTATTCTGTACTAGGGAGGCTTTTGTTATGTCGGGAGGTTACGGAATTCAGTTTGAGGACAGAGAGAATTCTGCAGGTGCTGAGATTATTGATGATGTACCTGTGTGTGAATGTCCGCACAGCCATAGCGGAAAAGAGGTTATGGAAGGGGTTAAAATTCCCGATGACGGAGAGCTGCTGGCGCTTTCTGAATTCTATAAGGTTTTCGGAGAGGTGTCGAGACTGAAGATTCTTTATCTTTTATCCTCGGGTGAGCATTGCGTGTGCGATATAGCTTCGGCTTTCGGTTTTACGGTATCTGCCGTGTCGCATCAGCTGAAAATTCTTAAAAATGCCCGTCTTGTTAAATTCAGAAAGGACGGAAAAAACTGCCTGTACTCGCTGGCTGATAATCATATCCTGAGTATTCTTTTTCAGGGTATGGAGCATATTGAAGAATAAATTATTAACTATATAAGGAGAATGACTATGAAAAAGACATTTAAGTTAGAAGACCTTGATTGCGCAAACTGTGCAGCTAAGCTTGAAAGAGCAGTTAGTGAAATGGACGGTGTTGCAAGAGCCGCTGTCAGCTTTATTGCTCAGAAAATGATAATTGAAGCAGATGAAAACGATTTTGATGCTATCATAAAGGCATTGCCCAAGGTTGTTAAAAAGGCTGTGCCCGATTGCAGCATAATATTGTAATATGAAAAATTTAACCAAAAAGCAGAAAAAACTGCTGATAAGAATAATTGTAAGTGCAATACTGTTTCTTCCGGTGTTAGCCGTTGAGCATACGGTTGAAATGAAGCCTTATATTCTGCTGCTGTTATACCTTCTGCCTTACGGGGTTGCAGGGTATGATGTTCTTGCAGGCTCGGCAAAAAACATAATTCACGGAAAAGTGTTTGATGAGCAGTTTCTTATGACGATTGCTACCGTTGGGGCGCTTGTTGTGGGCGAGTATCCCGAAAGTGTATTTGTAATGGTGTTCTATCAGTTAGGTGAGCTTTTTCAGAGTATTGCCGTGGGGAAAAGCCGTCGTTCAATTTCCGCACTTATGGATCTTTGTCCCGACGAAGCAACCGTGATAAGAAACGGTGAAGCCGAGACGGTTTTTCCTGATGAAGTAGAGGTTGGCGAAACTATCAGGGTTTGTCCCGGTGAAAAAATTCCTCTTGACGGAATTGTAACGGAAGGGGAATCTGCCGTTGATATGTCTGCTCTTACGGGAGAGAGCGCACCTGCAGATATTTATACAGGGAAAAATGTAAGTGCAGGCAGTATAAATCTTACGGGTACGCTTTATGTTAAGGTGTCAAAGGAAGCTTCGGAATCAACCGCATCAAAGATACTTGAGCTTGTTGAAAATTCTTCACTTAACAAAGCAAAGAGTGAAAAATTCCTGACCACATTTGCAAAGTATTATACTCCTGCAGTGGTAATCGGTGCTGTTCTTCTGGCATTAATACCTTCGGTAATTACGGGAAATGTTTCAGAATGGGTATACCGTGCGCTTATTTTTCTTGTTGTGTCCTGTCCGTGTGCACTGGTAATATCCGTTCCTCTTGCATATTTCAGTGCCATAGGAAAGGCATCCTCAAAGGGTGTGCTTGTAAAGGGTTCAAATTATATTGAAAGCCTTGCCAAAGCATCAACCTTTGTGTTTGACAAAACAGGCACACTTACCACAGGAAGTCTCAGTGTGTCGGGTGTTTACCCTGCAGACGGCATATCCGAAAAACAGCTGTTGTCAGTTGCTGCTTCGGCTGAATATTATTCAAACCATCCCATTGCAAAGAGTGTTACGACTTACTGCGGCGATGTCCGCCCGTTTGAAGATATCAGGGAATTTCCGGGCCTGGGAGTCAGCGCATCTGACAAAAATATGACTGTACTGGCAGGAAATCTTCGTTTTATGGAAAAGAATAATATCGAGGTGCCGCATTGTTCCGAAAACGCTACCTGCATATATGTTGCGCGTGACGGTGAATTTTTCGGATATATAACCTTTACCGATACACTCAAGAAAAATTCAGCCGATACAATTTCAGAGCTTAAAAGCAATGGCATAAAACGTGTAATAATGCTCACGGGGGATACGGAAAGTGCAGCAAAGGAAAGTGCACAAAAGCTTGGAATTACGGAATATAAAGCAGGGCTTATGCCTCAGGAAAAAGCAGAATTTGTAAAAAAGCTCTGCGGTGAAAGAAGAAAAAACGAAACGGTTGTTTTTGTCGGTGATGGCATAAATGATGCTCCCGTAATAGCTCTGAGCGATGTTGGTATTGCCATGGGCGGTATCGGCAGTGATGCGGCAATAGAGGCTGCGGATATTGTCATTATGGATGATAAGCCCGAAAAATGCCTTGACGGAATAAGAATATCAAAAAGAACGGCAAGAAAGGTAAGGCAGAATGTAATTTTTGCCCTTACTGTAAAATTTGCCGTACTGTTTCTTGCATCCTTCGGTATTGCAAATATGTGGCTCGGTGTAATCGCAGATGTGGGTGTTGCAATACTTGCAATAATCAACGCAAGATCATAATTTATCGGTCGCAAGACCGATAAATTAAATGCAAAGTGAAGACACTTCGCATCTTGTCCGCTTCGTTTTATATAATCAAGGGCGCAGCTCTCCCGATGCATTTGCCGAAGGCAAATATTGCGCCATTCCGAAGAAATGAATTTAGCTGTCCGAAGGACAATTCAGCTCATAACAAAGCTATGAATTTCGCTATCATAATTTGTGTGGGCATTTACCCGCATAAATTATGATTTGTTGTTTACATTTCTCCTTTTTTAAGTATAATGTATTAGTATGATAAATAAAGGGTGAAATTTATTTTGGAAATTTATCTTGATAATTCCGCCACCACTGAGGTTTGTCCTGAGGCGGCTAAGGCGGCGTTGGGGGTTATGACGGATATTTACGGCAACCCTTCAGCGGTTCATTCTTTCGGCGTAAGGGCAAAAACCGTGCTTGAAAACAGCAGACGGACACTTGCCGATGCCTTAGGGGCAGATCCGACAGAAATATATTTTTCCCATTCGGGAACACTCGCAAATAATACTGCTGTTTTCGGTGCTGTCAATGCGCGAAGGAAAACGGGTAACAGAATCGTTACCACAAGTCTCGAGCATCCTTCCGTTATGCGATGTATGGATGCCCTTGAAGAACAGGGCTTTCAGGTAATAAGGCTGTCTCCCGGAAAAGACGGTGCCTTTGTTACAGAAGAGCTTCTTAATGCAATTAATAAAAATACAATTCTTGTTTCAACAATGCTTGTCAACAATGAAACAGGCAGCATAAATCCGGTTGAACTTATATCCCGTGCAGTAAAAAGAGTGTCTGCACCTGCGCTTATCCATGTTGATGCAATTCAGGCATTCGGCAAAATTCCCGTAAAGCCTGCAAGGATGGGTATTGATCTTCTTACGGTAAGCGGTCATAAGATTCACGCACCAAAGGGTGTAGGCGCACTTTATATGAGAAAAAATCTTACCGTAAAGCCCTATGTTTTAGGCGGCGGACAGGAAAATAATCTGTTTTCGGGCACTGAGTCACTTCCTGCAATTGCAGGCTTTGCTGCTGCGGTATCTGCAATCCCCACAATCCCCGTACAGCTTGAAAAAACAAAAAAGCTCCGTGACTATACGGTGTCAATGCTTAAAACAATTCCCTCGGTACATATCAATTCTCCTGCGGATGCACTGCCGTATATTATCAATATGTCGGTTATGGGTATTCCCTCTCAGGTGCTTATAAACTATCTGTCAGAAAGAGGAATATATGTTTCCGCGGGCTCAGCCTGTAAGAAGGGACACAGAAGTGAGGTTCTGACAAAAATGGGCTTCAGTCCCGATATTATAGATTCAGCAATAAGAGTCAGCTTTTCCCGTTATACTACTCCCGGTGAGGTTGAGATTTTTGCTTCCGCGGTAAATGATGCGGTGAATACAATCAGAAAAAAATTATAATAATTAAGGATTAATAAATATGAAGGAAATCATTTTACTTAAAGACGGTGAGCTTGCTCTTAAGGGACTTAACCGTTCTACCTTTGAAGATATGCTCATAAAGAATATCAAGGAAAGAATATCATCTCTCGGTGAGTTTTCTTACAGAAAGGCTCAGTCTACAATTGTTGTTACACCCGAAAATGAAGATATTGTCCTTGACGAAGCGGTAGAGAGAATCGGCAAGGTTTTCGGTACTGTTGGTATCGCAAGAGCTGCTGTGTGTGAAAAGGATATTGGTGTTATCCGCAATACCGCATACGAATATCTCAAGGATGATCTTATGTTTGCAAAGACCTTCAAGGTAACCGCAAAGAGAGCAGACAAGAAGTTCCCTCTCAAGTCTCCCGAAATCTGTGATGAGGTAGGCGGTTTCCTTCTTTCAAAAATCAGAGGTCTTAAGGTAGATGTACATAATCCCGAAGTTACGGTTGCTGTTGAAGTAAGAGACAACGGTGTATATATCCACGGCAGACAGCTTCCCGGTGCAGGCGGTATGCCTACAGGAACATCAGGCAGAGCGTGTATTCTTATTTCAGGCGGTATTGACTCTCCCGTAGCGGCGTATATGCTTGCAAAAAGAGGTGTCCGTCTTACTGCGGTACACTTTGCTTCTCCCCCTTATACATCGGAGCTTGCAGAAATGAAGGTTCACGAGCTGCTCGGTAAGGTTTCTATGTATTCGGGCAGAATCAATCTTTTTACGGTGCCCTTTACAAAGCTTCAGGAGGCTATAAGGGATTATTGCCCCGAAGAAATGTTTACTGTTACAATGCGCCGTATTATGATGAGACTTGCCTCCCGTATTGCCGAATGGCAGGGTGCAGAAGCACTTATTACAGGTGAAAGCCTCGGTCAGGTTGCAAGTCAGACAATACACGCACTCAAGTGTACCGACGAATGTGCAACTCTTCCCGTTTTCAGACCCTGTATCGGTATGGATAAGAACGAAATTGTTATTATTTCAAGAAAAATCGATACCTTCGATATTTCAATCCGTCCCTATGAAGACTGCTGTACAGTCTTTACTCCCCGCCACCCCAGAACCCGTCCCACACCGGCATATGCAAGGGAAGTGGAAAATATGATTCCCGACCTTGACAAAATGATGGACGAAGCCTTTGAGGGTGCAGTGCTCAGGGTAATTGAAGCATATAAATAAGATATAAATATCAGAACCTGTGAAAGAAAAAATCACAGGTTCTTTTTATCAGCATAAAAAACCACGGCTTACCGCAAAACTGCGGAGCCGTGGTTTTCTTACTGCCATGCGTGGGTTCTTATGTATTCAAGCACCTTTTCAAGTCCTTCTTTGTTCGGATGCAGACCGTCGGAGCCCATAAGCTCGGGGATTGCGTTGCCGTCTTCGGCTAAAAGACATGAAAAAACGTCAAGGTATCTTACATTTTCTTCTTCAGCCACCTGAAGAATCCATGAGTTTGCTCTTGTAATTGATTCATTGGTGATGTTACCCCATCCCCAATATGCAGGGGTTATGGGATAGATTGCCTGACACATCAGCTTTGTGTCGGGGCTTAATTCTTTGATGTCGGTGACAAGGTCTCTGTAATCTGCCTTGAATTCCTCTTCATCCATAAAGGATACACCGTTTATTCCGACAGCAATTATAAGGTATTCGGGCTTGTGCTCTTCTACAACCTGACGGATGGGCTTTTCTGTATTATCATAGGGGTCAAGAATACAGTATGTACTCTGATAAGCCAGTGTCATTGTACCTTCGGGACCTGTCCAGATATTTTTTGTATCTGCACCGCCTCCGAGCAGTCCCCAGGGCCACATCCAGTATGTGGGGGAGTCGCATATGAATGTAAGCTTATCGGTATATTCCTTGCCCATGTCTTCACTTTTGGGGAGAATGGCAGGGGATTCGTAATTTACGGGTGTAAGCTCAGGATGATTTTTATAGATTTCTTCGCCTGTGCGGTCAATTTCGGGAGCAGGTAAGGTTGTTTCTTCCTCTGCAGTTTCTTCTGCGGCGGCACTTGCTGAAGTATTCTCTGCTTCGTTATTGCCGCAGGAAGAGAAAACGCAAATAAGGAGAAGTAAAGCTAAGATAACAGCTGTATGTTTCATAAAAAATCTCCTTACAGATATCTGTTATTTTTCTTAGGTTCAACGGTTATTGTACCGTCTTTATGAAGAGTGGTAAGGGTTACTCCGTAGTGACAGTCCTTTTCGTTGAAGCCCAGCTTTTCTGTCATATTATATGTGTTATAGCCTGTGCACTGAGTGTATACAAGATATACTCCATCATAGATTGCACAAAGGTCGTTTATGTGGTCGTGGCCTGAGAAAATTGCCTGAAGGCTTGCCTTTTCCTTTGCCTGTGAGAAAAATCCGCTGTTGTAATAAGAGCTGCCTACACTTTCGTACTGTGTGCCGTAAAGGAGCTTTGTTCTGCCCGAATCACGGAAATCGTATTCTCCGAAATTGTCACAGATCAATTCATATTCTTTTACGGGAATGTGCATATAGCATATTGATTTATTATCGGGTGTGGTTTCGAGGGTTTTTCTCATATTATCCGTATACCAATCAATCTGATTCTGCTTGACAAAATCATAGGTATCGGACCATAAATCCTTGGGGACATTGTGGGAAATATTATATTCTTCAATCATATCCCTGCCCGAGTCAATGAGATAGAGGCTTTTGTAATATGAGCCGTCTGCATTTTTTATATGAATCGCACAGTTTCCGTAGCCGAAAAGCTCATCCTTGCCGAAAAGAGAAAGACAGTGGGGATAATACTGCATACCTCTTAAAAGCTGATATTTGTAAAAGCCCTTTTCCTCTCTTGTTTCGTGGTTTCCGAAGCAGTATGCCCAGTAAATACCGAGCTTTTCCATCATCTGTGAAAACTGCACCGAGTCAATATGCTGACAGTCAGAGAGAATACAGTCGCCCGTTATAATAAGAAGATCGGGCTTTTCGTCTCTGAGCTGTTTTACAAGACGGTCAATTGTCTTGTTGTTGAGCTCACTTCCGGGAGAGCCGAGATGAAGGTCGGTTGCTGTCATAACCTTAAAGTCTGAATTGTCGATATTGCCGTTTTTGTCGGTTTTTGCAATTACAACCTCATCTTCTGTTTCTGAAAGCACCTTTATGCTGCTTCCGATATATGAAAGGTCAGTGTTTGCCATAAACAGGAATTTCGGCCTGTTGCCTCCTGTGATCTTATGTAAGACCTTTGAGGCACCGAGTATTCCAACAATAATTTTATGTCTTAATGAAGCAACTGCTTTGCGGTACATGTTTTATTCCTTCCTTTACATCATGATGTTTTTGCTGTGTCTCTTGCGCTTGTCTTGCCTTCGGGAGTAATTTCTCCTGCCTTCTGAAGAGCCTTCTTTGTAAGGAAGGGACCCACAAGCTCATAGATAAGAACTGAGAAAAGTGTGATGTTTGCAACCATGATACCGGGTTCACCGAGTGTCTCAGCCTTGATAGCCATACCCAGAGCAACACCTGCCTGAGGGAAGAGGGTAATGCCGAGATATTTTACAATATTGGGATCGCACTTTGTTGCCTTTGCACTGAAGGAAGCACCGAAATATTTGCCGATACAGCGAACAACTATATAAACAAGTCCGATGATTACAATCATATAATCCTTGAAAACGGAAAGCTCAAGCTCTGCACCTGAAATTACAAAGAAAAGAATATACAAGGGTGCTGTCCAACGGTCAAGTCTGTCCATAAGCTCTTCGGAGAAATCACAGATGTTGCAGAAAATTGTGCCGAGCATCATACATGTAAGAAGTGAAGAAAATGCAATATGTACAGAGCCTATATGGAATTCAAGCATTGAAAGAGCAACCGTGAGAAGTACAAATGTAACAGACATTGCAAGTCTCTTTGAACGGGAATGGAAAAATCTTTCGCAGAATGTAAATAAGAATCCCATGACTGTACCCAGTGTCAGTGAAAGCACAACCTCAAGAATGGGTTCAACAATAACGGAAACAATATCTGCATTGCCGAAATGCAGAGCCTTTGCAATACCGAATGAAACAGCAAAAAGCACGAGACCTACAGCGTCATCAAGCGCAACAATGGGAAGAAGGATGTTTGTAACAGGTCCCTTTGCCTTATACTGACGGACAACCATAAGTGTTGCTGCAGGTGCTGTTGCAGATGCCACGGCTCCGAGAATTATAGCTGCGGGAAGGGGAAATTTTTCGGGTATTATAAAATGGACGGCAATTAAAGCTATATCAACAACAATTGTTGTGAATACTGCCTGTACAATACCGATAACGGTTGCCTGCTTTCCTATCTGCTTAAGCTGGCTCATTCTGAATTCGTTTCCTATTGAAAATGCGATAAAGCCTAAGGCAACATCGGGAATAATCCCGAAGGAATCAATGTCCTCCATGCTGATAAAGCCGAGACCTTTTACTCCCAAAGCACCGAGAAGATACGGACCGATAAGAATACCTGCGACAAGATAAGCGGTAACTGCAGGAAGCTGAACTTTTTTTGCTACACGAGAAAGCATAAGTCCTGCAAAAAGTGCAACGGATAAAGCGAGTAAAGTTTCCATATAAAAACCTCCGACCTGAAAAATAAAACCAATTGATTGTATTCCTTTAACAATTAAAAGTCAATAGTTTTAGTGAATATTAACAAATAATAATTAATTTAATAAAATAAGTGAGATTCTAATGTAAAATAGAGTAGTAAATGGGTGAAAGGATGGTGGAATAATGGAAGATAAAAGAATAATTGATCTGTTCAATGAGCGCTCACAGGAAGCAATTACATATCTTTCGGAAAAGTACGGCAGGCTGAGTATTTCTATTGCAGAAAATATTCTCGGAAACATTTCCGATAGTGAGGAGTGTGTCAATGATGCATATCTTGCATTATGGAATAATATTCCCCCCGAAGCTCCCGAAAATCTGAAAACATATCTTCTTAAGGTAGTCAGAAATCAGGCTCTTAAAAAATATCACAGTAATACTGCACTTAAACGAAACAGCTATTATGATGCTTCGTTAAACGAGCTTGAAGAGGTGCTGCAGGGGAAAGATTCACCTGAAGATGATATGAATCTTAAGGAAATATCAGCCGCTGTAAATTCCTTTTTAGGAACCCTTGACAGGGAAAACAGAATATTGTTTGTCCGCCGTTATTATTTCGGTGATCCGGTAAAGAAAATTGCATCTCTTACGGGAAAAACACCGCACTTTGTATCCGTCAGACTTTCAAGAATCAGAGAAAGCTTAAAAAAATATCTCAGAAAGGAAGAGCTTATATGAAAAAAGAAAACATTTCGGATATTATTTCGGATATGGATGACAGGTTTATAGAAGAAGCTGCTGATGTAAAGCAAAAGAACAAACGGATTTTCCGTTATATGAGTGCTGCGGCATGTCTTGCTCTTGCTGTAATTGCGGGGGTGCTTCTGAGCCGCAGTGGTTTTGTGACTTCTCCGACTGTCGGTACACAAACAACAAATGAATCGGGAATGGGTGATAAAAATGTACCTGAAATTGCTACTTCACCTGCGATTCAACATGAGGAAGAGACGGAAATTGCGTTTATAGCACAATGGGCTGACCGTACAACAGGAGAAAAATATACTTCGCTGATGCTGAATGGTGCTGAGTACAGCACTATGAATACAGTAATTTCTGAAGATTACATCGGTTCTTTTGTAACGGATTCTGCCGTAACAGGCTATGATATTTATTCTGATAAGACATATTCTGTTGCCTCAGAGGCTTATTCAATAAAAAACATCAGCGCCGATTGTGCGGTTGCGGTAAAAATCGGAGATGAAAATGCATACTATGTATATGTTAATGTGTGGTATGAGCCCGATACTCTCGGAGATTTTATTACAGATCTTGATCTGAAAAATACCGTTGTTTTCAGAAAAGCTTATATTGATAAGTACGAATATACCAAGCTCACTACAGAGCATACTCAGAGAGTATATGCTGATTTTGACGACAGTGCGATATGGGATATGCTTGCCGATGTAAGCGAAGCCGAAAACACGGAGTATAATCAGCCGTATGACAGAATATCCGTAGAAACCGACCTGCCTGTGCTCGGTTATAAAAATATATCCTTCGCTGTAACTCCCGACGGATACATCATTACAAATATTCTGAACACGCAGAAATGCTTTTTTATCGGTACGCAAAAGTACGAGGCATTTGCGGAATATCTTGAAGCCAATATACCATTTAAGGAATACAGTACCGTCTATGAGCTTAACCGCGACGATACTGTTCCCGGAAAAGGCGAAGAGGTAACCACACCGCCCTATATCCCCGGTGAAACCGCGGCAGGTTCTGAGTCGGTACCGACAGAAAGCAATCCGACGCAAACGAACAGATTACCGATGTCCGGCGGCATAGTTGAAGAAACGACAAAATCATAATTTGTGGTTGACAAATTAGTTGTAAATGAATATAATGCTTTGTATAAAGGCATAGATGAAGAGAAGTAGGCGGAAAACGCAGTTTCAGAGAGTGTGCGGTGCTGGGATGCACATACAGGCAATCCGTTGAATAACACTTCGGAGCCGCTTGCCCGAAAAGAGCTGCTTAGTAGGGCTGCCGTGAATCGCACGTTACAGCGAGAAGCTTTTTTATACGAAGCGTAAAGGGGCTCTTTATGAGCAAGATAGGTGGTACCGCGGGTTACAGTTGCTCGTCCTATAACGGACGGACAACTGTTATTTTTTGTATTAAGAAAGGAAATTTTTATGAAACACATCGACATCAAAGATATTTTCACAAATGAAGAATTTATCGGTAAAAGTGTGACTGTATGCGGTTGGGTAAGAACTGCAAGAGATTCCAAAACAATGGGCTTTTTAGCTCTTAATGACGGTACTACTCTCAATCATCTTCAGATTGTTATTGATAAGTCCACAGGTATTGAAGTAGATGCCGAGGCTACAAAGCTCGGTGCATCCGTAAAGGTTATCGGTACTGTTGTAAAGAATGAGAACAACGGTACGGTTGAAATCAATGCTGAAGAAATTATTCTTCTGGGTAAATGTCCTCCCGACTATCCTCTTCAGAAAAAGTTCCAGAAGCTTGAAACATTAAGAGAAAATCCCCATATCCGTGTAAGAACAAATACCTTCAATGCTGTTTTCAGAGTCCGTTCTGTTATGGCTGCTGCGATTCACAGATATTTCCAGGACAGAGGCTATGTGTATGTTCACACACCCCTTATCACAGGCAGTGACTGTGAGGGTGCAGGTGAAATGTTCAAGGTAACAACAATCGGTTATTCCGAGAATTATAAGAATGCAGAGGAATATTATGCAGATGACTTCTTCGGTAAGAAGGCAGGCTTAAGTGTATCAGGTCAGCTTGAAGGTGAAGTTGCTGCTATGGCTATGGGTAAGATTTACACCTTCGGTCCCTCTTTCAGAGCTGAGAAGAGTAATACTCTCCGCCATGTTGCCGAATTCTGGCATGTTGAACCCGAAATTGCATTTGCAGAGCTTCCCGATCTTATTGAAATCGCAGAAGATATGATAAAGTATATCATCCGTGACTATATGGAAAAATGTCCCGATGAGCTTAAGTTCTTTGAAGAAAGATTCGAAAAGGGTCTTACAGATAAGCTTCTCAATGTTGTAAACAATGACTTTGCAGTTGTTGACTATACAGATGCCATTGAAATTCTCAAAAAGGCAGATGTTAAGTTTGAATTCCCCGTAGAATGGGGCTGCGACCTTCAGAGTGAGCACGAAAGATATATCACAGAGCAGGTTTACAACAAGCCTGTATTCCTTATTAACTATCCCAAGGAAATCAAGTCCTTCTATATGAAGCAGAATGCTGACGGAAAGACAGTTGCTGCAACAGACCTTCTTGTTCCCGGTATCGGTGAAATCATCGGCGGCAGCGAAAGAGAGGCTGACCTTGATAAGCTTCTCAGTGCAATGAAGGCAAAGGGAATGGGTACTGAAGAATATTCCGACTACCTTGATCTTCGCAAGTACGGCACTGTTCCTCACTCAGGCTTCGGTCTCGGCTTTGAAAGAGTAATTATGTACTGCACAGGTATGGCAAATATCCGTGACGTTATTTTCTATCCCAGAACTGTCGGCAACATCAGATAAAGGATTGATATTATATGGCTAAGAATCTTGTATTCCCCGAAGGGTACTCATCCTCCCTTTCACAGAAGGATACTCAGAGGGCAATCAAAATTATAAAAGATACATTCCAGGTAAAGCTTGCTTCGGCTCTTAATCTTGACAGAGTTACAGCTCCACTTATGGTTACAAAGGCGTCAGGCATCAACGATGACCTCAGCGGTGTTGAACGAAAGGTTCACTTCACAATGAAAGAGGTTGACGGCACGGCAGAGGTTGTTCAGAGCCTTGCAAAATGGAAGAGAATGGCGCTTCACCGTTACGGTTATACCGATGGTGAAGGTATATATACGGATATGAATGCTATCCGCCGTGACGATGACTGTGATAATACGCACTCACTTTTTGTTGACCAGTGGGACTGGGAAAAGATTATAACAAGAGAGCAGAGAACGGTTGCTTATCTTCAGAGTGTTGTTTCTGCAATTGTTAAGGCACTTGCTGAAACAAACAATGTGATAAAAGAAAAATATCCCGTGCTTGACACTGTTGTCAATGAGGATGTTTTCTTCATTACATCTCAGGAGCTTGAGGATATGTATCCCGATAAATCGGGAAAAGAAAGAGAAAATCTCATTACAAAGGAGCACGGCACTGTATTTATTATGGGAATCGGTGCACGTCTTAAAAGCGGACACCGTCACGACGGCAGAGCCCCCGACTATGACGACTGGAGTCTCAACGGTGATATCCTTGTATGGGATAAGCAGCTTAATGCGGCACTTGAAATTTCTTCTATGGGGATAAGAGTTGACAGTGAAACACTTAAGGCCCAGCTTGAAACCGCAGGTGCAACAGAGCGTATGGCTTTCCCTTATCATCAGGGAGTGCTGTCAGGTACACTTCCTCTTACAATCGGAGGCGGTCTCGGACAGTCAAGAATCTGTATGTTCCTTCTGGGCAAAGCTCATGTAGGTGAGGTACAGGTATCAATCTGGCCTGACGAAATGCGTGAAAAGTGCGCAGAAAACGGAATAATACTTCTGTAAAAAAATAACTGCAGTAATTTCAACCTATGATGTTGAGATTACTGCAGTTTGATTTTAGTGAGGTTGCTTTTTTATTTTTTTCAGATAAAAGAATTTTTTCTCACTGTAATAAGGGCACAGATTGTTTAATAACAGCTGTATTAACAGTGCGACAACAAGAAGAATAATACCGCCTGCCGCTGCAGAAAAGAGTTCTGCCTGAAGACAGCGTTCCCAGCGGTCATACGCATCCCATTTTTCATCCAGAAAATCGGGAGAAGTGAATTTGCCTGTATTCATATTTATATCAAATTGTTGCTCCATGATATCATATGTTTCATAGGCCTCCGCTGTCTGAATGTGGAAAAATGCAATTACACCGAGTAACATAAGAATCAGTGCAACCGCAAGAGCAAGGTGTCCGTAAAATATCCTTGGAATATTGCGTTTCTGCTCATCTGTAAGCTCTGCAACCTGAAGCTCAATTGGTCTTGTATCCTTTTTTATATCAAATCTCCTTTTTTTCCATTATATAACAGATAAAAGGGAGGTATCAATGCCACAGGGGACAGATTTCAGGTACGTTTATACAAAAATGTATGCACACTTTGTGTGATGATATGCCATTGCTTTTGCAGGAATGAGTATACGGATTTTGTTGAAGTGATATTCCGACTTCGTCGGAGTGATATTTTTTCATTGCAAAAGTGATATTGAATGCTGCGGTTTCAGTGATATTATATTCGCCATCTGACTGCCTGAAGGGCAATATTCTCGGCTTCAGCCAAATATCACTGCGAAGCAATATCACTCTCCGAAAGGCGAATATAACTGAAAAAGGGGCTGTAAAAAAAGTGCAGACCGCATAAAACAAGATAACTAAAGGGTTTCTTTCGGTATTTAACTACCAAAGAAACCCTTTAAAACTGTAAAAATCAGCAAAAGCAGGCAAAAACAAGGTTTTTGCGTTTTATG
>JAZNEX010000108.1:0-1999 GCA_045588855.1 Acutalibacteraceae bacterium
AAACTTGAATTTGTTTAACAATTACAAAAATAACGGCATTGAGTAATTCCAGTGCCGTTTAGTTTTGATATATGGGCTCTTTTCATTTTGTTACGTTGTCATTTTTATCAATCAGTACAGTATTCCGAAGACATCTGCAAATATTTCAAAGGTATTTCATTGACATATAATCAAAAGCATGCTATCATTAATCTGTTTGTGGGGTGTAGAATAAATGAAACAGAACTATGAATGTGGAAGGCTTATTAAACATATAAATGACGAACTGGAAAAACAGGCAAACAATACGTTGTCTTCCCAGAATCTGACACTTGCCCAGATGCGTGTTCTTATGGAGCTTAAGTCTGCAGAGGACAATCAGCTGTCATTAAAAGAGCTGGAGTTGCTGCTGCATGTAGCGCAGTCAACAGCTGCAGGCATAGTAGTGCGTTTGGAACAGAAAGGTTATGTGAAAAGCTTTACAGATGCCAACGACCGCCGAGTAAAAAAAGTATCTGTTACACCATCAGGTCTTGAATGCTGTAAAAATGCACAGATTCATATTAATGATATGGAAAATCAGCTGTTGCAGTCACTGACACCCGACGAAAAAGAACAATTTTATAATTTGCTGCAGAAAATCTGCAGATAGAATTACGCCCGTCCACAGCGGGCATATTGTTAATACCGTTCAATAGCACGCTATTAATAGTGTGCTTTCAAAAAGGAGATTTTTATGAAAATGACAAAAGAGCTGGAAATATTTCACAGCGCACCTATTTCGCAGGCTGTTCTGAAAAATGCAGTACCTGCAATGATTGCCATGCTTATGGTACTGGTTTACAATCTGGCAGATACACTTTTTATAGGTCTGACCCATGATGCATATCAGGTGGCGGCTGTTTCCATGGCTACACCTGTATTTCTTATTTTTATGTCTGTGGGTTCAGTTTTTGGCATAGGTGGTACCTCTGTAATAGCCAGAGCCTTGGGAGAAGGAAAAGCTGATTATGCCAGAAAAGCAACTTCATTCTGTATGTGGAGCTGTGTTGTAATAGGCGTTGCTATGTCTGCATTATTCCTGATTTTTATGGAAGATATTCTCGTAATAATGGGTACAAGTGCTGATACTTACACTTACGCAAAAACATATCTTACTATAGTAACCTACAGCGGACCATTTGTACTGATAGCAAACTGTTTTTCAAACGTTATCCGTGCTGAAGGTCATGCCAAAACAGCAATGATGGGCCAGCTTCTGGGTAACCTGCTGAACGTTATACTGGACCCTGTTATGATTCTCACTTTCGGCTGGGGTATTACAGGTGCGGCCATTGCCACTGCCATAGGCAATATTTTCAGCGCTTGTTTCTATATACGGTATTTTTTTAGCGGAACATCTATCCTCAGTATTCACCCAAAAGATTTTTCTATGGGTGACAAAATATGCACAGGCATCCTGACTATTGGCATACCTGCATCACTTGGCTCAATGCTGATGAGCGTTTCCCAGATTATTATGAACGGCCAGATGGCTTCTTTCGGTGATATGGCTGTAGCTGCAATAGGCGTTGCTTCCAAAGTCACAATGATTACCGGCATGGTATGCATCGGTTTTGCCCAGGGTGTTCAGGCTTTGCTGGGATATTGTGTAGGCGCAAATCTGTGGGACCGCTTTAAAAAAGCAATGCGTTTTTCTGTAGTTTTTTCCTTTGTCCTCAGTCTGGCAATGACAGTTATCTGCTATATATTCACAAACCAGATTGTAGGGGTGTTCCTCACAGAGCGGGCAGCCTTTGAATATGCTGTACAGTTTGTAAGAATTCTTTTGTCAACCAGCTTCCTGTTTGGTGTGTTTTATGTTCTGACAAATGCGCTTCAGGCTGCCGGTGCAGCTGTTCCTGCTCTCATCATAAACCTTAGCCGTCAGGGCTTTATATACATCCCTGCTTTATTTATACTCAAAGCCAAAATCGGCGCTGCCGGTCTGGCATGGGCACAGCCTGTTGCAGATTTACTG
>JAZNEX010000109.1:0-1811 GCA_045588855.1 Acutalibacteraceae bacterium
GCCGGTCGCAACAACGGAAGAAGTATCGTTAACTGCCGTTCCCGCCCAAATACCGAATGCCTGATCGGTCATTCCCATCGCTTGTCCCATAATGGGAAACAATACGATCATTGCCATATCGAACAGAAAAGTAGCAGACATAGCATAAGCTACATCGTTATCGTCTGCATCGATAGTCGGGGCAATAGCGGCAATGGCAGAGCCACCGCAAATACCCGTACCGGCAGAGATAAGGTTGGAGAGCTTCCAATTGAGTCCCAACGCCTTACCGATAAAATAACCACCGCCAAAACAAGTAAGTAAAGTAAATATCATAACGGTAAGGGACATTTTACCTACGTTGAGGATAGTCGTAATATTGAGGGACAAGCCAAGCAGAATAATGGCAAACTTCAAGATCTTCTTGGATGTAAATTTGAGTCCCGATGTAAACACCTTGGTATTCCTCAAAAAGTAATTGAGGATCATACCGATGAACATAGCAATAACGGCAGAGCCAATAAGGTGGATAGGCAGAAGACTTTCAAGCCAACACGCAAGAAGCGCCACACCTACAGATAATATTATTCCGGGAAACACTTTTAGCACTTTCATAAACAATCTCCTACTTTCGCTTATACCTCTTGATTATACTACTATTTTGTGATAAAATCAAATTATCATTTATTATCAATCGATAATGTGAAGTAATCGGAGTTTGTTATGTTAGATTACAGAGTACTTACCTTTCTTGCCCTCTATGACGAAATGAATTATCGCAGAACGGCCGAAAAACTGAATATGACACAGCCGGGTGTCACGCAGCATATTCATTATTTAGAGAATTATTACGGCGTAAAGCTGTTTGAGTATGATGGACGAACACTCTCAAGAACCAAGAACGCCGAACGGCTAAAGCGTTATTTTGACAGCATCAAGGCAGAGGAAGCGGATATCCCTGAAAAGTTCATTCCTACCGATACCGTTCTTATGACCGTTGGTCCAACCAAAACCATCGGTGAATTTGTTATCGTGCCGGAAATTCGTTCCTTTCTGCAAGATCCCAAACACAATCTTGACTTGATTATAGACAATACTGAAAATCTGTTACATATGCTTGAAAAGGCAAAGATCGATTTTGCTGTAATTGAGGGTGTGTTCGATAAATCAAAATATGGATACCATCTTTTCAAGAAAGAAGCGTTTGTAGGGGTCTGTGCCAAAAGCCATCCTTTTGCAAATAAGCTCGTGACGCTCGAAGAAATTTTTGCGGAGGATATTGTGGTCAGAGAGCCGTTTTCGGGAACAAGAACATTATTGAATAATGCTATTACTAACCGTGGATTTTCCCTTGATAGTTTTAAGCGTTGCAGCTCTGTCAGCAATTTTTCTGTGATTTGCGACCTTGTGGCAACCAACGGAGCAATTACCTTTGCATACGAACCCATATCTCATTGCCGTAACGATCTCGCCACCTTTACTGTTGCGGATATGCAGATCAGCGGTGAATTTAACTTTGTGTACTGTAATGAAAAAATTGCAAAAGAAAAAATCAAGTTCATCTTTTCATAAACAAAGAAAAATCATGATTTTTTAGATATATGCAGATAGACTAAAGGGTTCGAAAAGGTTTGTTTTTTAATCTTCTAATTGCAAAATTTAAGATTTTCTGTTTTTAGTCCGACTGACAAAAAAGAAAATGCGACCTCGAAAAGCCGCATAAATACTGGGTTTTATAATAAAAACACCATTGAGTCTGAACAAACTTGAGGGTTCAGATTTCAATGGTGTCTTTTGATGGTGCGGGTAAAAGGACTTGAACCTTCACCGAG
>JAZNEX010000110.1:0-13484 GCA_045588855.1 Acutalibacteraceae bacterium
TTTTTTTACTTTATAGGAAATTCCTTCCTATAAAGTAAAAAGATTATATGTCCCGCCTGAGGGAAGTAAACTTCCCTCGGCGATGGACTATACGAAAGCGTTTCGCCGCAGGCGTACGGCGAAGCCGTTTTCTTGCTTTATAAACATATAAATTTTGCATTGAAACTAATTAATTTTCAAATTTATCCCAACCGGGTGAACATATCTTTTCTCCGTCTTCAGTTACCCACAAGACTTCAACCCCGGGGAATGCTTCAATAAGCTCAGCACCGCTTTCCTGCGGAATACAAAAAAGTGCCGTAGACAAAGCATCTGCCAATCCCGAATCATCACATACAACAGAAACAGACACAAAGCCTTCGGCAGGCATCAGTGTTTCGGGATGAATTATATGATGATACGGCTTGCCGTCTACATAATAAAAGCGCTGATATGAGCCGCTTGTTACAAGAGCCTGACCGCTTAAATCAAGATATGCCAGATAATCCCCGCCGTCAGGGTTTTCTATGCCGACTTTCCATGGTGTACCGTCAGCCTTAGTGCCTATGGTACGTACATTACCGCCAACATTAATAACATAGCCCGTAACACCTTTCATTTCAAGCTCTTTTGCGATACTTTCAACTGCAAATCCCTTGGCGA
Organism: Acutalibacteraceae bacterium; assembly: GCA_045588855.1. GTDB lineage: Bacteria > Bacillota > Clostridia > Oscillospirales > Acutalibacteraceae > RUG806. The sequence continues at coordinate 643 of JAZNEX010000110.1, forward strand.
TTGCACCTACATCGAGCGTCATAGAAGGATCGGTAAGAGTAACGGTATTATTCTCTTCATCAATTAACAGATTGCCGATATCACAATGCTCAGATGCTTCAACAAGCTTTTCCATAGGAGGTAATGCTGCCCCGGAAGGATTATCCTTTCCTATTGTACGGTAATCGTGCCACAGCGACAATACACTGCCCATGGCAATATTCATAATACCTTGTGTATCCGAATAAAGCTCTTTTGCATAAAGAAGCATATCAATAATTCGTCGGTCAACACTTACCGTGCGGTGTTCACCGTCAACCAGCTCATTTATCGTACACAGATTTTCAATACCGTCAAATCTGTGATAAATCGAGTACAAGCGATGATACTCTCCCAACAAGGTAAGAATTTCATCCGATACGGCATCAAATTCTTCCTGAGTATATTCGTACCCCGTAATGGTTGTTACGGTATCGAAATAATCCATAGAATGGCTTGTATATTTATTTTTTTCTTTATCCTGTGAGCATGCACAAAGACTGCACGTAAGAATGGTCACAGTAACAATAAAACTAAAAATTCTTTTAATCATAATACAATATAAAACAAAAAGAGAGAGAATTGTGTCTCTCTCTTTTTTTCAGAAATTTATAATACTGACTCAGATCTTGGAAGCAGCCTTTACAAAGCCTGTTACATAGATTGTGCAGCCTGCAGACTGAATATCTTCAACACCCTTGCCGTCTTCAGCAACGAAGCCTGCGATTTCATCAGCTGTCTTACCTACACATGCAGCATCAAAAGCAGCAGCCTGTTCGAACCATTCCTTAGTTGCACCGCCGTATGCTACCATACCGTAGTCTGCACCCTTTGCCTTCTTGGAAACAACTTCCTTGGTTGTGTCAAGAGTTGAAGCACCTTCTGTTGTGAATGTAAATTCTACTTCTACACAGTCGGATGCACAAGCTATTACCTTGTCTTCTGCATCAACAGCAGCAGCAAAAACAGTTGTTGCAACCTTGTTTACGCCGTCCTTATCTTCTGTTGCATCTTCACAGGTCTGCTCTGTAGCAGCAGTTACTTTAAGAACAGCATCAGCTGTAACATCAGTTTCTGCAGCATTGTAAGCTTCTTCAATAGCGTTTACAAACTCGTTGATCATAATTGTGCAGCCTGCTGCGATAACTTCATCATTACCCTTGTTTTCTTCTGCAACAAGAGCCTTGACTTCATCAAGAGTCTTACCTGCAACAAGTGCTTCGAAAGCATCAGCCTGCTCGAACCATTCCTTAGTTGCACCGCCGTAAGCTACCATATTGTAGTCAGCACCCTGCTCATATTTTGTTTTAAATTCTTCAACAGCAACAGCCTTACCGTCTGCGGTATACTTTACTGTGTTGCTTGCTGTATCAAGAGCGCAAGCTACGATCTTGCCATCAGCATCAACAGTAACTGCAGCAACAGTAATATCAATCTTGCCTTCGCCTTCTTTATCTTCAGTTGCATCTGTAACTGTGGGAGCAGCTACATAAATACCTGAACCGAACTTAAGAGAAGCACCTGAAGCTTCTATTGTTTCTGATGTAGTTTCTTCTGTACCTGTTGTGTTACCGCAGCCTGCAAATACTACGGAAACAGCCATCATGAGACATAATGCGATTAATAATGCCTTTTTCATTGAAAAAACCTCCGTTAATGTTTGGTTTATAACCTTGGTAATATTACTATAAAGAAAAATGCTTGTCAATAGTAATTTTATAAGTTCATAATTTTTTCGGAATTCTTTTAACAAGAAATGATCCGCACAAGCCTATAAATATACCTGCTATTGTTCCGGTAACGGTAAGAACAACAAGATAATAGCCCAACTGAACCGTATCAAGAAGAAGCACTGCAACAATAATCTGCCCCACATTATGAGTCACACCGCCTGCAACACTTACTCCCACCGGAGATAAAATATTCAGTTTCGACAGAATTATCATCACCGTAAGGCTCAGAATTCCCCCTGCAAGACTGTACATAAATGCCATCATATTGCCGAACAACATACTTACAAGAAGTATTCTTACAAGTGAAACAACACCTGCAAAGACAGGACCTTTCCGGTATAGCAGGAACACTATTATAATGTTAGGCAACCCCATTTTTATTCCCGGAAGTGACGGGAACAAAGGAGGTATAAGAACCTCTATATAAGCAAATATCAGTGCAAGAGCCACACATATACCTGCAAATGGGACGATTGCGGATTTGTTTTTCACAACAAACCTCCTAAACTATTATATCGGGGCTGTCGGCTTTCTCAACAGAGTCTACCGTAATTACCACACGGTTAGGAAGACATACAATACTTTCACCGTCAAGAGATACCGGCTTATGTGCAACACATATTCCGTCGGGACATGAAGCGCTTTCCATATACGCTTTCCCTCCTCTGATTACAAGACGGTTATGATTACCGCTGCTTTCGCCTGTATAAATATCCTCGGTGATATCCTCCGAAAGAGAATATGTGCCGTATATTTCACCGTCAACGGTTACGGTTACCGTATTACCTGCAGGACGAAAAAAATTAAGATATATAATACCGACTGCTGCAACCAGTAAAAAACAGGCAATCAGAATAAGGTCATTTCTGATATTCCGCTTTTTTGCAATTTTTTTATTATCCATATCAGACAATCAGATCTGCGCTGCTTATATTATCGGGAATATCGGGGAAGAATACGGATCTGAGACAGCCTGTAGGACATTCGTTTACACAGGCTTCACAATGAACACACTTTTCATAATCAATAACAGCAAGGTTATCAATAACCTTGATTGCATCGTGAGGACAGTTCTTTTCGCATTTTTTACAACCGATACATGCATTCTTACATGCTTTTTTAGCATCAGCGCCCTTCTGCTTATTACTGCACCTGACAACAGTAGCTGTTTCCTGGGGAATCATATTAATTATTTTCTTAGGACATGTGTTGACGCAAAGTCCGCATCCGAGACATCTTGCAGTGTTAATATGTGCTACACCGTCGGAAATACAGATTGCACCTGAGGGACATACGTTTGCACAGTCACCGAGTCCGAGACATCCGAAGCGGCAGGAATTAGTACCGCCGTATATCATTGATGCTGCATAACAGCTCTTTACACCTTCATACTCTGCCGTATCGAATGTTGCATCGCAATTACCGTTACAGGAAACGAAAGCAACAACGTCCTTGAAGGGTTCTGCTTCAACACCGAGAATACCGCCGATTTCATCGGCAACACTCTGTGCACCGGGAATACAGAGATTGGGAGCAACTCCGCCATCTGCAAGAGCAGCAGCATAGTCATCACAGCCCTTATAACCGCAGGCACCGCAATTGATACCGGGAAGGCAGGCACGGATTTCACTTTTTAAGGGATTTTCGGGAACTGCAAAGAAATGAGAAAATACAGTAATAAGGATACCTGCAACAAGTGCAACACCCAACATTACAAGAAAAGCAATTAAAATATCCATTTCCGTCACCTCTTATCAAGCAAAGATACTTTCAACAATACCGCTGAAGCCCATAAATGCAAGGGATATAAATGAAGCGGCAATAAGAGTAACTGCAAGACCGCGGAAGGGCTCGGGCACCTTTGTATCATCTATTCCTGAACGGATACCTGAGAAAAGAACCATTGCAAGAAGGAAGCCGAGACCGCAGCCGAGAGAGCTTACCATTGATTCAATAAAGCTGTAACCGTCAATTATGTTGTTGATTGTAACACCGAGAACGGCACAGTTTGTTGTGATAAGGGGAAGATAAACACCGAGCCCCTTATAAAGAGCAGGTGAAAACTTTTTAAGAATAAGTTCGAGGATCTGAACAAGAGTTGCAATTATAAGAATAAATGCAATATTCTGAAGATATCCGAGCCCCAGTGTATCGAGAACAAAATACTGAATGGGCCATGTTGCAGCGGTAGCAAGGAGCATAACGAATGTTACGGCAACACCCATACCTACTGCCTGGTCAATCTTTTTGGATACACCGAGGAAAGGACAGATACCTAAAAATCTGCTGAGAACATAGTTATCAACAAGCACGGAAGAGAGAAGTATTATAATCAAAATCTTGAAGCTTTCCATCAGTTCTCATCTCCTTTCTTTTCTGAGCAATTTCCGCCGAGGCAGTTTGCCGAATTGGGACAGCCTTCACAGGAGAATGACTTTTTAAGAGGTGCCTTACCGCGAGTAACGACATAGATAAGGGCAATGAGAAGACCGTAAACAAGAAGTCCGCCGGGAGCCTTTGTAAGGACTTCGATTTTGTAATTCTGCAGGAAAGGAATCTCAATTCCGAAGAAAGAACCTGCACCGAATACCTCACGGATTGTAGACATCATAGTAAGTGCAAGTGTGAAACCGAGTCCCATACCGATACCGTCAAGAGCTGATGCAATAACACGGTTCTTATTTGCAAACATCTCTGCACGGCCGAGAATTATACAGTTAACGGTAATCAGGTCAAGATAAACACCGAGAGTTGCATATAATTCGGGAAGATAAGCCTGAATTATCATTTTAACTATTGTAACAAAGCCTGCGATTATAACTATATAACAAGGAATTCGCATGCTTTCGGGAATAACTTTTCTGAGAATTGAGATAAATACGTTAGAACAGATAAGCACGGCCATAGCCGCAAGTCCCATACCAACGGCACCCTTAACTGTGGTTGTGGTTGCAAGTGTGGGACAGGTACCGAGAATGAGCACCAATACAGGATTTTCTTTCAGTATACCGTTGAGTAATACTGACATTGAAGATTTTTCTTTCATTATCAGGCACCTCCGTTCATTATATTGATGGCATTGAACGCACGCTCAATAGCCTGGGTATATCCGTTTGTTGTTAAGGTTGCACCGCTGATGGCGTCAATTTCCGTATAGTTTTCTTCGGTCTTTCCTCTGAACTGACCGTAGAAGCTTTCGTCAGCACACGCATCACCCAAACCGTCGGTTTCTGCCTCAGAAACTGTAAGGCAGTCAATGATTCTGAAATCGGGAGTAACACTGACACGGACAATAATATATTCGTTTGAAGCAGGATGATATTCGCTTCCGCCCTTGATGCCGTAGCCTGCACCCTTTGTTTCGAGGACATAGTTTCCGGATGCTGTCTTCTGAGCCGAAACAACAGTCTTTGCAAGGTCTTCGTATGCGGAGATATCAATATCTTCAAGAGTGCTTGCCTGAATTGCACTGACAGCATCCGCATAAAGAGCCGCATCTGAAACACCTTCAGTTACAACAGTACCGTCAGCATTTACACCAATAAACTGTTCACCGACAACAAAAACATAGCCTGCACCGTTGGTTGCTTCATAAACAGCATCAATACCTTCTATGAGCTCAACCATAAACATCCTTTCAAATGCCTTTTCGCCTGCGGGAAGAGCTGCATCAAGGTTATCGGCAAGAATTTCTTCCTCCGAACGGATGTCAACCGAACCGCCGCCAAGTATGACAGCTGTATTAAGAGCATCCTTTACAGCATTTTTATATGCATTGGTTGTAAGCGTTGCACCTGAAATAATATCAACAGCTTCAACACCTGCAGCATCCTTCCCGTTGAAGCCTTCACCGTAAGCCTTTTCTTTACCGAGAGTTTCGTTTGATGAAAGACAAACGGCACCTGTTACAGTACCATCGGCACTGACACCGCACATAATAACAAAGCCTGTGCCGTAGCCCTTGGTTGTAAGCTTAATAACATAACCGAGTCCCGATGTTTCCTTATTCACTTCGGTGACTGTAGCAGGTAATGTAAAAGAACTGAGATCAACAGTTTCAAATCCCTTACCCTCGGGCATTACTTCGAGAAGAGCCGCATTAGCAGCAGCATTCTGATTTTCGGCAATAACGGGAGCTGTGATAAAGTTTGTTGCAGCAAGAAGCACGGTAATAACCGAACAGATGCAAACAAATACAGCAAGATTTTTAATGTATGTTTTCATTGTTTATCTCCTCCTGCCGTAAATACTTTACGCTTTGTCCACTTGCAAATGTAAGGATTGAGTATATTCATAAACAGAATTGCAAATGATACACCTTCGGGATATGTACCGAAATATCTGATAAGGCAGGTAAGAAGACCTGCGCCGAGACCGAAAATAACCTTACCCCAGGGTGTATAAGGTGATGTGGTATAATCAGTTGCCATAAAGATAGCACCGATAAACACACCGCCCGACATAAGAAGTGAAAGAGCACCGATTGCGTCAAAGCCTTCCATAAAGAATGAGAAAAGGAATACCGTAGCAATAAACACAACGGGAATATGCCATGAAATAACTCGTTTAACAAGAAGATAGATACCGCCTAAAAGCAGAGCGACAACACATGTTTCACCGATAGCTCCGCCGTGATTACCGATAAATAAATCAAGAAGCGAGGGCATTTCATCTGCTGAAAGCGGAGTAGCAGAAGAAACTGCATCGGCAGGGAAAGAAGGAACAGCCATTGAACCGAAGGCAACAAGCATAAACACACGTGCGGTAATTGCAGGATTTACGAGATTTGCACCGATTCCGCCAAAAAGACATTTTACGACAACTATTGCAAAAAGAGAGCCTACTGCACACTGCCACAAAGGGATATCAACAGGAAGATTGAGTGCAAGGAGAAGCCCCGTAACAGCGGCAGATAAATCCCCTACAGTCTGTTCTTTTTTGATTATAAGATTAAAAATTGCTTCAAAGCCCACACTGCATACAACGCATATTGCAATTACGAGTAATGCACGCCAGCCGAAAATAACCGTACCTGCAATTGCAGCAGGAAGTAAGGCAATAAGAACATCAGCCATAATGCCGGTGGTGGATTTTCCGCTGTGAATATGGGGGGAAATCATTAATTTGGTAAGAGCACTCATTATTTACTGCCCTCCTTTGCTGCTTTATCCGCTAATAATTTTTTAGAAAGCTTATTAATCTGTACAAGAGGACGGTTTGCAGGACATACAAAGCTGCAGCAACCGCACTCCATACACGACTGCACGGAAAGTGCCTTAAGCGTTTCTGTGTCTTCCCTGGAATAAGCCTCGGCAATATTTACGGGCGCAAGGCTGAAGGGACAGGTATTTACACAGGCACCGCAACGGATACAGGCGGTTGTCTTAGGAAGCTTTGCTTCTTTTGCGGAAAGAGCAAGCACTGCATTTGTATTTTTCAGAACGGGAGCATCCGCATTGGGAATTGTAATACCCATCATGGGACCGCCGTAAATAATTTTTGCAGGATCTTCTTTAAGTCCGCCGCAGAAATCGAAGAGTACGCTGAGAGGCGTGCCGATCGGGGCAATTACATTCTGAGGATTTTTTACGGCAGCACCGTCAACCGTTACAAGCTTTTCGGTAAGGGGCATACCGGTCTTAATGTAAGAGCCTATCTGAGCTACGGTTGTGCTGTTAATTACAATACAACCGACATCTATAGGTAATTTGTTCAAACCGATTTTTCTTCCGGTAGTGTGGTAAACCATAACCTTTTCACCGCCCTGAGGATACTTATCGGGAAGAATATTTACCTTTACATCAAAATCTTTGAAGGAAGCCGCAAGAGCCTTCATCACGACAGCTACCTTCTTGTTGCTTTTTTCGATGCCGATAATAACCTTTTTTACACCGAGATATTTATTGAATGCATTAAGAGCAACAGTTATATCATCACCGCGTGTAAGCATATTGACAGAGTCACTTGTAACATAAGGCTCACATTCTGCACCGTTAACAATAAGATATTCTATCTTCTCTGAGGGAACATCAAGCTTAACATGTGTGGGGAAGCCTGCACCTCCGAGACCTACGATACCGCTTTTTCTGACGGCCTCGATAAAATCCTCTCTGCTGTTTATAACGGGAGGAGCAACTGATTCATCAACTGCATTTTCACCGTCAGATTCAATCATAACAGCTGTAGTTGTGTTGCCGTTGGAAAGCAGAAATTCGGTAAGCTTTGTTACCTTACCTGATATACTTGAATAAATATCAGATGAAACCTTTACATCAGCCTCACCGATTTTTGTGCCAATTTTGACCATATCCCCGACTTTGACAACGGGAACGGCAGGCTTACCGATATGCATTGACATCGGTATTGTTACAGTCTGTACATTATCAAGACGTGAAACTGCAACATCTTTTGTGCCTTTTCTGTGTGGAGTTTGCACTCCGAGAAGATAAGAACCCATAACAAAAAACCTTTCTGTTATTTTTTAAGCCTTACGCAGGCGTATAAAATATTATTTAATTTATAATAAAACATTACGCAAATAAAGTCAAGGAATAACTTATTTACGGCTGTACATTATCAACATTGATTTTTGGTGTATTTTGCTAAAATATAACGACAGATAATTTTTTAATTTATAGGAAATTGCTCGCGAAGTGAGCAATTTAGCTCATATCAAGAAACACCGATTCCCCCAAGATTGGTATGAGTGTTATTAACGGATTTAAAAATTCACTTCTTCACTATTATTTATTACTTTTTACCTCCGGAAATCCGAGTCGGAGAGCTGAAAGTGAAGAGCAAAGAAGTAATAGGTAAAAAGTAAATCCCCGTACTTTCGTACGAGGATTTCTGGGGGCAGGGGGTTGACAAATCGTAAGATTTTTTCTTATTTGAATTTAATTCCCGCAGTTTTAATACTGAGTCTTGAGATTTATCCAAAGCTCACTCTGAAGTACAAGGGTTTCTTCGTTAAGATTTATGAAAACCTCACATTTATCAAGTATCTCCTTATCGGGATATACCAGCGGATCATCTCTCTGCTCAGGTTCAAGCGCTTCATATGCTGCAGTGTGAGGAATGGCATACCATACAGCCTCTGCATTTCTTTTTGCTATGTCGGTTTCGCACATAAAGTTAATAAACTTTTCTGCTGCTTCTTTGTTTTTGGAAGACTCGAGAACACACATTGAATCGAAGAATTTATTTGCACCTTCTTTGGGAACATATGCCGCAAGATCCTCATTTTCTTCAATCATAGTCATGGCATCCCCTGCATAATAAGCGGCAATATAAGCCTCCTCATTAAGCATCTTATCAAAAATCTGGTCCATAACATAAGCCTGAACAATGGGCTTCTGTTTTTTGAGTTCCTCGGCAGCCTCGTACCAATGCTCGGGATTTGTAGTATTCATTGAATGTCCGAGCTTGATATGAGCAAGCGCAAAGGCATCGCGGGGATTGTCAAACATCAGGATATTTCCTGCATATTTTTCATTCCATAAAAGGTCGATGCTTTCATCTTCTACATCTTCCTCATCAACATACTTTGTGTTGTAAACGATAACAACCGTACCCCATGTATAAGGCACCGAATATTTTTCATCGGGGTCATAAGAAAGACCTCTGTATTCCTCACCTATATACTTATAATTGGGAATATTATCAAAATTAAGCTCTGCCAGCAAACCCTCGCTGATCATTTTTGATATCATATATTCGGAAGGAATAATAACATCGTAGGATGCAGCACCGCTGACGATTTTGGAATACATTTCCTCGTTGCTGGCATAAGTGGTGTAATTTACCCTTATGCCCGTTTCGGCAGTAAACTCATCAAGCACGCTTTGGTCAATATATTCGCCCCAGTTATAAACATTTATACTCTGGGGTTCAACGCCTGTATTTCCTTCGTTACCGCCGCAGGCAGCAGCACAGAAAACAACAAGCATAACCATAAGAAGGGCAATAAGTCTTTTTTTCATAAATCACCCTCCTTATCTCTTTTTCTTTTTGCTGTTTTCGGGCTTTTTGATATTGGATATAAGCATAAGAGCCAGAATAACTACAAAGAGAAGTGTTGAAAGTGCATTGAGCTTAAGTGAATAAGGCTTCTTTGTCATTGAATAGATTGTTACGGGAAGGGTCTGGAAGGTAGCACCCGAGTTGAAATAGCTGATAACAAAGTCATCAAGTGACAGAGTGAAAGCCATAATAAGACCTGAAATAATACCCGGAAGTATCTGAGGAATTACAACCTTTATAAAGGACTTCACAGGTGGACAGCCAAGATCAAGGGCTGCATAATAAATATTCTGATCCATACCCTTGAGCTTGGGCAATACGGAAAGAACAACATAGGGAATGTTGAAGGTAATATGTGAAATAAGCAATGTACCGAAGCCCATTTCCATATTGTTGAAATGCGAAAGCACAAATACAAAAAGTATCATCATTGAAATAGCAGTAACTATTTCGGGATTTACAACAGGGATGTTGTTTATACTGAGCAGTGCTGATTTTTTCCAGCCTCTCATAGAATTGATTCCCACTGCCGCAAGTGTACCTATAAGTGTTGCAATGACAGCAGAGAGCACGGCAATAATTATGGAATAATACAGAGACTGTAAAATAAGCTCGTCCTGAAAAAGCTCAAGATACCACTGCAGCGAAAAGCCCTCAAACTTTGCACGGGATGAACCCGAATTGAAGGAGAAAAACACAACAACAAGAATGGGAAGGTATAAAAACGCAAGAATAAGAGCATTGTAAACTTTAAGTAATTTTTTCATATTCTGCCGCCTCCCGAAGTTTTTGCATCCTTGTCAAAGTGATTCATAAAGAAGGTTGCAACAAGAATAAGAATCATAAGAACCATTGACAGAGCAGCACCGATATTATAATTTACAACACCCGAATTTCCTAAGAAATAATCCTCTATAAGGTCGCCTATAAGGAAATCCTTACCGCCGCCTAAGATTCTTGAAATGATAAATGTACTGATTGAAGGTATAAATACCATAGTGATACCCGAAATTATACCGGGCACACTAAGAGGAAGGATAACTCTTTTGAATACGTGGAAACCGTTTGAACCCAGGTCCCTTGCTGCTTCAAGAAGAGAATTATCAATCTTTGTAAGTGAGGTATAAATGGGAAGAATCATATACGGCAAAAAATTATAAACCATACCGAGTACTATGGCACCGCGGTTGTTTATAAGCTGAAAACCGTCAAATTCCGTACCCATAAGCCCTGCTATACCTCTTAAAGCGGAATTTATAAGTCCCTGATTTTCAAGAATCGTCATCCATGAATAAGTACGGACAAGAAAGTTCATCCACATGGGAAGCATTATAATAAGCGTGGCATTTCTCTGGATTTTTTCACTTGCTCTTGACATACTGTATGCTATGGGGTAAGCCAGCACAAGGCATATACAGGTTGCAATAAATGCAAGCTGCAACGATAACATCATTGTGGAACGGTAGGTGTATATCCACTTTAAGTTTTCAAGCGTAAATGTACCGTCGGCATTTGTAAATGCATAATACACTACAAGCGCCATAGGAATAAGCACAAATACAACCATCCACGATGCAAAGGGAGTGACGGTAGCTTTTTTGTTTCCGATAGTTACTGACTTACTCATCGCCTTCGTCCTCCGCATCAACCCCTGCATTTACATCGGACAACTCATCAAACTCATCCGAAAAGCTGGAGAAATCACCGAAGGTACCCGAATACTCGGATTTTTTCATTATATGTATAGCGTCAGGCTCAATAAGAAGACCTATCTTATCGCCTTCATACTGGATATCCGTAGACTGAATCATCCATAAAAATCCGCCGATATCTACAATTATTTCATAATGTACGCCCTTGAATGTAACGGATGTAACCGTACCGGTAAGCATTCCCTGTCCGACGGGAACAACATCAACATCCTCGGGACGGACAACAACGTCAACAGCCTCATTTATACCGAAGCCCGTATCAAGACAGTCAAACACATGGCCTGAAAATTCAACAACCTTATCCTTTTTCATAATACCGTCTACGATATTACTCTCACCGATAAAGTCAGCAACAAATGCATTTTTCGGTTCATTATAAATATCCGTGGGAGAGCCTATCTGCTGAATCTTACCGCTGTCCATAACAACAATGGTATCAGACATTGAAAGTGCCTCTTCCTGGTCATGGGTAACATATATGAATGTTATATCAAGACTCTGCTGAATCTTTTTAAGTTCATTCTGCATATCCTTACGAAGCTTAAGGTCAAGGGCGCCTAAGGGCTCGTCAAGAAGAAGCACCTTGGGATCAACCGCAAGTGCACGTGCAATAGCAACTCTCTGCTGCTGTCCGCCCGAAAGAGAGTTGATATTTCTGTGTTCAAAGCCCTTGAGATTGACAAGAGAAAGCATCTCGGATACCTTTTTTTCAATCTTGTCCTTAGGCATCTTTTTGAGCTTCAGACCGAATGCAATATTTTCCGCAACATTAAGATGGGGAAAAAGAGCATAACGCTGAAAAATGGTGTTAACCTCTCTTTTATGAGGAGGAACACCATTGATTCTCTTGCCGTCGAAAATCACATCTCCCCCGTCAGGCTCAAGAAAGCCCGCAATTATCCTGAGTGTGGTAGTTTTACCGCAGCCCGAAGGACCGAGAAAGGTGATAAATTCGCCGTCTCTTATATATAAATTGATATTTTTAAGTATCTGTTCACCGTCAAATGAAACGGAAATATTCTTAAGGTCTATGATGACATTGTTTTCCAATTATGCAGCCCCTCTCCGTATACAACGAATAGAAATACATATGCAAGTGTATAGTCTTACATACTACGATAAATATATCGCAATAATCTACAAATGTCAACAATTTTAACTGAAGAATTATAATACTTCTATTTTACTTTTATATAAGCAGCATAAAAAAGCACATAAAAAAATTGTCTTCGACAAATCATTACCCCCTGCCCCCTCAATCATGAGGGGGTATTGCTTTTAGAAGTTATGTTGTATAATGTTCACATGAATATATTACAACAAATTTTCAAAGAACATTATGAAGAACTTATCTATC
>JAZNEX010000111.1:0-58586 GCA_045588855.1 Acutalibacteraceae bacterium
TGCATAAAGTCAGAAGACCTGCTCTGATGTTGTTTTACAGGTTTAAACTGTATAATAATATTTTTACGCAATAATGATGCAGAATCAGTATTGCGTAAATTGTGGTAGTCACAGAAAAACTCTGCTGTGGTAATTGAGCAATTACCACAGCAGTTTTTGTTTTTATGAATCTAAGTTTCTAAAACCTTATTATTTCATTGCCTCTTCAATAGCAACTGCAACTGCAACAGTCATACCAACCATGGGGTTGTTACCTGCGCCGATAAGTCCCATCATTTCAACGTGTGCGGGAACTGATGAGGAGCCTGCGAACTGTGCGTCGGAGTGCATACGGCCCATTGTATCTGTCATACCGTAGGAAGCGGGGCCTGCTGCCATGTTGTCGGGATGAAGTGTACGGCCTGTGCCGCCACCTGATGCAACAGAGAAGTACTTCTTGCCGATTTCAATGCATTCCTTCTTGTATGTGCCTGCAACGGGATGCTGGAAACGAGTGGGGTTAGTTGAGTTACCTGTGATAGAAACGTCAACACCTTCGTGATGCATAATAGCAACGCCTTCACGAACATCATCAGCACCGAAGCAACGAACCTTAGCTCTGGGGCCGTTTGAGTAAGCCTTTTCACTAACGATTTCAAGCTTGCCTGTCATATAATCGAACTTTGTTTCAACAAATGTGAAGCCGTTGATTCTTGAAATGATCTGAGCTGCGTCCTTACCAAGACCGTTAAGGATAACCTGGAGGGGTTCCTTTCTTACCTTGTTAGCGGAGTTAGCAATACCGATAGCGCCTTCAGCAGCTGCGAAGGATTCGTGACCTGCAAGGAATGCAAAGCACTTTGTCTCTTCTCTTAAAAGCATAGCAGCAAGGTTACCGTGGCCGAGACCAACCTTTCTGTCGTCAGCAACTGAGCCGGGGATACAGAAAGCCTGAAGGCCTTCACCGATAGCTTCAGCAGCGTCAGCAGCCTTTGTGCAGCCCTTCTTGAGAGCTATAGCTGTACCTGTGATGTAAGCCCAGCAAGCATTTTCGAAGCAGATGGGCTGAATACCCTTGATAAGGTTATAAACGTCAATACCCTTGTCATCACAAATCTTCTTTGCTTCTTCGAGAGAGGCAATACCGTATTTGTTAAGAGCAACGTTGATCTGATTAATTCTTCTTTCGTAACTTTCAAATAAAGCCATTGTTATATCCTCCCTCTCTTATTCTTCACGGGGATCGATAACTTTTGCTGCGTCATCGAATCTGCCGTACTGACCTGTAGCCTTTACAAGTGCTTCGTTAGCGTCCATACCCTTGCGGATGTTTTCCATCATCTTTCCGAGGTGAACGAACTTGTAGCCGATAACCTGATCGTCTGCATCAAGAGCCATCTTTGTGATGTAGCCTTCTGCAAGCTCAAGATATCTTACGCCCTTAGCCTTTGTGCTGAAAAGAGTACCAACCTGGCTTCTGAGACCCTTACCGAGGTCTTCAAGACCTGCGCCTACGGGAAGACCGCCTTCTGAGAAAGCTGTCTGAGTTCTGCCGTATACGATCTGGAGGAAGAGTTCTCTCATAGCTGTATTGATAGCGTCACAAACAAGGTCTGTGTTAAGAGCTTCAAGAAGAGTTTTACCGGGGAGAATTTCGGAAGCCATAGCAGCTGAGTGAGTCATACCTGAGCAGCCGAGTGTTTCAACAAGAGCTTCTTCAATGATACCGTTCTTGACGTTAAGAGTAAGCTTACATGCACCCTGCTGAGGAGCACACCAGCCCACACCGTGTGTAAGACCGCTGATATCAGAAATCTGAGTTGAATGAGTCCATGCGCCTTCCTGAGGAATGGGAGCACACTTGTGTCCTACGCCCTTAGCAACAACGCACATATTCTGTACTTCATGTGAATAGTTCATTGGAATTATCTCCTTTCAATTTTCATACCTATACAATTATACAAGCCTTTGATGATATTTTCAAGTATTTTATTATTTCAATTATGCTCATTTTTGAGTATAAATATTTGCAAAATGTGTGAGATTGTGCTAATATTTACCGTAAATCCACCTTACGGAGATGATTTTATGATTGGTGTACTGATAAACACGGTAACAGTTATACTGGGAAGTCTTACAGGGCTGCTGCTGAAAAAGGGAATTCCCGACAGAATATCAAAGGCAGTTATGACAGCAATAGGACTTTGTACCGTGTATATAGGAATTGACGGTGCCTTGCAGGGTGAAAATACAATAGTGCTTATACTTTCAATGGTGGCAGGTACAATTATCGGAAGTCTTATTGATATAGACAAAAGACTTGAAAAGCTCGGTGCATTCATCGAAGACAAAATGAAAACAAAGGGCGAAAAAGGCAGTGTTGCACAGGGCTTTATGACCGCATCCCTGCTTTTTTGCGTAGGTGCTATGACAATAGTAGGCTCCCTAAACGCAGGGCTTCGCGGTGATAACGGACTTCTTATAACAAAATCCATTCTCGACCTTATATCCTCGTGTATGCTTGCAAGCTCTCTCGGGGTCGGTGTGTTGTTTGCCGCATTGTTTGTTCTCGGTTATCAGGGCGCGCTTGTGCTTCTTGCTTCCCTTCTGCAGAATATTCTTACGGATACGGCACTTATTGCGGAAATCACCTGTGCAGGGTCTGTTATGATAATAGCACTGGGACTCAATCTTATGGGAATCACGAAAATAAAGGTTGCAAATTTTTTACCTGCCCTCTTACTTGTACCGTTATTCTATTGGCTCGTGTCATTTTTACCCATATAAAAAACAAGCAACGGAACCTGTTTATTGCTCAGAATGCATAAACAGGCTCCTTTTTTCTTTTTTTGCGAAAATTCTCCTTTACTTTATTAGTGTAATATTATATAATTATTGCGTATATATATTTTTTCGGGAGGATATACGGCTATGAACAGAAGAATATCCGTAAAAATTCTGTCTCTTATGCTGTGCCTTGCGCTGCTTATAACTACAGCACCCATGGCTATGGCAAAGGAGAACAAGACCTTTTCAATCGCAACAATTAACGACATTCATTATTACACGGAAAATCTTGCCGGTAATAAAAAAGAGGCATTCTACACCTATCTTGATGCTCATAACTGTGTTTATGATGACCTTGATGCAATACTTGATGCTGCACTTGAGTCTCTGAGCTATGAGGCAGCAAATAACGGTGTGAAGCATATCGTTGTTACCGGTGACCTTACCACTAACGGTGAATATGAAAGCCACAAGGCACTGGCAGAAAAATTCAGAGCCTTTGAAGAAAAGTCAGGTGCAAAGATTTATGTTACCCCCGGCAACCACGACATAAACAATCCCAGAGCTTCAAGCTTTGTAAATGACATCAAAGAAGAAGCAAAGCAGACCACACCTGCCCAGTTTTATGAAATCTACAAGGATTTAGGCTTCAGTGATGCTTATCACAAATTCTCAGATTTCACTCTTAACAATGGCGGAAGCCTTTCTTACTCCGTAAAGACAGGTGACGGCTACAGACTTATTCTTGCCGATGCAGGTAAATATACCGAGGACACAACCGAATCGGGCGAAGCAAAGCAGGAAACAGCAGGTGCTCTTTCGGAAGCACTTCTCAAATGGATACTGGAAGAAGCTGAAGATGCAAAAAAGAACGGTGAGACTCCCCTTTTTTTCACTCACTGGAATATGTCGGGCGCAAACTACTTCCACGAATTCCTTATGCAGGGCTTTGTAATTGACGACGCTTATAAACTTCAGGAACTTTTTGCCGATGCAGGCATTAACTACTCCTTCGGCGGACATCAGCATATCAGTGATATAAGCATTACATATTCCGACAGCGGCAATCCTATGTATTCCGTTATCACCCCCACACTCACACAGTTCCCCTTCTCATACAGAGTTACCGATTTTATCAAGAACGAAAAGGGCGGTCTTGATGTAACCTTCAATCAGAAAAGCTGCGATGAGTATGCAGGCGTAGAAGCAATATCAGGCAACGGTGCATACCCCTCCCCCTACAGAAAAACAGGCTTTTTCAAGCAGTTCGGCGGACACTCAGATGCATCGGATTATATCTTCGGCATTCTCAAGGGTACTCTTGATAAATATATCAACGGTATCCGTGCAGAGGGCAGTGTTGTAAAATATATCGAAAAAGAGCTTGATATCGATATTGAAAAGACAATCAACTCATATCTCCTTGGCGGTATTCAGTTTGATAAGGACCTTGTATTTGATGCAAGCGGACTTATGAGCTTCCTTTACGATATTGATACTCAGATTATGACACAGTACATCTATCAGAAATCAAACACCTATGATGTTATCAGAAAGGCTCTTGATAACCTTATGGCTATACAGGTTTCGGATGTTCCCTGCGAAAAGTACATAAATGAATACGGCTTCGGCAATAAAAACAAGGGCGGTACATTAGGTGATGCCGTGCTTTCCGTAATCGCTTGTATGTATCTCGGCAACGAGGATATTTCAGATGACTATTTCTTACAGGATGTTGTTGAATTTTCAGGCACAACAGAATTTATCGAGCTTCTTATTGCCTCAATAAAGGAATATGTTGTAGAGGATGTTCTTGTAGACAATATTCTCAGCAATATAGATCTTAACTTTGAAACCTTCTTTGACGGTGAAGCAAAAGAAATAGCTCAGTATGTAAAGATATTCTATATGGCACTTCTCTCCGTGCTTGATTCAGGTATTATCAGCAATACATCAGAAAAAACATTTATCGACTCAATCACCTCAATTCTCAGTGATTTTGACAATGTTTCTCTTAAAAAGCTCGTAAGCGCAGTTCTTGCAACAGGTCTTATCCCCTACGGCAACAACATAAGCGAGCTCGTTGATTCACTTGTTGAAATGTTCCTTCCTCTCCCGACAAAGGAAGCAGCTGTTTATCAGGCAAAGATTGTTATCGGCGGTATGGTTTATGACGATACAAAGGACTGGGATGTTACATATACAAATAACGGTGCCGTAAAGGTTGTTCCCACCAAAGAGGATATGCAGTTACCCGTAAATGTAACAATTACCATGGCAGAGGATAATTCCTCCGGATTCACAGTAAACTGGCTTACAAAATACTCAATAACAGCAAGTGATATCGAGGTTGTAAAGAAGGGCGAAGACTTTACCGGTACTCCCTTAAGCGGTGAAAAGGTAAAGGCAGAGTCAAAGACAATTTCTTACTCAGCCCCCGGCTTTGATGCAGGCAGCATAGCAATTCTTCCCTGGACAAGAGATGTTGTTCAGCACACAGTCACAGTTTACGGACTTGAAACAGACACAGAATATATTTTCAGAATCGGTGATTTTGAAAAGGGCTTTACTGCAGACGGCAGTATAAAGACAGCTCCTCACGGAATTGATGAATTCAGCTTTATAAACATTTCGGCAACAGGCTCCACAGTGCCCGACAGCTACAAAAATGTAACGGATGTTCTTGATACTGCCGAAAAGCTTGACCCCGATTATTCATTCGCTGTACACACGGGCAATCTTGTTCCCAATGCGGAAAATGATAACCAGTGGACATGGGCAATAACTGCAGCAGAAAAATATCTTACCTCAAAGCCCTTTGTTTATACCCCCGGTACACTTGATGCAGAAGGCGAATACACAGTTATACAGAATTTCCCTGTTGCCCACGCACCCAAGCAGCTTACCGACAGCGGCATTTACTATTCATATGACTACGGCAACGCTCACTTTATCGTTCTTAATACAAATAACAAAAATTCAGCAGGCTCCCTCTCAAAGGAGCAGTCAGAATGGCTCAAGGAAGACCTCAGCAACAGCCATAACCTCTGGAACATTGTTATAATGCACGAAAGCATTTACGGCAATGCAAATGACAGCGCACTTCACTCACAAATGGCTCAGATAATGGAAGAATATGACATTGATCTTATTCTGGCAGGTAATGAAAAAATTTACGCAAGATCTTATCTTCTTGACGGTGATAATATTGCATCTGAGACACCTCACTACATTGAGACACACACAGGCTTCCACAGCTCCTATATTGACAAAAAGGGCACTGTAGTAGTTGTCAGCGGCACAGCCACTGATGTGGATTCCACACTTTATTACACAGATGACCGCTTTGATGAGGTAAAACACACAACAAGCATCGCATTCAGCTCAGTTTCAATAAAGGGCGATATGCTTACCTTTGATGCATACACAATAAACGACGGCAAGGCTGAAAAGGCTGACTCATTCGGTATTCGCAAGAACAAGAAAGCATATCTTATGGGTGATATCGATGCTGACGGTTCAATAAGCGCTGCTGATGCAAGACTTGCATTAAGATACAGTGTAGCCCTTGAACAGTTCAGCACAATACAGAGACAAATTGCTGACACTGATTTCAACAATAAGATAACAGCCGCAGATGCACGACAGATTCTCAGAACATCCGTAAATCTTCAGAAGCTTACTCCCGAATACATTTACAGATAAAACACACAACCCCATCGGAATAAACCGATGGGGTTGTTTTTACAGTATAATATTGTTTTAATTATTAAAGAGCAAAAGATAATTATTTCTTGCCTTTTCTTGCTGCGATTTCTGCAACCATTTCCTTCTGCTTCTTTTCTGTGATTGTGTAGAAGAACATGGGAACTGCGCAGGCAAACATACTTACAACACCTGAGATAATAAGAACTGTCCAGAGAGCATCGGGGTTTTCAACCTCATAGGTTCTTGCATTAATACCTGCAATGGCCATTGACATAACACCGATGAATGCACCTACTGCCATACCGATCTTGTTGATAAGAGTCTGCATTGCAAAGCAGATGCCTTCGCCTCTTTCGCCTGTCTTCCATTCAAGATAGTCAACAGTATCACCGATCATAGCATATGTAATGATGTTGTTAACACCCTGAGGAATGCCGAGAAGCACAAGTCCGATAGCACAGATAATCATCTTCCAGGGAGCATCGTAACCTACAAAATACATAACAAGCATTACAATACCGCCGAAAAGGTGAACTGCAATATATGACCACTTCTTTGTAAACTTCTTGCTCATCCAGGGAACAAGTATGGAAGCAACAAGACCGCCGGGAACAACGAGAAGTGTTATAATACCGTAGAGACCTTCATTCTGGAGAATGTACTTTGCAAAATAAAGACCGCCTGTGTAAGAATATACCATTCTTGCACCGCCGAGAATACCTGAAAGAACGATAAGAAGGAGCTCTTTGTTCTTAAACAGAAGCTTAAGGTTGTGACCGAATGAGGGAGCCTCTTCCTGAGAAGTAAATCTTTCCTTTGTATTCTTGAAGCCGTAGAAGAACATAGGAATAGCAGCAACAACAAGAACAACTGCAGCGATGAAATAGATCCACTTGAGTGTGTCAGCATTAGCAATTTCCATACCCTGCTTAACAGTACCGAGGAAGGTTCTTGCAGCAGCATCTGCAGTAATTCCCTGATTGGCAACCATATTTGCAATAGCATCAGCCTTATCGGCAGCAATAAGAGCAAGGTCCTCAGCTGTATCAGCATACTTGAACTGCTTTGTAAGCTCACCGGTGATCATGGGAATGAAGATTGTAACAATACCTGCACCTACAGTACAGAACATTCGGGCAACGGTAAGGATGTTACCTCTTGTTTCCGTATTGTTTGTAAGACAGGTGGAAAGTCCCCAGTAAGGAACGTCGGCAATTGTATAAACAACACTCCAGAGAATATAAATTGCACCGATTGTAGTAAAGGCAATTGCTGTCTGTGAGCCATCATAGATTTTTTCTGCGCTGAATACAGGCAGGAAGCAAAGGATTGTCATAATACCGATCGGTATCGCCATCCATTTAAGGTAAGGACGGCACTTACCCCATTTTGTACGGGTCTTGTCAACAACGCTTCCCATAATAGGGTCATTGAATGCGTCGAATACACGGGCTGCAAGCATAAGGATTGCTACAGCAACAGCACCGCTGACTCCGCCGATCATAACACCGTCAGCACCAAAAAGAAGTGCGTCAGTCATAAATACGGTTATGTAAGAACCGATGATTGTACAGATAAAGTTCTGTCCGAAGCCTGCTACACTGTAAGCAATGGCTTCCTTCGGCTGAACACCCTCACCGGGAGTTGTACCGAAAAGCTTGTGAAGAAAGTTATTCATACACACTACTCCTTATTTTTTAACATTATTAGATATAATAACACACATATAAGAAAAATAAAAGTATTAATTTCGGGTAATTTTGCACTAAATTTATTATGATTTTTTTAATTTGGCAAAATCAGGTAGACATCTGCAATGTTAAGGTGTAAAATAAGTCTTAAGGAGATGATATAAATGAAAAGGATTTTAACACTTGTTATTTCTCTCATATTAATATTCAGCCTTGCCGTAACCTCATTTGCGGCAAACCCTGTTCCTGCCACGGATGAATGGCTGACTGACTGGGAGCAAAGAACTTCACCTTCGGGTAAAATATGGCAGAGCCCCGGAGCAAAAGAAAATGACAGAGTTTTCACCTGGCTTTCTGATAACACGGGCAACACCTTCTCATATTCGGATAAGATAAACAAATTCACTCTTACTGCAGAAAGCTTCATAACGGTATACGGAGTAATCAATACGGTAAAGCTTTATGACCTTAAGGACGGCACCTATACCTACTCTTATACCGCAGACGGCATCACATATAACAACAAAACATTCACAATAGCCGCAGAGGACAAGACCTTTACTGCAATGTTCTGCTCCGACCCTCAGTTAGGACGCTCGGGAGATGACAGTGAGGAGGCTGTGGCAAACGACACATACGGCTGGGAAAGAACCCTGACAGCTGCAAAAAATAACGGTGCAGAGCTTATTCTCAGCGCAGGAGATCAGGTCAACGACGGTTTTTCCGCATTGCAGTACAATGCACTTTTCTCCCCTGATGTGCTTTCGTCTGTCCCCTTTGCACCCACAGCCGGCAATCACGATTTTTATTCTCTGAACTTCGGAAAATATTTCGGCAGCAGCGGTGTGAATTCTATCGGAAATAACTACTATTTCTCTTACGGCAACGCAGTTTTCATTGTACTTGATTCAAACAATATAATTCCGTTCATTCATCAGAACACCATAAATGCAGCTGTTTGTGCCTATCCTGATGCTGTATGGCGTGTTGTAATGCTTCACCACGGAGCATACTCAGCAGGTGCTGATGAATTCACCAATAAAATATGCACTTCAATGATAAAAGGCTATTTTGACACCTACGATATAGACCTTGTTCTCAGCGGTCACAATCACTTCTATTCAAGAACATACCCCGTTTTTGACGGAGAGGTTTCTTCAATCGGCAGTGTTTATTTTGAAGCAGGTTCTGCTTCGGGCAGCAAGTGCGGCAGCTACGACTATGTAAACCCCGAATATATAGTTCACAGCGTAACCCTGACAGAGGCTTCGTACTCCCTTATGTATTTCGGTGAAGACACAATAGAAATCAATTCTTATCTTACCGATTCCGATGAAATCTTCGACACCTTCACCGTAGTAAACACCAAAACCCATTCGGAGCTTCCCCCCTTCGGCCTTATGCAGAAAATAATAGCCTTCTTTGAAAATCTCATATCCTACATCCCCATGCCCATAAGATAAATACAGAAGAAAACAAAAGAACAGGCAGCTTCTACCGAAAAAAAGTAGAAATCTGCCTGTTTTTTTTATTTCTTTCTTTTTGAGACCCTGACCTTTACGGGAGTTACCTTAGCAGGCTCGGGAATGATTACTTCGGGCTCTTCGGGAAGCTCTTCTTCAGCAACGCCAGCTTCTTCGTCAACTGCCATATAATATTTATCTATGAAGTCATCCAGAAGGCTTTCTTCTATTATTTCCTTGAGCTCCTCCATACCTTCGCCGTTCTGGGCGGAGGCTTCTATTATTTTTACGGCATCTGCAAGAAACTCATTTTCTTCAAATGCCTTTCTTCTCTTTGCCCTTTCGGTTTTGTTGAGCTTATCACATTTTGTAAGAACACATATAAACGGAAAGCCTGCATCGGACAAAAAGCCCAGCATTGTTCTGTCGTCTTCGGTAGGCTCGTGGCGCATATCAAGAAGCTGCACAACAAGTCTGATATCGCGTTCTCCTGCAAAATACACCTCCATAAGATCACCCCAGCGGCGTCTTTCGTTATCGGATCGCTTTGCATAGCCGTAGCCCGGCAGGTCGGCAATTCTGACATCATCAACAACAAAAAAGTTGATCGTTGTGGTTTTGCCGGGAACACCCGAAACTCTTGCCAGATTTTTACGGTTAAAAAACTTATTTATAAGAGAGGATTTTCCCACATTTGATTTTCCTGCAAAAACAATTTCAGGCTTATCTGAAGAACGAAGCTGTGAAGCAGTGCCGAAGGATGCTTCAAACCTTACATTATTTATATTCATACAAGCTCTCCTTACTTTCTGCAGGATATTCCTATACTGCTGTCACAGCCGGGAATAATCACATCACCGGTGATTTTTTTATCCTTCTTTTTTTTCATACTACCCCCTGAAGCTTCATTTATCAGCGCAATTTCAAGCACCTCATCAATGTATTTTACGGGGATGAAATTTACTTTTTTCTTTACAGCATCATCAATTTCGGCAATATCGGGAGCATTACCGTAGGGGATAATAACATTATGTATACCTTCTCTGTATGCAGCCATGGACTTTTCTCTGAGTCCGCCAATGGGAAGCACTCTTCCCGTAAGCGTGACTTCACCCGTCATCGCAACATCGCCGGAAACCATTTTACCGCTAAGGGCTGACACAAGTGCCGTTGTTACGGTAACACCTGCACTGGGGCCGTCCTTTGGTACTGCACCCTCGGGAAAATGCACGTGAATGTCATTTTCCTTATAGAAATCGGGATTGATGCCTAATTTTTCAGCTCTGCTTCTGACAAGGCTGACGGCTGTTCTTACCGACTCCTTCATAACATCACCGAGAGAGCCTGTATATTCGACCTTGCCTGTACCCTGTAAAATAACAGCCTCTGCCTTAAGCAGCTCACCGCCTACGGATGTCCACGCAAGTCCGTTCACGACACCCACTATATTCTCTCTGACATTTTCTTCGGGACGGTATTTTTTAACACCGAGATATTCTTCGATATTTCCGGGAGTTATATCAAGCCTTTCCTCAATACCCGAAGCAAGTCTTACCGTTTCCTTTCTGCAAAGGGCAGCAATCTTTCTTTCAAGAATTCTGACACCTGCTTCTCTTGTATATCCGTCAACTACGGTTCTTAATGCGGCATCAGAGATTTTAAGATTCTTTGACGTAAGCCCATGCTCTTTAAGCTGCTTGGGAATCAGATGCTTTTTAGCGATAGCAAACTTTTCCTCATACGTATAACCGGGAATGTCGATTATTTCCATTCTGTCTCTGAGAGCCTCGGGAATTGCGTGCTTATCGTTGGCTGTTGTGATAAACAGTATCTTACTGAGATCAACGGGAAGCTCTGTATAATGGTCACGGAATGAGAAATTCTGCTCACCGTCAAGCACCTCTAGAAGAGCTGAAGCAGGGTCACCCTTAAAATCTCCGCCAAGCTTATCAATTTCATCCAGAAGCACAAGAGAATTCATACTCTTTGCTTCGATAAGTGCATTGATGATACGGCCCGGCATTGCACCTATATAGGTTTTTCTGTGACCTCTGATTTCAGCCTCATCTTTTACGCCGCCGAGAGAAATACGGACATAATTTCTGCCTGTTGCCTTTGCAATGCTTTTTGCAACACTGGTCTTACCTACCCCGGGAGGGCCTGCAAGACAAATAATCTGTCCCTTTATTTCAGGAGAAACAATAAGAGCCGCAATCATTTCCACAATACGCTCTTTTACGTCCTTAAGTCCGTAGTGATCCTTTTCAAGAATCTTTTTTGCTTTTTCAAGGGATTGGTTTTCTTTTGTGAATATGCCCCACGGAATTTCGAGGCATTTTTCTATGTATGAGCGAAGCACATTGCTGTCTGCGGATGAGGGCTGCATTCTCTTAAGTCTTTCCGCTTCCGAAAGAAGCTTTTCCTTTGCTTCGTCACTCATAAGACTTTCGTTTATCTTTTTTACGAGAACCGAGTTGTCATCACCATCAATATCACCCAGCTCTTCGGTAATTGCCTTCAGCTCTTCCCTGAGATAATACTCACGCTGATTTTTGTCCATCTGCGACTGGACCTTTTCCTGAATAAGTGCATCTGCCGCCAGAATATCCGTTTCCTTTGCAAGAATCACGCAAAGAACCTCGGAGCGCTGATATACGTTGACGATTGAAAGAACCCTCTGTTTATCCTCAACAGGCAGCATCATATTTGCCGCAATATAGTCAACCGTACCGCCGAGCTTTTTTGATTCGTATATTTTAGAAAACATATCTGCAGACAGGTGCTGTATATGCTCTGCATAACCGTCAAAAAATCTTCTCAGGCTGAAAAGGGCAGCCTCCTCAAGAAAGCCGTCGGGACCGTCAAAATATTCAGGCACGGAATAATCATCCTGCAAGGGCTCAACCAGGAATTTCATGAAGTTCTTTTTCTGAACAACTTCTTTGACCGAAGCTCTGTATTTGCCTTCAACCACAACCCTTACCGTCTGCGAGTGGTCGGGCAGCTTTATAATCTGCAGTATCGAACCTACAACACCCACGGGACAAAGGTCCTCAAGCTCGGGCTTTTCTATACTTGCTTCTTTCTGTGAAACAAAGAATACATCCTTGCCGTTTGCACTTTTGAGGGCGGCAAGAGAAGCTTTTCTTCCCACATCAAAATGAAGTGTCATTCCCGGAAACAGCACTACGCCCCTCAGGGGTACAACGGGAAATATAAATTTATTTTCCATAAATCCTCCGGATTAAGTTTAGTTTGCACCTGAAACGGTAACACCGCCGAATGCGGCATAAGGAAGTATGCAGGTGCCGTAATTCACGCTTTCTGCGGATATGCCCTCAACACATTTAAGCATAGAGGCAATATTACCGCTTATCATAGTTTCCGTAAGAGCGCCGGCAATTTCACCGTCTTTTATAAGGAAACTGTTTTTGGCAACACCTGAAAAATCACCGTTGCCTGCAGGCTCACCGCCCGAAAAACGGCATACAAGAATACCGTTGTCAATTTCTTTTATTATTTCATCAAGAGACTTTGCACCGGAATTCACCCTTACACAGCCGCTTGTACTTTTTGATCGCTCAAGTCCTGTTTTTCTTGCAGCATACTCTGAAAGACAGAAGCTTTCAAGTACACCGTTCTTTATAACATCAAAATTCTCTGCCTTGTATCCGTCTGCGGTTATTCTTTCACCGCATACAATTTCATCATCAAGGGGAATAACGCTCAGTGTAAAGGAGGGATCTGCAACCTCCTTGCCGAGTGAATCCTTCCAGGGAGATGTACCTTCAATAAGAGAAAGGTCACCCGTAAAGGAATCTGTAATGGTTGAAACAAAATCGGAAAGACAGGCAGGGGAAAATACTGCCGTACCCGTAAATTTACCCGAAAAAGGCACTGCTTCAAGTTCTTTTACGGCTCTTTCAAACATAAGTCTTATATCGGCAAGTGCCATAATATCCTCTTTGGGATCAAGATAATCAACAGCCACACAGTTAAAGGATGTCACAGCCTCATCATTATGTGCGGAATACATAATACTTACGGAATATGAGCCGTCTTCCTCGGTAAAAAGCACACCGTTTGTATTTGCAACAACGTGCTTTCCGTAAGAATAAGAAGCTATAACCTGCTCAAGCATAATTTCGGGAAACTGCTCCTTTACATCATCCGTGAATTTAAGAAGCGAATCGAAAAAAGCCTCCTTGTCGGGCTTTAATGCACCCGAAACAAAGTCAAGATTTTCTTCCTTCTCTGCTATTGAAAGTGCTTCATCGGTAACACCCGTAACGGCTGCAGCCATACACTCGCTTACGGCATTATCAACAGCTTCCTTATCAAGCTGATTTACGGATGCCGTACCCTTTTTCATATCCTTGATAACCTTCATGGATGCGCCCGAATTGAATACACTTCTGATAAGCGAAAATTCACCTGCATCAACATTGAATTCTTCAACTCTGCCCTCGGACACACTTACCTGTGCCTTGTCACCGCCGGCAGAAACAAGAGAATCAAGAATATACTGAGCTGCTTTTTTAAGATTTTCCATTTTATCTGCCTCCTATATTTACTTTACATCTGATTGCGGGACCGCCCATAGAAACTGCCATAGGCTGCTTCTTTCCGCAGTAGCCTGCAAAATCCCATGATACATTATCCGAAAGCATATCAACACTTTTAAGCATATTGAAGGCAACACCTGAAATTGTGGTGTCTCTCAGTGCTCTTCCCAGCTTTCCGTTATTTATCTCATAGCCCATTGTGATACCGAACATAAATTCACCCGTGGTATCTGCCTGACCGTTCTGTGTACGTGTAAGATAATAACCCTTGTCAACCGAAGCTATCATATCACTGAGCTTATCTGTACCGGGGTGGATTGCGGTATTTCTCATTCTTATAAGAGGCTCATCCGAAAAGGCAAATGCTCTCGCATTACCCATAGGCTCAACACCGAAGCCCTCTGCACTTTCAAGATTATTCATATAACCCGTAAGAATACCGTCCTTGATAATAACGGCATCGCGGCACAATGTTCCTTCATCATCCACATATACGGGCAGAGGTGCTTTTTCACCGAAAGCCGTATGGGCAAAGTCGGTAAGGCTTACAAGAGGTGAAGCAACCTCCTTGCCGAGACTTCCCTGTGCTACACTGCCTGCAAGCACAAGATCTGCTTCAACGGTATGTCCCACAGCCTCGTGTGCAACCATACCTGCAATTGAAGAGTCAATAATACAAAGTCTTTCACCTGCGTCGGGGAAAATACCCTCCTTCTTTTTCATAAGCTCTTCATAAAGGGCATCCACCTGAGGATAAAGAAGAGCAGGGTCGGAATAATAATCATCGAAATATCCTTCACCGCCGCCGATGACATCAAATAATTCTATGGAGTCACCGTCAGAGGCTTCAACAGACATTGAAACTATCATATATGTTCTCGGGAACAGCTGATAAGCATAGGTTCCTTCGGATGTTGTAAGTGTCTTTTCGATACAGCCCGTAGAAAGCCCTACGTGTCTTGATGTAAGGGCAGGATATGTTTTTTCTATATAGCTGTCAACAGCCATGGCAAAATCAACAAGAGTTTTCTGAGGCACATCGCAGTAGGGACGCTTTTCGACATATTCAACACACTGTGCATTTACAAGCGCACCCTTGTTACGGGGTCTTCTGGAGTCAAGCAGACAGGCATTTTCCTGCGCACTGAGAAGTATTTCACGCGCACTTTTTTCATCAGTACTGCTTTTGGATGAAAAGCCCCATACACCGTTTTTGTAAACACGCGCACCCATACCCTTTGATACGGATGACATATTACCTACAAGAGAGCCTGCAACAACCGAAACCCTTCTTGTTCTTGATGTCTGTGAACGTAATTCAGCATGTGTATCACACTGCGCAACCGCATTTTTCATATAATCACTCATAGTTATCGCCTCCGTAATATGTAATAATAACACAACCATTATTTTTTTGCAAGGATAATATATATAATAAATATTAATTTGCACTTTACAACGGCAGTTTTATCTGTTAGAATATTATGAAAAATTATAACAGCACGGAGGCTGATTTTTATGAATTACACTTCTACAAGAAACAATACCCTGTCGGTATCATCCGCTTATGCAATAGCTAACGGAATATCTTCAGAAGGCGGTCTCTTCGTGCCCACCGATATTCCTAAGGTATCAGCGGAGTTCATTGCTTCACTCGTACCTATGACATATATTGAGCGTGCACGGAAAGTCCTTTCCCTGTATCTTACCGATTTCACCGAGGCTGAAATTGATAAAGATACACTTGGTGCTTATTCCACAGGCTTCACACACGAAAAGATAGCTCCCGTCGTAAACCTTCACGACAATGTAAATATTCTTGAATTATGGCACGGTCCGACATGTGCATTCAAGGATATGGCTCTCCAGCTTCTGCCCTATCTTCTTACAGACAGTGCAGAAAAAATGTCTGACGGCAAGGAAATCGTTATCCTTGTTGCCACATCAGGTGACACGGGCAAGGCAGCGCTTGAAGGCTTTAAGGATGTACCCGGAACAAAGATTCTCGTATTTTATCCCAGTGACGGTGTAAGCGCAATGCAGAAGCTCCAGATGACAACCCAGGCAGGCGCTAATGTCGGAGTATGTGCTATAAGAGGCAACTTTGACGACGCACAGACCGGTGTTAAGACAATATTCACCGACCCTGCGGTAAAGGAAGCTCTCAGTAAAAACAATATGGCATTCTCATCCGCAAACTCAATCAACTGGGGCAGACTTGTTCCTCAGATAGTATACTATTTCTCTGCTTATGCGGATATGATTGCTTCCGGTCAGATCAAAAACGGCGAAAAGATTAATTTCACCGTTCCCACAGGTAACTTCGGAAACATTCTTGCAGCATACTACGCTATGGAAATGGGACTTCCCGTTAATAAGCTTATCTGCGCTTCAAATGCCAATAATGTTCTTACCGAGTTCATCAACACCGGCAGATATAACCGTGTAAGACAGTTCCATACCACTGTTTCTCCCTCAATGGATATCCTTGTTTCAAGTAATCTTGAAAGACT
The DNA here is from genome assembly GCA_045588855.1 of Acutalibacteraceae bacterium. GTDB lineage: Bacteria > Bacillota > Clostridia > Oscillospirales > Acutalibacteraceae > RUG806. The sequence continues at coordinate 16,707 of JAZNEX010000111.1, forward strand.
TCTTTTCCACCTGAGCGAGGACAACAGCGATGAAATCAACACTCTTTTCACCGCTCTTTCAAAGGACGGAGAATATACTGTCAACAGCAGTGTACTTTCAAAGATTCAGAATGTTTTTGCAGCAGGCTGCTGTGACGATACCGAAACAAAGAAGACTATCGGTGAAACATTCTCATCCTGTAATTATCTTGCAGACCCCCATACAAGTGTTGCAATCAATGTTTACAACACCTACAGACAGACCACAGGTGACACAACTCCCACGGTTATCGTTTCAACTGCATCACCCTACAAGTTCTCTCCCGCAGTGCTTGAGGGCTTAGGCGAAAAGGCTGCTTCCGACGACGAATTTGATATGATTGCCGCCGTAAACAGTGCTTCGGGCGTTACTCCTCCCGCAAAGCTTACCGAGCTTCGCGGTGCAGAGCCCAGATTTACCGATGTCTGCGATAAAGAAGAAATGCAGGGTGTTGTTTTCGGAATGCTCGGTATCTGAGCGGATAACCTCTCAGTATAAAGGCTTCTCAGACTGCACCCGTATTGCCCTTCATCTTAAAGGTGGCACAGCTTGTCTCTGTGCAAGAGCAGGCATTGACATTGCTTACCTTTATGCTGTCAGCGGTACATTTACAGTCAGATGTGTGATAAACACAGTTTTTCGCATCACAGCAGATATTGCTGTTTTCTTTACATTTTTTACTCATCATTTTTTCACTCCCGTATTTACGGAAACCGCCGCAAAAAAATTTCTTCGAATTTTTTCAGTAAGACAAACAAAACCGGAGGAAAACAGCGGCTTCCGCAAATATCATTCCGCATACAAGCAAAAATATAATCGGAATTTTTTTCAAAAACGGTAATTTTTATGTCAGTTTATGTTATATCAGACCCCCATCTGTCACTGGGCTCGGAAAAACCAATGGATATATTCAGAGGCTGGCAGGATTATACCCTGCGCCTCCGGAAAAACTGGGAAAGCATTGTTTCTCCCGGTGATACCGTCGTTATACCCGGAGATATATCATGGGCTATGACAACCGATGAGGCACTGAAGGACCTTACCTTCATAAACAGCCTTCCCGGGAAAAAAATCATAGGCAAGGGCAACCACGATTATTGGTGGGGCACTATAAAAAAGCTGAATGAATTCACACTCAGGCATAATCTTGATACCATCAGTTTTCTTTTTAACAATGCTTATGAAACCGATGAATTTGCCGTCTGCGGTACAAGAGGATGGTTTTTTGACGACAAGGCAGACAATGCCGAAAAGGTAATTGCCCGTGAAGCCGGCAGACTTACAATGTCAATAGAGCAGGCACTAAAAACAGGCAAAGAGCCCGTCGCATTTCTTCACTATCCCGTGGTATATGAATCAGGGGTATGCACACAGCTTCTTGATGTGCTGAAAAAATATGACATAAAGCACTGTTACTTCGGCCACATACACGGTGAAAAAACAGGCAGATACGAAAAATACTCCTATGAGGGAATAACATTTTCCCTTGTTTCTGCGGATTTTCTCGCATTCTGCCCAAAAAAAATTATGCTTTAAGTTTATAATTCTGATATTTTTTTATAAAAAACAGTGGAAATCCGTAAAAGTTTCTGCTATAATGTTGTGGTTATTATTATTGCCGTACGGCTTAAATTAAGTCAGGAGGACTTACAAAATGTTAAAATCAGCTGAAAAAACAGGCACAAACGAATTTACCCTTGAGCTTTCAATCTCTGCAGAAGAGTTTGAAAAAGCTATAAACAAGGCCTACAACAAAGAAAAGGGCAATATTGCTATTCCCGGTTTCAGAAAAGGTAAAGCTCCCAGAGCTATTATCGAAAAGAAATACGGCGAAGGCGTTTTCTATGATGATGCTCTCGATATTTCATTCCCCGCTGCTTACGAGGCAGCTATTGCTGAAGCAGGTATTGAACCCGTTGACAGTCCCTTTGATTTTGATATCAGAGAAATCGGCAAAAACGGTGTAGAGCTCGTATGCAAGGTTACTGTTAAGCCCGAGGTTTCAATCGAAGGCTACAAGGGTCTTTCCGCTGTAAAGGCTCCCACAGAGGTTACTGATGAAGAGGTTGACGCTGACATCAGCAAGAAGCTCGAGCAGAATGCAAGAATCATCCCCGTAGAGGGCAGAGCTGTTGAAAACGGCGACATCGCAGTTATCGACTTTGAAGGCTTTGTAGACGGTGAAGCATTCGAAGGCGGCAAGGCTGAAGAATATGAGCTTGAAATCGGTTCAGGCAGCTTCATCCCCGGCTTTGAAGATCAGATCATCGGCCACAGCGTTGAAGAAGAATTTGACGTAAACGTAAACTTCCCCGAAGAATACGCAGAGGCTCTTGCAGGTAAGGCTGCAACATTCAAGATCAAGCTTCATGCTATCAAGGCTAAGGAGCTTCCCGCACTTGATGATGATTTCGTTAAGGATATTTCCGAATTTGATACAGTTGACGAATTAAAGGCTGACATCAGAAAGACTCTCGAAGAACAGAAGAAGACTGCTTCTGACAGAAACTTTGAAAACGAAATTTTCGATAAGCTTGCTAACATTCTTGAAGCAGAAATTCCCGAAGCTATGGTTAACAGAACCGTTGACAATATGATTTCAGAATTCAAGTACAATGTTGAATCCCAGGGCATTCCCTTCGAGCAGTATCTCGGATACCTCGGTATGAGCGTTGATTCCATCAAGGAAACATACAAGGAAAGAGCAGAAAAGGAAGTAAGAATTGAGCTTGCTCTTGAAAAGATTGCTGAGCTTGAAAACATTGAAGTAACAGACGAGGATGTTGAAGCAGAATTCACTGCTATGTCTGAAAAATACAGTGTTGATATCGAAACTGTAAAGAAGGCTGTTATGGCTGATACAGTAAAGAAGGAGCTCAAGGCAAGAAAGGCTTCTGCTGTTGTTACCGAAAATGCAGTAGAAGAAGGCGCTCCCAAGAAGAAGGCTGCTAAGAAGCCCGCAGCAAAGAAGACAACAAAGAAAAAGGCTGAAGAAGCAGCTGAAGCAACAGAAAATACCGAAGCAGCAGAATAATTCCGAATAAAGCGGCTAAATTCGGTCAAATATGATTATGAAACGGCCGGAGAATATTTTTCCGGTCGTTTTTCAAAAAATCAGACAGGAGGACACATTATGTTACCCAATCCCTATATGTCACTTGTTCCTACAGTTATTGAACAGACAAACCGCGGCGAAAGAGCTTATGATATTTACTCAAGACTTCTCAATGACAGAATCATCGTACTTTCCGAAGAGGTTAACGATGTAACGGCAAGCCTTGTTGTGGCTCAGCTTCTTTTCCTTGAGGGTCAGGATCCCGAAAAGGATATTTCACTTTACATCAACTCCCCCGGTGGCTCAGTTTCTGCAGGCTTTGCAATTTTTGATACAATGAACTACATCAAGTGCGATGTTTCAACAATCTGCATGGGCATGGCAGCAAGCATGGGTGCTTTCTTACTTGCTGCAGGTGCAAAGGGCAAGAGATATGCACTTCCCAACGCAGAAATTATGATTCATCAGCCCTTGGGCGGTGCACAGGGTCAGGCATCCGACATCAAGATTGCAGCAGACCACATACTTAAAATCAGAAACAAACTCAATAATATCCTTGCCGAAGAAACAGGCAAGCCCTTGGAAATAATTGAACGCGACACAGACCGTGACAATTTTATGAGTGCCGAAGAAGCTCTCGAATACGGTCTTATTGACAAGGTTCTCTACAACAGATAAACCGGGAGGTACAATCCATTGGCAAAATACGAAGAACCAAACAAGGTCCGCTGCTCCTTCTGCGGAAGGACACAGGAACAGGTTGCTATGCTTATCCAGGGTCCCGAAGCATTCATATGCGATGAATGTATTGAAAACTGCTTAAGCATTATAAACGCTGATGACGCACCTGCAAAAAAAAGCGGAAAGAAAAAAGTATCTTCACCGAGAATACTTCCCAAGCCCGAAGAGCTCAAAGCAAAGCTTGACGAATATGTTATCGGTCAGGATCAGGCAAAGATTGCCCTTTCAGTTGCAGTTTATAATCACTACAAGAGAATTTACAAAAAGGCAAAGACTGATGTTGAAATCAACAAGTCAAATGTATTGCTTTTAGGTCCCACAGGTGTTGGTAAAACCTTCCTTGCACAGACCCTTGCAAAGACTCTTGATGTACCCTTTGCTATTGCCGACGCAACTACTCTCACAGAGGCAGGTTATGTGGGTGAAGACGTCGAAAACATTCTTTTAAGACTTATTCAGGCTGCTGACTTCGACATAGAAAAGGCAGAAAGAGGCATTATCTATGTTGACGAAATCGACAAGATTTCAAGAAAAAGCGAAAACACCTCCATTACCCGTGATGTAAGCGGTGAAGGTGTTCAGCAGGCACTTCTCAAAATTCTTGAAGGTACTGTTGCAAACGTACCTCCGCAGGGTGGCAGAAAACATCCCCAGCAGGAATTTTTACAGATTGATACAACAAATATACTCTTTATCTGCGGCGGTGCCTTTGACGGCATCGAAAAGATTGTAGAAAAGAGAATGGGCAATTCAATTCTCGGCTTCGGTTCGGAAATCACCCTCAAGTCAGAGCTTGACCAGGACGCAATTATGTCAAAGGTCATTCCTCAGGACCTTGTAAAATTCGGTCTTATTCCTGAGCTTGTAGGCAGACTTCCCGTGCTTACTGCCCTCAGAAATCTCGACGAGGAAGCTCTTATAAAGATTCTTAAAGAACCCAGAAACTCACTCTACAAGCAGTATCAGGGCCTTTTCGGAATTGATAATGTTGAGCTTGAATTTACACCCGAAGCATTCAGTGAGGTGGCAAAGTCGGCACTTGAAAAGAAAACAGGTGCACGAGGACTTCGCGCTATTATGGAAAAGGTACTTCTCCCCGTTATGTACACTGCCCCCTCTGACCCTTCAATCGAAAAGATTATCATCACGGCAGAATGTGTGACAAACGGTGAAATGCCCGTAATAGAAAGAAACCCCGCAAGACTCTCCCCCGGAGACACATCAAGCGCATTAAAACCCACAATTGCATAAAAACAATGCCGATATCGGTACTTTATCATAAAGTGTCCGATACCGGCATTTTTATATGATTTATAATTTTATTCGCAGAGCATATAATAATTATCGATATTTTCAAGCTTATAGTGCTCATGCTTTACGGTTCTGAAGCCGAATCTTTCATAAAAAGCAACATTGTCAGGATTCTGTGTTTCAAGTCCTACCTTATATCCCTTTGAACGCATATCCTCAAGCCCCATATTGATAAGCTTTGTGGCAATACCCTTGCCCTGATGCTCCTTTCCCACAAATACGGGAGATATAATATATGTCTTTTCATCAAAAATCTCTGAATTATCAAGATGTGAATATGCCAGAAGGGCTTTTAATGTAAGAGGCCAGTAAAGCACAAGAAAAACCCAGTTGGGACACTTGAGAAACTGGAACATTGTATAGTCATAATGAGCTTCTCTGAGAATCAGCAAGCCTCTTTTTTCTTCGTCAAAATAAAAAATATCCTTTTTTCTTGAAGAATTAAGCCTCAGAAGCAGCCAATGATAAATAAACTTCTTTCTTATTGTCACATTTCTGCAGGCAAACCTGTAAACAGGATCATCAACATAAGCCTCACTTGCCATTTTTGCATAATACTTAAGCTCTTTGAGAGTAATACCGCTATTTTTCATAACACACCAACCGAATACAATTTTCTTCATTGTAGCACAACAAACACAAATTGTAAATCATAATTTATCGTTCAGAAGACTGTTAAATAAAATGCAAAGTGCAAAATGCAAAATTGCGGAAAACACTTTGTGTCTTGTCCGCTGAGCTTTATATAATCAAGGGCGCAGCCCTTCCGACGCATTTGCCGTAAGACAAATATTTCGCTCATTCCGAAGGAATGAATTTCGCTGTCCGAAGGACAATTCCGCTCATAGCGAAGCTATGAATTTCGTTATCATAAATTATCGGTCCTCGGACCGATAATTTATGATCTGAGTGTGTTTACCACGCCTGCAAAAAGAATTGTCTGATTGTCAAGAGTTACTGCAAAAGCAAAGGGGCGGTCGAGAGTGAAATTTACTTTTTTATCAGGCGGTGCCGTTGCACCGGCACCGATTATTGCAGTATATGCCGCAGCCGATACACCCTGCTCATCAATCTTTATTCTCATTCCGTGATTGATTTCATCCACAAATATTCCCCTGTAATTTGTTGCAAGGGGTGAAAAATCCGAAATTGCAGGATTAAGCACATCTGTTATACCGAGTGAAGCGAGCCCTTCCGTAAGCCCGGTCTGTACGCTTATATCAAACTTGGGTACAGCCATGGTTACTTCAACAAATTCACTGTTGCCGCTGCCATTTATCAGAAGCTCTGTTACCTGCTTATCTGAAAAAATGCTGTCGGCATCTACACCCTCATCCGGAAGAATAAACCACATTCCGCCGCCGATATCAAGACTAAGGAATATTGCTCCGAAGTTATCCCCCCAATAATACTGCATACCATTGACTCTTGTCATAAATTCGCAGTCTTCTGTCCCCGCGGGTGAATTGAATATCCCCTTTTTATTCTGAGACTTCTGAAATTCATCAGTCCACTTTGACTGATACAAAAGCGCGGATACTATTGTAAACACGGCGTATTCATCCATTTTCATATCAGGGCTGAGCATACCGCCTGTCTGCTCTTTTATCCAGTTATTGAGCATTTTATTATAGGCATCCGTACCCGTCGTGCCGTAATAGACTGAAGCATAGTAATTCTTGCTGAGAGTTTTAATAAGCTGATTATTATATTCAACACTGTTGTTAAGCCATATTGAATTGGCAAGTATGCTCTTCATATAGCCGTCGTCACGGTAATTTTTTCTCCATAGCTTTTCGGTCTGACTGCGAAGCTCTTCAACAGTATCCATTCCTAAAAGAGACAGAATCTGCTGACGGGATTTACCGTCGGTACATTCTGCGAGAAGTCCCAGGGCAGAATAAATATTAAGAGGAGAAACGGCTTTATTCTTATCGTTATTACCCGTAAGAAACTGTGTCAGGATTTTTCCGGTAAAAGCATTTACATTATCTGTTTCAACCTCAAGTAAGCGGGCATCCCTTATATCATCACTCCATTTATCATATAAAGACTCAAACCAAGGACCTGATTGTATAAGGGAATCAGGATATTTTGCCATATCGGGATAATCTGCAGCACTCAGAACCTGAGGCTTTATTTCCTTTTTGTTTCCGTTAGAATGATCACTCTGAGCAGGGCTCACAGTAATCGGTCTTCGGATTGTTGAAGTTTCTTCGGCAGTTGTCGGCTCTTCAACTGACAATACAGTTGTTTCTTCTTCTGCATTGTCTGCTGATGTGTTTATGTCTTCACCCGTCACATCTTTATCGGTAAGCATACCACTCGAATATTCCGGAGCAGAACCGTTTGCTGTTCCCGTATTTTCCTGAATCGAGGAAGATTCTTGTGCATAAGGAATAGTTCCGGGGCTCAACATATGGGATGTAAAAAATGTATTTTTCAAAAAACCTGCTCCGATAATAATAAGCAATACAGCCGCCGCTGAAATATATAAGGGAAGCAGATTCCTTTTTTTTGCAAATCTGAAGCTTGCAGCTTCTTCTATAAGACTGTCATCAATATCGGTTATTGCATTAAAAATATCTTCTGTACTCATATGGTTACTCCTTTCTCGATCAATTCCTTTTTCAGCTTCTTTCTCAAAGAAAAAAGCTGGGATGATATCTTTGCAGGACTTTTACCTGTCTGTTCACTCAGGCTCTGTATACTTTCACCGTACCAATAACGTTTGACAAACAATACTCTTTGCTCATCATTGAGAGTTTTAAGCCAGAATGAAATGAGAGATGAGAGATACTTTCCGTCAATCTCATTTTCCACGCCGTTGCATGAAGGCAGACAATCCTCAAGCTCGGATAACAGAACATAAGCACCGCAGTCGCGTTTTGAGGCTTTATTATAACGGATCATCGTGATGGCTGAGTTTCTTGTGATTTTTCCTATATACGCTCTGAAGTTACAGGGGCGCTGAGGCGGAATGGAATTCCATAATCTGAGATAAGTATCATTCTCACATTCCTGTGCATCCTCCACATGTGAAAGTATATTGAGTGCGATTGAATAAATAAAGGCTTTGTACTTCTTTTCGGTTTCGCTGAGTGCTGCCTGACTGCGCTCAAAAAACAGATCAATTATCATACTGTCCTCCATACTATCCCTCCTTACCCATTAAGACGCAGAAAAATCACAAATATTGCAACTATATTATATATTATCTAAAAAATTTTTACAAAAAAGAAAAGTGCCCATCAGGACACTTTCTTTAATACAGATCTGTGTTAATAAAAAACTACAAAAGCTTATGCGTTTTCTTCAGTATCTTCTTCCTTTGCAGCACCGCCATTGAAAAGGCCCATGATGATTTCAATAATCTGCTTGAAGAAATTGATGAAAACCTGGATGTAGCCGTAATCGCTATCATGTGTCATTATACTTTCACCTCTTTTGTTAAGATTACATATATAAATGCGCTTATATATTAGCACACACTTTTATTTTTTTCAACACTTTGAGGAATTTTTTTTATTTTTTTAATATTTTTTTTGAGCTTTTGTAATACTTTTTTGATTTTTTATACAAATATTAAAGTTTTGTTTACAACAAATTATTTACACAAGAGAAAAAACCGACGGTATTCCGTCGGCTTTTTAGCATAAGCTATTTTCTGCTCCCTGGGGAGCCATAATTTTTCTGAAATTATTCAGCTTCTGTTGTTCCGCCGAAGTTTGCGAAAAATTCCTTGATCATGTTGATGAACATTACGAAATATTCTGCGAACATTGCGATGTAATCTGTTACGCCTTCCATTAGCTGCACCTCTTTTCCTATAAATTTGATATAATTAAAATATAATTATTCAGCAAAAAGCTCAGAAATTCTGTTCCAGAAGTTCTTGATGATTTCGATAAATGCAACAATGTAACCGGACCAGTCATTAAGGAAAGTAATAGCAGTTTCTGCCTTATCTTCTGTCTGTCCGCCTGCACCTGCAACGATTTCGTCCATGATGTTATCGGGAATTGATTCGTACATAATATTTAAGCTCCTTTCTGCATAAAATCATACAATAATGCAACATATAATATCTTGCATACTAATAATAACATCTCGCACTTTTTAATGCAAGTAATTTTAACAGGATTTCGGAAGATTAACATAAATGTCACAATTATATCACAATTCGCAACAATCCTTACATTACAATGCACATATAGTTAATCAATACATAATTTTTTATTTATCCTCGGAGACAAATATGGAGATTATTTATGAAAATACGCAGATTGCAGTCTGCATAAAGCCCTGCGGTGTTGCTTCACAGGGGGAAACAGAAAACAGCGCAGTAACAATACTTAAAGAAATGACAAAAGCAAAGGAAATTTTTCCCGTACACCGCCTTGATACCGTTACAGCGGGAGTTATGGTATATGCAAAAACAAAATCCGCAGCAGCCTTTCTTTCAAAAGAAATCGCAGAAAACCGTTTTTCAAAAACATATCTTGCCCTTGTTCACGGAACCGTTACACCCGGAGAGGGTATAATGGAGGATCTCCTTTTCAAGGATTCAAAAAAGAATAAATCATTTGTGGTAAAGCGCGAAAGAAAGGGTGTAAAAAAAGCATCACTTGAATATCGTGTGTTGGGCATAAGGGATGATATGTCGCTTGTCAGAATAAAGCTTCACACAGGAAGAACACACCAGATAAGAGTACAGTTTTCATCCCGTAAGCATCCCGTATACGGAGACGGGAAATACGGAGCCTCGGATAATATTCCTTATATTGCATTATTTTCGCATTCTCTTACATTCACAGATCCCGAAAGCTACAAACAAAAAACTTTTTCCGCACTCCCCGTATGGTATAAGGATTATACAAATGAGTAATTAAAGAAGCTCTCTTTCATAAAGTCCTGCTGTCTTCTGACAGGGCAGGGCTTTTTTATTTTTGTAGTGATAAATAATCTTTCTTACATCATCTGCCGATTCACGTGTAAAATCAAGAATAATATAAGACACACCGGGCATATTCTTATCTCCCACATATAAGGGAACAGTATTATAAAGAACGGAATACCTTCTGTTTTCACAGATTACGGTAAACTTTTTATCCATTCTGTCGGTAAGCACACCGTGTCCCTTACATTCACCGCAGCCGTTTTCACCCTGAAGGGGGCAGCAGCGGAAATGCATAAGAGGCATAAAACCGTATGCTGTCATACCGGTTTTTCCGCGGGAGGTAATATTCTTCATTTCCTCAAAAGACATTTCGGAAGAAAGGGTAACATCCGTAACACCGATGCTGTTGTACATAGAAACAGCATCCGAATTAAGGACATTAAGAAGTGCACCGCCGACAATCTTCATACCGCAGTCAAGTGCAATTTTTACGGCACCGATATTATCACAGTATGCATATTTTACACCTGCCGAGCTAAGCCCTGTCAAGGCTTCATAAAACCTTTTCTCATCCCCGGGATATATAAGTGCAGGAAGACGTGCACACAGCATTCCCTTGTATTTTTGGGTAAGTGTCATATCGTTTATGATTTCTTTGACGGGAAGAATTATCATTTCACATTCCGTATCCTCCGGAATCTGTGAGGCTTTTCTGAACATCAGGCGAAGTCCCGGATTACTGCAGACACTTCGTGATACAATAACGGATTCAGGCTCCGAAAAAGCAACACCTTCAGCATTACCTCTTACGGCAGTAAGCTCATCGCAGGCTTTTCGTCTTATTGCATTTATATCTGAGGCACGAAGCATCAGACCGTCTTCAATATCACAACCTATTTTTTCAGCATAATAAAAGGTAGAGCCCAGCTTTGAAAGAGATTTTACGGCACTTTCATTGTTAAGAGGGGCTTTTATTGCTTTTTCGGGGATTTCACCGTATACCGTAACGGTATTTTTTCCGTCAGATATTGTAAGAACGCATTTTTCATCAGACCTGACGGTAAAATTCATTGAAATTTCTACAAGGGGATTTTCGTTTCTGTAGGTATTTGCTATGGGAGACAGCACATCCGCCGCAGACAGCACATCCTCTTTTGTTCTGTAGCCGAACATTGAAATATCTCTTTTGCCCCGTGCATAGCCGTCGGTAAAGCCGCTTCTTGAAAAAACGCTTTGCAGAAGTGCCGTATCGGCTTTTTCACCCGAAACAGCCTTTTTGTAGGCAGTGACGGCAGCACAAACATATTCGGGCCGCTTCATTCTGCCTTCAATTTTGAAGGATGTGACCCCTGCTTCAATAAGCTCATCCGTAAGAGATACAAGACACATATCCTTAAGAGACAGAGCATATTCCCTTCTACCGTTCTTAAAATTAAGTCTGCAGGGCTGGGCACATAATCCGCGGTTACCGCTTCTTGCACCGAGAATACTGCTCATATAACACATTCCCGAAGCACTCATACAATGCGCACCGTGAACAAAAACCTCAATCTCGGCATCAACCGAAGAGCTTATGTCCTTTACTTCTTTTATGCTCAGCTCTCTTGCAAGCACTATTCTTGAAAAACCGAGACTGCAAAGATACAATGCACCTGCCTTATTATGTACCGCCATTTGTGTCGAAGCGTGTAAGGGCAGACCGGGACAGCATTCCTTTACCAATGCCACAGCACCCATATCCTGTACTATAACAGCATCGGCACCGCTTTTTGCTATAAGACCGAGAGTCTTTACAAACTCTTTCTTTTCGCTGTCCTTGTATATAGTATTAAGGGTAATATAAACCTTTACTCCTCTTTCACGGCAATATCTTACCGAGCCGATAAAATCCTCATCGGTAAAATTTTCGGCATTGCGCCTTGCATTGAATGATGATGCACCGAAGTACACCGCATCAGCGCCGCTTCTTACCGCGGCTATAAGCTGTTCTTTTCCGCCTGCAGGAGCAAGAATTTCAATATTGTTCATAGACTTCTCCGTTAAAAAATAATATATATTTTAGCATAATAAAAAGTACATTTCAATTGATATATAAAACATTATGCCTTGACATAATAAAAAAAGCGTGTATAATAAATTGAGAGTAATTCTCAATTTGGAGTGAATTAATTGGCTACATATAATACACATCAGAAGGAAATGCTTCTTGAGTTTCTGAAAAGCCGCCCCGAAAAGCAGTTTTCGGTAGAAGAGCTTACTGCAGAAATGGAAAAAATTTCGGATTCAGCCCCCGGCAAAAGCACGGTTTACAGACTCATAGGGCAGCTTGTCGATAAGGGCACGGTAAAAAGATTTGTCAAAGGAAACTCAAGGCAGTTTCTGTATCAGATAGCGGGCAGCGAAGAATGCCATCACCATCTGCACCTTAAATGTACGGAATGCGGAAAGCTGCTTCATATGGGACACGAATTAAGTGAGCAGCTCATAAAAAATATTCTCGGAGAAAGTGAATTTGCAGTGGCACCCGACAGCACCACGCTTTTCGGCTTCTGCAAGGATTGCAAATTAAGAGATTAAGGAAAGGAATATAAAAATGATAAAAAAATTAACAGCAGTTACACTTGTACTTATTATGGCATTGTGCCTTTTTTCGGCATGCGGTGAAAACAAAACAGAAGCAGACAAGCTCAATATCGTCTGCACGGTTTTCCCTTATTATGACTGGGTAAGAAATATTATCGGTGACTCAGACACTGCAGAAATCACCCTGCTTCTTGATTCGGGAACAGACCTTCATTCATATCAGCCTACAGCTGCAGATATTATAACAATCACATCTGCCGATATTTTTATTTTTACGGGCGGCACAAGTGACAGCTGGGTAGATGATGTACTCAGCACATCCGGTGACACCGACACAAAGATAATTGACCTTATGTCGCTTATCAGTGAAGACAAGCTTTATTGTGTTGAAGCCATAGGCGAAGATGAGCATCACCACGATGAAGGTGAAGAACATAACCACACCCACGATGAACATATCTGGCTTTCTCTTAAAAATGCAGTTATACTTACAGACGAAATAACAAAGGCTTTATGTGAAAAGGACAGTGCAAATAAAGCAATTTACGAAGAAAATTGCAGAGCTTATACAGAAAAGCTTACCGAACTTGACAAAAATTTTGCAGACGTCTTATCAGGACTGTCAAAGGATACGGTTATCTTTGCTGACCGTTTCCCCTTTATCTATCTTATAAAGGATTACAATCTCAATTACCATGCTGCTTTCTCAGGCTGCTCTGCCGAAAGCGAGGCAAGCTTTGAAACCGTAAAGCATCTTGCGGATAAAACCGATGAACTCGGTATATCCTGTATTCTTATAACGGAAACAGGCGACGGCTCTGTGGCACGTACCGTAAATGAAAGTACAAAAAACAAAAGCTGCGAAATACTTACAATGAATGCTATGCAGTCCGTAACAAAGGATAAAACGGATTTTTCATACATTGAAATTATGGAAGAAAATCTGAAAACACTCGAAAAAGCTCTTTCATAAGAAAGGAATACAAAATGGCTCAGTTAAAATGTAATAATGTGTCTCTCGGCTATGACGGAAAGGCAGTTACGGAAAACCTCAGCTTTGAGATAAATGCCGGTGATTATCTGTGCATAGTGGGAGAAAACGGTGCCGGAAAAAGTACTCTGATAAAGGCACTTTTGGGATTAAAAACTCCCATGTCAGGCGAAATCACCACAGGTGACGGACTGAAATCCACCGAAATAGGATATCTTCCCCAGCAGACCCTTGTACAAAAGGATTTTCCCGCTTCAGTAAAGGAAATTGTTTATTCGGGACTGCTCAACAAATGCGGCTTCAGACCCTTTTACTCAAAGGCTCTTAAGGAAGAAGCAAAAATACAAATGAAAAGAATGAATGTTCTCGGATTACAGAACCGCTGTTACAGAGAGCTTTCGGGCGGTCAGCAGCAAAGAGTTCTTCTTGCACGCGCTTTGTGTGCAACAGGCAAAATGCTTCTTCTCGATGAACCCGTTGCAGGTCTTGACCCCAAGGTAACAAAAGAAATGTACGAGCTTATTGCCGAGCTCAACAAAAAAGACGGCATCACGGTGATTATGGTTTCCCACGATATTTCCGCTGCCGTAAAATATGCTTCACATATTCTTCATGTAAGCCATACTCCCCTTTTCTTCGGCAAAAAAGAGGATTATATTACCTCGGATATCGGAAAATCCTTTACGGATATAAAGGGAGGTAATGAATAATGGATATGTTCACTCAGCTGACACAGTATATGCAGTACGGCTTTGTACAGAAGGCTCTTATTGTAGGTGTACTTATTGCCCTGTGTTCTTCCCTTTTAGGCGTAACACTTGTTCTTAAAAGATTTTCATTTATAGGTGACGGTCTTTCTCACGTGGCATTCGGTGCTATGGCAGTGGCAGGCATCGTCGGACTTACAAATGAAATGATACTTGTTCTTCCCGTAACAATTATTGCGGCTGTTGTGCTTCTTGCTACAGGACAGAATGCAAAAATCAAGGGTGATGCATCACTTGCAATGCTGTCGGTGGCATCGTTAGGTATCGGATATCTTCTTCTGAATGTTTTCTCATCCTCGGGAAATGTAAGCGGAGATGTCTGTACCACGCTTTTCGGTTCAACCTCAATTCTTACTCTTTCCGACTTTGATGTTGCTCTTTGCGTGGTAATGTCCGTTGTGGTTATTCTTGTATTTGTTTTCTTCTATAACAGGATATTTGCGGTTACATTTGACGAAACCTTCACCACGGCAACAGGCACAAAGGCTTCCGTTTACAATCTTCTTATTGCTGTCATTACGGCAATTATAATAGTTCTTGCAATGAATCTTGTAGGTTCACTTCTTATTTCAGCTCTCGTAATATTCCCCGCACTTTCGGCAATGAGAGTTTTCAGAAGCTTCAGAAAGGTTGTAATATGCTCAGCCGTTGTATCAGTGGTATGCTCGCTTTCGGGTATTATCGTTTCAATACTCTGGTCTACTCCCGTAGGCTCAACAATTGTTGCAATTGACATAGTAGTATTTATCATATTTGCCTTAATCGGCAGGAAAGGAAAATAATTATGAAAAAACTGATTTCACTCACCCTTTGCCTTGTACTCGTATTCTCACTTGCTGCCTGCGGCGGTAACAACACAGAGGAAACACTCAATCCCTCCGAAAACACCTCTGATGATACAGGGGTTACAAATCCCACAGCCGATGCTCTTTTGTCTGACGGAGAGCTGGATACTGGCATGAAAGAAAAGTTTGACCAGATGGAATATGCTGCTTATGTTGATCTTTTCTACAATGACAACGGTAAGTCATATGAAGGCAAAAAGCTTACAAAGGACGGCACCTTCGGTACTATATACGATGCATACAGCGATGTTACACGTTACTATGTATGGGGTTATGCAGATAACACAAAGTGCTGTGACTATCAGTGGGAATTTGTTCTTCCCGAAGGCACAAAGGCTCCCGAGCCCGGCTCTTATATCACTGTCAGCGGCACAATGGCTTCCGACAAAGCAGCCCTTGACGGCTACTGGCTCAAGGATGTTACACTTGAAGTAAAGGAAGAATTCGCCAATGCAGGCTTTGACCTTGATATGACAACAATGAGCCCCACTCTTGTAAGAGTTGAAGTTATAAATATGCTTCAGTTCCCCGAAAAATTTGCAGATAAAAAGATAAGACTTTTCGGCAGAGCTCTTTCCGAAAACACAATCCAGCACCCTTATTACAACGAAAGCTGGACAATGCATTTCACAAAAGCAGACACCGTGCCTGCAATCGGCAAATATATTCTTATTGAAGGCACATACAACAAAGGAAATGCTGACGACAAGCAGATCACTACAGACAAGCTTACTGTTATCGGCTGATTTTCATAAATAAGCCTTCTCGGACATAAACTGCTCCGAGGAGGTTTTTTTATGGCTTTTCTGACTGATATTCTTCTTCCCGTGACACTTATGCTAACGGGAATTTTTCTTACATTCAGGCTTGACCTTGTACAGCTCAGATACCTTAAGGACGGATTAAAAAACACACTGTCAGGTATTTTTTCAAAGGAAAAATCAGACGGTATAAGTCCTTTTGCCGCCCTTGCCGCATCCCTCGGAGCACAGCTTGGCACAGGCAATATTGCAGGAGCAGGCTCTGCAATAGTCACGGGCGGACCGGGTGCTGTTTTCTGGATGTGGACAGCTGCATTTTTCGGTATGGCAACATCCTATTCGGAGGCTGTTCTGAGTCAGAAAACAAAAGTTAAACACCCCGACGGACACACCGACGGCGGAGCGCCTTATTACATAAAAGAGGCATTTTCCGGTAAAACAGGAAAGCTTCTTTCGGGAGCCTTCTGTCTGTTTTCAACTGCCGCTCTGGGCTTTACGGGAGTTGGAGTACAGTCAAATTCCGTAAGCTATGCTCTGAAAGAGGCCTTCGGTCTGCCCGTTGCGGTATCCGCTGTTTTTCTCACACTGTTTTCTCTTATTTTTCTCCGTCTTGACACAAAAAAACTGACCTCATTATCAGCAAAAGCAATACCTCTTATGACAGTGCTTTATGTCCTGGTCAGTATTTCTGTTATCATTAAAAATATTGATATGCTGGGAAACGCTTTTCTGCTTATATTCAGATGTGCCTTTTCCCCCGGTGCTTTCCTCGGGGCAACATTCGGCATAAGTGTAAAAACCGCTGTTGCGCAAGGAATAAAGAGGGGACTTTTCACCAATGAAGCAGGCATGGGTTCCACCTCTGCTGCCCACTCATTAAGCGATGCGCCCACACCTCATTATCAGGGGACTATGGGTATTGCAGGTGTATTTATTGACACCTTTCTGATGCTGTCACTTACGGCAATTGCGGTTATATGTGTGCTTTACAGAAACCCCTGTGAAGACTTAAAGCTACTTTCGGGGTCTGAAGCCGTAAGCCTTGCCTTTTCGGATGTTCTCGGCACAAGGGGTGCGTCCGCTTTTATTGCGGTTTCAATTCTGCTTTTTGCATTTGCATCAATTATCGGCTGGAGCTCCTTCGGAAAAACCTCCTGTATATACCTTTTCGGTGAAAAAAGCAGCGGAATTTATACATTGTCATCCCTGATTTTTGTTTTTGTCGGTGCCTGTATTTCGTCTGACTTCATATGGAATCTCACTGATGTGTTCAATGCCTTTATGGTATTTACAAATGTCCCTGCCCTTATAAAACTGAGCGCACATATCAAAAAAGGTTGAAAAATGTTTTTTTGTGTAGTAAAATGATTCCTATATTAAAATGAAAGAAGTTGACAAAATGCTTAATCTTCAGATTGACCCTGCCACTACAAATGAATTTGTACAGGGTATAGAGGAAAATTTATCTGAGCTTACAAAAATCCCCACAAGCATATCGGAAACAGATGAGTATCTTAAAAATCTCATTCATCTTCTTGAAGAATTTGCCGTAACCTACGGCGGAAAGCTTATTCTTGCCCTCATTATTATTATTGCAGGCTTCAAGCTTGCAAAGCTTATAACAAAAAAAACCTTCAATGCAAAAACAATGAACCGTCTTGATGCTTCCACAAAAGGCTTTGCCCAGAGTCTTGTAAACATATGTCTCAAAATTATAATCGGAATCACCGCCCTCTCCGTAATCGGTGTGCCTATGTCCTCTATGATTGCGGTTATCGGCTCATGCGGTCTTGCCGTAGGTCTTGCACTTCAGGGCTCACTGTCAAATATTGCAGGCGGCTTCATTCTCCTTGTTTTCAAGCCCTTCAGTGTCGGCGATTATATCACCACTCCCGACATTTCGGGAACCGTTGAGGATATCGGCATTTTCCATACAAAAATCACAACAAATGATAACAAAAGAATTATCGTTCCCAACGGCAATATTTCAAATTCAACTCTTACCAATGTAACCGCAATGAAGGACCGCCGTGTTGATCTTACCTTCAACGCTTCCTACAGTGAGGATATCAACAAGGTCGAAAATGTGCTTCTCGGTGTCTGCCGTGCCCATGAACTTGTGCTTAAGGACCCCGAGCCCTTTGCCAGACTTTCCGCACACAAGGATTGCGCACTTGAATATACCGTAAGAGCGTGGTGTAAGGCGGACGATTACTGGACGGTTTATTTTGATCTTATCAGAGATGTAAAGCTTGCTTTTGATAAAGAAAACATTGTCATACCCTTCCCTCAGGTGGATGTACACACAGATAAGTGATATACAATATAAACAATCCTCTTTATGTATTTTTGTTGATTTTGTAATATCCTACAACTAATTATTAATTAATTGTAAATATTATAATATATATAATTACATGATTGACACTTTGTCATTTTTTTGCTATTCTATAATGGCTGAAAAATGACAAGGTGTCATTTTTTAAGACTGATTAAAAGAAACGGTATAAAATATTTATGGCAAAGGAGGAAAAGTATGGAATCATCAACAAGAAAGCTTGAAAAGAAAATGAAAATTATTGATACTGCTTTTTCTCTTTTTAAAAATTCTTCTGTCAACTCCACTGCTATTGATGATATCGTAAAGGCTGCAGGTATTGCCAGGGGAACTTTTTATCTTTATTTCAAGGATAAAAACGATTTGCTTGAACAGATTATTATCTATAAAAGCACCGAATCCATAAAGACCGTCATAAAAAATACCTTTTCCCCGGATATCGTAAAGGAAAAAGATTTTTATGAAATGCTCAGAAGCTTTCTTAACTGCTTCATAGATTTTCTTATAGACAACCGTGAAATTCTTCCGGTTGTCACAAAGAATTTATCCTCATGCATAAAGAATCTGCCTGAGATTCACGATAAGGAAATTCAGATTTTTTATGAACGCTTTATGGAATATATGACAGGCTTCGGCTATACACCCGAGCTTGCCCACAAGACAATTTTTATTGTAATCGATATGACAGGCTCGGTATGTGCCGATGCAATTACACAGTGTAAGCCCTATCCCATAGAGGAAATCAGGGATACTGTTGTGGAATCGGCAATATGCATTATCAGAAACAATGCAGTGCTGTCAGCAAAAAGCAAAAACTGATACAACGATTTTTCAATATTCTGATTTTTTACCGGAAGGCAGGAGATTCATCTGAAACGCTCAACTAAAATTATTTCTTTTATCATCTCACTGATACTTATTTTTTCACCTGTACTGTCGGTGACATCTGCAGCGGTATCTTATCCTGCAGGTATCACTGCCGAGCAGACAAAGGCTGTTGTCCCCAAGCTCAGTAAGCTTGCAGGTACACTTATGAAATCAATGCCGGGAACAGGTGACATAAAAACATCCGTATATACAATGCTTTATTCGGATGCTACCGTAAACGGTCTTATGTCTTCAATTTATTCTGCCCTCGGAGAAAATGCAAGCTCCCTTTCTATGGTCGGCATAAATCTTGAGCCTAAAGCTCTTTCAAGAAATTTTGCAGCCTTCCCCGAAATTTCACAGACTGTAGCGTCCTGCGCAGACCTTAATGCAGTTATTGAAGCTTCAAAAAGCTTTCAGTGGGGCATCACATCCAAGGAAGAGTTTACCAATGCAATGATTGCGGTATTTATGCCCTTCAACGCATTGCTTAATGTTATATTATGCTCAGGCTCGCTCAAAATAAATGACCTGATTTCCATAAAAGGTGATGACGGCTACTCCACTGCCATCATTCCCCTGCTTCAGACCTTTGACTGTCCCTCAATTATGAGCTCCGACGATTTCAGATATTCCGCAGCGGAAAATCATCAGAACATTATCAGAAATATCATCAATATGCTTTTTGCATCCATTGACAAGCTTCTCAGTGATCCCGTAAACGGAATGATTTACACACTCCCCAAAATCGCATATTACTTCGATTCGGGTAAGCTTTCACAGTCAATCACAGCACTGCTTGAGCCCCTTTCGGTAAAGATTGCAGGTGTAATCACAATCCCCGGAATCACCGACATGATAAGCGGTGTTGAAAATATGGAAGAGAGCCTTGATATCAGTGCAATGCTGAGTGATATGGATCTCAGCTCAATGGCAGGCACAGGTGTACAGCTTAAGCTGCCCGAGCTTGATCTCAAAAAATTTGCTTCATGCGTAACAGAAACCGCTGACGGTCAGCTTTCGGTGGATGACGGTGCATCATTCATCACCCTGATGAACTTCCTTCTTGATACCGTAAAGCTCAATAAGGACAGCCTTGCTTCTATGCTCGGAAGTGAAAATGCTTCGCTCACCGAAATGCTCAATCCCCTGCTTTCAAAGTCAAACGATGAAATCATTGCTTCAATCGTCAGACTTTTCAGTATAACATCTGCTCCCGAAAACAATGTTGAGTGGGTATATCCTCAGGCTACACAGACACAGGTTACCTACACACCCAACCTCGGTGCTGCAGACTATGCAAGAATCCTTGAAAAGGTTGACCCCCTTCTCACTGATTTTGTCCGTGAAGAGGATCCCGAGGGTGATATTGAACAGACCCTCAGAAAAACAATTTATTCAAACTCACTTCTTTCACAGCTCGTAGTCGGCATTTTCTCACTCTTAGGCGGTGAAGAAACTGCAGGACTTTTAGGTATGATAGGTCTTGATATGACTCCTTCAGGTGTTGCCGCTGCCATATCATCCTCTTATCCCGGTGCAGCAAACACATTAAGAAGATATTCATCCTGGGAAAACGTCAACCCCGCAAACATCTATTGGGGATTTAATGACGGAGACGCAGAAAAGTTCAAGGCTGCTATGGTAAAGGTTATGTCACCTATGGTACCCGTGCTTTCCTGCCTTCTTGCAGGTGAAAGCGTAACCTTCCTTGACGCACTTACAGTACCCGGTGCAAACGGATACAACACTGCAATTATCCCCCTGCTTGAAGCTCTCGGCTGCAGTGATGCAACAATACTTTCCTACAGTGAATATTCAAAGGGTGCAGGTACAACAGGCGTTATAACAGGAATACTTGACCCTATATTCTCACTTCTTGACGAAGTATGCAAGTCCCCCGTAAAGAAGCTGTGCACAATCCTTCCCAATATTGTTTACTTCTTCAACAGCGGACTTCTCAGCAATACAATAACAAATCTTCTCTATCCCCTTGACTATATGTTCCAGACTGCAGGTCTCGGCAGTATTCTTACTGAGCTTACAGGAAGTATGGCTATGCCCGACCTCAACACTCTGGTAAAGGACCTTACATCATCAGCGGACCTCGGAATTGCACTTCCCGAGCTTGACCTTGCAGTCATCGGCTCTCTCGGTACGGCACAGACACTTACAAGTAAGAGAACCGTAAACGGTGCTCCTGCTCAGTATACTTACATTCAGGCTGATTCAAGCGCAGTGCTCATCACAATCTTAAGAGCCCTTGTAAGCGTCCTTTCAAGTCCCGAAAACAGTGACCTGCTTTCAGGCCTTATGGGTGATATGGGCGGCAGCTCAGAACCCGGTGAGGTTGACATGTTTGCAATGTATGCAGGCAATATCGGTGAAAAGCTTAAAAATATGACTCCCGACGAAACACTCGAATGGCTGTGTGACATCCTTTTCAGTGATTCTCCCATTGCCGAGCTTCCCGTTGAAGATGAAGTTATTCCCACGATTATCTACGAAGAAAAATTTGAGCTTCCCACATATGCAAAAGTCCTTATAGTTTTAGGCATTGCTGCTGTTGCAGCTCTCATATACTATGTTCTTTCCGTTTCGGGCAAGCTTGACAACTACAAGCTCAAGAGAAATCAGAAGAAGGAATATAAGCGCCGCAAGGAAGAATACGACAGACTTGTAAAGGCAGGCGGTACGTCGGCAGATGCTCCGAAGCCTCTTACAACTGAAGAAAAAGCCCTTGCAAAGGCAAAGGCCGAGCAGAAGAAAAAGGAAGAAAAGCTGAAAAAGGCTGAAGCAAAGGCACCTCCGGTAAATCCCGAATATATAAAACCCGTAGTAAGCTTTGCTGACGAAAAGACTACCGAAAAAGAAGCTCAGAAGCTCGTAAAACGCCAGGCAAAAGCAATCAAAAAAGCTGAAAAGAACGATATAAAAATGCAGAAACAGTATGCAAAGGTGCTCAAGGAAGCATCAAGAAAGAAATAAGGGAGGATAATTTATGCTTGTACTGAATAAAATAGTAAAAGACTACGTTGCAGGCGATACAACGGTAAGAGCCCTCAAAGGTGTTGACATAAACTTCAGAGAAAATGAATTTGTTGCAATCCTCGGTCCCTCAGGCTGCGGTAAGACAACAATGCTCAACATCATAGGCGGTCTTGACAGATACACCTCGGGCGACCTTGTAATCAACGGCAAATCCACAAAGGATTTCACCGACGGCGACTGGGATACCTACAGAAACCACTCAATAGGCTTCGTTTTCCAGAGCTACAACCTTATTCCTCACCAGACAGTTCTTGCAAACGTAGAGCTTGCACTTACACTTTCAGGTGTTTCAAAAAAGGAAAGAAAAGAAAGAGCTATCAAGGCTCTTGAGCAGGTTGGTCTCGGTGAGCAGATATACAAAAAGCCCAGCCAGATGTCCGGCGGTCAGATGCAGAGAGTTGCCATCGCCCGTGCTCTTATAAATAATCCCGATATTCTTCTTGCCGACGAGCCTACAGGTGCGCTTGATACTGAAACAAGTGTTCAGATTATGGAAATCCTCAAGGAAATCGCGAAGGATAAGCTGATTATTATGGTTACCCATAACCCTGACCTTGCTAATGAGTATGCAACAAGAATCATCAGCTGTCTTGACGGTAATGTAACAAACGATACCAACCCCTATTATCCCACCGAAAAGGATAAAGAAGAGGAAAAGATAAAGCGCGAGGAAGAGGAAAAGAAAGGTAAAAAGCCTTCAATGTCCTTTGCAACCGCATTCTCCCTTTCACTGCGTAACCTTGTTACAAAGAAAGGCCGTACATTCCTTACTGCATTTGCAGGCAGTATCGGTATCATAGGTATTTCACTTGTTCTTGCTCTCTCAACGGGTATCGAAAATTACATTGATAAAATGCAGAATGACCTGCTTCTTGCAATGCCTGTTTCCGTTGAAAAGGAAGCAATTGATATGAACAATGTTATGGGTGCCCTTATGGACTTAGGCTCGACAATGCTTGAGACCGACCATGACCTTGATCAGATTTATGTTAACTCAACCTTTACTGAAATGGTCAACACCTTCATTTCTCAGTCCACAGCCAACAACCTTAAATCATACAGACAGTATATTGAAGACAACCGTGAAAAATTCGATGAGCTTTGCAACGATATTCAGTATAAGTATGAGACTCCTCTTAACATCTACAAAGAGGATACATCAGAGGGTGTTGTTCAGGTTAACCCCAATGCAATGCTCAACACACTTATGGGCAACACACAGCAGACAGGCGCAATGGCAACAATGACCAGCTCAATGACCAATATGTTTTCTTCTTCTATGACAAACTCCTGGGTTGAGCTTATCGGTGACAATGACCTTCTTTCTCAGCAGTATGAGCTTGTAACAGGCAGACTTCCCGAAGCTTATAATGAAGTAGTTCTTATCGTTGACAAAAACAATGAAATCAACGAAATGGTTATGTACGCTTTAGGTCTTAAGGATCAGAGCAAGTTTATGGAAGATATGGTCAATATGATGGCTGCAGGCGGCGAAATGGATACCACAATCGTTGATCAGTACACATATGATGATATTCTCAATATGAAATTCAGACTTGTTCTTAACCATCAGTACTTCGTAAAGGATAAGGAAACAGGCCTCTGGAACGATCAGAGCTCCAACATCTATTATGTAAAGCAGCTCATTGAACAGGGCTTACAGATAAGCATTGTAGGTATTTTAAGACCTGACCCCAACAACATTATGTCAACAGGCATGGGCAGCATCGGTTACAGAACAGACCTTATGGACTATGCTCTTGAAGCTACTCTCAATTCAGAAATCGTCAAGGAGCAGCTTGCACAGCCCGACAAAGACGTTCTTACAGGTCTTGAATTTTCAGATCTTACCGTTAACGATTTCTCTCTTGCAGATATCGACCTTTCCATCATTGACTTCAAGTACCTCGACCTTACTCCCTTTATGAGTCTTATGGAAGGTATTGACCTTTCTCAGATAGACATTCTTAATCTTGATATAGCTGACCTTATTGATTTCAGCGATATGTCTGATCTTAAGAAAAAGCTTATGGAGGGCTTCCTTTCGGATGAGCAGGTACTGGCATTCAAGCAGGCTTATATTGATACACTTAATGCTCAGTGCTCACCTGAAAAAACCTATGCGGCTATAGGCTATTCCACAGTTGAAGCTCCCTCTTCAATTTACCTCTATCCCAAGTCATTTGAGGCTAAGGATGAGATAAATGCTATGACAACCTACTACAATGAAAAGATGGTTGAACAGGGACATCTCGGATATACCGTTACACTTACAGATATCATCGGTATGCTTATGAGCACAATCACAAGTGTTCTTAACATCGTTACTGTTGTTCTTGTATGCTTCGTTGCTATCTCACTTGTTGTATCATCTATTATGATCGGTATTATCACCTATATCTCTGTTCTTGAAAGAACCAAGGAAATCGGTATTCTCCGTTCAATCGGTGCATCAAAAGGTGACATTTCACGAGTATTCAACGCAGAAACGGTAACCATCGGTTTAGGAGCCGGTGTCTTCGGTATTCTGACGACACTGCTGCTCGAAATACCGATAAACCTTATGCTTAAGTACCTGACACATACAGGTGCGGCGGCACAGCTTCCCGTTGTTGCAGCAATTTCTCTTGTGGCAATCAGCGTAACACTTACCTTTGTTGCAGGTCTTATCCCCTCATCCATAGCAGCAAAGAAAGACCCCGTTGAAGCTCTCAGAAGTGAATAAAAGACAAAACCGGAATTCGCAAAGAATTCCGGTTTTTTTGTTCATAAGCCTCAGACGAGCTATTAACAAATAACTAACCAAAAAATATCACTGCAATAACCTTTTTGCATTATTCTATATAATAATATTATTATATTCACTATGAGGTGTTACATGATTGATAAAAATATTCCTTCCGTAAAAGAACTGCTGGAAGCAGGTGCAGTTGAATACGGGCATTCGGCTTTTATAAAATACCTTGCTGACGGAAGAATAAACGAGAGAAGCTTCATTCAGATAAAAGAGCACAGTCTTGCAGTAAGCCGTATGATAAGAAAAATTACCGGGAGCCGGAAAAATATTGCCGTTATAGGAAAAACCTCTTATGAATATCTTGTTTTTTCTTCAGGTGTGCTTTGCAGTAATAACATACTCGTTCCCTTTCCTCCGGAAATTTCAATTGAGGATGCAAAAGAGCTTTTTGATACGGCGGATATAGAAATGCTTATGTATGAGGAGGATTTTGCAGATAAAGCAAAAAATCTTGTTAAAATATGTCCCACCCTTAACAGAATCTGCAGCTTTTCTGAAGCAGAAAGCATTTACAGATGCTTCAGCGCGGATTCTGAATTTGCACAGCTGTCCGATTTTAAGGAAGATAAAAATCAGTGTGCCGTTATTATTTTCACATCAGGCACAACGGGAGTACGTAAAGGTGTTATGCTTTCAATGAATGCGTTAGTCGGTAATATTATGTACCGTGAATATTGTCCCGAGGTTTTTACGGCAGGATCGGTTGCCCTTTCTGTGCTGCCTATGTATCATACATTCTGTTTTTCGGGAGATTTTTTAAAAAATCTGAAGGACGGTCTGACAGTATGTCTTAACGGTGATTTAAAAAATCTCACCGAAAATCTGAAGCTGTTTCAGCCTGATGTTATGAGAGTTGTTCCTATGATTGCTCAGTCACTTCTGGGGAAAATCAAGCTGTGCCTTAAAAGAAATCCCGATTTTACGCCAAGGCAGGCAGCAGAAGAAATTTACGGAAAAAATATAAAATGGCTGATTTCAGGCGGTGCTTATCTCAATCCCGAATTAGTTAAAGAATACAGCCGTTACGGTATCTTTCTCCGCCAGGGCTACGGTATGACAGAAGCAGGATGTCGGATTTCCGTGCCGGATGCTACAGCAAGTGAAGAATCGGTCGGCAGAATAATCGACTTGTGTGAGGTCAGAATAAAAAACGGTGAGATACAGATAAATACCCCTACAGTGATGATGGGATACTACAAAATGCCCGAAGCATCACAAGAAGCATTTACAGCAGACGGCTGGCTTAAGACAGGAGATATAGGCTATGTAACGGAAGACAATCAGCTTTTTATTACAGGCAGAGCCAAAAACCTTATAATACTTTCTAACGGTGAGAATGTTTCTCCCGAGGAAATCGAAAAGAAATTTGTATGCTTCGGAGCCGTCAATGAGGTTCTGGTATCAGGAGACGGAAACAGACTGATTGCTGAGATATTCCCGGATTATTTGTATGCCCAAGCCAACGGAATCACAGACATTGAAGCTCATATCGGAAAAGCCGTCGACAAAATAAATGAAAATGCATTGCCCTCGCATATTATTTCTGAATTGCGTATAAGAAATACTCCCTTTGAAAAAACAGAAACAGGTAAAATCAAAAGATATGATGCAAAAATCAGGAAAGGATCATAATATGAAAATAATCCCGGAGATCTCTTATGAATTAATTCCTCCACAGGAAATGATTCAGTTTATGCTGAAATACAGCTTTTTTCATAAGCAGGTCACACAGATTCCCGAATCAATAATTGTCGATAAGGATATAGATTTCAGTATTATGACTAAGGCTGTCAATATTGAAATTGAAAGAAATGACTGCCTGCGACTTCGCTTTTTCAGAAAAAACGGCAGACTCAGGCAGTATTTTATCCCTTCATACCGGGTTTCAAAAATACCTGTGCTTAATTTCAGCACCGAAAAAGAGCGAATTGACACGCTTACAGATGATGCAAGAAAACCTGTAAGAATACTAAGAAACGAGACCTTCAGAATTAAATTCTTCCGTACCCATGACAACCGCTGCGGTGTATACCTGAATGTTCATCATCTTGTTATGGATAATGCGGCTGTTTTTACATTCTTTGCAGATTTATTTGCAGTATATGACAGTCTGCAAAACGGCACAAAAATGCCGAAGCCTCTCGGAAGCTATGAAGAGATCATTCAGAAGGAGCTGGCGTTCGTTTCCGAGCCCGAAAATCTCAAGCGGGAAGAAAAATCATACAGGGAAATAATGGAAAAGGACGGAGAACCTCTTTATTTAGGTGTTGAAGGACCAAAATTCCTTGAACGGGAAAGAATAAAGAGAAAAAATCCAAATATAAAAGCCCCTTCCCTTTTTGACCCCATTCACGATAAGGCTGAGCTTACTAAGTATACCCTGCCTTATGAGGACAGTCAGAGAATATTCAGCTTTATGACAGAAAATGGTGTCAGCGGAGAATGTCTTGTGCAGCTTGCAATGCGTCTTCATGTGTCAAAAATAAACAACAGACACAACGACACCTACTTTATCGTGCTTTGTCCCAGAAGAAAAACTCCCCGTGAAAAGCGTGCAGGAGGTACTCTTGCATCACCTCTTCCGCAAAGAATAGCCCTGCCGGAGGATATAACCTTCAGACAAGCACTTGAGAAGATGTCAGAGGTACAATTCCGGGCATTTATGCATATGGATTATCCTTATCTTGAATACCGTGAATTACAGCAAAAAATGTATAATTACCCTGCTGCAGCAGGTGCATCCACTATGATGTTCTCATGGTTTCCTCTTGAAGCAGATTCAATGAGCAGCTGGAAATATGAATTTGAAGGATATTCTCTGGGCAGATATATTATGGTGCTTTACACATTTGCAATGAAGGACACCTACAGCGGCTGTCTTAAGCTTTCATGTATGCACAGAACAAAATTTGTCAGCCGTGAAGATATCGAAGCACTTCACCGCGGAACTGCAGCTGCTCTTAAGCTGGGCACGGAAAATCCCGATATGACCATTGGTGAAATATTGGACAGAATATAAAGGAGGCATATATGTCAGAAAAATTAAAAAAGCTTATCTGCGAATCCGTTGACGCAGACCCTGAAGAAATAACTCCCGATGCTGTACTTTCAACAGACCTCGGCCTTTGCTCTCTCGATCTTGCAATGCTCGCAGCAGGAATTGAAAAGGAATTCGGCATCTTAATAACTCCGAAAATCTTCGCACAGACAAAAACTTTCGGGGCGCTGAGTGCATATATTGAAGAAAACAAGATATAAGAAAACGGCTTCGCCGTACGCCTGCGGCGAAACGCTTTCGTATAGTCCATCGCTGAGGGGAGTTTACTTCCCTCAGGCGGGACATATAATCTTTTTACTTTATTGGAAGGAATTTCCTATAAAGTAAAATAATGAACCGCATCCTTTAGGGATGCGGTTCATTTATTAAATAATGTTCAATTATTTAACGGCATCTTTGAGAGCCTGGCCTGCCTTGAAAGCGGGAACCTTTGTAGCTTCAACCTTGATGGTTTCGCCTGTTCTGGGGTTACGAGCTTCCTTTGCTGCTCTTTCACGAACTTCGAATGTGCCGAAGCCGATAAGCTGTACCTTTTCACCGTTCTTGAGAGCTTCTGTTACGCTGTCAAGTACTGCCTTTACAGCAGCTTCTGCGTCCTTCTTGGAAAGGCCCTTAGCTGCAACAGCATTTACGAGATCTGTCTTATTCATTATAGTTTCCTCCTTATTTATTCAAAAGCTTTATTAAAGCATTTGTTCCTTTGTTTTTTTCTTTGCTTCTTCCCAGAGTATATCCAGCTGTTCTATGCCGGCTGTTTTCATATCAATTCCCTTTTCAGCCGCCATTTTTTCAACCAAAGAAAATCTTCCGAGAAATTTGTCTGTAGCACCCGTCAGTGCTTCTTCGGGGTCAATGTGGGAAAATCTTGAAACATTAACAACTGCAAAAAGCAGGTCGCCTAATTCATCCTGAATTTTTTCTTTTTCACCGCATGCAAGTGCTTCTTCCACCTCTGCGGTTTCTTCCTTTACCTTTTCAAGAGCGCCCTTTATGTCATCCCAGTCAAAGCCGACCTTGGCAGCCTTTTTCTGTACCTTGTTTGCACGCATAAGTGCAGGTAATTCTCTGGGGATAGACTCCATAGCCTCTGTAGTGGTTTTCTGATGCTTGGTATTCATTTTTATGGCATCCCAGTTTGTAAGCACCTCTTCGGTTGAAGAAACATTTACATCACCGAAAACGTGAGGATGGCGGATAATAAGCTTTTTGCAGATTTCATCACACACATCGGAAAAATCAAAGCTGCCCTTTTCTGTTTCTATAAGTGTATGGAAAACCACCTGTAAAAGAACATCACCCAATTCTTCTCTGAGCATTTCGGGGTTCTTTTTGTTTATAGCTTCAATAACCTCATAGGTTTCTTCAATAAAATCCTTACGGATGCTTTCGTGTGTCTGCTCTGCATCCCAGGGACAACCGCCGGGAGCACGAAGAACTCTGACAATATCCACAAGGTCCTCACAGGTATATTTATCCTTGAAAACAAAACCCTCTGTCATATTATCACCGCCTTCACTATGTTTACACAGTAAATCTTATTTTACCCTAAAAGTCTATATTTTTCAAGTACTTTTGCGATTTTTTCTCCCTTGGGAAGCATAGTTATATCACTTTTTTGCAATGAACCCGTAAGAAGAAGGGCAACCGCATATACAAGCACCGCCGCACCTACGGCAATAATTGTGGAAATATTCTGTCCCGTAAGCACACTGTTTATACTGTAGCTGCCGATAAAGTGATTGAGTATACCGTTAACGGCAAAGGCGGCAGCAGCCGAAAGCACTGAGCTTATAAGGGGCTTTATAAGAAGCGTTTTCAGATCATATTTCATTCCTGTCTCTTTTTTCAGCACCGCAAGACCATAGCCTACCATAACAACATTACACAAGAATGATCCGACAACTGCACCCTGTATGTTGATTGCAGGAATACTTACAAGCACGAAGTTTGCAACTATTTTTACTATAGCACCTATTGCCATACTCTTTATGGGAACATCGGTTCTGTTTACAGCCTGAAGCATATTTGTAACAGGCTGAGCAAGAGCTAAGAAGCATACTGAAATACCGTAAGCCATAAGAATGGGAGCAATATATTCTATGGCGGGAGCCGTATTGAGATTTCTGCCGTAGATCAGAATAAGAATTTCCTTTGCAAGAACAAAAAGTCCGAGACCTGCAGGCAGAGACAGCAGCATTGTTATTCTGAGAACGGAAGAAATCGCATTCCCTGCGGCTTCCTTATTTTTCTTTATCCATGCTTCACTGAGCACAGGGATTGCGGAAAGTCCGAGAGTAATTGTGAATGTGGGAATAATATTTTTAATTTCAAGAACGGTATCATATGCCCCGAAAAGATATGACTTGAACTCTGAAGCCTGTGATGCTATATATCCCGTAGCATTTATAATACCGGGATACATATTTGCAACAGCATCAAAATTGTTTTCAAGCACAGACTGTAATCTGTTCTGAATAGTCCAGCTGTCAATAAAGGTAGTAAGATTGAAAACAAGGGAGCTCAGAGCAATGGGAAGTGCAAGAGCAATAAGCTGCTTTCTCAATGCCTTTTTGCTTTCGCTTTCGGGAGAAGCCTCATAAAGCTCCTTTGATATTGTATGCTTATCAAGACGGTGCTTTGCAACTATATATATAAGTGCCATAATCGAGCCTATGGTAACACCTGAAATTGCGGCTGCAGCCGCATAGCCTGAGGAAGCATCCGTAACAATATTATTAAGCACGGGAATCTTATCTGCAAACTCAACACCTAAGCCCAGCACCACATTCATCAGCACAAAGCCGAATATAAGCTTGCCGGCAGCTTCAATTACCTGCGAAATCGCAGAAGGATTCATATTCCGAAGTCCCTGATAATAGCCTCTGTATCCACTCATAATACAGCAGAATAACAGCGACGGAGCAACGGTAAGAACTGCGGGAAGAGCGTTTATTGAGCCTACTGACAGTGAATAGGGATAAGCACACAGAACTATCACAAGTGTGCCTATGATACCCATAATGGTAAAAATCCACTTGGAAACACTGAAAAGACTTTTTATGTCATTATAGCGTCCTTCGGCAGCCTTTTCGGCAACCATCTTTGATACTGCAGTGGGAAGACCTGCAAGTGCAATTGAATATATGGGAGTGTAGATATTATATGCGGTTGCAAAATACCCTCTTGCAGTATAACCGATTTTCTGCGTTACATAAAGCTTAAAAAATACACCTGTTATCTTGACGATGATAATTGCAACTGACAAAACAAGGGCACCGTTAAGAAGTGATTGTTTTTTTCTCTCTGCCATTCTTCATTTCTCCTGTATTATTTTCTCTTTTTAATACTTATGTCAATAGGACTTGCATTATACCCCGTTGTAAAATCTCCGTATACCGTCTTTTCTTTCGCAAAGCTCAGCAAAACGGGAAATATATTCATAAGGGTATTTGAAATTGTAGATTCTTTCAATGGAAGCTTCACTTTTAAGCCTTGTGACAGCGGCACCGCCTACGGCAAGCACCGTGTGAATTTCCTCCATCATATAAATATTATAAAGGCATGGCTTATCTTTTTTACACCAACCGACATTTTCAAGATTACCTAAGGATTTACTCTGTCTGTACATATAATAAGGGAAATAACCACTTTTATAAAGCCTTAGTGATGCATATTCAAGCATTTTTTCCGTTTCCTTACAGACACTGTCAGTATCCTCATCCGTGACAATACTTGCGGATCGCTTTAATGAAAGGGTATGCACGGTTATATTTTCGGGGTCAAGCTCTATTGCTTTATCAAGGCTTTTACAAAAGCCCTCATAGGTTTCCCCGGGAAGCCCTGCAATAAGGTCGGTATTGATATTGTCAAAGCCGAGTCTTCTTGCGAGAAGGAATTTATTTACAGTATCCTTCGCTGTATGCTTTCTTCCGATAATTTCAAGCACATCATCACTGAAGGTCTGGGGATTTATACTGATTCTGGAAACACCTGCATTTTTCAGCACAATAAGCTTTTCTTCCGTAATGGTATCGGGTCTTCCTGCTTCGACGGTAAATTCCTTCACCTTATCCATAGGAAAATATGTATTAAGCGCGTCAGTGATTATTTTTAAGTTTTCTGCGGAAAACGATGTGGGTGTACCGCCGCCGATATAGACGGTTTCAAGCTCAAGCGAAAGCTCCTTTACAATTTCAGCGGTATACTTTATTTCTTCGGTAAGCATTTTTACATAATCGGGAATCAGCTTCTGAGCCTTGTCAATTGAATGGGAAACAAACGAGCAGTATGAGCATCTTGTAGGGCAGAATGGAATTGAGACATATAATGAAAATGAGTTTTTGCCCGAGCGCTCAATACAGATATTTTCATATTCCGCCACTGTAAGCGCAAGCTCGGTTTTTTCCTCGCTTACTTCAAAAAAAGTATTAAAAAGCTCCCTTGTCTTTTCCTTTCCGAGTGTATTGAGATAGCTTCTTACAAGCTTTGCGGGTCTTATCCCCGTAAGAATTCCCCACGGAGGGACAATTTCCGTAATTTTACGAAGCACAAACGAAATTGCCTTTGCCAGAAGTCTTTCAAGCTGTGAATCGCTTTCGTTTCCTTTCTTCGGAGCTTCAAAGGAATATTCTTCGGAAACACCATCAATTACCGCCTTGCAGAAAAAGAAGAAGCTGTCCTCTTTTTCGGCAATTTCAGTATATATATTCCTTGTGTCTTCGGGAATTTCATCTGAATCACAGGCAAACAGAATCCTTTCCGCAGGAAAAAATATCCTGCAGACCTTTTCGCATTCATATTTATAGCTGTGATTAATTGTGTGAAGTATCATTTGCTCTCAAATACCTGTTGTTTCTTTTTTCGTATGAAAGTGTTGTAAACTCTCCGTGCCCCGGATAAATCATATACTCTCCTTCAATCTGACCTATTGCACGAAGGGATTTGAAAAGTGTTCTTGTGCTGCCGCCGGGAAGGTCTGTTCTTCCCATAGAGCACCTGAAAAGTGTATCACCTGAAAAAATATGTCCGTCGGCAATATATATAACCGAGCCCTTTGTATGCCCCGGTGTATGCATTACTGTGATTTTATTGTCACCGAGACAGATTTCATCATTATTTCTGAGAAGTCTGTCAGCCTTCATCTCAGTCTGAAAATATCCGCTTACTGCAGAGGTAAGGCTCATATCCTTATTTTCGAGGCATATTGCATCCTCTTCATGAATAAGCACCTGACTGCCGTATTTCTCTTTAAGAGGATGTACACCCGTAATATGGTCAAAATGCCCGTGGGTAAGAAGAATATACTTAACCGATGTCACATTATTTGCACTGAGAAACTCCTCATATCTGCTGTCATATACCCCGGGGTCAATAAGTGCAGTCTGTCCTGAGGCAGTATCCCTGACTATATATGTATTTGTTCTGTACGCTCCGATGTCGGTACTGAATATTTCAAGCATAGAATTCACCTTACTGTTTTTTATTCCATATATCGGTGTCAAAAATAATAGTCACGGGACCGTCGTTTACAAGACTTACCTTCATATCTGCCCCGAAAATTCCCTTTCCGACACTCTTTACACCTTCCGAAAGAAGAAATTCATTGAATTTTTCATAAAGGCGGTTTGCTTCTGCGGGCGCGGCAGAGGGAGTAAATGAAGGACGGTTACCCTTTTTTACATCGGCACATAATGTAAACTGCGACACGCTGAGAATACTGCCTCCCACATCAAGGACGGACAGATTCATTTTTTCGTCACTGTCTTCAAAAATACGGAGCTTTGCTATTTTTCCTGCCATAACAAGGGCATCCTTTTCGGTATCACCCTCCATCACACCTAACAGAACAAGAAGCCCCTTGCCGATTTCACCCGTTACGGCACCGTCAACCTTTACATCTGCGCTTAAAACTCTCTGAATTACTGCTTTCATTTTATATTAACCTCATATATCCGAACCTGATCTGTCAACACTGAGCACACCTGAAAGCTTACCCAGTCTTGCCATAACGGTTTTAAGATGCTCGACACTGTTTGCCGAAATAGTAAGATTCACAAGCACTCTGCCGTCCTTTGTGCCTCTTGTGTTAATGCTTAGAACCGTAACATGAATAGAATTGAGTGCCGTAAAAATATCATTCATTATCATCTTACCTGCAAGACACGTAAGAAGAATTGATGCAGAAAATTCCGCCTTTACGGAGCTGTTCCAATAAACCTTTATCCAACGGTGAGGCTCGGGACAGTTCACAATATCCTCAGGCACGTTGGGGCAGTCCTTTTTGTGGACCGAAACACCGTGGCCTCTTGTTATAAAACCTATGATATCATCACCGGGGATGGGATTACAGCAACGGGAAAGCTTGATAAGACAGTTTGAAATACCTTCAACCACAACACCCTCGCTACTGACGGTCTTTGCCTGCTTGTATTTTACGGTCTGTACCTCTGCAGCCTTTACAATCTTGTTGTACTCGTCCTTTATCATAGGCATAAGCTTTGATAAAACAACACCGCCGTAGCCGAGAGCTGCAAAGAAGTCATCGTATGTGGCAAACTTCTGCTTTTCTATTATTATATCAAGAAGCTGTTCTTCCTGCTCATCGGAAAGATGCATATTATTGCGGCGAAGCTGTGTTTCGTACTCGCTTTTACCTTCAACAATATTTTCTTCGCGTCTTTCCTTTTTGAACCATGAGCGTATCTTTGTTCTTGCTTCGTTTGTGGTAACGATTTTAAGCCAGTCTCTTGAAGGCCCCTTGCCAGGCTGCGAAGAGGTAAGCACCTCGACAATTTCACCTGTTTTTACCACATAATTCAGCTGAACAATACGTTTATCTACCTTTGCACCTGTCATCTTGTTGCCGACAGCCGAATGAATAGCATAGGCAAAGTCTATTACCGTAGCTCCTGCAGGAAGATTTATTACATCGCCCTTGGGAGTAAAAACATAAACCTCGTCACTGAGAAAATCGTGCTTGATGGTATCAAGAAGATCAGCTGCATTATCTGCCTCACTTTGTGCTTCAAGAAGATGCTTGACCCAGCCTATACCCTTTTCAATCTTTTTGTCCGCATCCTTGTCCTTATAGCCAAGCTTATATTTCCAGTGTGCTGCAATACCGTATTCTGCGGTCTTGTGCATTTCCTGGGTTCTTATCTGTACTTCAAAGGGAATACCCTCTTTGCCGATAAGGGTTGTGTGCAGAGACTGATACATATTGGGCTTGGGAGTTGAAATATAATCCTTGAAGCGTCCCTGAATGGGCTTATACATATCGTGTATAACACCGAGACAGTTGTAGCAGTCACTTACCGAATCAACAATGATTCTTACGGCATATATATCATAAATTTCTTCAAAGCTCTTTCCCTGCATATACATTTTGCGGTATATACCGTGTACAGACTTGATTCTGCCCTGCACAACAGAGTCGGAAACAACAGTTTTAATTCTTATTGCAATCTTTTCCTTGATATTTTCGAGGAATTCCTTTCTTAAAGGCTCCTGGTCAGCAAGTGCATCCTCGATTTCTTTATAAGCAATCGGGTCAAGATAGCTTATTGCCAGATCCTCAAGCTCTTCCTTTACGGGACGGATACCGAGTCTGTGTGCTATGGGAGCATAGATCTCAATAGTTTCCTTTGCAGTATCTCTTCTTTTCTGCTCACGCACATACTTAAGAGTACGCATATTGTGAAGACGGTCTGCAAGCTTGATAATAATAACTCTTATGTCCTCGCTCATGGCAAGAAGAAGCTTTCTGAGGTTTTCTGCCTGCTGCTCCTCCTTATTCTGAAGCGGAACCTTACCGAGCTTTGTGACACCGTCTACAAGATACTGTACATCTCCTCCGAAGCGGCGGCGCACCTCCTCGCTTGTTACGGGAGTATCCTCAACAACATCGTGAAGAAGGGCTGCCGTAACACTCTGCCAGTCCATACCGAAGCCTATGAGTATTTTTGCAACGGCTATGGGATGGATAATATAAGGCTCGCCTGATTTACGAAGCTGACCGTTATGGGCTTCGTATGCATATATAAATGCTTCCTCTATCTTACGGGCTTCCGCCTCGGGGAAAGCCGATTCAACTGCCGTTTTCAGATCCGAATAATATTCTGCTGCCGAATTCATAATCATAGCTCCTTCGCGGTTTATTTATAACCTAAGCTTTTAAGTATATTGCAGTCCGAAAGATCTGCCTTACCCTGAAAATCGGATAAGGTATATTCACCTGCGGACGGTTCGTTAATTATTCCGACATCCTTCAGTGCGTCAAGACAAATCTGCACTGCACCTGCCTTTATGTACGGACATCCCAGACGCATACAGAGAATTTCCGACGGAAAGCTCCATCTGCCCTGCTTCTTTATATATCTGTAAACCTCTACCAGAAGCTGTCTGTCAGGACAAAGAAGCCTGATATCCTCATCATTGAGCATCTGACCCTTTCTGAAAAGCCTGTAAACATTCATTGAATAAAACAGTCCTGTGTCATCCTCCGAAGCAGGCCGTATATCCTTGATTTGTGCACTGACTCTTGTTTCGCCCCTGAATTCATTCTTTTCTATTCTGCAGGCAATATCAACCTTATCGCCCGTACTGTAGGGGAATGTGCCGAGAGGCTGACCGAAGTAAACAGCCGTAACACTCTGTCTGCCCTTTGAAAGAGTAAGACGAAGATGCTTATCACCGCCAATTGATTTTACCGAAGTGATTTCCACATCAAAAAGTCCGAATGTGGGGGAAGGGTTACCTGCACCGTAAGGCTCGAGCAAAGCAAGTGATTCGAGTATATCCGTGCTTATTCCTGCCGGATTAAGTCTTAAATCAATGCTGAGCGACGGATAAAAGGGCGGAATTGATTCCGCATATTCATTTATTTTTTTTCTGAATGCATCTATATTTTCCTGTCTTACCGAAAAGCCTGCTGCAAGAGTATGACCGCCGAATTGTATAAGCAGGTCGCTGCAGCTGCTTAATGCATCGTAAAGGGAAAGTCCGTCTATGCTTCTGCATGAGCCTCTGGCAATACCGTCCTCATCTACGGAAAGAACAATTGCAGGTCTGCCGTATTTTTCAACAAGCCTCGAAGCGGCAATACCTATAACACCGGGATGCCAACCCACACCTGCGGCAACAAGCACCGTATCAAAGCGGAAAGACGGATTTTTATCAAAATATTCTTCAATAGCCACAGAAATTTCACTCTCAGCGGTCTGTCTTTCGGTGTTATCGCTGTTAAGCTGTATAGCCAGCCCCTCTGCCTCGTCAAAATCCTCAGTCATAAGAAGCTTAAGTGCCGTATCCGCGGTATTCATTCTGCCTGCCGCATTGATTCTCGGAGCAATACCGAATGCAATTGATGTGGCATTGATACCGTTTTTTATTCCTGCATTTTCAAGAAGGCTCACAAGCCCCGGACGGTAGCTTCTTTCAATAACCCTGAGTCCTCTTGAAACAATAATTCTGTTTTCGCCCGTAAGCGGCACAATATCGGCAATAGTGCCTATGGTTGCAAGATCACCGTAGTCCTCAATAACGCTTTCATAATCTCCGTCTTCAAGGGCGGCAACCAGCTTAAGCGCCACACCTACACCTGCAAGGTTTTCCTCGGGAGAAGCATCATCATCCCTGTGAGGATTTATTACGGCATATGCCGAAGGTATACCGTCTCCTACCTTGTGATGATCGGTAACAATAAAATCTATATTTCTTTCGCGGAAAATCTCAGCTTCCTCAAAGGATGCGATTCCGTTGTCAACGGTAATAACAAGCTTTGCACCGTCATCGGCAATTTTATGTGCCGTTTCCGGGGAAAGACCGTAGCCCTCATTAAGCCTTGAAGGAATACTGCAGGTAACACAGGCTCCTACGGTTTCAAGATAAGAAACAAGCAGTGCGGTTGCTGTTACACCGTCAGCATCGTAGTCTCCGAAAACATGAATTTTTTCACCGTTTTCAATAGCCTGTCTTATTCTGTCAACTGCCTTTTGCATATCCTTGAGAAGATACGGTGATGAAATTTCACCCTCTGCCGAGGACATAAAATCAAGCACATCCTCTTCGGTGGTTATGCCTCTTGTCTGCAGAAGCAAAACGGCAAAATCATCCGTGCCGCACTTAAGTGCAAGCAGGGATGCGGCATTTTTATCATATGTCTGAATATTCCAGATTTTGCGTCCCAAAACAGACCTCCGAAAAACAAAAAAGTAGTAGTAATTTATCAAATAATTATAACACAAACAACAGGCATAATCAACCGCAAAACCAACAAAAAATCCCTTATTAACAAGAAACGTACAGACTATATGTTCAAAAAAACTCAATCGGAGCACGAAAATAAATTCTCTGTATATAATGTGTTGCGAAGACTTTTCGCAAATAATTCTATAAGGAGGTTTATTATGTCAAAATACCTTTTTTCAGATGAGCGTGAAAATGATTACCGTAATACCGATTACGGTAACTGCGGCTGTATGAAAACCCACAGAATGAATGTTCACGACTGCTGCTGTCAGAGTGCATTTCCGCCTGCACCGCCCTGCCCTCCCGTACCGCCTTTTCCGCCCGTACCGCCCGGAGTAACAGGCCCCACAGGCCCTACGGGCCCCACAGGTCCTACAGGTCCGCAGGGCATTCAGGGACTTCAGGGTGTACAAGGTCCACAGGGTGTTCCCGGAGCAACAGGTCCACAGGGTATACAAGGGCTCCCCGGTGAAACCGGACCTGCCGGTCCTCAGGGTCCTCAGGGACCGCAGGGCACAATAGGTCCTGCAGGTACAACAGGTGCAACAGGTCCCACAGGTCCCGAAGGTGCAACAGGCCCCGCAGGTCCCGAAGGTGCAACAGGCCCCGCAGGTCCCGAAGGCGCAACAGGCCCCACAGGTCCCGAAGGTGCAACAGGCCCCACAGGTCCCGAAGGCGCAACAGGCCCCGCAGGTCCCGAAGGCGCAACAGGCCCCACAGGTCCCGAAGGTGCAACAGGCCCCACAGGTCCTGCAGGTGCAACAGGCCCCGCAGGTCCCGAAGGCGCAACAGGCCCCGCAGGTCCCGAAGGCGCAACAGGCCCCGCAGGTCCCGAAGGTGCAACAGGTCCTACAGGCCCTGCAGGTGCTGACGGTGTAACACCTACATTCACCATCGGCACGGTAACAACCGGTGCGACACCTTCCGTAACACTTACCGGAACACCGCCCGATTATGTGCTTAATTTTGTTTTACCCCAGGCTTAATTTATGAATAAATATAAAATCTGCGTTTATGCAATTGCTAAAAACGAAGAAAAATTTGTCAGCCGTTGGGTAGAAAGCATGAGCGAAGCCGATGAAATTATAGTGCTGGACACAGGAAGCACCGACAAAACGGCAGAGCTTCTTTCGGAATATGAAAATGTCAGGGTTTACACCGAAACTGTTTCCCCCTGGCGTTTTGACACAGCAAGAAACCTGAGTCTTTCAAAGGTGCCTCAGGATGCAGATTACTGTGTATGCACTGACCTTGATGAGGTATTTGAAAAAGGGTGGCGTAAAAAGCTTGAGAAAGCACTCTTAACATCTCCTCACAAGGTAAGCTATCGTTACACATGGTCTTTCAATGATGACGGCAGCGAAGGTATTGTTTTCAATATTGAAAAGATTCATTCCCGTCGGGGCTTTTTATGGACTCATCCCGTACACGAGGTATTGAGTTACTACGGTGAAGGAAATGCAAAAAGTGTTTTTGCCGAAGGTATTCAGCTGAATCACTATCCCGACAACGAAAAATCCAGAGGACAATATCTGCCGTTGCTTGAGCTTTCGGTAAGGGAAGCCCCTGATGATGACAGAAATATGCATTATCTCGGCAGAGAGTATATGTTTTATAAAGAATATCAGAAAGCTATCAACACTCTTAAAAAGCATCTTTCAATGAAAAATGCCCTGTGGAAGGATGAAAGATGTGCCTCTATGCGGTATATTGCAAGATGTTTTGAAGCACTGAATAAACCTGATGAAGCATTATTATGGCTTCTTAAAGCCTGTGCCGAGGCACCGTATCTCAGAGAACCTTTTATGGAAACTGCCGAATTTCTTTACCGCCAAAAAAACTATTACGGTGTGATATTCTTTGTAAATAAGGCTCTTGAAATTACATCACGCAATGATACATATATCACCGACAGCTCTTATTACAAAGAAAAGCCATACGATTATCTGTCAATGGCATACTATTACACAGGTGACCTGAAAAAAGCTGCAAGCTCGGCAGAAACAGCACTGAAATATGCTCCCGATAATAAAAGAATCAGGAACAATCTTGCTTTTTTTAATCAGTAATAATCCGATTATGCATAATTTTATTCCATACCGTTGTAATTTGTTTTATTTGATGTTAAACTGAAGGAAAAGCTTTCCGAGGTTTAATATGAAAAACACAAAAAGATATATATCCCTTCTGATTTCGGCTGTGCTGCTTTTATCTGTATTGACATCCTGCAGTGCTCCTGAAAAAGAAATCACACAACCGGCAGTTACAACCGCACCTTCCGAGGAAGAAACCTCTGTTACAGCAATAAATACCGTAACAATAGGAGCTGCAGGAGATGTGCTCATTCACCGTCCCATATATAACGGTGCATTACAGGAT
This sequence comes from Acutalibacteraceae bacterium, assembly GCA_045588855.1. Taxonomy (GTDB): domain Bacteria; phylum Bacillota; class Clostridia; order Oscillospirales; family Acutalibacteraceae; genus RUG806. Next base: position 57,418 of record JAZNEX010000111.1, read on the forward strand.
AACGGAGAATATGATTTCAGTCAGGTATTTTCTGCTGTAAAGGATACGATAAATGAATTCGATTATTTTATTGCAAATCTTGAAACCACCTTCGGCGGTACGGACGGGCGTGTTTACAGCGGTTATCCGCTTTTTAACTCCCCCGATTCTCTGAGCACGGCTCTGAAGGCTGCAGGTGTGGACTGTGTGCTGACTGCAAATAACCACACTTTTGACTCAGGCTCAGAGGGAGTGCAGAGAACAATAAGCACCGTGAAGTCTGCAGGACTTGATTATATAGGCACAAGAGAAAATACTTCTCAGAAGCAGTATATGATAAAAGATATCGGAGGAATCAATTTCGGTTTTATCTGCTATACCTACGAAACCGTTATTGATGAAGGCTACAAGGCTCTCAACGGTATTCCGGTTGATAAGGAAGCCGCAGGGCTTATCAATTCCTTCAGACCTCACGACCCGGATGAATTCTATACAGAGCTTCAGGATAACATAAATAAGATGAAGGCTGAAAATGCCGATGTTATTACTGTTTTTATTCACTGGGGTGAAGAATATCAGATTCCGCATAATGATGTTCAGTCTGAAATTGCTCAGAAAATATGTGATATGGGGGTTGATGCCATAATAGGCGGTCATCCTCACGTGGTACAGCCTGTCCGAACGCTTACATCGACCGACGGCAGCCACGAGACCTTCTGTGTTTATTCTCTCGGTAACTTTGTTTCAAACCAGCGACGATATCTTATGGGAATAAAAACAGGCCACACCGAAGACGGAATTATTGCAAAAATGACCTTCACAAAATTCTCCGACGGCAGTGTGACTATGGACAGCACGGAAATTATTCCCACATGGGTACATCTTTATTATGAAAACAATAAAGCCGTGCACTCAATTGTACCTCTTAATAAGGATATTGACGAAAATGCAGAAGCCCTGGGGCTTACAAAATCCTCTGACGGCATAACCGAAGCCAAGGCATCAAAGGAAAGAACCGAAAAAGTAGTAAATTATAAAGAAGAAAATTAATAAAGGGGCTGTAAAAAAAGTGCAGACCGCATAAAACAAGATAACTAAAGGGTTTCTTTCGGTATTTAACTACCAAAGAAACCCTTTAAAACTGTAAAAATCAGCAAAAGCAGGCAAAAACAAGGTTTTTGCGTTTTATG
>JAZNEX010000112.1:0-51416 GCA_045588855.1 Acutalibacteraceae bacterium
CCTTTTTGTGTAACACTCTTGTTACACAATGAACTTTTAAAGGAGATGAAGTTTTTTATAATGAAAACACATTTGAAAAAAGCATTATCAGTTTTCCTTTCTGTTCTTATGGTACTTTCCTGCTGGGTATGGGTGGCTCCCGAAAGTCACAACCACGCTCACGCAGCAGAGGTAAATAATACCGTAAAGAATAAATATCTGTTTGCCTATTTCACGGATAACTCCAGTGCAGGGCAGACTATACATCTTGCTGTTTCAGAGGACGGTTTACATTATACTGCCCTTCGAAATAACGATCCTGTTATTGTGCCTTCAAAGGGTACGGGCGCAGTTCGTGACCCCTATCTGTGGTATAATGAACAGGATAACTATTATTATATTATCGCTACCGATATGGATGCTTCAAACAATCAGTGGTGGGATAATTGTAACGGTTTCATTATGTGGCGTTCCAAGGACCTTGTCCATTGGTATGATGAAACATTTATTAATGTTTATGATATGCTGCAGAGATTCGATGAGCCTGTAGGTATTGTACACAGAGCATGGGCTCCCCAGATTATGTGGGATGGTACATCTTACGTTATTTATTTTTCAATCGATACTGATAACGTAAATTATCCTGCTGATCAGCTCTCTATTGTATACCTCAAAACAACAGACCTTATGAATCTGGATGCATACTATGAGTACGGCGGTATTTTATATCCCGGCTATGACGTTAACGATGCCGATATTATTCAGCATCCTACAACCGGAAAATGGCATCTTTTCTATAAGCCGGAAAACGGAAACGTCAAAATCAATATGTTGGTTTCTGATAGTGCAACCGGTCCTTATACATCACCTGATGCAACTAACAGCGCAGGTCTTGACGTTTTTTCAACTGTTAATGAGGCTCTTGAAGGCGGAAACGGCTTCTTTGACCATAACGGTAATTTCGTTCTGTATGCCGATGCATTCGGCCACGGAACATCTTACTTCTATGTGGCAACAACACCTGCAACAGGTGATTTTAAGAACTGGACTGTTTACGGTGAGAGTGCGCACAATATTAACAGCCTTTCACCTCGTCATGGCTCTGTTATACCTATCACAACAGATGAATATAACCGTCTGCTCAATAACGCATACGGTATAACCTCGTCATCCTTCCCTGCAAACGAAACTCTTGCAGATCACCTTATTGCAAGATATTTCACAACGGCTGATCCTACATATAACGCAGAAACCGGCAAGAATGACCTTACATTACACGGTAATCAGAGTGTCGGTACCGATATGCTCGATACAATCGGTTATTACGTTAATTTCGACGGTAATACAATGTACGGAATTGACCTTGAAGAAATTGCCGGAGAAAACTTTAATGCTGATGACGGTTTTACTATCACCTTCACCGCAAAAGCAACTTCAGGTCAAAACTCAAGATTTTATGAAATTGCAGATAACTTCGGCCAGCAGACGGACGGGGTATCTCACTATACCCATTTTTCCCCTGCAGGTGGCAGCGGTGGTGCGTATATAGGTAACTATAACGGCCCCTCCGGTGTTGCTCACAGAGCGCAATCTGCAAGCAAGCAATATAATGACGGTCAGGTTCATGAATGGATCGTAAGCTATGCTAACGGTAACACAATTGTATACTGTGACGGCGAGATGATTATCAAAATGAACCGTTTTGACAATGCAGGCACAAATGATGATGCATGGTATGCAGCAATTCGTAATGCAACTATGTATATCGGTCAGTCCGGCTGGACACAAGACCCCATGTTTACAGGTTGGATTTCTGACTTCTGTATCTATGATTGTTCTATGTCTTACTATGATGTTAAGAACATCCAGAATGAGCAGGATATTGAAGCAGGACTTACAGGTTCAGACGGTGTTTCTTCATATAATGGTTTCAATGGTGCCGTTCCTTCTTGGACAGCATCATCTGTTGAACAGATGAAATCTTTAGAGGGATTTGCTTTTGACAATATACTTTATTCTCCTAATGTTAGTGGTATGCCCGGCGAAGAAGACAATCCTACAACATCAAACGGTGCAGCTGCTGCAGATTCAGATAGTGGTTTTTATTTTGGTGTTTATTATGCAAAAGACACAGTAATATATTTAGATGGAGAAACCATACCTAAAATTCCTGTTTATGCGGCAGGTCGAGTGGGTGAAAATCGCAAAGACGGTCGACTTACACAGATTTATCCCATAAACTCTACATCAGATACAAGTGAAAATAAGTATTTTTATCTTGTTGATACTTGGAAGGGCTGGAATGCATCATCAAAATATCATGAAGGTATTATGAATCCCGACGCTAATGCGGCTGAACCGGTTTCAACAGGTCATAATGCAAGTACAACTGGTAATTGTGACTTTGATGATACTAATTCTGGTACAGCAAATCAGAGTCAGCGAGATATAAGATATATTGCAAATATTTTGCAATTAAACGAAAATCAGGTTTCAGTTAATTCTGCAGGATATCAGAAAATCAATCTTGCTTGGCATTTTACGTATGATTGGCAGGAAGCAACAAGAAAAAATATCTTTTCATCATATGAGTGGCAAGCTTGGCAGACGGGAAGAACAAAGAATCTTGCAGCAAATAACAATAATATCTGGGTAATTGACCTCAGAAGTTATGTTGCTGCAAAGAATGAAATTGCTGCAAATTATGATTCAATTGTAACTGACAGCGCTTATTGCCCCGCAATAGTTGAAAGCTATAAGGACGTTGTTGCTGAAATTATGAAATTCAACCCCAGTAGCTACAGCTATGCAGGCGGTGTTGAATCTGCAGTTTCAACTTGCTCAACTCAGGCTAAGAATCTTGTTAATGACTACAACAAGGTGATTGCAGAGCTTGAATCTCATAATAAAGGTCACAAGACTCTCACAGTTCCCGGCAGAGATGCAACCTGTGCAGCTCCCGGACTTTCAGACGGCAGCTACTGTGAATACTGCGGTAAAATTTTTGTTGAGCAGGTAATCACAGACATTGTTCCTCATACCTATGGTGATGTATACACAGTAGACGGTATTAAGTATGTAAAGTGTACTGTCTGCGGAGTTGAGATCAAGTATGTACCTTACGAAGTAAGATATGAAAATATTTTCGATATTGAGAAATGGACTTATTCAGCAAGTAATCAGCTTGTTGGTGCCGGTACCATTTCTGCAGATGAAAAAAAGGGTACAATCACAATTGTAAACAATCACACAGGCGAAGTATACTCAAGAGCTCACTTTGACGGTCAGAATCTTGTGTCAACCCGTGACCCCGGAAACTACGCTGTCCCCGTTACAGGCGGCAGAAAATATATTATTGAAGCAACAACCCTTGCATCCTCAACATCACAAGGTGAAATTTTTGTTTTCCAGTATGATAAGGATGGAAAGGTTTTCAGTAGTATTGCAAGAAACTTTGCTCTTAATGCCGGTGAAACAGTCAGCAAAGAATTTACCGTTGATCCCGCCGCTGCTTATATCGAGCTTCGTTTTGATGCCAATACTGCAGGCGGAACAGTAACATTCAAAGATATAGGTATTTACGAAACAGAAGAAAAGCGTACCTTCTTCTATCCCGGTGAAAGCAAGCCTCTTCTTGAGCCTACATTAAAGGAAGGCTATGCATTCGACGGCTGGTATACAAAATCCGGTGCAAAAATCGATGATACATCTGATCTTTCTGCCCCCGTGAATTTTGTTTATGCAAAGTATGTAAAGGGCTATAAGATAACATTTATTAATGCAGCAGGTGAAACTGTTCTTGTTAAGAACTACGCAGAAGGAACAACCCCCACAGTTCCCGCAACAAACACAGCTGCAGACTATGATGAAACAAACCACTATAAATACTCCTGGCCCACCCCCGCTAAGGTTATAGGAGATGCAACTTATAATGAAATAAAGACTCCCACAGCGCATACAATGTCATCTTCTGTAACAACAGCTCCTACCTGTACAGGTAAGGGTGTAAAAACCTACACCTGCTCAGGCTGTGCATATACATATACAGAAGAAATCACAGCAACCGGACATACAGAAGAAATTATCCCTGCAGTTGAGGCAACATGTAGCACTCCAGGTAAGACCGAGGGTAAGCGTTGTTCTGTATGTAACACAGTTCTCGTTGCACAGACAGAGATTCCTGTAAAGGATCATACAATAGTAATCGACGCAGCAGTTGATGCAACATGTACTACTCCCGGTAAGACCGAGGGTAAGCATTGCTCTGTATGTAATACAGTTATTGTTGCACAGACAGAAATTCCTGTAAAGGCACATACAGAAGTAGTTGATGCAGCAGTAGCAGCAACATGTACTACACCCGGTAAGACCGAGGGTAAGCATTGCTCTGTATGTAACACAGTTCTCGTTGCACAGACAGAAGTTCCTGCAACCGGACATACAGAAGTAGTTGATGCAGCAGTATCAGCAACATGTACCACACCCGGTAAGACCGAGGGTAAGCATTGTTCTGTATGTAACACAGTTCTTGTTGCACAGACAACAGTTCCTGCAAAGGGACATACAGAAGAAACAATTCCTGCCGTACCTTCAACATGTACCACACCCGGTAAGACTGAAGGTAAGAAGTGTACAGTCTGCGGTACAGTTACAGTTGCACCTCAGGATACTGCACTTGCTTCACATACACCTGCAGCAGCAGTAGAAGAAAACAGAGTTGAATCTACCTGTACTGTAGCAGGTTCTTATGACAGCGTTGTTTACTGTTCTGTATGTAATTACAAGATCAGCAGCACAAAGGTAGACCTTCCCCTTGCAGAGCATACAAAGGGTGAAACAAAGGTTGAAAATGAGGTTGCTCCCTCTTGTACAAAGGAAGGCTCATATGACAATGTAGTTTACTGTACAAAGTGTAATGCTGAAATCAGCAGAGACAAGGTTACAGTAGGCGTAGTTGCTCATACAGAAGCAGATGCAGTAGAAGAAAACAGAGTTGAATCTACTTGTACAGTAGCCGGCTCTTATGACAGTGTTGTAAAGTGTTCAGTATGTGGCGAAGAACTCAGCAGAACAAAGGTAGACCTTCCTCTTGCAGAGCATAAGGAAGAAACAATTCCTGCAGTGGGCGCAACCTGTGAAGTACCCGGTAAGACTGAAGGTACAAAGTGTTCAGTTTGTGACACAGTTCTTAAAGCACAGGACGATGTACCTGCTCTCGGACATAAGTACGAAGCAAAAGTAACAACTGAACCCGGTTGTGAAACAGCAGGTGAAAAAACATATACTTGTAAGAATGATTCAACTCATACTTATACAGAAGTTATCGAAGCAACCGGACATAAGATGGTTGCAGGCGAAGTTGTAGCTCCCACATGTACAGCAGACGGATATACTGTTTACACTTGTGCAAACGGTTGCGGAAAGACAGAAAACAGAGATGTTGTAGCAACCGAAGGCCACAAGTATGTTGCAGTAGTAACTGCTCCTACCTGTACAGCAGAAGGTTACACAACACACACCTGTTCAAAGTGTGATGATTCTTATGTTGATACATATGTTGATGCAAACGGTCACGACTATAAAGAAGAAGTAACAAAGAATCCCACATGTACAGACAAGGGTGAAAAGACATTCACATGTTCAGTTTGTCAGCATTCTTATACAGAAGAAATCGCAGCAGCAGGACATCAGTACGGTGAATGGATAGAAGAAGTTGCTGCAACATGTAAGGATACAGGTATAAAGGGACATTATGAATGTTCTGCTTGCCATGTATACTTTGATGCAGACAAAAATGTAATTGATGATCTTACAATTGAAATTGATGCTGAAAATCATACACACCTCACAAAGACAGATGCAGTAGCAGCTGATTGTGAGAACGGCGGTAATATTGATTACTGGACCTGTGACGGCTGTAGCAAGATTTACAGCGATGAAAACGCAGAAACAGAAATTACTGCAGAAGAAACAAAAACCGAAAAGCTCGGTCACAGCTTTACAACGTATGAATCCGACGGTAATGCAACATGTACAGCCGACGGAACAAAGACTGCAAAGTGTGACAGATGCGATGTAACTGACACAAAAGAAGACGAAGGCTCAAAGCTTGGTCACGAATGGTCTGAAACATATACATCCAACGGAGACGGTAAGGAAAATACTCACTATCAGACATGTATAAGAGAAAACTGCGGTGTGAAGAACGATGCAGTAGCTCATACATGGAACGACGGTGAAGTAACAACCAACCCCGGATGTACAACAGACGGTGTAAAGACATACACATGTACAGCAACAGGATGTAACGCTACATATACAGAAGCAGTAGCACAGAACGGTCATACCAACGCTGCAGCAGTAGTTGAAGGCAGAGTTGAATCCACATGTACAGAAGCAGGTTATTACTATGATGTTGTTTACTGTTCAGTATGTAACACAGAAATCAGCAGAACAAAGGTAGACCTTGAACTTGCTGAACATACAGAAGGCGAAGTTAAGGTTGAAAATGAAAAGGCTGCAACATGTACAGTTGACGGTTCTTATGATAATGTAGTTTATTGTACAAAGTGTAATGCTGAACTCAGCAGAGAAACAGAAGTTGTTAAGGCTGAAGGCCATAAGCCCGGTGCAGCAGCAACATGTACCGATCCTCAGAAGTGTACAGTATGTGGCGAAGTTCTCGTTGATGCACTCGGACATAAGGCAGCTGCAGCAGTAGCAGAAAACAAGACTGATGCTACATGTACCGTAAACGGAAAGTATGATTCAGTTGTTTACTGTTCAGTATGCGACGAAGAGCTCAGCAGAAAGACAGAAGTAATTACAGCCGAAGGACATAAGTTCTCTGATGTTACAGAAGCTAAGGCAGCTACCTGCGCAGCTACAGGTAACGAGGCTTTCAAGTCCTGTACAGTATGTAACAAATTCTTTGCAGCAGCTGATGATAAATTCTCAACAGAAGCAAAGGAAAGCGCAGATGCATTTACAACAGAAAAGGATCCTGATAACCACGCAGAGATCGTCACGGTAGATGCAAAGGCTCCCACATGTACAGAAAACGGCTATAAGGCTTATGAACATTGTACAAAGTGTGATTACACAACATATGAAGTTGATCCTGCAACAGATCACGATTATGACAAGACAAAGAGTGAAGAAAACCTCACAAGACCTGTTCTTGAAAACGGCGTATGGGTTGACGGTTACTACACTTACACTTGTAAGAATGACAGCGATCATACAACAACTGAAAATGTAAAGAGAGCAGACTATACCGCTTATGATGAAGCAGTTACAAAGCTCAATGAAAGACTTAAGGATACTACTCTTATTGAATCAGTAGAAAACGAAATCAACAGTGTTCTTTCAAACAATACAGTTGCCGATAATCTTATTGAAACAGAGCAGGCAACAGTTACTGCAGCTGCTGAAAATCTTCAGGCTGAAGTTGATAAGGTATATGCAGAATATACTGCAACCTTCAAGGACTGGGACGATGAAGAAATCGCAGTTATCGAATTCCTCTACGGTTCACAGTTTACTAACCCTGCAGATCCCACAAGAGAAGCAGATGATCAGTATACCTACACATTTGATAAGTGGACTCCTGAAGTAGACTATGTAACAGGTAATCTCACATACACAGCTACTTACAAGACAACTGTTAACAAGTACACAGTTACATGGGTAATTGACGGTGTTGAAACAGCCGAAACATATGAATACGGTGCAACACCTTCACACGAAGATCCTGAAAAGGCAGCAGATGCACAGTATGCATATACATTCGAAGGCTGGTCACCTGCAATTGCAACAGTAACAGGCGATGCAACATACACAGCACAGTTCAGTGAGACTGTTAACAAGTACACAGTTACATGGGTAATTGACGGCGCAGAAACAACCGAAACATATGAATACGGTGCAACACCTTCACACGAAGATCCTGAAAAGGCAGCAGATGCACAGTATACATATACATTCGAAGGCTGGTCACCTGCAATTGAAAAAGTAACAGGCAATGCAACCTACACAGCACAGTTCAGCGAAACTGTTAACAAGTACGAAATTACTTGGGTAGACGGCAACGGTGAAACACTCAAGACTGAAGAAGTTGCATACGGTGAAACACCCGTTTACACAGGCGAAACACCTACAAAGACTGCAACTGCTCAGTACACTTACACATTCAATAACACATGGACCCCCGAAATTTCTGCTGTAACAGGTAAAGCAACCTACACAGCACAGTTCGATTCCACAGTTAATGAATACACTGTTACATGGGTAGTAGACGGAGCTTCAACCGAAGAAACATATAAGTATGGTGATACACCTTCCTTCAAGGGAACAACCGATAAGGAAGCAGATGTACAGTATACATATACGTTCGCAGGTTGGGATAAAGACATTGCAGAAGTAACAGGTGACGTAACCTATACTGCAAAGTATGACAGTGTGGTTAACGAATACACAATCACATTCGAAAACGAAGACGGCACAGTTCTTCAGAGTGGTAAGGTAGCATACGGTGAAACACCCGTTTACACAGGTGAAACACCTACTAAGGAAAAGACAGCTGAGTTTACTTACATCTTTGACGGTTGGACACCTGCACTTGAAAAAGTAACAGGCGATAAAGTCTACACTGCAACATTTGAACCCCTTACAAACACTTATGATGTAACATGGCAGAACTATGACGGTACTATCCTTGAAGAGGATAAGGATGTCAAGTACGGAACACTGGCAAAGTATGACGGTGAAATCCCCACAAAGCCTGCAACGGCAGAATGGACTTACACATTCGATAAGTGGGATCCCGAAGTAAGCTATGTAACAGGTGATATCACTTACACAGCAACCTTCACAGCAACAAAGAACAAGTATACAGTTAACTTCGTAAACGAAGACGGAACTGTTCTTCAGAGCAGTGAAGTAGCTTATGGCGAAACACCTTCATATACAGGTGCAACACCTACTAAGGCAGCAACAGCTGAGTTTACTTATACATTTGATAAGTGGACACCTGAAATCACTGCAGTAACAGGCGAAGCTACATATACAGCACAGTTCAGCTCCACAGTTAATGAGTACACTGTTACATGGGTAGTTGACGGAGTTTCAACCGAAGAAACATATAAGTACGGTGCAACACCTTCACACGATGATCCCGTAAAGGAAGCAGATGCACAGTATACATATGCATTCACCGGCTGGTCACCTGCAATTGCAACAGTAACAGGTAACGCAACCTACACCGCACAGTTCAGCTCAACTGTTAATAAGTACACAGTTAAGTTTGTTGACTTTGACGGTACTGAACTCAAGGCAGAAAATGTTGAATACGGCAGCGCAGCAACAGCTCCTGCAGATCCCTCAAGAGAAGGCTATACCTTCACAGGATGGGATAAGGAATTTGGCAATATCACAGGTGATCTTACCGTAACAGCACAGTATAAGATCAATCAGTATACAATCACATTTGATACTGACGGTGGCTCAGCAGTAGCACCTATCACTCAGGATTACGCTACAGCAGTAACAGCTCCCACAGATCCCACAAAGACAGGTTATACCTTCAAGGGCTGGGATGTTGAAATTCCCTCAACAATGCCTGCAAAGGATATGACAATCACTGCAAAGTGGGAAATCAACAAGTACACAATTACCTGGGATGTTGACGGCAACAAGTCCACAGAAGAGTATGAATACGGTGCAACACCTTCCTTCAAGGGTAACACTGACAAGGCTGCAGATGCACAGTATACATACACATTTACCGGCTGGTCACCCGAAATTGCAGATGTAACAGCAGATGCAACATACACAGCACAGTACAGCAAGACTGTCAATAAGTACGGTCTTACTATCAACTATGTATATGCAGACGGTACAACAGCTGCTCCCACATATACAGCAGATATAGACTTCGGTGTAGCATACTCTGTAGAATCTCCCGTAATTGAAGGTTATACAGCAGATACTGCGATTGTTACCGGTGAAATGGGTAACGAACAGATTGTTGTAATTGTTAAATATACAGCAAATGTATATAAGCTTACAATCAACTACATCAATTCCGAAACAAATGCAACCATGTTCGAAACATACACAGGCGAATTTGCTTTCGGTTCAGAATACTCTGTAACATCACCTTCCGAGGTAGGCTATGATGTAGACAGAAGTGTTGTTGACGGCACAATGGGTGCCGGAGATGTAGCGGTAACTGTATACTACACAATTCAGAAGTATACAATTACCTGGAAGAACGGTGAAACAGTTCTTGAAACTGATGAAAAAGTTCCTTACGGTACAGAACCTTCTTATGACGGTGAAACACCTACAAAGCCTGCAACAGCAGAATGGACTTACACATTCGATAAGTGGACTCCTGAGGTTAACCTTGTAACAGGTGACATTACTTACACAGCAACCTTCACAGCTACAAAGAACAGCTACACAATCACATGGAAGAACGATGACGGTACTGTTATTGATACAACAACAGTAGAATACGGCAAGGTTCCCACACATGCTGATGCAACAAAGGAAAACACTGCTGAATATACATATACATTCGCAGGCTGGACACCTGAAATCGTTGCTGTAACAGGCGATGCAGAATACACAGCACAGTTCACAGAAACAGCAAATAAATACACAATTACCGTAAACACAGTATATGACGACAAGGTTGATTCCACTACAAATGAAACTGCAACATACACCTATGCTTATGGTGATGACTATTCAATTGAAGCTTCTGAAAAGACAGGTTATGCACTTACAACAGAAGGTACACTTTCAGGCAAAATGCCTGCACATGATGTAACAATTACTTTTACATACAAGGCAAACAGCTATGTTGTAACAGTAAATTACACTTCTGATGATAATAAGATTAACGAAACAAATACAGTAACTCTTACATACGGTGAAGCTTATAATATCGCAACACCCGAAAAGATCGGTTATACAGCTGACAAGGCAGCAGTAGCAGGTACAGTAAGCAGTGATGTCAATGAAACAGTTACTTATAAGGCAAACAGCTATAACCTTACAATCAATTATAAGTATGCAGACGGCACAGAAGCTGCTGATGCATACAGCACAAAGGTAGTTTATGACACAGCATATTCAGTTGCATCTCCCGAAATCAAGGGTTACACAGCTGACAAGCCTACAGTAGCAGGCACAATGGGTGCTGCTGATGTAACAGTTGATGTTACATATAGTGTCAATAACTATACTCTTACAATCAACTATGTATATGCAGACGGCACACAGGCTGCAGAAACATATACACAGACTTATACTTTTGTTGATACTTATTCTGTTAACTCTCCCTCAATCACAGGCTACACAGCAGATGTTGAAACAGTAAGCGGTGATTTCAAGGATGCAAAGAATGTTGAAGCAACAGTTACATATACAATCAATGTATATGATGTAAAATTCGTTGGCTTCAATAATGCAGATCTCGGTACACAGAAGGTTGAATATCTCGGTGCTGCAACAGCACCCGTCGCTCCCACAGTAGAAGGCTACACCTTCACAGGCTGGGATGAGAAATTTGACAGTATCACCGGTGATCTTACCGTAACAGCACAGTATAAGATCAATCAGTATACAATCACATTTGATACTGTTGGCGGTACAGCAATTGATCCTATCAAGGCTGACTTCGGCACAGCAGTAACTGCTCCCGCAGATCCCGCAAAGACAGGTTACACATTCGCAGGCTGGGATACAGAAATTCCCGCAACAATGCCTGCTGAAAATGTAACAATCACAGCAAAGTGGAATGTAAATCAGTATACAATCACATTTGATACTGTTGGCGGTACAGCAATTGAGCCTATCAAGGCTGACTTCGGCACAGCAGTAACTGCTCCTGCGGATCCCACAAAGACAGGTTACACCTTCAAGGGCTGGGATGTTGAAATTCCTTCAACAATGCCTGCGGAAAATGTAACAATCACAGCAAAGTGGGAAATCAACAAGTATACAATTACTTATAAGGCAGATAACGGCACTGAGGATATTGTTCATACTTATGATTACAATGCTGAAGTAACAGCTCCTGCAGATCCCACAAAGACCGGTTATACATTCGACGGCTGGAGCCCCACTGTTCCCGGAAATATGCCCGCAAATGATGTAGTTGTTACTGCACAGTGGACAATCAACAAGTACACAGTTACCTTCATTGATAATGCAGGTAACAAGACAGAAGAATCATACGATTATGGTACTGCAGCTTCAGCTATCACTGTTCCTGCAAATACTGTAAATAAGTATAATGCAGACGGTCACTTCTCTTACAGCTGGCCCGAAATTTCCGTTGTAACAGGCAATGCCGAATACAAGGAAATTGAAACAAAGACAGCTCATGATTACGAAAGTGTTGTAACAGAGCCTACATGTACAGAAGGCGGTTATACAACTCATACATGTAAGAATGAAGCTTGTAAGCATACTTATAAAGATGCTGAAACAACTGCTAAGAATCATGATTATGACATGACCAAGAGTGAAGGAAACCTCACAAGACCTGTTCAGAATGCAGACGGAACATGGACTGAAGGTAAGTACACATTCACATGTAAGAATGATCCTGAGCATAAGATTTATGAAACAGTAGCAAGAGCTGACTATGCAGCATTTGAAGAGGCTCAGAAGAAGCTCGAAGAACTTCTTAACACTGACCTTACAGATGAAGCAAAGGCAAATATTCAGACTGTACTTGATAAGTACGCTGATATGGCTGATGACCTTATTGCTACAGAGCAGGGTACTCTTGATACTGCTGTAACAGAAATTACCAAGACATTTGATGATAATGTATCTGCTCTCAAGACTTACACTGTAACCTTCGTTGCAAACGGTGACGTTCTCAAGACAGAAACAGTTGTCAGCGGTAAGGATGCAACAGCTCCCGCAGATCCCGAAAAGGCTTATGAGGATGATTATCATTATACATTCGCAGGCTGGGATAACGGCTTTACAAATGTAACAGCTGATATTACAGTAACTGCAACATTCACAGCTACAGCTCATAATTACGAGACTCATACCGATAAGGATGACACATATCATACAGATAAGTGTGCCTGCGGATATGAAAAGGATGTTGAGCACAGCTACGATGACGGCGTTGTAACAACAGCTCCCACATGCTCAGCTGAGGGTGAAAAGCTCTACACCTGTTCAATCTGTAACGGAACAAAGACAGAAGTAATGAACAAGGTTGCAGATGCTCACAAGTGGGAAACAGAATACACAGTAGATGAAAAGGCATCCTGTGAAAAGGCCGGTTCAAAGAGCTATCACTGTGAATACTGTGATGCTAAGAATGAAGCTTCTGTAGAAGTTATTGCTAAGAGAGAGCATAATATCGTTGATACAGAGGTTGCAACGGAAGAAACCTGTATAACAACAGGTATTATGAATCAGAAGTGTGACCACGAAGGTTCAGATGAATACGAAGCATGTGAATACACAACAACAAGAGAAATTCCCGTGAATGCATCAAAGCATACAGGTGAAAAACAGCTTGTTAATGCTAAGGAAGTAACCTGTACAACAGACGGTTACACAGGTGATATGCAGTGGTCCTGCTGTAAGGCAGAAATCAGCAAGGGTACTATTATTCCCATGCTCGGCCACAAGGATGAAAACACAGACCATACCTGTGACAACGGCTGCGGTGTATACCAGGGCGAACACAAGGATTCTGCAACAGACGCTGACCACGTATGTGACTACGGTTGCGGAGCAGTACTTGAAGAATGCGTAGATACAGATAAGGATCACGCATGTGATAACGGCTGTGACAAGTTCTTCGGAACATGTGCAGACGAAACAAAGGATCACTACTGTGATTACGGATGCGGTAAGTACTACGGTGAACACGAAGATGAAGATAAAAACCATACTTGTGATTACGGATGCACAGAAAAGATAGGTACATGCGAAGACAAGGATCTTGACCACGATTGTGACTATGGTTGCGATAAGTACTTCGGAACACATGCAGACTCAGCAGAAGATGACGATCACGTATGTGACTACGGTTGCGGAGCAGTACTTGAAGAATGCGTAGATACAGATAAGGATCACGCTTGCGATAACGGATGTGATAAGGTATTCGGTGTATGCGAAGATGCAGATCATGACCACGATTGTGACTATGGTTGCGATAAGTACTTCGGAATACATGCAGACTCAGCAGAAGATGACGATCACGTATGTGACTACGGTTGCGGAGCAGTACTTGAAGAATGCGTAGACTCAGATAATAATCACGTATGTGATAACGGCTGCGACAAGTTCTTCGGAACATGCGAAGACGCAGATTATGATCACGCTTGCGATTACGGATGCAACAAGGTTTATGGAACATGCGAAGACGCAGATTATGACCACGCTTGTGACTATGGTTGCAGCAAGGTTTATGGTACATGTGAAGACAAGGATTATGACCACGCTTGTGACTATGGCTGTGATAAGTACTTTGGAACACATGCAGACTCAGCAGAAGATGACGATCATGTATGTGACTACGGCTGTGGTAAGATACTTGAAGATTGCTCTGATATTTCTGGTGATGGTGATCATACCTGTGATATCTGTAGTAAGGAAAATGTAACAGCTCATAATTGGGTTGATGCAACATGTACAGTTGCAAAGACATGTTCAGAATGTTCAGTAACAGAGGGAGATGCACTCGGTCACGATTATGTCGGCAAGCAGACAACAGATCCTACATGTACAGATACAGGTATTATGACTTATACATGTTCACATGATGCAAGTCATACATATACTGAAACTGTTGCTGCACTTGGTCATACTGAGGTTATTGATAAGGCAGTACCTGCAACTTGTGAAAATACTGGTCTTACTGAAGGTAAGCATTGTTCAGTATGTAGTGAAATTCTTGTAGCTCAGACATTAATTGCTGAACTCGGACATGATTATGTCGGTGTTGTAACAAAGGATTCTACATGTACAGAAACAGGTATCAGAACATTTACATGTACTAATGATGCTAAGCATCAGTACACTGAGGTTATTGAACTTAAGGCACATTCAATTGTCAACGTTGACAAGAAGGATGCAACATGTGAAAATGCAGGCTGGGAAGCTTATGAATATTGCTCAACCTGTACTTACACAACCTTCAAGGCAATTCCCGAAACAGGCCATAGCTTCGATATGGCAAACGGCGTTCTTACACGTCCCGCACAGCTTAATGGTGAATGGGCAGACGGTTACTATACATACACATGTACAAATGACAATGCTCATACAACAACAAAGACTGTAAAGCGTGCGGATTACAGTGAATATGATTCACTTATCGATACTGCAGAAAAGATCCTCGCTGCAGATATTCCCGCTGAAGATAAGGCTAAGCTTCAGGAAACACTTGATAAGAACAGTGTAGCTCCTGATCTTATTGAAAGTGAACAGGCAGCAGTTGATGCAGTTCTCGATGAAATCAGAAATGTAATTCACGACGTATATCCCGATGCTGACCTTGAGCTCAGAATTGAAGGTAACGGTATATTCTACACAGGCAGAGTAATTGATCTTGATGTATTCAAGGTAAATGAAAGTGTACGTATAGAGGCAACCGATGTACAGTGGACATCATCCGATGAAAGCATTGTATTCTTCTCCAACGGCAGACTTATTGCTGTCGGAACCGGTACTGTAACCCTTACTGCCACATCAGGTATACTTAAGGCAACCAAGACCATAAGCATCATCGAAGGCGGCAATGCAAGAAAGGTTACATTCACTGCAATGGATAAGATGCACTTCGTTGTAGAAGATTATTTTGTAATCTATAACGGTGCAACCCTCAACTGGTCAGACGAAAATGCACTCTGCTTCAGAGTCCGTATATATCAGAACTTCCCGTTTGAAACATATATCGTTTACATTAACGGCGAAGCTGCTGAGCCTGATGCAGAAGGATACTATACAATACCCGAAGGAACAGGTAATGTAAGAATTACTATCTCCGGTGCTGTATACGACGATGACGGAAACGGTTCATCAAGCAAGTTCAACTTCTGGGAGTGGCTGTTGGCTCTTCTCAGAAAGATTATAAACTTCTTTAAGAATCTTTTCGGAATTAAATAATCCATAAGAAGGGACTGTCTCTCAGTGAGGCAGTCCTTTTTTGTTGTTTGTATTATCATATAACAAAGCCCTGTTCAGGCGGTAAGTCTGAACAGGGCTTTGTGTGATTGAATTATTTATCTGAAAATTTTTCCTTCAGCTTTTTTATATCCTTTATCATACACGAGGGTATACCGTATCTGCCCCAGATGTATGTATATTCAAGCAGAACATTTCCGTCAAACTGCATTTTTTTAAGCTTATCAATCAGCTTATCAATGTATGTCGGATCGTATTTCGGAAACTGCTCACGCCTTAGCTCTGAAAAAGAAATATGTACGGTTTCTGTATATTGAAGTGTACGCTCAATCCTGTCAAGGTCGTAATTAAGTTTTTTGTATCTTGATTGGAAATATGTTCTGAAATTTTTACAATCAGCATCCTTTTGTATTCGTAAAAAGGCATCTGTATTATTGTTGTAAGTGTTATCGTGGCATTCGGGGCATACAATAAGAGAATATTCGTCTGCAACAGCACACATATTTTTTATGTCTGTAAGTATTTTTTGATATGTTTCTTCATTGGTTTTCTCACTGTCTTTTCTGCCAAGCCAGATTCTAATGCTTTTTGCTCCTAAGGTAGCAGCAATAAGACAGATTTTTTTCCACTCCTCCTTGTTATTACTGCCTGCACGGTAGTAGCTGGCATAAGAAGAAATTTCAATATTGTGCTTATCGCATAATTCCTTTGCTTTTTTCGCGGCTTCAGTATCCTTAATATGTACATCAGCCCCCCATTCGATGCAATCGATCTCAGCTTCTTTTGCAAGAAGTACAATTTTTTCAATATCTTTTATTTGTCTGAATGTTGTTGTTGTAAAACCGAATTTCATAAGCATTCCCCCGAAATATTCATTTAATCAGATGTTATCATAAAATACCGGGAATTACAACAATATGATTTTTATGAAGTTGAATAAAATCATATTATGTGTACATTGACACTTTGTTTTTTTTCTGATAAAATTTTTTTAGTTTTGTTTCGAAAGGTGAGCAATATGAAAACAAATAAAGATAAGGTATTTTCTGTCTTCTGTATAACAACTCTTGCAGCAGCATTTGTGTACGGGCTTGTACTTCCTTTCTGTTGGGGAAATAATCCTTTGTCAGAAACAGGTACGCTTTCTCTGTTATGTGAGCACAGACAGGGCTTTTTCTGGGTATGGGGAATACTTACATGCGGAAGTATAGCTCTTAATACAGAGTATATGTATAAGAAATTTATGTATAAAAATAAATTTTTTGATGTTCTCTGTATTATGTCGGTAGTGAGTGTGTGTCTTGTTGCACTGACTCTTGATCATAGCATTGCAGACTGGAATCCGAAGCGGATTGCTCATTGGGTTGCAACAGGAATGTATATTGTATTTACCCTTGCCCCTATCGCATTGTTTTTTATTGTCAATATTAAGAAATATAAAAATTTCGGAATACTTCTTGCCGTTACATTTGTTATTTTCGGAACATTCGTATTTATTTTTGCGGTAATCGGAAAAAGTGCCCTGATGGAAATGGTACCTCTTGCCCTGATGGAAATATATCTTTTTATAATCAATTTTACTTCGGTTGTCAAAGTGCAGAAATTATCCTGATAAGCGTAAAGCAGCAATGTACAGTTTACATTGCTGCTTTTTTCTTTACAGGAATCTTTTTTTGTGGTAATATATTTTACGGAACAAATTTTATTATATTCGGAGGTATTTTTATGACACCTATGTTTCTTATGAGATTTTTTACGGCAATTCTTATGATGCCCGTTTACATTTTCAATTTTATGTTCAATGATTACGCTATTCCCGCTATAAGCAGAGAGGGTGCATATCTTTTCTGTTATTTTGTGGGGAATGAGGAAAACGAGCAGACCCTTCATTTTGCAGTAAGCACAGACGGTTATAAATTCAGAGCACTTAATAATAATGAAGCAGTAATCAGTCAGACAAAGGGTACAGGCTGTGTAAGAGACCCCTATATTCTCAAGGGACCCGATGAAAACGGTAAAGAGTGTTATTTTATTATTGCTACGGATATGAATGCAATGGAGGGCTGGACCTCAAATCACGCGCTCATAACCTGGAGAAGCTATGATCTTATTAACTGGACAGATGAAACCGTAATTGATATAAGACAGTTTGAAGGCTTTGAAAACACAAACCGTGCCTGGGCACCTCAGGCAATATGGGACAGCGAAAAAGAAATGTATATGGTTTATTGGGCAAATTCCACAACGGAAAATGACACGGCAGGCCACTATTATGCATATACAAAAGATTTCAGAACATTCGAAACTGAGCCTCAGGTGCTTTTCGGAAGATGGAATGAAACTGACCCCGAAACAGGTGAAGTCAGAAATGTTCAGTGTATTGACGGCGATATCGTCTATAATGAAAAAGACGGATACTATTATCTTTATTTCAAAGAGGACATAACCCAGAAAATTGCTTATGTCCGTTCTCAGAATCTTACAGGTCCTTATAATACGGATTATACAATCTGCTCACTTAATTACCACGGCGTTGAAGGCAGCAGCATGTATAATATTACAGGTACCGATAAGTGGGTTATGATAATGGACGAATATTCACAGGGTACATTCTTCCCCCAGCAGACAACTGATTTTCAGAATTTTACAAGACTCAGAAGAAAAGATGTTGAGATGGATGAACTTCGTCCCCGTCACGGCTCTGTTGTTGCAATAAGTGAGGATGAATACTACAGTATGTGTAACCATTACGGTGTTGAAAAATAAATATAGGGAGGGATAGTTTTGGAAGGCTTACTTTCATTTATGGCAGCAAGACAGCTTGTTGCATTAGGAGAAATTCCTGTTGTTATCGGGAAAATTGTGACCACCCTTGTCAATTTCGATTTTAACGGTGTTGCAGCGCTTTTTGTTGTACTTGCTCAGCTGTTCGGCGCAGTTGTTTTTGATACTCCCGTAACTCCGTATAAGGACTCAATAGATATGGAAAAGTTTGAGCTTGTATGGGAGGATGAATTTGAAAACGGCTTTGATACAGCCATCTGGCAGGGTCATTATGTATACGGTGCCGATGATACACAATTAAGAGATGTTGCTTATTGGAACCGTGATCAGGTAAGCTTTACCGATGATGGCTGCCTTCAGATCAATGTTGAATACAAGGAAAACGGACCCAAGGGCGCAGGCTATTATTCATACGGAATGGAGACCAATCCGAATAAGAATTATTCGGGGGACCATACAGGCTATGAGCAGCTTTACGGATATTTTGAAATCCGCTGTATACTTCCCGAGGGTGCAGGACTTAATCCGGCATTCTGGCTTCTTACCGACGGAATGTGGGATGATGATACCGACGGCGGTATTTCGGGTGCTGAGGTAGATGTGTTTGAAACTCAGACACATTTTGATAAATCAAGCAGCTTTTTCGGCAGTGTTTATCATACAATTCATGTGGACAGCTACGGTGAATCCCATAAGAGCGAAAATCAGGGCGCATATTATGCAAACAATCCTTATGAGGAGTTCAATACCTATGGCGTGGAATGGAATGAAGAAGGGTATATCTTCTATATAAACGGGGTCGAAACAGCAAGAACAGACTTCGGTGGTGTCTGTGAAGTACCTCTTTATCTCATAATCTCGGTAGGCGTTGACGAAAACGTTTACAAAAATCCCGACCTGGATACTGCGCTGACCGTTGATTATGTAAGATGCTATCAGTACAAATAATTAAAAAAACTCAGGACTGTCTGCGGACAGTCCTTTTTGCGTATTTCAGGGGGGGCGTATTGAAATTGTCTGTTCCGGCATTTCGCTTGTCGTGATAAAAAGAATATTTTTATCAGACTTATTAAATGCTTCCGATTGAAGCTGACAATGGAGGAATATTTATAGCCGATTATCTGTCAACGGAATGAATATCTGTACTGCATATGAAATAATATCGTATCGGGAAAACGTCAGATAATGTTTGTCGGATGAATAAAAACGGTAAAATCCGGATTACAGAACAGGGGTTAATATTGCTAATATATATTTGTCGTTTTATGAAAAAAATGCATATATTCTGTTGACAAAACAAAACGGTTTTTGTACAATATTTTTATATGTAATATTTTTTAGTATTATAATAAAAATATTGTTGTTTTTTACGAAGACAGGTATTTTATTATACAGAGAGGGGTTTTTATATGAAGAAAATTATTGCTGTTCTTATTTCAGCGGTGATGATTATTCTGCCTTTTGCATTTTTTGTGCAGGCTGATTCAAGAGCACCGTCAAGAACAATTAACCTTGTCTATGATGACTCGGGAAGTATGATTGAGGATGACAACGGCATCTATGTTGACAGATGGTGTCAGGCAAAGTATGCAATGGAAGTTTTTGCTGCTATGCTCGGTGAAAAGGATACTCTGAATATCTTTTTTATGAGTGATTACGGCATCGGTACTTCAGGTACATCAAGAGCTCCCGGACTTACACTTCAGGGAAGCAAGGATGCAAGCGTCACAGAAAGCAATGTAAAAAAGGTTCACGATGTCCTTACTGCTCCTTCAGGTACGCCCTATGCCGCAGTTACTGATGCTTACAGACAGCTTGGTGATGCTGCAACTGACGAAAAGTGGTTAGTGGTTCTTACCGACGGTGAATTCGGCGACAGACCTATAGCTCAGGTCGGTGAGGATTTCAAGGATTATGCCGCTGACGGTACAATCAAGGTAATGATGCTGGCTATGGGTAATGTTTCCGTAAAGGATCTCGATGTTGACGGTGTAGACGGTGTATATGCAGAATCGGCAGGCTCGGGAAATGAAATTCTCGGTAAGCTTACAGGCATATGCAATCAGATTTTCCAGAACAACGAGCTTAAGCTTACAGACCTTTCAGCAAATGTCGGTGTTCCCATGAATCAGATCATTGTATTTGCTCAGGGAAAGGATGCTTCAATCGATTCTATAACCGACGGACAGGGTAATACATACAAGCCTACCTCAAACGTAAATGTTATGTATAATCCTCAGCCCTCTGCCCCCGGTGAGGTTTACTCGGATGATCCCAAGGTTGTTGTGGCTGATGATCTTATGGGTTATGTTGCTTCGTTTGATACTTATCTTGCTCCCGGTACATATACATTTAATGTTACCGGTGCAGACAGTGTAAATGTTTACTATAAGCCCCATGTAACAATAGCTGCTTATCTCTATAATGACGAGGGCGAGGATATCACAGCAGAGGAACACCTTGTTGCAGGTACATATACCGTACAGTACGGCTTCCTTGATGCTTCAACAGGTGAAAAGGTTGAGGATACATCCCTCCTCGGTAATATTGAATATTCCTCTGTTATAAAGAATATTGATCCTTCAGGTAATGAAAATGTTATGGAGGTTACAGCAGGCGAACAGGTAACTATTACAGAAGGCTCATTGCAGATTGATGTTTCGGCTAAGTTCCTTGAGTACAATGTCGTTAATACAACACTTAATTATGATATTTTTGCAAAGAGTGACCTTATATTCACACTTGAATCAAATCCCACATATAAGCTCAATCTAAACGGCTTTGAAAATCCGGATGATCCTATAATTCTTACAGTCAGAAAGAATAATATCGGCGGAGAAACAGAGCTCAGTGCAGAGGAATGGGCACTGCTTGAAACAGTAGAGGTTAAGGTTAAGGATGACCTCGGAGAATTCCGTATTGAAAAGAGTGAAGAGATAGGAAAGTTCTACATCTATCCCACACTTAAAGACGGTGATCCCATCAAGACAGCTTCAGGTGATATTGATATTACCATCAAGGGCGGCTTTGTAAACGGTATGTCTTCCGCACAGGGCGAGCTTGAAGAAACAATTAAGATTTCTTCATCAATTTCAGGAACTGATAAATTCCTTGAATGGCTCAAGAGAAATCTTGTTCTTGTATGTGTATCTCTTGTGGGACTTATCCTTCTTCTCGGATATATTCCTCCCTTTAAGAAATATCTTCCCAAGAAGTTAAAGAAGCGTCCGCTTATTGAGTGCTCAGCTCAGAAAATCGGTCTCAAGGACCAGGAAAACCACGGTAAATATGTAAAGAGTATTGCTTCAACTCTGATTCCCTATAAGCCCGAAACAGGACGTATCACATTCTCTCCCTCGGGACATAAGAAATCGGTTTCCGTAAAGGCAGCAGGAAGAGGCTCAATGTTTATTACCAATACGAGAAATTATGCAGGTAAGACAGAGGTTACCTTCAACGGTACATCCATTGAAGAAGGAAGAACAAAGCCCTTGC
Source organism: Acutalibacteraceae bacterium (assembly GCA_045588855.1). Classification (GTDB taxonomy): domain Bacteria; phylum Bacillota; class Clostridia; order Oscillospirales; family Acutalibacteraceae; genus RUG806. Next base: position 22,438 of record JAZNEX010000112.1, read on the forward strand.
GTATAAGCGGCAATTCCACAATATCTCTTTCCACACCTGAATACATTTACACTTGTTATCTCAGCAGATAAAATATTAAACAAAATACAGGAGGTATTTTTATGATAGCACCTACATTATTAGTCGGACTCGGCGGTACAGGTTCAAAAATCGTAATGAAAGTATCAAAAATGGTTGACGAAGAGCAGCGTAAGCGTATAGGCTTCTGCGTTTTTGATACAGATATCAATGAACTCAATGAAATAAGAGAAGCAAATCCCTTTATCAAGACAGTTCAGACATCCACAAAGCTTTCAGTAGGTGAGTATCTCAACATTGATACTCACGCAAGAGATACATGGTTCCCCGTAAATGCAATTCTTAATTCAAAGACTCTTACCGAGGGTGCAGGTCAGGTACGTGCTATTTCCCGTCTTGCTCTTGATACAGCTATCAGAGCAGGTAATATGGAACCCCTTCACAAGGCTATAGAGGATCTCTATAAGCTTGAAGAAGAACGCTCCGAGCAGGCTCTCAGAGTTATTATCGTAAGTTCACTTGCCGGCGGTACAGGTTCAGGTCTTCTTCTTCCTGTTGCTCTTTATATCAAGAATTTCCTTGCAACACGCTTCCAGCAGAGTGCAAACATCACAAGAGGCTTCTTCATTCTTCCTGAGGTTTTCTATGAAGTAATCAGAGGTCAGGCAGAAAGAAATAACCTCAGATGTAACGCATATGCTACTATCAGAGAGCTTGATGCATTCCTTATGAAGGGTGACTCTACTCTTGATGACAAGTATATGAATTCCGTTAAGATTGAATTTCCCAGAGTAGGCTCTGCAGAATTTGAAGAATATAACATCAGACCTTATGATTTCTGCTTCCTTTTTGATGCTCAGAATACAGAAGGCAAGAAGCTCAATAACTTCAATCAGTATCTTGACCATGCTGCAAACTGCATTTATGCACAGAGCATCGGTCCTATGAATAAGCGCAGCAACTCTTCCGAGGATAACACAATCCGTGAGCTTTGCAAAGAGCAGGGCAGAAACAGATATGCAGGTGCAGGCTCATCAATGCTTATTTATCCCTTTGAGGATGTAAAGGAATATATTGCTCTTAAGTGGACACAGGAATGTGTTTCAAAGCAGTGGATGATGTTTGATGATATGTACAAAGAAAAATGTATCGCAAACTCCGAAATGAGAGCAAACGGTTATTCCGTAAAGGATGCCGATCCTTCACAGGATTATATCGAATCCATTGATCAGCTCAGCAAGCAGAAGAATCCCTTTGCACTTTCAATTGTAAATTCCTGCACAATATTTGATGATTCGGGACTTACCCGCGAAGGTGTTCGCTGGGAACAGTATCTTGACAGCCTCAAGAAATTTGTTTCTCTTAATGCATCTTCAGGTCAGTCAGACCTTGACGGACAGAGACAGTCCGCAAATCTTAAGATCACCGAAATTTCAGGCGGTACTGAAATCTGGGAAGCATTCTATGATGCTTATATGGATATGGAAAAATACCGTGCAATGGTTCAGAAGCGCTGCGAGGATACAGCAAGAACCATAGCTTATGCAATATTCAAGGCTAAGAATGACAATCTCGGTGAAGAAAGATTAAGCCATCAGCTTGAAACTTACCTTCTTGACTCTACAAATAACTTTGTTCATCCCAACGCAGCACGTTATTTCCTCTATCAGGCACTTGAGCTTATGAAGAAGGAACAGCGTCTTACAGAAAAGAAGCTTCGCGACGGTGAAAAGTTCTTTGACGAATTTGAGAATAAGTTTGACGATCCCAAGACAGATGATGAAGAATCTGCAGCAGAAATCGTTAACCGTAAGGTTTCATTCATGAATCGCTTCAATAAGATGAACAGCGATCAGGAAGATCTCAAGAGAGACTTTATTACATATCTCAAGAAGGTTGATGAATATCGTATAAACGGTATCCTTGATGAGGTTCTCAAGGAAGGTATTTCTTATATCGGCAGCCTCTGCGAAGCATTCCAGCAGTTCTATACATCATTTGACAGTAGAGTTACTGATGTAAACAAGAAGATATTTACAATTTCAAAGAAATATACACATGCACCCGGTAAGACTGCAAGATATGTATGTGCATCCAAGGATTGCCTTGATGCTATGGTTAAGAAGATGCCTTATATGGGCTCTGCAGTTTCAATTGACGGCAAGCTTGCAATGGATATCTATATGAAGGTCCGTAACTTTGCAATGCTTAAGGATAAACCCGATAACGGTGACTACTTCAAGGAAATCTTTGAAAAGGGCATTATCGGATATTTCAAGTCAAAGCTTATGGTTACATACGGCAGTGAAGTAGATCTTGATATCCTTACAGCTCTCGAAAAAGAAGCTGAATACGAAAAGGGTCTTTATGATTCAGGTGAAATCAATCAGTATGTCAAGCATGTTATCCAGGAGACAAGAGGACTTTCCAATCCCTTCATTGAACGTCCCCTCGGTGAGCAGAAGGCAAGCATTTCCGCTTGTACATTCAGCAAAAAGCTTGATCCCAAGGATGATTCACCCAGAAGCAACCTTATTGCTACAGAGCTCGGTAACTTCGGTGCATCCCCCGACGAGGATATCCCCCTCAATATGATTATGTTCTATCAGTCTATTTACGGACTCAGAGCAAACGGTCTTTCCAAGTTCTCCCCCGGAGATGCTAACAGAGGCCCCGGCGAATATTTCAAGGCTTATTATGAGCTTGTTGACTGTATTAAGCCCAAGAGTGACAAGACACCCGTTATCACTCCTCATATTGACCGTAACTGGCATATCGTTTCTTCAATGCCTGACCTTGATGAAGCTAACCATGTTGCTCAGGAAAAGAGAATCTACAAGGCGTTTATGCTCGGTATGATCCTTGATATGATTAATTACAAGGAAATTTCTCAGGGTAAGTACCTTTACAAGCTTCATGTAAAGAACTGTGAATCCGAAGACTTTGTTGTTTCCAACAAGACTCCCTGTGATCACTATTATGAAGTTCTTGATGCTCTTACTATCAATCAGGTTGTCGTAAAGGATATTCTTGCTACTGCAGAGCGTATGTTCAGCCGTGAAATCAGCGGCGCCGCAAAGATGAGCTTCTCAGGCAGTCTGCTTAATGAATATATCAACAAAATAAAGCTTAACGAATTCGGCAAGAAGGGTCTCACACTCTTTGATCTTGCAACTCTTCTTAAGGTTTCAACTCCTGCCGCAAGCTTTGAAGACAACAAGGGTGTTACAATAATGAGAGTTATGTTTGAAACCGTATATGAATATATGGCAAGCATGACAATGGAAACAGAGCTTGCAAATGAATTCGGCAGATTTGTTTATGATCAGTACATAAAGTTCAGAGAGAACATCGTATGGTATCGTGAAAATTGGAAGGATAACTTCAGCGGATTTATTGATGATATGATTATTAATATTACTGAAATGCTTGAAGATCTCGAGCTTTACAGACTTGTTAAGGAAATCCGTGACCTCAATAATGAAGAAGAATAAAAGAAAAGCTTAACACAGTTGCCGAAAGGTGTGAAAATTTTTGTTTACAGTTATATTTCTAAATAAGCGGTCAAGTGACCTGCTTCAGAATTATAAGTTTCTGTTTAAGCCTTTTCTCGACGACGGATTAATAGCCTTCTGCGGCTGGAACGAGGCGGGTACGGATATAAGATCCTCCGTGCCCGATCTCTACAACATAGTAAAGGGCAAAAAGGATTGGAGAGCCGTTATTCTTAATACGGATTCTGTTTATGATTTCAAGGAATCCTTTGCGCCCAAGAAAAACAATCCTTTCGACTATACTAATGTTGATGCCGAAAAGCTCCCTCACGAAAGCCCCGTGCCCATAATAAGACTAACTCATATTATAGGCGGCTACAGTGCTTTGCCCGTAAAGGAGTTTGACAAAGGTTTTGAGTATACGGATGTTTACGGAACAGTGCACAGAGTCAAAGCTGATGAGCTTTCAGATGAGCAGCTGCACGAAATGGCAGAGCAATATGATGAAATAAAAGATATATATATTGAAAGAGAGCATCCTCAGGAATTGGTTGACGGCTATGAGGATCTTTCCGAAAAGTATTGCTTTGCAGATATCCGTCCTCACGAAATACATCTTATTGCCACAAAGAAAAAATGTGTGGATGATGAAAGAGCCAGAATAAAGGATTCATGGAGCAATCATCTTGAAATGAACAGCTCCTCATTCTGGGAAACAAACAAGTATCCCAATAACTGCCGTTTTATGTTCTATGAGCTTTCAAATGTTGATAATTCTCTTTATCTTCAGGAGCTTACGGAATTCTGGCTTTCTGTTCTTACATTTTCGGTAAACAAGGTCACTGCAAGTACTTTACAGGCATACAGACTTTATAAGCTTAGTATTGATGTGTCAAAAGATGAGCTCTCTTCAGTGCTCAACAACCATCTTAACAGACTTACAAGTGCTTATGCCTCTGTAAAGCAGCAGTTGCGTCTTCGTCCCGAATACTCCTTTGAAGAAGACGAGGAGGTTATTGTGTGGCAGAATGTACCTGTTACCATTGAAAAAACAAACAATGCTGATTTATATCTTTCCTTCGGCAAGATAGGTCTTTGCAGGGATTGTCCCGGTGATGAGCTTTCAATGTGGGCAACAGGCACAAAACAGAAAAAAGATAATTTTGAAAAGTTTTTAAAAACCCCCAGAAGATCAATTGATAAGTCTGCCCAACATCTTAAATCAAAGGCAGACAGCTATACCGGTGAATTTTATGAGCTTGATAAATTCCAGATTGAGGATCTGCACGAAGAGATGGAAGAGCTTGAACAGCAGATTATCGCAAACAATACAAGCGCAATTATAAACCGGCGCGAGCATATGAAAAAAATAGACGAGGTTACGCGTAATGTAAAGCGTGAAATAGCCTACCGTCTTACAAAGTCCGTTGCCATCGGCTCGGGACTTCTCGCACTTCTTATATGCTTCTGCGGTTTTATTCCCTATCTTATAAAGCTGGCAAAAATAGACTATGAGCATTTCTTTGCAGGGCTCGGAGTTGCTTTTGCTGTTGTTTTTGCAAGTGCTCTCGGCGGTCTTGCTGTGCTTATTTTCCAGAGAGCAAAGATAGTGGGTATAATGAGTGAATTCAATAATGTAATGCGAAGATCTGTCAACAGTATTATGACAGGTGCAAAGAAGTTTGAGGATTATTTTTCCACTGTATGTACATATATGAGAGCGCAGTCAATTTTTGACGGTGTTAAGAAAAATAAGCAAAGCTATCAGTCAAGATCAGGCAAGCTTAATAATCACAGGCATGCTCTCGCAGAGACCATTGACCGTGATGAACAGTGGATTTTTGCCTATTCCGTTCAGCGTATAGAGGAGCTCATTCCTGCGGTCACAACATATTTTGACCCCAATGTGATTCCTGCAAACAATTCTCTTTATTTCTTTGAGCCCAGTCTTGATGAGATTGATATCCCCGTCAATGATACAGGTGATATGGTATTTGCTCCTTACAGATTTGTTGAAAGACTTCATGTTGAAAGAGAAGATATTTATGATGAGGAGGAGAACTGATGGAATTCAATGAAATAATGCGGATATTCTTATGTACTCTTCCTTTCGTTTTCCTTTGTCTTCTCAACACAAAGATAAACCTTCATAAGGCAGACCGGGCAATGCAGTTTGCAATGCCTGCCGTAACTCTCATATATGTTGTTGTCGGTGTAATCCTTCTTGATAAGCTGAATATAAAAGTTCAGGAATTTATCATAGGAATGGGACAGAAATATGAATTTCTCGATTTCCTGCTGGATGTGCCCTGGGACAGCTATATGATATTTGTAATGAATGCAGTTTTTGTGCTGGTATTCATTGTGCTGAAATTTATTGTACTTCCGATAATTTCGGGAATATGGCGCTCGTCAAAGGACCTTGTTGAAAGCACCTCGGGTTATTTCTATGAATACGAAGAGGATGTTGACAAATGGCTCTTTATGAAGCATCTCGGAAATTTCAGAAATTACTTCAAAGGTATATTCTATGTTTTCTTTGCTTCATCAATCATTGTTTTCATTCTTTCTCAGTTTTTCAGAGAAGAAATGGTGTTTGAAGCAACCTTCTATCCCGTTTTCGGCATACTTCTTTTCAGTGAAATAGTATTTTTCCTTGACGGTATCACCAAGCGTGAATTCGTTGAAGATATTCTCGGTGAAGACGAAGAAGCCTATAAGATTGCCAACTACGGTATTCTCAGAGGAATCTTACGCGACCTTTATCCTGACAGAGTGCTTCACGAGGGTACATTTGATACATCCCGCGGAATAAGCACGGACTTTGATGCCCTTGACGATATGGAAAAAAGCGAGGATAAGCAGCTTGTTACTCTCGCAAAATATTTCAAGGAAATGAAGGTATCCGGTAAGGATGTAGATATCAACTACATAAAGAGTTCAATTGAGCTGATGAACGGAAACAGCACACTTTTCGGAAATCCCTTCTATAAGGACAGCACCGATTATCTTATGCTGCCCATCATCAGACAGATGATATCTTACAGAAAGTGTCTTATTGTGGTAGGCAGAGATGCCGCTGCTGCTGATGTAAAGCAGTGGATGGATGATGCAATGTTCGATTTTAATAATACGAACAGCTTATGGAAAACAAAGATACTTGATAACACGGTGTGTGAGGATGATATAGGTATTCTCAGAATGAGTGATATTTATAATCTTGACCTGCACCGTACCAACAGCGATTTTCTTTCAAAGGTCGGCTTTGTGATTCTTATTGAGCCTTCAAAGATTCTTGCATCGGGACAGATAGGACTTAGTCTTCTTGTTAACCGCTGTGAGGGTGATGACAAGGATAAGAAAATTGTTTATTGCGCATTTGACAGAAACTGTGACGGTCTTGTTGATGCACTGTCACATGTTCTTAAAACAAGCATTACTCAGGTTATGGCAACTTCTTCCGGCGGGGCAAACTGCTCTCATATGTGCTGGAATGCCGACGGGCCTTATATGCACCACAAGCTTTTTCCGAATGTATCAAGATATCTCGGTATCGGTACAGAGCTTAATGCTGTGGGTATGAAGTATCAGATAAATGATACTGTGTGGCTTGGCAGTGAAAGATTCCCCGTTCAGGATATGAAGTGGATCGCAGGTCAGTATTATAAGCAGATATGTAACTATGCTGATATGCCCGTAAGCCAGAGCGAATTTGACCGTTCTTTCAATGTCAGCTCAAATATGTGGGATTATCCCGTTAAAGATAATGCTTATATGGTTGTTGAGGATGAATTCCGCAATCTTTTTGAGATGACCCGAGTTTATGCTTCAAGAGCAAAGAATCAGTGCTTTATCAATGTAATCAGTGAGAATTATTTCCTTCGTGATTATATGATTGATAATGTTGCAACCTTCCTCGCTGACCCCAAGGCTATTCCCACAATCGTTCCCGATTATGCGCGAACCGAGCGTAATATGGTGCTCAAGCTCATTATGATGATGGCAAATGCGCCTGTCAGTGAAACTGTTGTTGAGAAAGAGCTGCTTCTCTGCGGACTTACTTTTGAGGATCCCTATGTAAAGCTCAGAGAGCTTATCTGTAAGCATTGTAATGTTGAAAACCCCACACTCAGTGTTCATTTCAGAGAAGAAATTCTTGAAGGTTCGGTTGAGAGTGCTGTTGTAAAGCAGTATGAGATTACGGAAAGCAACGAGCTTTATGAATACTCAAAGCTTCTTAAAAATGCTTACTATATTGCAGAAGATGAAGAAGGCGATAAGCACTACATAGGTTCAAGACTTTACGGTCATGTATTCCAGGTGCTTCTTCCCGGTCAGTTTATGACTTATGACGGAAAGTATTATGAGATACAGACGGTTACTTCCCGTAACGGTGTTGTTGTACGCCGTGCGGCTGACCATATCACACACCGCCGTTATTACAGACAGATACGGGACATTACTCTTACAAACTGGACTGCATCAACGGAGCTCGGCAGTATCAGGACGGTATATGATCTTGAAATCGTAAGAGGCTTTGCTGATATCAATATTGCTACTTCAGGTTATTATGAAATGAAGAAGGCAGGAGATATCAGAAGCGGTAAAAAGGTTACCATAAACGGTGTGCCTGACAGAAGCTACAGAAACAAGAGTGTTCTCAGAATTAAGCTTTCAGGCGCTTCACCTAAGGTAAGATATACTATCGCCTTACTTCTTAATGAAATTTTTACAACCGTATATCCCGACGGATATCCTTATGTATGTGCACTAACATCTATCAGCGATGATGCCGAGCAGATAAGTAAAGATCTGATGTACGGCTTCAGCGGTGAAACAGAGGATGAATGTATCTATATTATCGAGGACAGTGAAATCGATCTCGGTCTTATTGTTTCTGTTGAAAGAAACCTTAAGAGATTCTTTGAAATAATCACGGAAACTCTTACATGGCACACGGAAAAAATGAACGAGACTCCTTCGGAAGATGATGATACATCCGATTTTACTCCTCAGTTCACAGAGCTTGGTCCTCAGAAAAAGACCGCAGGCGAAAAGGTGAAGGATTTCTTCAAGCGTATTTTCGGAAGAAAGAAAAAAGAAGAAAAGCCTGCTGATGCGCCTGTTTCCCCCGTTGCTCCTGTTCCCGGAGAGATTTTTGAAGATCCCTTTGCAGAAGGTAAGGTCAATGAAAATCCCCCCGAGGATACAGATGTGCTTGATACACCCGATGCATATGCCGGTCCCGAAGCTTCTTATGGCGAGTCAGAAGGTGAATCCGAAGTTCCCTCAGACATTCCTGATGACGCAGATGATTCCGAGGTTGCCTTAACAGCTCCCGAAACATCAGAAGGTCAGGAATTCCCTGAGACTGAAGATGAAACAGTTAACGGTGAACAGGAATCAGAGAATATTCCTTTGACAGAGTCAACAGACGCTACGGCTGATGTTCCCGTTATTGAAATTCCTCTTGATGATACTATAAAGAATATGCCTGTTTTCCCTGAGGCTGACTTAACAGAGGAACCTGCATCAGAGACCTCCGATAATGAGGATGTAATGCCCCTTCTGCAGAATAAGGCAGCACCTCCCGTTCGTTTCAGAAATGACGGAAGCGATTCCGGAATTGCTTTACCCGAAATTGATGCGGAAGCTGTTGAAGGTGAACCTGATATAGCAATTGCTGATGTTGAGGGTGAGGATGAGGTTGTTCTTGAAGGTGACGATGCCCTTACCGATTATCAGAAAAACTGTTATCTCAAATACGGCTACGATGTTATTCACAGCCTTATTGATATTGAAGGAACAATTGAATATCTTTCAGGTTATGAATTCAACAAGAATCCCTTACAGCAGGCAAGAACAGGTGCCGAGCTTGCAGAAGAGTATGAAAAGACATATGATCCTCAGAAATACGGGGCACATCTTTGTGACTTCTGTGGTATTGAGCTTATAGGCGGCGAATATGACCTGCTCAAGGACGGCAGAGAAAGATGTAACAGATGTTCAATGACAGCTGTTAAGACGGGTGAAGAATTCAAGGAGCTTTACAAGAATGTTGTCAGAAATATGGAGACATTCTACGGTATCAAGCTTAATGTAGCAATCAAGGTCAGAATGACCGATGCAAAGAAAATAGCCCGCCACTTCGGTGAAAAGTTTGTTGCAACTCCCGGCTTTGACGGCAGAACTCTCGGTTTTGCTCAGAAGGATAAAAACGGCTATTGCATCTATGTTGAAAACGGCTCTCCCAAGCTTGCTGCTATGGCAACCATAGCTCATGAGCTTACTCACATCTGGCAGTATCTCAACTGGGATGATAAGGCTATAAATGATGTTTACGGTAGAAATAACTCACTTGAAGTATATGAAGGTATGGCAAAGTGGGCAGAGATTCAGTATCTTATCCTGCTTAATGAAATACCTTATGCAAAACGTCAGGAAATAGCTACACGCCTTCGTCAGGATGCATACGGACAGGGCTTTATAAAGTATGCGGAGAAATATCCTCTGACATATTCAAATAAGGTAGGAAGTTCACCTTTCAATGAAAATCCGCCTCTTTAATTCCTTAAAGGGAATAATCCTAATTAAAAACACAGCCTCCCCGTGATTTTGCGGGCAGGCTGTGTATATCGTTCAGATATACGGTAAAATTTGTTTTGTATAACACTCCGCAGGAGGTATGTTTATGGGTTGGATAATATGTTTTGTATTGTCACTTTGTCTGACAATAGGAGCATTTGTTGTTATTGCCGCAAAAAAATACGGTTCTGTCAGACTTATGGCAGCCATGGGACTTCTGCTTACTGCGGCTTATATTATATACATACCCCAGTATTTCGGATTGTATGATTTTGAAACAGCATTTTTAGGCGGTTTTATAAATCTTCTGCAGATTATTTCACTTGATGCTGATTTTCTTGCTTTTTATGATTTTGTCCGCGAAGAGTTAGGAACAGGTCTCAGCTCACGTATTTTTTATGCACTTCTGGCGGTTATTCATCTTGCTTTACCGGCAGTTTCCGCTATGACTGCAGTTACCATTTTTGTAAACTGGCTTGACCGTATAAAAATGGGACTTATCAGAAATAAAAAGAAAAATCTTTATATATTCTCGGAAATCAATGCAAATACTCTTACACTTGCGGAAAATATCAGAAAAACAGACAGTAGGGGAGAATTACTGTTTCTTGATAAAACAGATTCGGATGAGACGGCAGATATAAGAAAAAAGCTGCAATGCAGTGTCATCCCCGAGGATATTTCACGTTTTAACATCAAAGCACATAGCCGTAAGGTATATATGTACTTTATGGCAACGGAGGATAAAAAGAATCTGAACGCTTTTCTGGATGTTATGGATTCTCTTGGCAGCAGGTCTTCCGATGAGCAGCAGAATATTAATCTGTTTTTATCCACAGATGACCCGTCAGCAGAGCTTATGATAGATTCTCTTGATAAGGGACTTGTAAATACTACGCTTATAAATGAAGAAAGAATGGCTGTATACGGCCTTCTTGAGGAATATCCTTTACTTAAATATGCAAAGGATAAAAAAATATCCGTGCTTATATGCGGTTTTTCAAACACAGCCGAAGAAACATTAAGGGCTGTTTCATGGTGCGGACAGCTTTACGGATACACACTTTCCATAAAGTTAGCCGCAAAAAATTGTGACGAAAAAGCAAATGATTTCAAAGCAAAATATCCGGGTCTTTTTACAGACAGATACGATATAAAGTTCTACAGTTATAAGAATGAGCTTGAATTTGATTCCTTTGTAAAAACTGAATTTTCTGACAGCAATTTTATTGTTGTTGCCGAAGATGATGAAGTGCTGACTGTTGAGCATTCGGTATATCTCAGACGGGCATTTTATTCAATGGATCCGGAATACAAAAACTGTCCACCCGTATTCGCCTATATAACCGACTCGGAAAAGGCAGCGGCAGTATCAGGTATGCAGACTCCCGAGGCAAAGCCTGCAAGACGTGTCAATTATGACATAACTCCTTTTGGTGTTGCTTCGGATATATATACATTCTCATTCCTTACAGAATCGAGAGTTGAGCAGCTTGCAAAGAATATTCATCTTGTATATGAGGATATTTTCTCAGATGCAGGAATTGATCCCAGAGTTGCAATAAAAGGTTATCATACTTTTGAAGTAAATAAAAATGCAAGTAAGAGCAATGCGGTACATATAAGGTACAAGCTTCTTATGCTCGGTATGGATTACACCGAGGATGAAAATGCTGTTGAAACTGATTTCAATTCACATCTTGACGAGGATACTCTTGAAAAGCTTTCGTTTGCAGAGCATAACCGCTGGATGGCTTTCCTTGAAAGCGAAGGCTGGACAGAAGCATCCGTTGAACAGGCAGATGCATATAAAGCATCAGAGCTCAGCCGCGGCAGACACAACTGCCCGATAATAAGAGTACATCCGTACATATGTCCTTTTTATGATTTACCACAGATCAGTGAAAGCTTAGGACTTCCGGATGCGATGGAATATGATGTACAGTTAATTGCGAGAATTCCCGATATACTCCACGATAAATGGGGTATGGCAGGTAAGAAATATAAGATTATTAATATAGAATAGGAGTGTATTTTATGGCAGGCAGACCCAGAAAAAGAGACACCTCGTTTTTAGAGGAAATCGAAGAATTTGAGAAGATTACTACAAAATTTGAAGCTTATACAGGGGATGAACCTTATCTGTTCATAAGCTATTCCCACCGTGATACGAAGCTTGTTTTCCCCATTCTTGATGCTTTGTATGACAGAAGATACAGATTATGGTATGATGAATCCTGTGAAAACGGAAATGATTTCAGAGATGAGCTGAGAACAAGAATTGAAAATTGTGAAGCTGTTGTTCTTTTTGTTTCGGCTTCATCAATGGCTTCTCGTTTCTGCGGTATGGAAATCATTGTTGCAAGAGAATACGGTAAGCGTCTTTATCCCATATTCCTTGATGATTCTGAGGTTCCCCCCGCATTTGAAATCCTTCTTGCCAACACTCACCACAGCACAGCAGAAAATATGGACAGACTTATGAAATCCATGGTAAGAGACCTTCCTGCTGCAGCTATGGACAGACTTACAAAAGCTGAGGGAAGACTTGTCAGATGTGAGGATAACGGAAAAAGCATAGTTGTTGACGATGATGTTGTAATTATCAATGAGGGTGCTTTCAAGGACAGAAGAGCTCTTCATCATATAACTCTTCCCGATTCTCTTGAAGAGATTGAGCTTGAAAGCTTCCGAGGATGTTCAAATCTTGAAGAAATGGATATCCCCGAAAAGACACTCCGAGTAGGAGAAAGTGCTTTCAGAGACTGTGTGAATCTTAAGAAGCTTGTAGTTCGTAACAAGTGTATCAAAATCGGTGAGCGCGCATTTGAAAACTGTGCAACTCTCAGTGATATTTCACTTCCCGACGGACTTACCGAAATTTACGGAGGTGTTTTTAACAGCTGTAAGAGTCTTAAAAATATAAAGCTCCCCGAAAAGCTTACAATTCTCGGTGAAAGTGCATTTTCAGATTGTATCGGTCTTGAAAGTATTGAAATTCCTGAGAGTGTTACAAAGATAGATGACCTTGTATTCAACGGCTGTATAGATATGCAGTCAATAAAGCTTTCTGAAGGACTTAAAAAAATCGGCAAGGGTGCATTTAAGAATTGTAAAAAGCTTAGCAGTATTACAATTCCCGCATCTGTCACAACTCTCAGCGATGCTCTTTTCAGAGGCTGTGAATCTCTTAAGTCAATAAAGGTTGAAAGCAAGAATAAGCACTATAAGTCAGAGCCCAATAAGCGCGAAGGCAGTGATCATGTTCTTTTCAATAAAAACAAATCCGTGCTTATTGCATATCCTGCCGCAAGCCGTGAGGTTCAGTATGATATCCCCGACAGTGTTACCGTTATAAGTGACTGGGCATTCTGTGAATGCAGAAAGCTTAACAGAATTACAGTGCCAGATTCAGTTAATGAAATCGGTGAAGGTGCATTCTGTAACTGTATGCTTCTTGATGAACTTGAAATTCCCGATAGCGTAGAAAAGATTGATGACTGCGCATTCAGAGGTTGCTCAAGCCTTGAAAAGGTTATCATTCCTTCATCTGTCAAGGAGCTCGGCTGGGGTCTGTTTGACGGATGTGAACATGTTGTGACCGTATACTGTGATGAAAATTCCGCCGCATACGATTACTGTGTAAGAAACGGAATTAATCATGTTAGTATTGCGGAGAGTGAGCTCGACTGATGGAAAAGCAGAATTTTGGTAAAACGATACTTTCCTTTATGAAAAAGAATGTTGTTATGATGGTGGCTCTGTGTGCCGCCGTCGTAACAAGCATAATTGTACCTGTTGATAAGGAGTATCTCGGTTATTTTGATTTTAAGACGCTTACCTGTCTTTTTTGTGTTCTTGCTGTTGTGTGTGCGCTGAAAAATATCCGCTTCTTCTATATAATGGCGAAGAAGGTTGTTCAGTTTTTCAAAAATGCAAGGCTCAGTATTCTGGCACTTGTGTACATAACATTTATTGGCTCAATGCTTATAGCAAATGATATGGCACTTCTTACATTCCTGCCTCTGGGATTTTTTGTTCTTACAACCACGGGTAAGGAAAAATATATGGCATTTACTTTTATAATGCAGAATATTGCGGCAAACCTGGGCGGTATGCTTACCCCCTTCGGCAATCCTCAGAATTTATATATTTATACATTCTTTGAGATTCCCACTTTTGAATTTATGAAAATAATGGCACCGCCGTTTGTATTATCCGTTGCTATTATTACCGTTTGCTGTCTTATATTTGTAAAGCCTGAGCCTCTCGAGGTTGAGGATGAAAAGATTCAGCTTCCTATTAAGAGAACAATACTTTATCTTGCTTTATTTATATTTGCAATTGCAATTGTTTTCAGAGGTATACCATATCAGGCAGGTCTTGTTATTATTCCTCTTGTTCTTATTTTTGCAGACAGGGATGCTCTTAAAAAGGTTGACTATCCCTTGCTTCTTACCTTTGTTTTCTTCTTTATTTTCTCAGGAAATATGGCAAGAATCGAGGTTGTGCGTTCCTTCTTCGGAATGCTTCTTGAAAAGAGCACGTTGTTATTCAGTGTTATTTCCTGCCAGTTTATCAGTAATGTTCCGTCTGCAATTCTTCTGTCGCAGTTTACGGAAAATTACCGTGAGCTTCTTGTGGGTGTTAATATCGGCGGTGTAGGTACACTTATTGCTTCACTTGCAAGTCTCATTACTTTCAGAGAATACACAAAGAATAATCCCGGAAAGACAGGCTATTATATAAAAATGTTCTCAGCCTTTAATTTCGGATTCCTGATTATTCTTACTGTATTTATGATATTTTTTAACAGTATCACAGCATAAATTTTTATAGGGAGAGATAAATTATGAAAAAGATTATCAGTTTAAGCCTTGTTTTATGTTTGTTGCTGTCTGTACTTATAGTACCTGTTTCAGCAACCGAAAGTACCTATGTGCCCGATTATGACAGAGATACACCTGTTGTAATTGTCCACGGTATGAGTGAAAACGATACCTATCTTCTTGATGAAAACGGCGAATGGGCAACAGACGAAGACGGAAATTATATTACCGGCTGGCCTCTTAAGCTTGACATTATGGCACTTGTAAAGGAAGCCTTGGGACCGATGCTTCTTTCAATGTTCTTCAAGCGTGATATGGGACTCAGCGAAGCTATGAAACGCGGTGCTTATAACGGACTTCCCATTATCCATAAGGATGCGGAGGGCAACTATGAGCTTCCTATCGAAGTACCCTGCTATGAATATCCTATGGGACAGATGACAAAGGAATTAAGAGAATATTATTATAATCTTCTTCCTTTGCAGGGACTTCTTGATATTGTAGGCGGAGATAATGTTTATTACTTCGGTTATGACTCCTTCGGTGATATTATCGGTGAAACCGAAAATCTTCACCACTATATCCACGATGTTGTTCTTCCTCAGACAGGCGCCGAACAGATAAGCCTTTGCTTTATAAGCCTTGGCGGTACAATCGGTGTTAACTATCTTGAGACTTATCCTGAAGATTATGATCATATGAAGAAGGTTGAGTTCGTAGTTCCCGCACTTGACGGATCTGATATTATCGGTGATATTCTTACAGGCAACCTCAGTGTTTTCTATGATGATAATGTTCTTTATGAAGAGCTTCTTGTGACACTTCTCGGTGATACATATCTTTCATATATTATCAATATGCTTTTAAGACTTCTTCCCGATGAAGTGCTTAAGGATGCACTTGCTTCGCTTGCTGAGGGTGTTGTTGAGGCAGGTGTTCGTTCAACTTCAATTATCTGGGCTTTGTGTCCCACTGATTATTATGCCGAGGCAAGAGCAAAGTGGCTCGAAACTGATGAATATACTGTTGTTCGCGAAAAAGTTGATTACTTTATGAATTCAAGAGCAAACTTTGCAGAAAACCTCTTTGCGCTCAAGGCTACAGGTTGTGAAGTATTTGATATCTGTTGCTACGGTATAGGAATGTTCCCCCTTTGTAAGGATTGGAACAAGACAAACGGTGACGGTATTGTGCATGCAACCTCTGCTTCAATGGGTGCGGCATTTGCAGATATCGGTACAACCTTCGGTGAGGGTTATGTTGCTCAGGGTACATATTGTTCAGACCCCACGCATAATCATATTTCACCCGATAACACCGTTGACGCAACTGCAGGTCTTCTTCCCTGTACAACATGGTATGTAAAGAATCAGGCACACGAAAAGCTTCCCAATAATGATGTTGTTCTTCAGATGGCATTTGATATTATGACCGACAGAAATATGAAGGATGTATATTCAAATCCCGAAAAATATCCTCAGTTCAACGAAGGCAGACTTTCCAACACTGTAAAGCTTTACTTTGCGCAGTGGGAAAGTGCAGATAAGACCAATATGTCATCAGCCGACATCCTTGCAGTAGAAAATGCAAAGGCAGAGGTTGAGAAGCTTATGGGTGAAACAGTAGTAAATCAGGCAAAGTGGCTTGAAGCTGAAGAAAATCTCAGAGTTGCACTCGTAAATGCAGGAGTTATTGAGGATACCACTCCCGGTGTTATCGAGACGGCATTTACAAAGGTAATGAAGACATTCAATAAGGGTGTTAATTCAATGTATGCTAAAATCAATAGCAAATAAAAAATACGGCAGCCGGATTAATATCCGGCTGTTGCTTTTATATACAAAATTTATTGTATATATTTAGTTAATTTTAACATAATATAGAAAAACGCAAAAGTCAATTTTTTGTCTTGAAAAGTAAATTTAATGATAATATAATTTTATCCCGGAAATACAAAAAAGGGGATAGTTTATATGCTGAAACCTGAACTTTTCAACAGTCTTAAAGGATATTCAAAATCACAGCTTGTAAAAGACCTTACTGCGGGTGTTATTGTTGCAATAATTGCATTGCCTTTGTCAATTGCACTTGCACTTGCTTCGGGCGTTACTCCCGAGCAGGGACTTTATACAGCCATTGTTGCAGGCTTTGTTATTTCATTTTTAGGCGGCAGCCGTGTACAGATTGCAGGACCTACTGCAGCATTTGCTACAATTGTTGCAGGTATAGTTGCAAAAAACGGTTTTTCGGGACTTGTTCTTGCTACTATGATTGCAGGTATACTTCTGATACTTATGGGTGTATTCAAGCTCGGAAGTCTCATAAAGTATATTCCCTATACAATAACAACAGGCTTTACCACAGGTATAGCAATTACTCTTGTGATCGGTCAGATAAAGGACTTTTTAGGGCTTACCTTTGTAAATTCTCCTATAGAAACACCTGAAAAGGTAGAGGAGATTGTCCATCAGTTCCATACATTTAATTTTGAGACTCTTATAATAGGTGCGGTTTCTCTTGCAGTGCTTATAATATTTCCGAAATTTATAAAAAAAATTCCCCCTTCAATTTTTGCAATAGTGATAAGTGCGGCACTTGTTAAAATATTCGATATGAATGTCAACACAATAGGCTCTCTTTACACAATTTCTTCCGCACTTCCCGTGCCCTCACTTCCCGAATTTTCTTTTGAAACTATAAAGGCAATTATTCCTGATGCATTTACAATAGCTGTTCTTGCTGCTGTTGAATCACTTCTTTCCTGTGTTGTTGCCGACGGTATGACAGGCAATCGTCATAACTCTAATATGGAGCTCGTAGCTCAGGGTGCGGGTAACATTGCATCTGCACTTTTCGGCGGTATCCCTGCTACGGGTGCTATCGCAAGAACTGCTGCAAACATCAAAAACGGCGGCAGAACTCCCATATCAGGTATGGTTCATGCTCTTGTTCTTCTGCTCGTGCTTGTAGTTCTTATGCCTTATGCAGCGCTTATTCCGATGCCTACAATTGCTGCCATCCTTTTTGTAGTGGCATATAATATGAGTGAGTGGAGAGAGTTTGTTGCTATTGTAAAGCGTGCTCCCAAGAGTGATACTCTTGTTTTGCTTGTAACCTTTGTTCTTACCGTGGTGTTTGACCTTGTTGTTGCAATTATTGTCGGTATTATTCTTGCTACCGTTATGTTTATGAAACGTATGAGTGATGTTACCGATGCATACGGCTGGAAGGAATTTGATGAAAATACCGATAAAGAGCATATCAGATTCAAAAAGGTACCCGAAAATGTTATGGTATTTGAAATAACAGGTCCCATTTTCTTCGGAGTATCAACAAAAATTGCCGATGTAATTAAGAGTGCAAAAAAGGATGTTCTTATTCTCAGAATGAGAAGTGTTCCTGCCATTGATGCAACAGGTATTCACAGCTTTGAGTCAATTCTTAAGCTGTGTCAGAAGCAGAATAAAACTCTCATTCTCTCCCATGTGAATGAGCAGCCTATGAAAACCCTTGAAAAATCAGGTATGATTTCGGAAATCGGAAAAGAAAATATCTGTATCAACATAGACGCAGCCCTCGAAAGAGCTGCTGAGTTTACAGCCTCTGTAAAAGAATAATTATAAAAGAATCCGCAGATTATCGTGCGGATTCTTTTTTTACGATGAGGCAAATATTACATTTCTTGACGGTGATACATATATCTGGACAGCCGGCATTTCTATGTCTTATATTCCGTATTGCATTTTATTCTTCTTTTGTGGTATTATATTATCGCATATTATGTGTATTTATCCGAAAAAAGGAAGGTATACCTATGAGAACTATAACTAACATTAACAAAGGCTGGGCATTTTCTCTTAATGCAGATAAGTGTCCCGATGTATTTCCCGTAGATTGGGATATTCTTGATCTGCCCTTTACATGGAACGGCAAAGACGGTCAGGACGGCGGTAATGACTATCTCAGAACAAAGGGATATTTTGCAAAAAAGCTTACAAAAGAAGAGCTTACGGTTAATGAAGTAACTTATATTGAATTTCAGGCTGTAAATTCGACAGCTGAGGTTTTCTTTAACGGTAAAAAGATGATAACACACCATGGTGGTTACTCTGCTTTCCGTGTAATGATAGATGCTGCAGATATCAAGGATGAAAATCTGCTTGTAGTAACTGCAGATAACACCCCTAATGATTTTGTATACCCCCAGATGGCAGACTTTACATTCTACGGCGGTATTTACAGAGATGTGAATATCATTTCCGTTAACAAGGAGCACTTTGATCTTGATTATTTCGGCACTCCGGGTATTAAGGTTACTCCCGAGAAGAAGGGGGATAAATGGGAAATTGAGATTGAAGCCTTCTGTGAGGGTGAGGTCAGATTTTCTGTTATTGATGCCGAGGGAAATGTTGTTGCCGAAAAAACAGAAAAGGGTAAGAATCCGGAAGCTGAGATAAAGCTTGATAATGTACATCTCTGGGACGGTCTGAATGATCCCTATCTTTATACCGCTAAGGCAGTGCTTATTGCTGACGGTGAAGAGAAGGATATGGTAAGTGCGCGCTTCGGCTGCCGTACCTTTGAAATTGATCCCGAAAAGGGCTTCTTCCTTAACGGAAACGCTTATCCCTTAAGAGGTGTTTCCCGTCATCAGGACAGACCCGGTATCGGTAATGCACTTCTCAAAGAGCATCACGAGGAGGATATTGAGCTTATTCTTGAGGTCGGTGCAAATACAATAAGACTTGCTCACTATCAGCATTCACAGGTATTTTATGACCTTTGTGACGAAAAGGGACTTGTGCTCTGGGCTGAAATTCCCTATATTTCAAAGCATATGAAAAACGGCTTTGAAAACACAAAGACACAGATGACAGAGCTTGTCACACAGAATTATAATCATCCTGCTATTTTTGTATGGGGTCTTTCAAATGAAATCTCCATGGGCGGCAGTGCTGATGAAAGTCTTCTGAAAAATCATCATATGCTCAATGATCTTTGTCATAAGATGGACAAAACCCGTCCTACCGTTATTGCAGCGGTTACTATGGCTGAGATTGACAGTGAATATGTTCATATTTCCGACGTGCTTTCATATAACCACTATTTCGGATGGTACGGCGGTACAACCGATATGAACGGTCCCTGGTTTGATGATTTCCACAAGAAGTATCCTAAAAAGGCAATCGGTATAAGTGAATATGGCTGCGAAGCACTTAACTGGCATACCTCGACTCCCACTCAGGGTGACTATACGGAAGAATATCAGTCCTTCTATCACGAGGAGCTTATCAAACAGATAATTGAGCGTCCGTATCTCTGGGCAACTCACGTATGGAATATGTTTGACTTTGCTGCCGATGCAAGAAGCGAGGGCGGTGAGGACGGAATGAATCACAAGGGTCTTGTTACCTTTGACCGTCAGTACAAAAAAGACTCCTTCTATGCATATAAAGCCTGGCTTAATCCCGAAAAGATGGTTCATATCTGCTCAAAGAGATATATTGACCGTGTTGAAGACAAGACAAAGGTTACCGTATATTCAAACTGCGATGAGGTAGAGCTTTTTGTAAACGGTAATTCTGTCGGCAAACAGAAAAAAGGTAAATATCCCTTCTTCTATTTTGAAATTGAAAACAAGGGTGAATCCGTACTTAAGGCGGTTGCCGGAGAGCTTTCCGATGAAGCAACTATCCGTAAGGTTGATACTCCCAATGAGGATTATATCCTTAAAGAAGAAGGCGCAGTTATCAACTGGTTTGAAATAGATACTCCCACAGGTTACCTTTCTATTAATGACAGTATCGGAGATATATGGGATACCTTCAAGGGCAAGCTTGTGCTTTTAGGTGTTGCAAAGGGACTTCTTAAAAAGATGAAGTCAAAGGACGGCGGCAACAAGGAGGTTGCAGGTTTCTCAACAGAGGGCATGAAGATAAGCCCCAAGATGATAAACAAAAATACCATCGGAATGCTCAAGGGCTTCTCAATCAAGCGCGTTTGTATGATGGCAAAGAGTCTTTTTACAAAGGAAGAGCTGCTTGAAATCAATGCCAAGCTTAACAAAATCAAAAAAGCTTCAAAATAAGCTATGGATATAAAAGAACTG
This sequence comes from Acutalibacteraceae bacterium, assembly GCA_045588855.1. Taxonomy (GTDB): domain Bacteria; phylum Bacillota; class Clostridia; order Oscillospirales; family Acutalibacteraceae; genus RUG806. Next base: position 43,473 of record JAZNEX010000112.1, read on the forward strand.
ATAAGAGCATATATCCCCGTAAATTCTCAGGAAGAAAAGGATAAGGAAGCAATTCTGGATGTTCTGGATAATGAAAGGGATTGTTTTCTGAGAACAAATGAAAAGGGACATTTTACGGTGTCAGCCTGGATTGTAAACAAAGAATGTGACAAGGTGCTTTTCTGTTATCATAAAATATATGATTCATGGAGCTGGACAGGCGGTCATGCAGACGGTGAAACCGATTTGCAGGCAGTTGCCGTAAAAGAGGCAAGGGAAGAAACAGGCATTGAACCTTTGCAGTGTTCCGATGAAATTCTTTCTCTTGAGATTCTTCCCGTTGCGGGGCATATAAAAAAGGGTAAGTATATATCAAGCCATATACACTATAATGTGACATTTCTTGTGTATGCTGATGAAGATGCTCCCGTAAGGATAAAGCCCGATGAAAACACAGGGCTGAAATGGATACCGTTTTCCGAAGTAGCATTAATGTCAACAGAAAAATGGATGGTGGATATGATATATCTTAAAATAATAAATAAACTCAGTAAATGAATTTTTTTGACAGGCATTGTGAATTACATAATGCCTGTTTTTTTTCAAATTATTTTCAAACTATCTATGTTATACTGATATGGGAGGTGTTGTTTATGAAACTTCTGCTGATTGAGGATGAAAAAAGAATGGCGGATGCGCTGTGTGAGATTCTCAGACTCGAAAAATATGAAGTCGATTATTATGATAACGGATATGACGGTCTTGCTGCTGTTGAGACTAATATATATGATATTGTAATTCTCGATGTTATGCTTCCGGGAATAGATGGTTATGAGGTTGCAAAAAATACCCGAAAGAAGGGAATTTTAACACCTATACTGATGCTTACGGCAAAGGCAGAGCTTGATGACAAAGTTATGGGGCTTGATTGCGGTGCTGATGATTATCTTACAAAGCCTTTTATGACAAAGGAGCTTCTTGCCCGTCTTCGCGCTCTTGTAAGAAGAACACAGAATTCAACAGAAGGAATAATTTCTTACGGGGATATTTCTCTTGACACAAATAATTTTACATTGTCTTGCATTACAAACGGACAATCAGTCCGTCTGAGTGAAAAAGAATATAAAATTCTTGAATACCTTATTGTAAATGCACATCAGATTCTTACCCATGAGCAGATAGTTATGAAAATATGGGGATTTGAAAATGAAGCTGAGTACAATAATGTGGCAGTTTATATTTCTTTTACCCGCCGTAAGCTTTCTTTTGTCGGTGCTAAAACTGAAATAAAAGCTGTCAGAGGTGTCGGTTATGAATTGAGGTGCGGCGATGTTTAAGAAGTCAAGAAGAAAAATTGTCGCTGTTATTATGTCTGTTCTTGTGCTTATGTGGGCAGGAACACTCGGAGTGATTTATGCATCCAGTTATATTGAAATGTCAAAGCGTAATGATGTAATGATGACAGCACATGCCGAAATGTATATGCTTTCATTACCTTTTGAGGGTATGTATCCGATAAGACCGAAGCCTGACAACGGAGCAGACAGATTTGATCCCGCTTTTTCAGAGTCCCCCATGTTTCAGTTGTCTACATTTTATACAGTGGCATTGACTTATGATGGTGAAATTATTGAAATAAGAAACAGTCAGCCGAGTGTATACAGCAATGAAGACCTGACGGAGCTTGCCGATAAAATAATCAGGAGTAAAAAAAGCAAGGGAACCGATAAAAATCTTACATTTTATAAAGCTGATAAATCAGGATATACCCTGATTGTTTTTATGGACAATACGGTTATAAATGAGAATGCAGCTTTGCTGTTCAGGTATACTCTTATTTTTGGTGGTATTGTTCTTGTAATCTTCTTTTTTATGTCTGTTTTTTGCGCGAGAAAAATTGTGGCTCCGCTCGAAGAAAGCTACAAAAAGCAAAAGCAGTTTATTTCTGATGCAGGACATGAATTAAAAACACCGGTGTCCGTGGTGGGTGCAAATGCAGAATTGCTTTCACGGGAGATAGGACAGAATCAGTGGCTTGATAATATTCTTTATGAAAATGAGAGAATGGGGATGCTAGTGTGTCAGCTGCTAGAGCTTGCCCGTACGGAAACCGTTACTCCGAAGACAGAACGGCTTGATTTAAGCAGATTGGTGCAGGGTGAGGCACTTCCCTTTGAAAGTGTAGCTTTTGAAAAAGGACTCCTTCTGCTTTGCGATATCGAAAATGGAATATATGTGGACGGCAACAGTTCACAGCTTAAACAGTTGGTATCCATTCTTCTTGATAACGGTATATGTCATAGTGTCGGCGGAAATACGGTTAATCTCAGACTTTTTAAAGGCCACGGTTTTGTGAATCTTTGTGTTATCAATACGGGGGATGAAATTCCGGCAGAACAACGCCGTCGGATATTTGAACGCTTTTACCGTGTAGATACTGCAAGAAATGGTGAGGATAAACATTATGGTTTGGGACTTGCTATAGCAAAGTCTATTACTGATTCACACAAGGGCAGTATAGAGGTGCTGTGCCATGATTCACTTGTGGAATTCCGTGTAATGCTACCTGTTAAGTGAAATTTAAGTTAATTTCAATCAAACTTCAAACTACCTTCTGTACAATGTCAGACACAGTACAGAAGGTTCTTTTTTGTTTAACAGCAGCTTTTTTTGAAAAAATGTATATTGTTCGTAATGTGAATAATATTCAATTAATCCGGCAATGTGATAAGTCGTAATTAATCTGCAAAGGGGTAATATAATGCAATATCGTCATGAATATAAGCATGAAATAAGCTATAGTGATATGTTAGTGCTCAGAAGCCGCCTTGGTGCTGTTATGAAAAGAGATATCCATGCAATAAACGGAAAATATTTTATAAGAAGTCTTTACTTTGATAATGCTCAGGATAAAGCATTGACGGAAAAAATTAACGGAGTGAATATACGAGAAAAATTCCGTATCCGATATTATAACTACGATACATCGGTTATATATCTCGAGAAAAAAAGTAAAATAAACGGTTTGTGTCATAAAGAGAGTGTTTTGCTTACAGAAGAAGAGGCACAGGCGGTTGTTAACGGTGAGCTCGGATGGATGACAAACCGCAGTGAACCTTTGCTTCACGAGTTATACAGCAAAATGATGAGTCAGGGGTTAAGACCGAAAACTATCGTGGATTATGAGAGAGAGCCTTTTGTATTTTCTCCGGGAAATGTGCGGGTAACCATTGACAGTAACATACGGACAGGACTTAACTGCACGGATTTTCTCAATCCCCGATGCGTTACTGTTCCGACAGTTGATGCTATTATTCTTGAAGTAAAATGGGATGAGTATCTTCCCGATATTATCCGTAATGCCGTTCAGCTTTCATCGTGCCGCACGGATACATTTTCCAAGTATGCCGTTTGCAGAATGTACGGATAAAAAATATTAATTAAGGAGTTTTATTATGACTTTCAATGACATTTTTAAATCAAGCTTTCTCGAAAATATCACAAGTGTAAGTGTTCTCGATATGGCAATTTCTCTGGCTCTTGCATTTGGTATAGGTATATTTATTTTTCTTGTTTATAAAAAGACCTATCAGGGAGTAATGTATTCATCCTCATTCGGTACAACACTCGTAGCCCTTACTATGATAACAACTGTTGTTATTCTTGCAGTAACTTCAAATGTAGTACTCTCTCTCGGTATGGTCGGTGCCCTTTCTATTGTCCGTTTCCGTACGGCAATAAAGGAACCCCTTGATATTGCTTTCTTATTCTGGTCAATTGCTGTCGGTATCGTGCTTGCTGCAGGAATGATTCCTCTTGCGGTAATCGGCAGTATAATTATCGGCGTTATTCTTATTGTTTTTGTAAATAAAAAGTCGCATTGTAATCCGTATATCGTTGTTGTGCAGTGTGATAGCCATGAAACTGAAGAAAAGGTAAAAGCATATCTTGAACGAAATGTACAGAAGTGTATTGTAAAAAGTAAAACAGTGCAGAACGGTTTTGTTGAACTTAATATGGATGTTCGTCTTAAGGATGAAAAAACTGATTTTGTGAACGGAATTTCAGAAATGCCGGGTGTCTGCAGTGCAGTTCTTGTGAGCTATAACGGAGAATATATGGGTTAAGGTGAAATTATGTCAACACATAGATATTTTGACAGGATTTGCTGTGTTGTTCTTGCCCTTACCGTTATTGTTGCCGTTGTTTTTATAAACGGCGAAAAATTCGGAGTAAAAAAAGCATCTACCGTAATGGGATATGAAAAAATGCTGTTTGATACATCAGAAGTTCATACTATCGATATTATAATGGATAATTGGGAGGACTTCACTGCTTCATGTAAAAGTGAGGAATATTTTGTATGTACGGTTGTTATTGACAATGAAGCATATAAAAATGTTGCAATACGCGGCAAGGGTAATACCTCGCTCAGTCAGGTAAACAATGACCGATACAGCTATAAGATTGAGTTTGACCATTACGACAATACAAAGAATTATTACGGACTTGATAAACTGTGTCTCAATAATATTATTCAGGATAACACCTATATGAAAGATTATCTGACATACAGAATGATGAATGAAATGGGAGTATCTGCACCTCTATGCAGCTATGTGTATGTTACGGTAAACGGTGAGGACTGGGGATTGTATCTTGCAGTTGAAGGTGTAGAGGACTCTTTTCTTCAACGAAACTACGGTAAGGATTACGGTGAACTTTATAAGCCTGACAGTATGAATATGGGCGGTGGCAGAGGTAACGGTGATAAGTTTGATATAAATGATTTCGCAGGAGACTTTGAAGCAGGTAACAATCCTTTCGGAGATTTTACACCACCCGGTGATACATCGCAGAGGCCTGAAGAAAAAACATCTCAGAATGCTGAATCCGAACTGACAGAAGCAACAACACTAGAAGAAGAGACAACAGCTTTGGCTGTTGAAGAAACAACGGTTCCTGATTTAAGCGGAATGCCTGATATCGGTATGCCGGGAAATTTCCCCGACGGAATGACACCTCCCGGCGGAATGACACCTCCCGACGGAATGACACCCCCTGACGGCAGCTTTTCATTTGAGAATATGCCTGAAGGAATGATGCCGCCTGACGGAAACTTTTCTTCAGGGAACATCCCGGAGGGATTATCAATGCCGGCACTCGGAATGAGTCTTTCTTCAGAGAAAACTTCTGATAATACTGAAGAAAACAGCTCAGAGAAAAGAACATCAGCGTTTTCTGCTGTGCCCGGTGATTTTCCTGAAGATATGACAATTCCCGAAAACGGTAATTTCCCGGGGAATTCAGGAAACGGGGATTTCGATTTTTCAGAGTTTGATATATCAGAAGGCTTTGGCGGAGGATTCGGAGGTCTTGGCTCATCTGATGTCAAGCTTCAGTATATTGATGATGAAATCAGCAGTTATTCAAATATTTTCGAAAATGCAAAGACCGATATTACGACTGCCGATAAAAAACGGCTTATTGAGTCTCTGAAAAAGCTTGGCGGCGGTGAAGATATTGAAAATACTGTTGACATCGATGCAGTTATCCGTTATTTTGTTGTTCATAATTTTGTGCTTAATTTTGACAGCTATACGGGTTCTATGATTCATAATTATTACCTATATGAAAAAGACGGACAGCTGCAGATGATTCCTTGGGATTACAATCTTGCCTTCGGCGGATTTATGTCTATGGGTGATGCGACAAGCCTTGTGAATTACCCTGTTGATTCTCCTGTTTCCGGCGGAAGCTACGAAGACCGACCTATGATTTCATGGATTTTTGAAAATGAAGAATATACACAATTGTATCATAAATATTTTGATGAACTTATAGCAGGATTTGAAAACGGATATTTTTCGGGAATGATTGATGATACAATCTCAATGATTTCACCCTATGTGGAAAAGGATCCCACAAAATTCTGCACTTATGATGAATTTATAACAGGCTCATCTGTCCTTCGTGAGGTGTGTCTTCTCAGAGCTGAGAGTGTAGCAGCTCAGCTTGACGGCACTATCGGCTCTACTTCAGCAACACAAGAAAGTGATACGCTTATTAAGGCTGACGGAATTGATATAAGTGCTATGGGATCTATGGGAAATATGGGCGGCGGAATGAACAGACCCGGCAGCGATGTATCGGCAGACCGCAATAATACTTCCGGACGGCCTCAGAATAATTCTTCTGAGAAAGCCTCGTCCGATACAAGCAAAGAAACGCCTGAGAGCAGCACTGCAGAAATCCCGTCAGACAAAAATCAGTTCGGCGAAAGTCCTTCTGATTTTCAGATGCCTGAATTTTCACAGGGGATGACACCTCCTGTTCGTGAAAACGGACAAGACAATCCGATGCAAAATAACCCGACAGGTGAAACAGGCAGAAATCCGGAAATTGCCCTTGATTCATCGGCGATTGTCGTGATTGCTGTATGTATTCTTGTTCTTGCGGCAGGACTTGCTTTTGCTGTTTGTTTCAAGAGAAGAAAATAAAGCTTATTTGCGGCAACAGCAAAATAACAAAAAAAGAGAGCCAACACGGTTTATTTCCGTATTGACTCTCTTTTCTGTTCTTTTGAATATCAGCAATTTCTACCGTGAATTTTTGTGCTTTTATACTCAGAAGCTGTCGCGGATATGTTTGAACTGCTTTCTGATTTCTATATTCTGAGGACATTTCTTTTCGCAGGCACCGCAGTCTATACATTGCTCTATTCTGTATTCGATGTCGGGCATTATTTCCTTGACCTTTCTTCTGTCTTCGGTTGCGATGTGATTGAATGCTGAGAAAATTGCGGGTATATCGATTTCCTTGGGACAGTCCTTGCAGTAAAGACATCCGGTACAGGGGATAAGTCCCAATGAATCGTGAGCTTTTTTTGCAAGAATAAATGCATTTTTTTCTTCATCTGAAAGATTGTTTGCAGTGTACTTATCTGCAAGCACAAGATTTTCTTCAAGCTGATTCATTGCACCCATTCCGCTTAAAAGAAGGGATACCTCGGGATAATCCCAGATGTATGAGAGAGCAGCTTCAACGGGAGATTTTCCTTCGGGAAGATGATTTTTTATGCACTCCTCAGGGTTGACGAGTCTTCCGCCGAGAAGAGGTTCCATAACAACCAGACCGAGTCCTTTTTGTGCGGCAAGCTTAAGTCCTTCAATGCCTGCCTGATAGTCTGTGTCAAGATAATTGAACTGAATCTGACAGAATTCGCAGTTTTCGCCTAAGCCCTCGATAATTTCTTCAAAAACCTCAAGGTCATCGTGGAATGAAAAACCGATGTGTCTGATTCTGCCGTCAGCCTTTGCCTTGAGCATTTTGTCAACAAGACCGAAATCCTTCACCTTCTGCCAATGGTCGCGGTTGAGTGCGTGGAAAAGATAAAAGTCAATATAGTCTGTGTCAAGACGTTCAAACTGGGTAGAAAGAAGCTTTTCAAAATCCTCGGGACATTTTACGTTTCCCATAGGAAGCTTTGTTGCAAGATATGTCTTTTCTCTGTAGCCGTCCTTGAGAGCCTTACCGACTACAACTTCACTTTCACCGTCGTGATAAAAATATGCAGTGTCAACATAGTTTACACCGCAATCAATTGCGTGACGGATAAGCTCAATTGCTTTTTCTTCATCTATTTTCTTTTTGCCGTCTGTTTCAACAGTAGGGAAACGCATAGCGCCGAAGCCGAGAGTTGATACGCGGCAACCGGTTTTCCCGAATTCTCTGTATTGCATAGTGTTCTCTCCCTGATAAAAATTATATTTATATTTTATAATATATAAAAGAAAAAAGCAACCTGTAAAACAGATTGCTTTAAGTGTCGGCGACGACCTATCTTCCCGGGCGGCTGCCCACCAAGTATTTTCGGCACGATTGAGCTTAACTACCGTGTTCGGGATGGGAACGGGTGGAACCTCAATGTTATAGACACCGACTATGCTGAAAGGTTTCTCTCTC
>JAZNEX010000113.1:0-36728 GCA_045588855.1 Acutalibacteraceae bacterium
AAGGGCACTGAAAAACCACAGTTTTTTTGAAAATCTGTGGTTTTTTTGTGTATAAATATTCGGTTTAAAAATAAAATGTTATTTGCTTTTTTAAGTTTTTCGAGATAAAAAACAAAAGCAACGGATATTACACAGTTACCGGATTGCTTAATGCCACTATTCTTTTAACATTTACCGTAAAAGCTGTTAAATATGCTTGCAGTCGCATAGCAACTAAGCCCGTGGAATCTGCTCTGCTCAGTCCATGGGTTGTTTTCATTTCACCATTCTTTTCTTCTATCCTGTGACGTATTTTTAGTTTGTTGTTGAAAACTTCTGTTTCTTCAAAATCCAAGCGGTTTTTATTCTTTTCGCTGACTTGTGTTATTGAATATGTCTTTCCTTTAGATTTTCCGACACGGCATTTTTCTTCAAAAGGACATTTTCTGCATTTAACTTTACTGAAACAATAGTTTAAATATGTATTTCCGTTTTCAGATTTTCTCTTTTCTGCTCTGGTTGCCAACTCTCCGGCAGGGCATTGCAACACACCGGCATCTTTGTTAAACCAAAACCCCGGTTCTAATTCGCTCTTGGCTGTTGCCGACACAGCGGCATTGGTTTTTGCATAAAGCGTGACATTGCGTTCTTCGCAACTTGATAAATTCTCGTCACTTACATAAGCCATATCACCTATGACCTCGTCAACCTCAACTCCGTTTGAGATTGTTTTATCTATCAATTCCGTTAACTGATTTCCGTCAGGTTGTGCTCCATCCGTTACTTTAACTGCTGTGATTATTCTTTCTTCTGTCATAGCTAAATGGTTTTTGTAACCATAAAAGGTGCTGTTTACAGTTTTATGACCGAATTTAGCATCTTCATCATTTTTTGAACGTATTTCACGTATTTTTTCTGTTTCAAGCAGTTCTTTTATTCTGTTATATATCTGTACTATTGAAATGTCGCACTCTGAAATATTGTCTTCTAAACATCTCAACAATTCTCGTGTATATTCAATTTCCTCGGTTAAATTTGCCTCAAATGACGGTTTTTCAGGAAACTTTTCACTTAATTCAAAAGCATTTTTATATATTTCTTTTCTTAACTGTTTGCTTAAATCTCTTAATACCTGTGTAACGCTTTTCGGTCTTGCGTTTGCTGTTGTATGTGTGGAATCCACGATTATTGTTCCTGTTCTTATCAGTCCTATTGAAATTGCCTGACTGATTGTTTCTTTTAGCATTTCTTCAAGTATATCTTCGGTGATTCTTGTTTTTCTGAATTTTGTTAAGAGGCTGGAATCAATCATATTATCTTCAGGATCTAAATCTAAAAAATATTTATATGCCATATCTGTTTGTGCTGCCGATACCAATCGTTCATCGGATAAATCATACAGCTTTTTTAAGAACAGCAATTTAAACATCATTTCAGGCTCCTTTGCAGGCCTTCCGAAATGTTCACAATACTGCTTTTTTAACATTGGGTTCACGAAACTGAAATCTATGTTTTCCTTTATTCTTCTCAAAATATGGTCTTTAGGTATTATTATTTCGTATAATTTTTCATACGGTGACAGCGAAAGTCTGAGTTGATTGTTGTCTCTTAACATTTTCATCATCCACCCTGTATTTTATGATTAAATTATATCACAAAATACGAAAAAAATCTACGCTTTATGCAGTACTTATGCATTGCGTAGACTTTTTCAGTGCCCTTATTTTACTGGGGTTACGGGCATTTTAGGACTTTTAATTTTAGTGATAGTAAAACTGTCCTAAAACGTTCGTTTACAATTTATTTACAATTAGTTTTTGAACCAAAAATCAGCATCATTATTACAATTAAGAAAAATGAAAGGATGGATCAAATGAAAATTACATACCGTGAAGTAAATGGTTATCTTATCCCGAATCTCAAACTGCCACCTGAAGAGGCAAATGTCAGACTCGGTAAATGGGGAATGTTGTACAAAGATTATCTTCAAATGAATAAGAAGGTATTTTTCAATACACTGCTTATGCAAGGCAAACTTTATCAGCATTGTGCCGCGGTTGAAAAGCAGGCAAAGGAAATGTTTGAGCTTTTGATTGAGCAGATGAAAGAGGCTGAAGGAGTTACAGAGGAGCTGAAAGAGCAGGACCAAATGGAGTGGGTGCAGAGAATTGGGAATATTGAAGCAAGGGCAAGAGAGATTGTTAAAAATGAGCTGATTTACATCTAACGAAATTAAAAACTTGACAAAGCAATACTTTTGTGTTATTCTTGTCAAAATTCAATTTGAGGTATTATTATGAACGCATATCTTCTCAAAAATCTTGATATGGATATGAATTGGCTTGCACAGGATGATTATCATTCATCAATGGGCAGGCTTATACCTCTATATTCATTTTGGGATAGATAACATTATTTTTCCATATGTTTATAACGGTGTAAGTTGCTGCAGAAACTTACACCGTTTATTTTTATATCAAAAGGAGGATTTCTCTATGAAATTACTTAACTTAATCAAAAAGAAGCTTTTCAAAAAGCACCACGAAATTACAGGAGATTATCTTGTTGATTATTACAACACTCACGATGAAGATGTTCGTCTTTTATCCAAACACGGCAGAGTTGAATTTCTGACAACTGTGAAATATATCGAGCAATACATGAAAGACGGTATGAAGATTATTGAAATCGGAGCCGCAACAGGCAGATATTCTCATTATTTTGCTCAAAAGGGCTTCGAGGTTGATGCCGTAGAGCTTATTGAACACAATATTGAGGTTTTCAAGGCTAAAACATTGCCCGGTGAAAATGTCAATATTAAACAAGGTAACGCCCTCGATTTATCATATTACCCCGACAACAGCTACGATGTAACCCTATTACTTGGACCAATGTATCACCTCTACACATTTGAAGAGCAGAAAAAAGCACTATCGGAAGCAATCAGAATTACTAAGCCTGACGGATGTATCTTTGTTGCGTACTGTATGCTTGAACCTTCAATGTTTTGTTGCTTTAAGAATAACAGAATTGACAAACTTATTGCAGACGGTGAATTTGACCCTGTTACACTTGAAGCACATTTTCCACCACACGGTATTTTTAAGGTGTACAGTAAAAACGAAATATTTGATTTAACAAAGAGTTTTGGTGTAGAAAGATTGCATTTCGTTGCTACTGACGGTTATACTTGCCATATGAAAGAGTCCGTTGATAAAATGAATGATGAAACCTACGATTTATACTTGAGGTATCATTTTAAAACCTGTGAAAGACAGGATTTAGTCGGCATATCACACCACACACTTGATGTGCTGAGAAAGGAGTAGGCACTATGATTAAATACCCAAACTATGACAGAAGCATCCTTTCAGTTGCTTCATCCGTTTTAAACCATTTCGGCGTAAAGGACTGTCAGCATAAGACTTTACCCGAATTTGATAAATTACTTGAAAAAGACTACAAAAATATTATAGTAATTCTTTTTGACGGATTAGGAACTTCAACTCTGAACTACCATCTTAAAGATAATGACTTTTTGAGAAAGCATTATGCAACCGACATTTCTTCCGTTTTCCCATCAACAACTGTTGCTGCAACCACATCAATTTTAAGTGGCTATTCTCCATTAGAATGTGGATGGCTCGGCTGGGACTTGTACTTTGAGGAAATAGGAGAAAATGTTGCAGTTTTCAAAAACACTTTACAGAGAAACGATGAGCCTGCTGCAAAATATAATGTTGCAAACAGGTACATTCCTGTTAAAAATATTATGCAAAGAATTGAAGCAGTAAAAGGTAGAAAAAGTGCTTACTGTGTAGCATTCTTTTCAAAATTCCGCATCAAATGTGTTGAAGATATTTGCAAGACAATATACAAGCTTTCGAAAAAGAGAAAGAAAAAATACATATATGCATATTGGCATCAGCCTGACAGTGCAATGCATAGGTACGGAGTAACAAGTCCTGAAGCTCACAAAGAAATTTTGCACATTAACAGTGAGGTTGAAAAGCTTTGTAGCAAATTAAAAGATTCACTTGTAATCATAACTGCGGACCACGGACTGTGTGATAGTGTAAACTTGTTTCTTGAAGACTATCCTGAGCTTTACAATATGCTGAAAACACCACCATCAATTGAGCCTGGCAGAGCTATGAGCTTATTCGTGAAGGACGGATTACAGGAAACTTTCAAGAACGAATTCAATAAACATTTTGGTGATTCATTTAGATTGATGACAAAGGAAGAGGTGTTCTCCGAAAATGTTTTAGGCTACGGTGAACCACACCCGAGAACACAAGGATTTATTGGCGATTTTCTTGCCATAGCTACAACCGAAAAAACATTGTTTACAGCAAGAGAAGAACACGAATTCGTTAGTGTTCACGCAGGTCTTACCGAGGAAGAAATGACCGTTCCTTTTATTGCAGTTGAAACAGAAAAGAGGAAAAAACGATGAACCTGAAACAAAAAGAATACATAAATAATACTCCCGTTATCGAAACAGAGAGATTGCTTCTCCGCCCTATTACACCCGATGATGCTGATGCGGCTTTCTTATGGCTCAGCGATGAAAAGGTTAATAAATTTATGCCCTATAATCTTTATAAAAATACAGACGAGGTTTTGCATTGGATAAATGTAATACTCCCAGATGACGGTAATTTTCACTGGGGAATTGTGCTTAAAGAAAGTAATCTTTTAATAGGTAGTTGTAGTATTGGTCCCGATAAAAAAGAACCCGGTGCTTGGGGATTTGGTTACAATATCCATTCTGATTATTGGAACAAGGGATTAACCACAGAAGCTACAAAACGAATGATTGAATTCGCCCATATAGAACAAGGAATACAGGATTTTGTTTCAAATCATGCAGTTGATAATCCTGCGTCGGGCAGAGTTATGGAAAAGTGCGGTCTTGTATTCGATCACTACGACGAATATCAAACCTTTGATGGCACCGAAACTTTCAAGTCAAAGGTTTATAAAATGCATTTGGAAAAGTTATAAGGAGGATCTTTATGTATAAAACAAAGTATTGCGAAGTTCATTATGAAGAAGATTATAATGTAGTTTTTGTGAAATGGAAAGAGTATTGCTGTTTTGATGATTACCGTAAACCTTTGGAATATGCCTTGGATGTTATCAAAAATCATAATACTTGCAACTATGTAGCAGACACCCGAACAGGCTTTGAAAATCATCTTGATGATACAAAATGGGTTGCAGATGTTTTTATACCAACCGCCGTTGAATACGGTTGCAAAATCATATATTTTATCATTGACGAAAACAATTCATTAAAAGATGAGCTTGAAGGTCAAGAAAGTGATTCTTCAGATAAAATAGAGTTCAGGTATATTTACGGTTTAAATGAAATCAAAAAGTGAATATGAACCAACCGCCTTACTTGTGTTTTGCAGATAAGGCGGTTGGTTTTTGTTGGGAGAGTTGTACAAATTGGGTGGGTGTGAATTGTGGGTTTCGACAAAGTTCGATATTTTTTGAGAAAAAGGTGTTACTTTTTCCGTTTAATCGCACTTTATAGGTATAAGACAGATTAATTTTTAAGGAAAATGCTTATGAAAACAAAAGGAATCGGACAAACAAGAACAAGTGAAGAGATAGAAGAACTTTTGAACAAAAGCGAATTGCCGTATATCCCAATAACTTACTACAATCATAATGGATTTTTTATTCCTATTGGTGATACAAGGGAAGAACAGGTCTGTCCGGGAATAAGTGTAACTAAGTGCAATAAAGATTGCTGTAGGGTATATCCGCACGAAATATTATACATAGCTATTGAAGATAGGAAATCTGTTCTATACTTAACCAACGGAAGAGTTGAAACAAATTATCATCTTGACTATTGGGAGAACATTCTCGATGCAAACACCTTCGCCAAACCTCATGCTAGCTATATAGTTAATTTGAATTATGTTGTTGAGATAACAAAGAATTCTGTTAAAGTAAAGTACAAGGATGCAGAGCACTCTGTTTACACATCATCAAGGAAAATCGGCGCATTTAAGAAAACTTTCATGAATTTCAAAGGATAACTATCATATTAAATTTTACTTTTCAACTCTTTTATAAACGGCAAAACTGCTAACAATGAACTTACCGCCGGTAAAATGCTGAATAGGAAAAACAACATAGTAAACAGAGCTGTATATTCCGCACTTTCTCTTGCTACAAAACCATTTGCAATATACTCATTCAGTTTTGCCGTTTCGGCACTTGTGAAGCCTATCACCATATATCCTGTACTTGAAATCAACGAGGATACTCCACTTTGAATTTTAATGATTGCCGTCTGAAATGAGAAGAACAGTGCTGTTGGCTTTGTACCTGACAGTTTGCATTCTAACTCTACCGCATCATCAATAAGCAGAGTACGGATATTTGAAGCAAGGCTCAAAAAACTGCCCGATATGAGTGAGAGGATGAACATAAATGCAAAGTTTGTAAAAGTGTTCATTGTTGTTTTGTTGCCAAGATACAATATAAAAATCATAATGTTTGGCAGTATGGATGCAATGTTACATAATACATAGGCTTTTACATTACCAAGTTTTCTTGAAAGTATCGGCACAAGGAATGTTGAAAGCATCAAACCAACAAAGCTACCGGTACCGAGCAAGAATGTATAAAGAAAAGTAAGTCCCGAATTCTTGCTTGAAAAATAAAAGGCAACCAAAGCAGATAGTACCACACCCTGCAAAGCACTCATTGAGGAGAGTAAGCCTGACATAATGATTTTCTTTAAAAGCGGATTAGTGAGAATATATTTGTACTGTTGCTTTGTTTCGTTGCTTCTATTTTCGGTATGTTGTAATCGTTGTTTTGATACGGTTAACTGATAAAGAATATATCCATTAACGGAAAAAACAAGAGTGATGATGAAAAAAGCATTTCGCTCATCGGTCTGTGTACCGCCAAGTGCTCCCGAAACAGCAAAGACAAGAGGCTGAACAATCAGACAACAAATACTGCAAACCATTGCACCTATAGGTCTCAAGGAAAGAAGATTTGTGCGTTTCCTTTCATCTGTACACAGCACATTGGGATAGCTTGTCATAGGTATGTCACCAAAAGAAAACATAATCTCCCAAAAGATAAATATTGCAAAGCTATAGATAACGATTGTTACGTTTCCAAGTGTGCTGTTATTGTCAGAATAAATCTTCATCATAAAGCAAAGAACCGTAATTATAGCTGTCGGCAACGGTAAATATCGCAGATATTTTGCTAACGGCCATTTGCTTTTGTTGATGAATGCTCCTATAAACGGGTCTTTAACAGCATCGAATATTTTTGCGGTACTGAGTATGATTCCGAGCCAAAAGGCAGGGATAAGAATAGTGAATTGAAGGTAATAGGCAAAGCAAGACGATACAAGAGCATATAATATGTTCTGCCCTGAAAGACCTAAAAGATAGCGTGTTTTTTCGTTTTGCGGTTTTGTTTTCATTGTGAAACTCCTTTCGTTACATACTCTTGGTATGTAAAATGGTAAAATATATTGCCGCAGATGCGGCTTGTTTTTTTTGCTTACATTCATACTTTTGGTATGTATGTTGCCTTAATAAATTGCCACCGAGGTGGCAACTTATCATTTTCTGTTATCCATTTCATTGATTCGTTTGTTCATGTTATAAACTGACGGGTACATATCAGTAACATCAACACCAAGCATAGCCATCATACCTAAGATTACCTGACACTTTTTCTCAATATCCTCATCGCTCATAGAGAATACAAGAGGATTGAGCCAAATATTGGCAAGTAAAGAGATAACCTCTGCAAGCTCTTTTGCAAACGGTATTTTAATTGAGCCGTCTTTTATACCCTCTTCAAGTACAGGCTTGATTGCATTAGGTGCAATATCATTAACAGACCTTAAAAGCAAGTCACTCAACATGTGCGGCATATTCTGCAGATGAATACCCATACTTCTGAATTTCTGCTCCTGTTCGTCAACAAGGGACTCATAAAGCATAGCTTTAAGTTTCTCTGCACCGTTGAGAGATGTGTCTTCTGCTATCTTGTTCCACTTACGAGCCAAAGAGTTTTCCTGAAAAAGCCTTGCAGTAACAGCGTTCAGAATATCCTCTTTTGATGTGAAGTGATGATAAATAGCACCCTTTGTCAGACCGCCTAAATTATCAATAATATCTTGAATTGTTGTGTGTTCGTAGCCTTTTTCAAGAAACAACTTTTGGGCTGCGTCGAGAATCAGGGTTACTGTTTCTTCGGGATATTTATTTCTTGCCATAATTCACCTTACATACCATTAGTATGTTTATTGTAGCAAGATGTCTATGTTTTGTCAAGATTATAGTTATTGTTATTTGGAGTTTTTATCAAAAAAGAGCAGTTTTGTAGAAAAAAGATACGTTTTTGCAAGGTGGATTGAAATAATATAAAAATATAGTTATTGTGTATGTGTATAGTTATATCTTATTGTGATTTTTTTAATATACACAAGATAAAAATAATTATTTAAATAAAGAGGAAGTGTAAAAATGAAATCAGAACAAAGAGCTTGTATTGCAGGTATAGCTGTAGCTTTATCAATAAGTAAAAATGTGAATAGTGTATACAGCTTCGAATTGTCAAAATTCATAATGATTTCAGGAACCATAACGAATAAAAACATACAGATATATGACTATTCTCGCTCTTGTCATTTATCTGGCAATAGTGATCATAATGGCAATTTTAATCTTTTCGATTACGGAGAACATAAGCATATTACATTAAATGTTAAATCAAATAAATTCGATGGATATGATTTCGGGAGCAGATACCATTTTTCAGGAACAATAAATAACAGATCAGTCAGTTTTTATGATTACGAGACAAGCAAGTATTATAACTTTTCGTGTTGATCGTTTTATGATTCCAGAGAATTTAATATTTTACTACAATAGTTGACAGTTTTCACACTGTACTTTTGCTATATTGGATTTGAATAATATGTATAAATTTGATGCTTTTTGAATCTTATTTCAAATTAGGTAATAGATGTCTTAAACTGAAAAGTTTAAAGCATTGTTATAAATAATAAATTTGGAGGAAATGGCTATGCAAAACAAATTTACAAAAATGCTGGGACTTGTTCTGTGTATTGTGATTGTTCTGACTTCTACTCCGCTACAAGGTTTTGCCGCTCTCGCAGAAGAGATTGGCAATGTTGAGCATGAAGTAGAAATTATAGAACCCGACTACAGTATTGGGAACACATCTACTGAATTAAGGCTTCCTGATATTTCAAGTGAAGCAGAACCGTATGAAGAAACCTTATACGGTGAGCTTGTTGAGGTGAATGAATATTCAAAGGTATATCAGATCGATGAGAATACTTTCACATCGGTTTATTCTGTTGTGCCTAATTTCTATTATGACGAAAAGGGTAACGAAGCGGAATACGACAACTCGCTAATTTACGAAAAAAATTTGTTCGGTGCGGATGAGTTTACAAACACATCAAGTGATATAGATGTATCTTTTTCGACTGATATGCTCAGAAAGGGTATGACATTTGAAAAAAACGGAATCGAAGTCAGTCTTATTCCTGTTGAAGGCGATTATTCAAAGTATGTTATTGTTGACAACGCTGTAAGATATAATGATGTTTATGAGGGAATTGATGTTCAGTATGCCGTTCATGAACTTGGTGTAAAGGAAGATATCATTCTTAATAAGTATGTAGAGAAAAACACTTTTTCTTATGAGCTTGACACAAACGGAAATACAGTTGAAGTAATTGATAATGTAATTAATGTTTATAATGATAACAATGAAGTAGCATTTACTATTTCAGCTCCTGTCATGACGGATGCTGCCGGTAATATCAGTGGAGATGTCGTTCTCGCATACGAAAACAAAATAGTTACAATTACTGCAAATAGCGAATGGCTTGCAACGCCTGAAAGAGCGTATCCCGTGTATATTGATCCTAACATTGAAATCAAAAGTGGTATACAGTTGCGTTCTGTTGTTGAAAACGGGGATAGAGTTTATGTTGCATACCCCGAGTACGCCTATGGTTATGCAGGTTATATAGATGGCAGATACTTCGGCTTTGAAGGGGTTTTAGGCAGGTCAAAAATACTTATTCATATTGCCGATGGGTATTTTGAAGATATTCCTGAGGGCGCGGGTATTAAGAGCGCTGCTTTCAATATTTATCAATATGGTTCCCCTTCGAACAAAACAAATTTTGTATGCAGTATGATTACAGATTCTTGGGATCTTAGTCGTTTCTCTGATGCGAATGATGCTGATGCTTATACGAGAGCAGGACAGTTAAACTTAGAGTATCTTTCAATGTCTGCATCAAAACAGGAATGGCATAACTTTGATATCCGTACTGCCGTTAATAATTGGGTTAATGGATTAGATGAGCAAAAAGGTCTTATGATCACCAGTCAGTATAATACTGCTTCTGAAACCGGTGGCTCATTTGTAACAAATACATCTACAGGCTCTACAGCTGGACAGGCGTCGTATTATGCTAATAAGCCATACATTACAATTACTTGGGAAATTCCTAATCCTGTTGATCCGAATTATTCTTTGAATAATACGACTATTAATTTGAGAACAATAGGCACATCAAACCGTGACGGTAAGCTTGCTATTCTTGGTGTGTTTGCTGACGGTGTTGCAAAACCATATTCAAAGGTAGATTATACATTTAGTGATACAACCGTTGAAAATCAGACCGGTTATGCTTATGCGGATATTTCTTATAAATATCCGGACAGCACAGCTTGGAATGATGCATTTGCTTCACAAGGAAGAGCTACAAAATACAAAGACATTCTTTCTAACTGGCAGACAGCTGTACCGTTTACAAATTTTGAATTCAATAAAGTATATAACTGGGCAGCAAAAGCTACTCTTGATGGTACAACCGGTAATGTTGCAAAGAGCGTTGATTTCCTTGTATATAAGATAACAAGATTTGATACACTTTCATCAATAGCAAACTATTATGGCGTTTCTGTTGATCAGCTCGCAAAGGATAACCATGTCCAGGATATGCTTCTAGTTGAAAACAATACAATCATTGTCATCAATCCCACCAGAAATGCAAACATTCCTTACAATCCAGGTGAGCTTACTGATGATGAAAAAGCAAAGATAGACTCATTGCTTATGGGTAGGGCAAAACACTGTGAATTCGGCTTTGAGCCCGTTAACCTTAACACCGGTAACTTCTATATGAATCAGACCGATATTTCTATTGATGATATCGGCGGTGAGTTTGCAATCGGACGCACATACAACTCTAAGGGTGCTGATGTTAACAGTGTATTCGGCAGAGGCTGGCAGTTTGATTATTCTGAACAGCTTTCAAAGCTTGCAGACGGAACAATAGTTTACCGTCGTGGTGACGGCAGCAGTGTCTACTTCACACAGAATGCAGACGGCTCATATTCATGTAATCCCGGTTACTATCTCGAAATCACTCCTATTGTTGTTGAGACTAAGCTTGGTGATTTCGGCGGTGAAGAACCCGAAGAATACAATGTTTATGAGTATGAAATCAGAAATAGCGAAGACGAAGTAAGAAGATTCTCATCAAGAGGTCTGCTTCAGTACATCATTGATGACAGAGGATTCAAGACTTCTATCGCATACGATGATAATTTAAACCTTAAATCAATTACATCACCCTCCGGCAATGTATACGGGATTACATCCGATCCTTCAGGTTTAATCAAGGCTGTTTCTGTTCCTGGTGGACAGACAATCAAATATGCATATAATTCTGCAGGCGACCTTGTTTCATATACAAACGAGCTTGGTTATGTAACTACATATAACTACAATGCTGATCACCTTATGACTTCATGGGCTGATGCAGAAGGCAATGTTATCGTTACAAACACCTATGATGCAGACGGTAGAGTTACAAAGCAGGTAGACTCCGAATGTGGTACAACTCTCTTTGAGTATGGCAAGAACTACACAAAGACAACCGATGCAGACGGTAACGCTACAACATACAACTATGATGATAACTACAGAACAACATCAATTGTTTATGCTGACGGCAGTGCGGAGTATAAGTATTATGATGCTGCAAATAATCTCTCGAAGACAGTTGACAGAAGCGGCAAGGCAACTGAATACAAATACAATGCAGACGGTTTTGTAACAGAGGCTAAGCGTTTTGACGGTGCAACTCAGAAAATGCAGTATGATGCTGACAACAATGTTATCAAAACAACAGATTTTGACGGCAAGTCAGTTTCTTATACTTACGACTCAAAGGGCAACCTTTTAACTCAGACAAACAAAGATGGCTCAGTAAAAGCATACGAATATGATTCAAACTGCAGAGTAACCAAGTATACAGATGAACTTGGCAATGTGGCTACATACAAGTACGACGGTATCTGGGTATCAGAAATCAAGGATGCAAACGGAAATACAACAAAGTATTACTACAATGCAAGAGGCGACGTTGTTACTACAATTGATGCTCTCGGTAATACAACAAGACACTTCTATGATGCCGCAGGCAGAAATACAGGCTATCAGACAGCTGACGGTGCAACTGTAAGTTACACATATGATAAAGCAGGTTGTATGACAACTCTCAAGAATGCTAATGGTTATGTATATACCTATGAGTATGACGGTATGGGCAACATCACAAAGCTTATTGATCCTCTCAGCAATGAAGTTGTTTATACATATGACGGTCTTTACAATACTCTTTCAACAGCTTACAGTGCAGACCATATCACTTACAGTGAATATGACTGTTTCTCACAGGTAGTAACAGTTACTGATGAAGAAGGTAACAAGAAGACCTTTAAATATGACAATGCAGGTAATGTAATCGAAACTGCTGATGCTGAAGGCAACACTACTAAGTATACTTATGACCTCAGATTCAATAAGATTGTAACTGAAACTGATGCTCTCGGCAATGTAACAACCTATGAATACGATGTTGTAGGCAATCTCATTAAAAAGACAGATGCAAAGGATAATGTTACAAGCTATGCTTACGATTCAAAGGGCAATGTAACAGAAATCAAGTACAGCAGCGGACTTATTGTAGCTTATACCTATGACGCAGTCGGTAACCTTCTTACCACGACAAGCAATGCAGGCGAAAATACTGTTTACACTTATGATAAGGTATACAATCTTACATCTGTAACATATTCGAACGGTGCAGTTCTTGCTTATACCTACGATGCAATGGGCAGAAAGCTTACTGAAAAGGATAGCTCAGGTGCAGTTACAACTTATACCTATGATGCTCTTGGAAGACAGACATCAATTACCGATGCTGTCGGACGTAAGACAGAATACACATATGACCTTAACGGCAACCTTCTTACTGAAAAGACATCAAATGGCGGTATAACTACTTATGTTTACGATGCTCTTGACAGACAGTGTAAGGTAACCGATACCCTCGGAAACTCAACAATAGTTGAGTTTGACAGCGTAGGTAATATGCTTTCAACAACAAATGCTCTCGGTGCAAAGACTGCTTATGAATACAACCGCACAGGTCTTGTGACAAAGCAGACAGACGCTATGGGCGGCGTGTTCACCTTTACATATGACAAGAACGGTAATGTTATCAAGGCTAAGGATGCTGTAGGCTATGAAGCAACTATCACATATGATGCTCTCGGTCGTACTGTTGCAACAAAGGATGCACTCGGTCTTGAAACAACCTTCAAGTATGATGCACTCGGCAACCTCTCCGAGGATGCAAACAACAATGGCGTTAAGAATACATATGAATATGATTCAGTAGGCAACCTTGTAAAGAGCACCGATTCTCTCGGACAGGTTATGACCTATACTTATGACCTTAACGGCAACCTTACATCTGTTAAGTCATACGACGGAACAACAACTTCCTATACTTATGACAAGCTTAACAACGTTACTTCAACAACAGATGCTGAAGGTAAGGTTACAACCTATAATTATGATATTATCGGTAACCTCACATCTCAGAAGGATGCACAGAACAGAACATACAAGTATTCATACGACAAGGCCGGCAGAACAACTCAGGTTGTTGACCCTCTCGGCCAGGTAACCAAGTATGAATACAATGAGTTTGACTTTGTTACAAAGCAGACCAATCCTGACAAGACAACAATTACAAATAAGTATGACATCGGTGGTAATCTTACTTCATCAACCGATGCAAACGGACACAGCACAACATATTCATACGACAAGATTTACCGTCTGATTTCAGTTGCTTATGCTGATGGTTCAACAAATAAGTATAAGTACGATAATAACGACAATCTTGTCAAGTTTACAGATGCTAACGGCAATGTAACCGAGTATACCTACAATGCTCTCGGTTATACAGAAAGCATTCTTGAAGCAAACGGTGCAAAGACAACTTACAAGAACGATGCTAACGGTAACATTCTTTCTGAAACAGATGCTCTTGGTGCAGTAACAAACTATGTTTACGATAAGGAAAGCAGACTTGTTTCAAAGACTCTTGCAAACACAGCAACATACACATATGCATACGATGCTCTTGGAAGAATCACTTCTGAAACTCTTCCTGAAGGTCTTTCAGTAGCTTATGCATATGACTCAAAGGGCGACCTTGTTTCAGAAATTGACCAGTCGGGCAGAAAGACATCATACACCTATGATGTAATGCACAGAATCACAAGCACAACTGATGCAGCAGGTAATGTTACAAAGTTTGCTTATGATGAAGCAGGTAACCTCAAGACTCTCACAACTGCAAAGGGCTATGTAACTGAATACAAATACGATGCTCTTGACAGAATCACAGAGCTCCTCAATCCCGTAGGTAAGACAGAGCAGTACACCTATGACCCCGTAGGTAACCTCACATCTGTTGTTGAAACAGGCGGCAGAGTTACAAAATACGGTTACGACAAGGTTGGTAATGTTACTTCTGTTACAAATGCTGTAGGCTTCACAAAGACTATGTCTTACGATGCTCTTGACAGACTTGTTGCGGAATCTGACTATAAGGGACAGATTACAAGATACGGTTACGACAAGAACAGCAACCTCACATCAGTTGTTGATCGTAGAGGTAACAAGACAGCTTACACATTTGACAGTGTAAACAACCTTACATCTGAGATTGATGCTGAAGGCAGAAGAAAAGATTATGCTTACGATGCTCTCGGCAGAATTACATCAGTGACCGAAGACAGTAAGTATCAGTCAACCTATGTTTACGACAAGGTTGGTAATCTCCTCGCCGCAGGCGGTTATCTTTACAGCTATGACCTTAACGGTAACCTTACAAGCTCAATGAATGCTTTGGGCGACATAACTTCTTATGTATATGACGAAAACGGTATGCTTGAAACTGTCCGTAATGCAGACGGCACAACCGTAAATTACGACTATGACAAGATTGATCAGCTTGTTTCAAAGAGGTATGACGAGGAAACAGTTGCTCTTTACGGCTACGATGCAGACGGCAACCGTGTTTCAATGGAAGATGTTGCAGGCACAAGCAACTATCAGTATGATAAGCTCGGCAGAGTAACTGCAATCACTCTTTCAGACGGTAAGACAAAGATTACCTATGAATACGATGTTTACGGTAATCTTACAAAACTTGGCTATCCCGATGGCACTGCTGTTAAGTACAAGTATGATAATCTCAATCAGCTTGTTTCAATCACAAACAGAGACGGCGAGAATACAGCATACAAATACGATGCCAACGGCAACGTTAAGGAAGTTCACCGTCCCAACAATACTTATACCTTGATTGAATACAACGAAAATGACCAGATAACAAGTCTTATCAATTACGGTATGGTTAACTTTGCCTGGTTCTTTAAGAAGACTGTTGAATTTTCAAGCTATAAGTATGGCTACGATAAGTCAGGCAATATCACAAGTGAAACTGTCAAGACATTCTCATCAACCGGTGAAAATGACTTCTTCACTTGGCTCATTGCTCAGATTAAGAAGGAATCCGTAACTAAATCATACAAGTATGACGGCAGAAATCAGCTTGTAGAAGTTAACGAAAGCAAGTCTTCACTGTTCAGCTTCGGATCAAAAGGCACAGGCAAGACTACTTATGAATACGATGCAAGCGGCAACCGCACAAAAGAAGTTGTAAACGGTGAGACTACAACTTACACCTACAACAAGGCTGGTCAGCTTGTTTCAATGAAAAACTCTGACGGTACAACAGAGTATACATACGACAAGAACGGCAACCTCATAAATGAAAAGTCACCGGCTTGCCTTAACAAGAGCGATGCCAAAATTTACAGCTATGATACCGAAAACAGATTGACAGCAATCAAAGAAAATGGTACACTTCTTATGGCTGCTCTTTATGACGGCGACGGAGAAAGACTCTTTGTAATTTACGACCATGACGGCTGCAGTGTTGCCTGCTGTAATGACAAGAGCTGCAAGAACCTTTCAAAGAGTGAAGGCATCATTGATGTTGATGAAGAACTCATCAAAAACACGATGCTCATTCCTAACGGAGTGAGCAGCAAGAACTTCGGTGACTACGACCTTACAGGTTACATCAATAATGTTAACACCGAATATACTCAGGTTCTTATGGAGTATGCCGCTAACGGTAAGCTTACAGCAGCTTATGAATACGGTGTCTTCCGTGAAAGTGCAAAGATTAACGGCGAGCAGTTCTACTATGACTATGACGGTAAGGGTTCAGTAGTTGATATTACAAATACTAAGGGTAAGAAGACTACAACCTATGCTTACGATGCTTACGGTAATGTAACTGTCAGCGGAAACAGTGTTGAAAACCCCTATCAGTACAATGCTGAATATGTTGACAATGCAACAGGTCTTCAGTATCTGCGTGCAAGATATTACCGTGCAGGAACAGGCTCATTTATTACTGCTGATACATATGCAGGCGATCTTCAGAATCCGCTTAGTCTTAACAGATATACCTACACTCATAATAACCCCGTTATGGGTAAGGACCCGAGTGGACATTTTGGACTTTTTACAGCTATTGCAACTATTGTTTTAATTGGTGTAGGTATTTATGGTGCTGTTGAAACTGTAAAAGAAACAAAATCTTATAATAAAAAACTCGACAGCAAAAAAGTTGAAATTCAGGAAGCTGAAGGCAAAAGCGTTAAAGATATTACCGATTTTAAATACTACAATAAAACCAAAAAACAATATTTTTATTTTGTAAATGAAGCGGACAGAAATACTTACAAAAAACTTTGTGAGGAATATGAAAGCCTGGAAAAAAGCAAAGTTTCAACTATAGTACATAGTGTTATAGATGAAATTGGACTCATTCCTGCTGTTGGTGATATTGCAGACCTTGTTAACGGTGGAATATACCTTGCAGAGGGAGATAAAATAAATGCAGGCATTTCCGGCATTGGCGCGATTCCTTTTATGGATGCTGCGATAGTTTTGAGAAAACCCGGCAAAGAGATTGTTGAAGAGGTTTTAGAAGAAACTGGTGAAAAAGTAGTAAAGGAGACTGTCGAAGAGGTTTCTGAAAAAGCTACTAAAGAAAGTGCAGAAGAAGTTTCAGAAAAATTAACTAAAGTTGATTTAGATGATGTCTATGACAAATCAACAAAAAAATTAAAACCGAATGTTGAGTATATTGATGAAGCTACTGGTGCAAAGTACACGACTAATTCAAAAGGCCAAATTGATACTTTTGAGTTAGATGTCTTGAAAGATCAAAAAGGAACTCGAAATGCATATGATCAATTGAAAACCGGAAAGAATGCAGAAATGAGGGCAAAACAAATAGAAGTTGAATATGAAATTAATGGAAAAAAACAAAGCAGAAAATTCAACTATGATGGCATTTATGACAGCTACGACGGTGGACATCTTTTAGGCGATCGATTCGGTACAAATGGACAAATGGGTACAATGTTCTCTCAGCCATCTATAAGCAATAGACCTGGTCCAAAAGGAGATTGGTATAATATGGAAGAAGAATGGGCTGAGGTTCTTAAAAATAATGGTTCAGTAACTAATATTAAGATGAAATTAAAATATTAAGGGGGTAAATCTTAGGATGTTTTCTAATTATAGCTTTTATATTAATGATATCATTAGTTTGATTTGTAAGAATATACCCATTGATTGTACTGAAATTCATTGCTTATGCGAAGTGGAGGAAAACAAGAATAGTTATTCGTCTGTTTTTTACTACAAATACAATGACATTTTACATTACGTATATGATTTTGAGGGGATTGATTTCTTTACTGAAGAACAAGCAAACGATCTTATCGACCAAATTAATGAAAAAGCTTTGGGTTTGTATGATTCGTTTGTTTCTAATGATCAGCCTTTTTGGGATGCAGTTGAAATTCATATGATTAATGGAAAAATAACTGGAAAATTTCACTATGATTGGTATAAACGAGGGTTAGGGCCTTTTGCTCGAGGCGTTGTTTGGGCTTTTGAATCATTTGGATTAACTCCAGAACCTGGTTCTTATGATTCGATTGTATTGGAGCGCTATTTAAATTCAAAAGAAAATTAGGAGGACACACTATGAAAAAACTCATTTCACTCACACTCGCACTTATTATGTGCTTATCAGTTTTCTCAGTAGCAGCCTTTGCCACTGAAGAAAACACCCGTAACATTGCTTCGATTGAGCTTCACACCGTGAAGTACTACGAAGCAGTACACAACGAAGCTGAAATCGCTTCCGCCGCCCTTTATGTAAACTTCCTTGTTTGCTACACCGACGGCACAACCGCCCTTTATGACAGTAAGGACGGCTGGGATAATGCAGAAATCACATCTGAGGTTACTTGGTACATAGAGCCTGAGGTTGACGAAAACTACGGCGCACAGCAGAGCCTTTACATCACCATTGACGGTGTTGACTACTGGGCAGGTTACACTCATGTTGAGGTTAACAAGTTTAAAGCAATCCTCAGAAATATTGTTACATGGGACTGGATGACTTGCGAAGAAAAGATCGAAGCAACACACTGGCTGTTTAAGCTTCTTAAAACGCTCTTTTCCATTCTCAGTAAAGAAGTAGGCGGAGATGCATTCGATATTCTTTATGATGCTTTTGATGCTGCTGATCAGCTCATTTATGACGTTTTCCCTCTTGAGGAGGATACAACAACTGAAGCTCCTGACGAGAGTGTAGATGAAGGCAACGAAGAAGTTGTTGCAGCTTAAAGCTTAATAAAAAACAGAGTTGTCATTTTGCAACAACCCTGTTGTAGTGAAAATCACAAAGCTCCCTGCTTCGGCACAAACCGATTCAGGGAGCTTTTTTCGTTATATAGTAATTCTCACCGCAGAAATCCCGCCCATTTCAGGCTTTTTCTCCATAAAACCTTCGGGCATCTTGTTTTCATAGCTTTCCATATATGTCGCCGAGCCGAAATAAGCAGAGATGTTAGTCCTCGGTATAATCACCCAATCAGAGTCAGGCTCTTTGTTTGCGATATAGTACTCGGCAAGAGTAATCATAAGCCTTTCTGTTTTCGCGTTTACACCGTAAGCCTTGATTTTTTTCAGAGTTTCATCGGGCAGCACAAACGCCTCAGTACGCAAAGGACCGAGAACAAGTGCATCTGCAATAGCTGTGTCAAAAAGCAACGGGAAGTCTGCGGAAGACCTGTCATTGTATATGGAATACTGAAACTGTATCAGCTTGTTAGCCCAAGTGCTTTCAATGGCTTTTAAGGCCTTCTTTTCGGCAAAGCAGTGAAGCTTCTTTGTTACATTATCCTTGTTCTTTTTGATGTAAGCCGAAAGAGAATGCAGGTATCTGTAATACCATCCTGCACCGTTTTCATCGACGATATCGGGAAACTCACTGTTAAGCTCAGGGAAAGATGTGTGAAATTTCAGAGCCTTGTTTGTTACTGCTTCATAAGGCAAGCTACACCAAGCACATAAGAAACGCCTTGCTTCTTCTGTTCTGTCGTATGGGTCATCGGTGCGAAGTGTACCGTCAGCATTGTGGAATAGAAAGCCTCTTGCAAGGATAGTAAATATACGGTTGAAGCCCTTGTTCTGCTTAATCATTCTTACTGTAAATCTGCCTATAAAAGCAGTTGATTGTTTGTTTTCTGCAAGGAAAACAGGAGTGTCTGTATGTGTTTTGAATTCAAGCCATTCGTTAGTCATATATTTTATCTCCCTTCCTTGCAAATCTGTTAATGTGCCTGTAATAAGCATCGTAAAGAAAATCACGCTTACCGAGAGCAACAATGTACTTAACCGAAGCATTAAAAGAGATAACGTGGGTTTCTATTATCCTTTCCGCTTCCTTTGAAACAGTTTCACGGTAATTGCCTACAGGATTTCTGAGATAGGCTTTTACCATTAAAGTCAGCTCCTCGGAATCGTTGGAATACTGCATAGCCGAAGCATTTGCAGATATGTTGTAGTTTCGTGTTTCTGTAATAATATCAGGCAACAATTTGTACCCGCCGAAACGGAAGTCAGCAAAGATGTCATAACACTCTCTGTATTCTTCTTCGGGCAGATGCTTTATGAGAAAGGCGTATCTTTCATCCTCTTTCATAAAGTGCCAATTTTCATTTCTGATTGCAAAATATATCTCATTTACTCTTTCTTCGGGCAGGTTGATGAATACCGCAGCAAGCACATCTGCCTCATATTCGTTTTCTTTGTTCTGCATATACAGAATACGGTTAATGTCATTGTGCTTTGCTTTTATCTTGCTTGCGGCGTGTCGCCTTGCCCTTATCCTTTTAAGACACTCTTCATAATCAGCGATTACTCTGCCTACATAATCAAGAATTTTCGGGTCAAGCTTCTTTTTCCAACCGGGCTTTGCAAAGGTAAAAAGCTCACTTGCATCAGCCTGACGGCATTCTGCTCTTGGTGTGTGCTGTTTCAGCTCTCTTGCAAAATACGGGAGCTTTTCAAGGTTCGAGCTGACCTCATCCCAATTCTGACCTTCAAAGAATTTCTTGAAGCGTTCATCAAAGGTAGGCTCGTACCAACGGCGTTTGCCTTCTGCTTTTTCAATAAGAGCCTTGTATTTAAGGAAGGATGTTCTTTCTGCTTTGTTGGTTTCAAGATATTCTGTCAAATCTGGCTTTATGCCGCTTTTAGCAGAGTCTATCTCAAGACCTGTCAGTATCTCAAGCACTTCTGTTTCCTTGCGGTACTGCTCTTTCTTTTCATCATCGGTATTTTCGTCATAAGCGATTATACTACGGTCAAGAGCCGCATTTGAAATCTGACCGACACGGGATGAAAAGGTGTTTCGTATTGTTTCAAAGCGTTTGTACCAATCATTTGCATCGGCAATGATTGGCTCTGCGGACGGTATGCTTAAAAGAGGAAGATTACCGCCGAGTGTTAAATCACCCTCACTGTAGTTATTTGCAATACAAGAGGTAAGCTTTGGCTCGGCTACTGTTTTGATCATATCACCGTCAAAGTCTGCACCGCCAAGTCTTTCAGCAAGAAGTGAAACAGAGTTTACCATAATTACATCCGTAAGACCTGAAAGGTATTTTTCTCTGTATGTGCCTATCTTTTTTAAGGGCTTAACAAGTGCTTCCTCATTTCTTGCAATATGGGGATTGCGAAGAAGAGCATAGATATCCTGCTGAGAATATACTGATCCGGGAGCATAAAACTCATTTGTATCAAGAAATTCATTTTTAATATCTGCGTAAATGTCAGGTCTTCCGCCGTTTTCTCTGATAAGCTCATAGAACAGCTCCATAATATCGGCCGCAAAGAAACGGTTATCACCGTCAACAAGTAAGCGACCTATTGAGTAATCCTTGAGTAAGCTCTCTGCCGCATCGTCAAGCTGACGGACAAAATACGGCTCATTGATAAACTTGGGATTTTTCTTCAAGAGCTCTGCAAGGTGATAGCTTTTGCTTTTTCTACCGATTTTCCATTCATCAGCCTTATCGGTGAAATACCTTATACGGGCATCTGTATCACGGCGAAGCTCATAATATCTCTGTTCTGTCGGCTTTGTCAGCCACATTCTTTCATCCTCTGCAGGAGAATGCTCCCAACCCAAAGGCAAATCATCGGGTCTGAATTCAGATGAAAGCATTTTGACAGTATTAAGGAACTGATAGTTAAGCTCAGTTGTATCTTCAGCTTCTGTCTTACTGACGTTTGTGATGTATATGGTGTGCTCATAAGCACGACAAAGCTGTACATATGTCTGCCATGAAACATTATACTGCTTAAGCCACTTGTAGCCCTTGAACTGACTTTCTGTAAGTATCATACAAAGGCTGTCAACTCTATGCTTTCTTCCCCATATATCGGTTATTGCATCAATGCCTGCTTCTTTGAATAAGGCTTTGAAATCTGTCTTATGCACCATACCCTTGATATATGGCATACGAATCTGAAAAGAACTGTGATGCTTTTTATTGCCTATCTTTTTATCAAGTTCATCAGCAAACTCAGGTGAAATCAGTCCCATACCGTCAAAGCGGGTAGTTTCAATATCACCCCAACATTCTGTTCTTTCATATTTTCTTATACTACCTTCACCTGTAACATCTTTAACAGTTACATAAGAAACATCATTTGTAATATGTTTGGGATTAGGTACAATAGCTACATTTTCAAGAAAGAACTTATCATCAGGCTCTACTCTGATACCTGACGAAAAGAGAAGACCGTTATATGCATAAAGCTTTGAAAGCTCGCAAACATCAATTTTTAAGTTAAGAGTTATTCTGCGCGTAATTTCATCATAAAGGTCAGCACGGACAAAGGAGAGCTTTGCATTTCTGCTCATAGAGGCAGAACGTTCAAAGGCAAGATATTTATGCTGACCGCTACCAAGGTCAAGAGTAATCCCCTCAGGGCGGAACATGGATTCAGCCTTTTTCTGTCTTAATGCATTTTTAGGATAATCTGCACTTCTGTCAAAGATACCTGCAAAATCAAGATAGATAATGGCATCGTACAAATCATCAATTATCATCTCATCATCTTCAGGTGAATAACCATCTCGGTGAAGCATAGACATCAGCTGATAGAAAACGGCATTATCATCCTGATATGTTTCACCGTGATTTAATAATACGCTTGCAGTTTCCGCTTTGTTGAGATTGAAAGAGTAAACATCCTCGCCAATAGGCTTTGCGTAGGCAAGAATTGCCTTTGCGGACAGCATAGGTATTTTGTATCTGATGCCGGTCATAGCTTCACCTCCTGAAATGATTATTACAAGTATACTACAACGGTGCATAAATTTCAATATTTTGGTATATGAATACTGCGTCACATTTTTTGTATGAGCATAAAAAAACAACTGCCCTCACGGGGAGAGCAGTTGTAAATACTCTATTCGGCAAACTGGAATTTGTTAATTCGTGAAAGTAATGGTTCATATTGTAAACGGTTACTCAAACTATTTTCTCCACTATAATTCAGGATGTTCAGACATCGCCTTCAGACGATTCCACCGAAGGTCTACTTCTTGTTGAATTAATCTTAATATATCACTGTGTTTTTCTTCACATAAATGTTTGGTTCTGCCCATCATCTTTAGCCAATCCGCCACAGGTATTTTTTTATTTTTTGCCTCGGGATCAAAAGAAAGAGAAGTGTGTCCCAGTTCAACTTCATATAACGGAAAATAACAGCTGTTTACTGCAGCGGCAATAACCTTGCGCTCAGTATTAGGCTTATCTCCCCAATTAAGCGGACAAGCTGACAAACATTTGATGTAAGCAGTTCCGTAATTCTTAGCATAGTACTGTGCTTTTGCCGCCTTTTTTATAAAATCATTAGGTTCACTCTCGGCGACAGTAGCAACATAAGGCATACCCGTAGACGCCATAATGCGCGGCATATCCTTATTAAAAAAGCTCTTTCCCCGTTGCTTTTCTCCCAGGTGTGAGGTGGCGCTTTTAGCACCCATAGGTGTTGAATAAGACAATTGATAACCCGTATTCATATAACCGCCGTTGTCGTATTCAAAGAGTATTACAGGATCATTTCTCAGGGCAGTACCCAAAGCAGAACCCATACCTATATCCATGCCTCCGTCACCGCTGACCATAATGAATGTAATATCCCCCGGAGGAAGCTCACCACGCTCCTGCATCTTGTGATACATTTTAGAAAGTCCTGCTAAAGTTGCAGCACCGTTCTGAAACAGATTGTGTACATAAGGAACTTTAAATGCTGTCTTTGGATAACCAGTAGTGACCACCATACCGCAACCGGTCTGAAAAAGCAGTACAACATTGCCTTCCATTCCTCTGAGCAATAAGTTTACATTGACAGGTATTCCGCAACCGGGGCAAGCACCGTGACCCGGAGCAAGTCGCTTGGGTCGTGCAGTAGTATCACGAACTGTAGCACCCATGACAATCAGCTTGCCGTTTTCTTCAGCACACGAGATAATAGCAGGAATTTCACTTCCTGTGACGGCTTTAAAATACGGCTTAGGTTCAAATTCGGTTTCTCCGGGATAAACACCCAAATAATCAAAGTCAGGTATATTTTCCGTATAACAAGACTCAAAAAGCTCTATTGCATCCTCTTCAAAGAAATCCCGTCCGCCAAGACCGTATATGCGGCTGATAACCCGAGGTGTCAATCCCTTTTGTTGTAAAGCCGCACGTATTTCCAGTGACATATTACCGCCACCTGCACCGTAGCTGTCCTGACGGTCGGCTACGAGAATGGTTTTTATGTTTTTACATAAATCAGTGATTTCCTCCGCCGGAAAGGGTCTCAATACGCCAACAGTAAAAACGCCGACTTTTTTACCCTTGTTTCTGAGTTTATCTACTGCCGCTTTAGCAGTAAGATAAGCTGAGCCCAATACAAAAAGCAGAACTTCCGCATCGTCGACCTTATAAGATTTTACCGTTTTCAGCTTTCTTGACGATAGCTGCTCATATTCTGCAAACACTTGTGGGATTACGGTACGAGCCTTCTCCATTGCCAAATGAAGCTGATATTTATTATTCATCAAATCAGGCTCGTTCATATATGACCCTATTGTTACAGGCTTCTCGGGGTTCAGAGAAGTATAGTCAGTTCTTACGGGACCGATAAAATTTCGAACTGTTTCATCCTCTGAGAACACATAACAGTTACGCTTTTGGTGACTTGTAAAAAAGCCGTCAAATGCTACTATAACAGGAAGTCTCAACGACTCGGCAATTTTAACAGCGCATATATTACAGTCATAAACCTCTTGAGGAGAATCTGCAAATAAGATAATCCATCCGGTATTGAGGGTAAACATAATATCACTGTGGTCACCTTTTATTGAAAGAGGTCCCGATACTGTACGACAGGCAACATTGAGCACCATAGGAAGCCTTGTACCTGACTGAACGGGCAGCTGTTCGAGAGAATATAAAAGCCCGTTTGCAGAGGTGGCATTGAAAACTCTACCGCCACCGGCAGAAGCACCATAGCAGATGCCTGCGGCACTGTGTTCCCCCTCGGCTGGTATTAAAGCTATAGTATGCTTACCGTTCGCACCCATTCTGTCTAAATATTCTGCAATCTGTGTAGACGGTGTGATAGGATAATAACCCATCACATGATAATTTATCTGTTTGGCTGCATAGGCAGCAAGCTCGTTGCCACTTTCGAATAATAGTTTCTGTTTTGCTGTTTCCATTTTACATAAGACCTCCGTCTACACGCTTTTCATCTAAATACGATTCGCTCGTTACCCAAGGGTCAGCACCGGCAGGCTCAAAATCAAGACTATCTGTTATCAGGTCTTTGTTGCGTACAAACCATTTTTTATCGGGGTGCTCGTTTTCTTTTCCTGTGACCAAAGCACCTGTCGGGCATACATCAACACACCTCAAACAGCCTTTGCAGTGATGGTAGTCAAGGCCTCTGTTCATCATCGTTTTCTTGCCTCGGTATTCGCCTTGTAAAAATTGAAATACCATATCGGGACAGGTCGTATCACAAAGTCCGCAATGAATACATTTTTCGGGAAGAAAAAGAGGGATAAAACCTTCTCTTGAAGGTGACAAATCGTTATCCACTGTGCTTCCGAAATGGGTATTAGCACCGCCAAGGGGTGCATTTTTGTATCCCCACTTACTGCGGATTTCACTATATTCTACCTTTTCAAAGAGTCCGTCAGGTTCAAATTTTCGGGTTGTTACACTGTCAAATCCCAGATCTATACCTTTAAGGTTGTTTTCAAGCATAGCGGGATATTTTTTGCCTATGGTATCACTCACCAATTCTTTTACGGCTTCAACCGGAATAAAGCCTGATGCTTTTGCTATAGCGCCAAGCATAACCATATTTATTCGGCCTTTGCTTTTGAGAGCCAATTCCAATGCATTTACACAGCATACAGTCCCTGCATACAGACGAAGGTCATTTCGGATCTCTTCAGGCATTTCATCGCTATTTACTACAATTATGCAATTCTCATCTGCACCTGCTGTTACGGGCAATGTTTTAGAAAGTGCATGATGAAACAGCACCAAAAGATGAGGTCGATCTACAGGGCTGTTATACAGAATCTCACGCTCCGGCTCACTCCAGCGAACATAGGATTTAACAGGTGAACCTCGCTTTTCAGAACCATAACTTGAAAACGCAGCCGCATTGAGCTTAAAATAAGTAGCACCCAGTTCCCCAAGCAACTTTCCGCAAAGATTAGCGCCGAGACCCCCGATGCTTTCAAGTCTTATTTCATAACAGCCGTTTTCGTTTATCACAGGCAGATTTACCGCATATGTTTGCCGACTCTTAATAAATTCTGGCGTTTCCATCATATTGCTCTCCTTGTTCTGTTTCTTCTATTATTCACTTTATGTTTATGCTATATGCAAAAATTTACAATTATGAAGATTATAAAACGCTTAAATACTAAGGTTATATTAAAATCAACCTTCAATCGAACACATATACTCTTGTTGCTTTAACAGTAGCAGGTACTTTTTTATGTTTAAAATCTTAAAATTTGAATATTGAATACTGCGTCACATTTTTTTGATTTTGCAGTCAGATTCATAACACTCGTCAGATTTTTGACGGGTGCTTTTTTTATGCCCGAAACCATTAATTGGGGTATATGAATACTGCGTCACATTTTTTTGCAGTACAACTAAAAATTTCAAGAAAGGAGGTACCCATTATGCAAACAATCAACCTTACCCTTAAGCAGTTTGCGGAAATCAAGACAATGATTAAAAGCCGATGCAGTAACTGTTATCAAGGCAACTGTCTGCTTCTTGATGACGGTGACACTCACACTTGTCCGCAGCTCATAACACCGAGCCATATTATCTGCAGATATTTTCTTGATGCAGTTCTCCCTGCCGATAAGACGTTGCTGAAAGATTTAAGAAGTGAGTCGGTAGTAATGATGGTCTGTTCTCTTTGCGGTAAGAAAACAGAGCGAACAGGCAGAAATCAGAAATTCTGTCCCGACTGCGCTAAGAAGAAACAGCGACAGAGAAACGCAGAATATATGTCTGCAAAAAGGTCTCGGGTGGATGTTTATGACGCCCTGAAGCCGCCAAAATAAAGGCTTAAAAAGTGCAGAAAGACAGAGGCAATATACTTTTATGTTATTGCATTTTAAAACATCCACACAATTGGCAAACATTGTACAACAAAAATCTAAAACCCGAACAACCGAACAAACCGCAGCAAAGCCCTGTGCTACTGCCTTGTGGTGTTCGTATTTGTAGCGAACACTGTGGCACATTGTACGGATACAAACCCGAACAGATAAAAGCTTTGTGATATTTGTTTGTGTGCGTCTTGTACGGATGTTCGGAAAATAATTCTATGAAAGAGGTAAAAATTTGGAAAACTATTTATACTACTCAGACCCGTTCTTTGCATATAACAATGCACTGTATATTGAAAAGACGATAAACGGTAAGCCGGTAAACATCAAGCTCAGTAATTTTCTTGCAAGAATAACCGAGGATGTTACCTGTACTAACGGAGCTGAAAACGAAAGGTTCCTTTCTATTGTCGGCACAGACGAGAAAGGTAATGACCTTCGCAAAATAACGGTACCCCTGAAAAACTTCGCACAGCTTGATTGGGCTCAGGAGCATTGGGGTATCAACTGCGTTATTGAATCAGGCTACGGCAACCGTGATAATCTTCGTCAGGCTATTCAGTCAACAGCAAAATATGCAGAGGCAAAAACTATTTACGGCACAACAGGCTGGTGGGAAACCTCAAAGGGTTGGCAGTTCTGTATGCCCGGTAACAGCAACGCAGAGGTTGAGCTGACGGAAAAGACAAAGGGTTATTCATTTAAAACTGATGCTGATGTAATTGAGACAATGAACATTATGAAAGCTTTTCCTTACTCTGTTGCACCTAAAGAAATTATGTTTCCTATGCTCGCTTACACATTAGTCAGCATACTCGGAACCTTTATGGCGAAGGCGGGTAAAGAAACAAAAACTGTAATTATGCTTTACGGTAAAACAGGTTCAATGAAAACAACGCTGTCACTTTTAATCAATTCCCTTTTCGGCAGGTTCAATGAAGACAATATTCCGATGAATTTCCGTGATACACCGAAGAGTATATTGAATTATTGCTTCACACTTAAAGACTGCGCAGTTATCATTGACGATTATCATCCCGGCTCAGGCAGAGAACAGTCAGCACAGGATGCAACCACTCAGGCTCTTATCCGTGGTATATGTAACAGAGAAGCAAGAGGTGCTCTTGATAAAAGCGGAAGACAGAGAGCAGCCAAAAGACCGCAGTGTAATGTGATAATGACTGCAGAATATCTTCCCAATGTGGGCGAAAGCGGTGTGGCAAGATTTCTTTCTCTTGAGCTGAAGCCCGGTGACATTAACCTAAGTGAGCTGACAAAGTATCAGAAGGAAGCAGAGGAAGGAACCTTATCCCATTTCACTTTCCTTGCAACTGAAATGCTGAAGGCAAAATTTCTCGACAAAGAAAACGGAGTGAAAGAACTTTTAGAAAAACTCAAAGGCGGTTTTCTTTCTAACAGAAAGTTTTATAAGTGCAAAGCTGATGAAATGAATTTTCATATCAGACCGAGATTATGTGACGACCTTGCAAATTTAAGAATCGGTTTTGAGCTTTACTGTGAAACTCTTTTGTACTATGAAGGCATCACCAATGAAATGAAAACAGCAATGTTAGATGAGCTTGATGAAATTTTGTTAAGGCTCGCAGTGTCACAGCAGTCGCTCACAGAAACGGAACAACCTACAGAAATATTTATCCGTAAGCTTCGCAGTCTGATGGATGTGGGTAAAGTAAATCTTGTTGAGCGTATGATAAGACCGATTGATATGCCGAGAAACCTTGTCGGATATTATGACGATGAAAACTTTTATTTCGAATCCGATGCTGCTTATGCGGCTGTAATAAAATCCTGCTATGATGTCGGAGAGCATTTTCCTTTAACACAGAAGGCGTTAATCAAAGCTCTGAAGAATGAAGGAGTCAGCATCTGTTCAAAGGGAGAATGCACAAGGAATGTAAGAGTATTCGGCACACCAAAAAGACTTATCTGTATTTCAAAGAAAACATTTAATAAAAGCTTACCGCCCGAAGAAGAAGCTGATGAAGACTTACCATTTGGTCCCGGTAAGATAGTTGAAAGAAAGGAAAGCGAGCCTGAACAGCTCGCCTTTTCTTATGCGGCAGGTAATTAAACGAGGACAAACCAATGCCTGCTTTTAATGTTTGGATTTTGGTCCGAAGTTTAGCAAGCATTGGATTTGTATCCGCAAATCCGTAAAAACAGAGCGTTTTTACCACCACACCTGGGCACAAAAATCAAAGAAAGGAGATGCCTTATGTCAAAACGTAAACGCGAAATTGATTTTCATGTCTATCTCAGTGAGGAAGAAAACGAAGTCTTAAACAAATTTTGTAAGGTAATGAAAACTGACCGAAGCAAAATTATCAGAGCTATGATTTTAGGTACAAGGCTTGTTGAAGCTCCGCCAGTTGATTACAAACATTTTATTATTGAGCTTCGCAGAGTCGGAACTAATCTTAATCAGCTTACTGCTAAAGCTAACGCAATCGGTTTCATTGACCGTAATGAGTGCAAGGAAGTTTTATCAGATATCCGTTCACTTGAATCGGATATCGCAAGATATTTTAAACCGGGTAAAGGGAGATTTGTTTGATGGCAGTTACAAGAATATGGCCAATAAAAAATAACATTCATCAGGTTGTAACTTATGCTGCTAATAAAAACAAAACCGACCTTTCAAAATATTCTGACCTTGTTTCTTCCCTTCACTATGCCACCGACAAGGATAAAACAAATTTGGAAAACGAACAGCGACTTCTTGTTGACGGCATTAACTGTGACCCGGATATTGCTGCACAGCAGATGATTGATACAAAAGAAATGTATGGAAAGACGGGAGGCATTGTTGCCTACCACGCATATATTTCTTTCAAACCCGGAGAGGTTACACCCGAAGAAGCACAGCAGGTTGCAATGGAGGTTGCAAATAAGATGTGGGGAGCTGACTATGAAATGGTAGTCGCTACCCATCTGAATGCGAATTGTGTTCATTGCCATATAGTAATTAATTCTGTTTCAATGACTGACGGAAGAAAGATGAATGAAGACAGAGCGATGTACCGATTGTTCAGAAAGACGAGTGATGAAATCTGTCTTGAGCACGGACTGTCTGTTATTGAAAATCCTAAAGGCAAACGCATACCCTATAATGTTTACAAAGCAAAGCAGAAAGGTATCAAAACCAAATATGACTATATGCGTGAAGATATTGATTACGCTATTCCGAGAAGCAGAAGCATAAAACAGTTTTTCAGAATTATGAGTCAGAAGGGTTATTGGTTTGATGACGGAATGATTGGTTACCGTACCGATAAGCACGGCGTTAAGCTTTCAAACCTTGGTGATGAATACTCATATGAAAGTCTTTGGGATAGGATTAATCATCAGCGCCTTTATGAGGTAGATGAAAATTTTTATAACTACACCCGTGCAAATAATTATCTGCGAAACCAAATCTTCGTTTTCAATTACAGAGGTTATGAGTTTAAAGAATCAGCAGCGAGTTATCGTCATCCTGAAGCCTTCAGCAGAACTGTTTCAGATTTTACAAAACTGATTGTGGGCGGTGTCGTGCTTGGTGCACCTGTTATTTCGCTTTTCTTTCTTGCTCTCTTGTTTGTGGGAGCAATAGCTGAAAAGAACAACTGTAATCCTCATCCGTTCTCACTGAAGATGAAATACTCTGCACCGAGAATTGAGTTTATGCATAAACAAATTGAGCTTGCAATCAACGAAGAACTTTATGACTTTGCAGAGGTTGATAACTTTATTTCAAGAACTGAAATCCGTATGGAGGAGCTGAAAACTCAGCGTAACAAAATTTACAACCAAATCAGAAGATGCAAAGACCCGACGGCTAAGGAAAACCTTATTGTCCGTCGGGATTTTCTTACGTCTGAAATCGGCACACTGAGAGAAAAGATTAACATTGCAAAAAGAATCATCAAGGACAGACCGGGGCTTGAGGAAAGTCTTGAAGCGGAGAAAGCACTTATCCGTGAATGGTACTTCCCCGAAAGAGCTCAGGTCAAAGAAAAATATTATGAAGGGAGGTAGATGTTATGAACGCTGAAGAGCTTTGCAAGAAGGTACAGGATACCAAAAAGGCTGACAGTGATGAGTATTATGAAGAAGAAATGTCTTCGCAGGAATATCTTAATAAATATTTCAACACACCGTATTTTTCATTCAGAAAATACTTTAGACTTTGTGATGAAGAGAGAAGAAAATTTAACAAATATTATTAATCAGGTTAAGGAAAAACTTGGTTTAAAAACTAAATAATTACCAATAATAACTAACGAGAGGAAGTGATAACTTAATGCTCACAAAATCCCAACTTGACCTCTGCAAGGCTGCAGAGATAGCTCTTTGCGATAAAAACACACTCACAGACTTAAGAGATATTACTGTAGATAAAAGCAAAAGCGTTATGGAGAGAATAGAGAGCTTTACCGGTCAGGTGAAAAACCCCTATCTCTTTAAGGTCGGAGATGTTATCGTAAAAGTAGCATATAGCGGCGGCGAAGATTTTTCAGGAGCTTTGAGCAGTGCTCTTTGTTCCTGCTGAAATATTTACCAAAAGCTAAATTAAAATTTTTATTGAAATATAAGCGGAAGTATGCTACAATTCATTCGTAAGATTTGTGGTGCTTCCGCTTGATCTATATATAGACAAACGGAGGTTATACTAATGTATTCAAAATATAAGGATTACTTAGAGCAGCCTCAGAGGGAACTTAAAACCTGGAAGGCTGCTCTTTATATTCGTCTGTCCCGTGAGGACGGAGATAAATCAGAAAGCTATTCCATCACATCACAGCGTGAAATTTTAAAGGAATATCTTAAGCTTCATCCCGATATTGAGGCTCACGACTTTTATGTGGATGACGGTTGGAGCGGTACCAACTTTGATCGACCGGGCTTTGTCCGTATGATGGAAGATATTTATGCGGGTACGGTTAATTGCGTTATCGTTAAGGATTTGTCCCGTTTCGGACGAAACTATACCGATGCAGGTAATTATCTTGATAATGTTTTCGTAAGATTAAAGGTGCGTTTTATCGCTCTTAACAACGGAATTGATACGGCTTCAAACAGTATGAATGCGGCAACACAGTGTATTTCCGTAGGTGTTACCAATGTTATAAACGAAAGCCTTGCTGCAACTACTTCTGTCAATGTTCGTGGTACTCTCAATGTAAACAGAGCACAGGGGAAATTTATCGGCTCCTTTCCGACCTACGGATATTTAAAGGATCCGAATGACCATCATCAGCTTATTATTGATGAAGAAACCGCACCCGTTATCCGTATGATTTTTGAAAGATTTATAGCAGGGCAAAGTATTATCGGTATTGCAAAAGCCTTAAATGATGAGGGGATACCAAACCCGTCAATGCATAAAAAGCTGAAAGGTCTTAACTACCGTCACCCTATGGGCAAGAGTAACGACGGCTTGTGGCACGACAGTTCTGTGCGAAGAATCCTGCAGAACGAAATGTATATCGGTAATATGGTGCAAGGCAAGAACACGACTATCAGCTACAAAATCAAGCAGTGCAGAGCCATACCCAAAGACGAGTGGATTATCGTTGAGAATACCCACGAGGCAATTATTGACAAAGATACTTTCAATAAAGCGCAGTCACTTTTCAGAAAGAATATCCGTTCTTCACCCGTCAAAAAAGAGGTTGATTTGTTTTCGGGGCTTGTACGCTGTGCCGACTGCCACCGCATTATGAACAAGAAAACCAACACTCATTCTTATGGCACTTACCGCTATTACAGATGTATGACATCAAGAAAGATGAGCAAGGATGCCTGCACCAATCACACAATCCGTATTGATAAGCTTGAAACTGCGGTGCTTGTAACCTTGCAGAAAATGATTGATACCGCTATTGAGTTTGATGAAATTCTTGAAATTATCAATCAGAGCAGTAGGCGGAAAAAGGAGTCAACTCATCTGCAGAAGATGATTAAAACTCAATCTGCAGAGCGTGAGAAGTGCATAAAAATGTCCCTTGATTTATACCCTGACTGGAAACAGGGCGTTATCACAAGGGAAGAATATATGCAGTTAAAAGCCAACCTTACCGAGAAAATCGAGTCAATTGACAGTACAATCAAAAGTCTGACCAAAACGGCAGAGGAATATGCTCAAGGGCTGAACAGTGAGAACGAGTTTATCTCACATTTCAAGCAGTACGGCAATATTGAGTCGCTCAACAGACCTATGGTAGTAGAACTGATTGATGAAATTCTTGTTCATGAGGGTGGCAACATTACTATAAAATTCAAGTTCAACGA
Source organism: Acutalibacteraceae bacterium (assembly GCA_045588855.1). Lineage (GTDB taxonomy): Bacteria > Bacillota > Clostridia > Oscillospirales > Acutalibacteraceae > RUG806. The sequence continues at coordinate 33,860 of JAZNEX010000113.1, forward strand.
TGCTTATGAAAATGTGGTTAACTATATTGAAATGAATAAGGATATCGTTGAAGAGGCAGATAAGAAGTCTGCGTAAAACTTTGAAGAAAGAGCAATATAAAATTAGTATGAAATATTGACAAACTATGTAAAAATAAATATAATATCTATGAAAGGAGTGATTACCGTGACTGCATACAATATGATAAAAGAGAGCTTCGGCTATGATGAGCCTATTCTTGCAAGTGATATTGAAGCAATGTTTCCTGAGCGTTCAAGACCTTGGATTGACAAAGCTATCAAAACAATGGTTGACGAAAATCAACTCAAGCGTTTCTCTACGGGTGTTTACTATATCCCGAGAAAAACACTTTTCGGGGACTCTCTTTTAAATCCGCAAAAGGTTATTGCTAAAAAATATATAAAAAACGGCATTGAAACCTACGGCTATGTTTCGGGTACAGCTTTACTAAACTTGCTCGGTCTTACAACCCAGGTTCCTAATATGATAACTGTTGTAACAAATAACGAGTCTTCAAGAGGTCGCAAGGTTGCAGTAGGTAATCAGTCCGTGTATGTTATGAAGTCAAGTACAGAGATAACAAAGGAAAACTGTGCGGCATTACAACTTCTCGAAGCTGTGAAGTTGATTGACTTGAATGACCTTGATGAAATTGAAAGATATAATCTCGAAAAGTATATAGATGATAATAATATTACACTTTCTATGGTCAGTAAATATTGCTCTTTCTTCCCTGATTATGTATCTAAAAGAGTGTTAGGAGGAAGTTTAATTGGAAAGCTTGCACAACAATAAAGAATTTTTCAGCGATGTAATAATCGCTACATCAAATTCCTTGAATATTGCACCTGCAATTATCGAAAAGGATTATTATGTAACCTTGCTTTTAAAGAGAATTACAGAAAAATGCCCCGATATTATTTTCAAAGGTGGTACATCTCTTTCAAAGTGCTTTAAGATTATCAACAGATTTTCCGAGGATATTGATATCGGTCTGAACGCTGACAAGGCAACAGAAGGAATGAGAAAAAACTTGAAAGCATCAATAAAAGAAGCTATTGATGAACTCGGATTTGAGCTTGATAATCCCGAGCATATCTTTACAAGAACATATTACAATAAGTATCAAATTAAATATCCCATAAGTGAAACAACTGCGTTTATTAAGCCTTATTTATATGTTGAAACCGCAATATTTATGAAGCCTTTTCCGTTTGAAATAAGAGAGGCAGATACTTATGTGTATCGCTTCTTAAAAGAACAGAAGCAGGAACATATTATCGGGCAATACAGATTGAATCCATTCAGTATTAAAGTGCAGACTCTTGACAGAACATTTATCGATAAGATGTTTGCGTTAGGTGATTATTATCTGACGGGTAAGACTAAAGGGTACTCAAGACATCTTTACGACCTTTATAAAATAATGCCGGAGATTACTTTTGATAACAGCTTCTTCGAGCTTTATTATGAAGTTAAGGAAATTCGTTCAAAGGATATTGATTGTCCTTCGGCAAAGCCCAAACATAACTTGAAAGAGTTGCTTGAGAAGATTTATGAAACCGATTATTTCAAGAGTGACTATGAGGATGTAACAAAAGAATTGCTTTTCGAGAATGTGCCTTATAGTGTGGTTAAGGATAACTTGAATAGTGTAATTGAAAAGGCGTTTTAAAGATGAGAACAGCGTGCGGAGTAAATTCTGCACGCTATTGTTGGTTAATAAAAATTCTGCTTTTCGTAGAATAATTTACTAGTTTATGATATAATATTAACAAAAATTGTTTAATTGAGGTAGAGTAAATGGCAAAATATGTTTTTTATCAATCAAATTTAAGTTCTTATTATAAAGAATTAATTGATTATAACATTTCTCAACGAACTAAAATTGAAAACAAAAAAACACTATCTGCTATAAATATGAATATAATATTGTGTCTAGCTTGTTATTTGGAAGGTATATTAGAAGACAGAGGTAATATGTTGTTAGGATACAACAATGTAATACATAAAACAGTAAATTTAGATGAGTTTGAATTAAGAAAACCATTTAATGTAATACATCATAATATTTCTGACTTTTTTCATCATAAAATTTCACAAACCACAGGAATTGATAATTTTGACAAAGTATTTGAGATTTTTTTAGATGAATCTTTAAAGCAAAATTCAAATATTAAACCACTAATTGAAGGAATAAATGTATTATTTCAATTAAGAAATGTAATCGCTCATGGAAGACAAGCGTATGCTTATGAAATAGAGGCACATTATACAAATGGAATTGAGGAGCACTTTAATGGTGGTTACAAAAAAGCAGAGGAATATTTGATAAAGAAAAATTTAATCAACCAAAAATTTGTGGATACGGAAAGCGTGGAAATATATTTTTCAAATGATATCTCTAACCACTTTTTTGATATGGTCCAAAATTTTATTATAGAGGTAGATAATTTCATCAAAAACAACTTAATAATTGCAGATTCAATAAAAGATAAGATAAAAAAATATAACGAAGATAATGCTTGCAACATTAGTATGTATGATTATTTTAGAATGCATGGAGTTTGATTAATAAAATATTTGAGGCTACTTTTATGGTAGCCTCCTCTTTTTTTGTTTTGCAACACTTTTATCTAAAATGTCTATAAAATCCCCATTATAGTCTTCCCTTCATTGCAACCACCCCATAGCTGCACCCATAAATGAAGACCCGAAAACCCAGTAAAATCAAGGGCACTGAAAAAGTCTACGCAATGCATAAGTACTGCATAAAGCGTAGATTTTTTTCGTATTTTGTGATATAATTTAATCATAAAATACAGGGTGGATGATGAAAATGTTAAGAGACAACAATCAACTCAGACT
>JAZNEX010000114.1:0-2234 GCA_045588855.1 Acutalibacteraceae bacterium
TAAGGCAACACCGCATATATCCGAAAATCAGAATAGCGAAATAAAAAGTCCCTCTGCAAAACTGCAGAGGAACGGAACTATGTTCAATTTTCAGCCGCAAGGCGCACTAAATCAGACCGACAGAGATTTTCTATCAGCCAGATAAAGATTCGCCAATGCGAACATGATATAATTTTTGGCAGTCTGTTTTTTCAGACCTCGATATCGTGTTTTCCGATACCTGAATAGCCGCTTAACAACCGCGAAAACGTGTTCGACTTTACAACGGACAGATGATTTTTTCTTTTCGATTTTTTTAGCGGCATATTGACCGCTTTTAGATAGTTTCTTGATTGATGACGGACGACGATTAATTATGTACTTGATGTTCTTCCCAGACTTGTTTTTCTTGACAGCATCGGGGCGTTTCTTTGCTCCGATATAGCCACTGTCACCAAACGCACGCTCTTCTTCACCATGCAGTAATTCGTTCATTACTGTGACATCATGTTCATTTGCAGCAGTTGTTTTAACAGTGTGGATAAGTCCGTTTTCTTCATCTACACCGATATGTGCTTTGTATCCGAAGTGCCATGTGTTGCCTTTTTTAGCTGAATGTGCTTCGGGATCACGTTCTTTTTTCCGATTCTTTGTAGATGAGGGTGCTTCTATAAATGTCGAATCTACAATAGTTCCTTTTTTCAGAATTAATCCTCTTTTTTCAAGCTGATTTACAACTTCTTTGAAAATCTTTTCCTGAAGATTATGTTTTGTCAAAAGCGCTCTGAATCGCCCTATTGTATCCCCGTCAGGAACTTCATCAGGTGAATTAATGCAGCAGAAAGCCGTGAACGCACGACTGTCGATCACTTCATTCATAGCTTTCATATCTGCTAAATCATACAAATTCTGTAAAATAAATATTTTGAGCATTAATTCAAGTGGGTATGGTTTATTGCCGCGCTCTCCTTTATAATAGTACGGCTGTACGAGTTCTACGAATGCTACCCATGGAATTATGCTATCCATCTTTTCAAGAAATTCTTTTTTATTGGTTCTGGCTGCACCAAATTCATCATTTATTTCTGCCAGTGTCATCTGTCTGTCCATAACTATATTATATCACATTTTTCATTCTTTGGCAACTGTGCGGTGTTGCCCTAAAGATAACGCTTTTATGCGCTTTCCTTAAAATGCTTCGGATAAGTATTTTGTTCGGATAAAGCAAGATTATTGGTAAGTTCAATTCTACTGTCAAGAAGCACATTGTTAAGCTGCTCTTTTTGATTTACAGAATACAGCATAGCCTTGTAAATACCCGAGCCTTTCGGTGCGTCAATGGTTTCAAGCAATTTCCAGTATTTGTCAAGCAACGGTTTAAGAGCTTTTGTTCTCCTATCGTTTTCGGGTATACCTTCAAGGCCCTTGTCTGCGGCGAAAATTCGCTCAATCAGCTCAAGTGCCTGTGCTGCATTTGAATTTTTATCATCAATACCTTTAGGCAGACAATCCGTCCATTTTCGTCTTGCGTGTGCCCAACAGCCGATATGAATGGCTTTTACTGCCGCATTGTAAGACGCACATCCGTCGGTCTGGAGATATTTTGAGTAATCACCCAGTATCTTTTCCACAACCTTTCCCGAGCGTGTTGCATGGTGGTAATACAAAGCCATTTTATGCTCTGAATATTTGCCTGAGCAGAATACCCACATTCTCGATTGTCCGTCTACCTGCTGTCCGTTGCGTTTCAACACCCTCAGAGGTGTTTCATCTGCATGGATAATATCTTCCGAAAGCAGAATCTCATGCATTCTTTCCCACAGTTTTTCAAACCACATTGAGCTACGGATAATCCAGTTGGCAAGGGTTGTTCTCGAAAGCTCTACTCCCTCCGCTTTCCAATACTGCTCCTGTCTGTTGAGAGGCATACCAAGCTGATACTTTTGCTGCATCACATATGCAACCGTTGCAGGTGTTGCCATACTTTTCTTCATAACAGGCACAGGTGTTTCAGCTTTAAGAATTGGCGTATATTCATCATCTGCACAGTTCGCACATTTGTATACTTTTCTGTAAATATCCACCACAAATACCTGTGCGGGGATAATATTCAGCTCACTGCGAACAAATTCCTTGCCGATGCAGACAAGTTCCTCGCCGCATTCAGGACAATGTTTATCTTCAAGGTCGCAAATTATTTCTTTGTGTTCAAGATTTTCTGTGATTTCAGCCTTAGTGCGTTTTGCTTTTCTTGT
>JAZNEX010000115.1:0-72563 GCA_045588855.1 Acutalibacteraceae bacterium
TATAGCATAAAACGCAAAAACCTTGTTTTTGCCTGCTTTTGCTGATTTTTACAGTTTTAAAGGGTTTCTTTGGTAGTTAAATACCGAAAGAAACCCTTTAGTTATCTTGTTTTATGCGGTCTGCACTTTTTTTACAGCCCCGTTTTTTTGTTATCTGAATGTTACATCAGCAATTGAGTCAATAGAGAACGCAAATGGTGTTTTGTTATTTATTTCAGTTTTGCCGTAGAAGATATCTTCAAAATATACGCTTATATTGTTGGATTTGCCGTTTGAAGAAACTTTTGATTTATCACATGCTTTATATGTAATATTTTTGAAATTGATGTTTTCACAATTGAAGTTCTCGATATCTTCTCCGAGGATAACAACCCCGATTGCTCTGCCGTCATCGCGGAAGATTTCAATATTTTCAAATGTTACATTGTTTATGCTTCCGCCTTGATTTTCTACAATAACAGCAAGCGAAGCAATTCTGTCTTCATGCCAAGTTGCATCACGGATTATGACAGCACTGTCTTTAAATGTAACATCAGATATGGGGGAGTATACCTCTCCGCATATACCGAAACATCTTGCTTTGCCGCCCCAAGCAATACAGTCAGAGAAAACAATATTCTTGCTTTCAATGCCTTCTCTGCCTCCAAGCCCTTTGACATCGAACAGATCATCACCGGTTCTGCAGAAAGAATCAGTTACAGTAACATTTCTTGACGAGCAGATTGCATAAGCATCGGCATTTAATCTGTAACCGAAAATATCAACTGAACTGATATTAACATTATCGCAATCATAAGTAATAAATGACCACTCAGGACTGTTAACAATCTTGAAGCCTTTTGCTGTAATGTTAGATGCTGAAGTAAAAACAATACCTCGTCTTTCGCGTCGGTCAAGCTCTGTTAAATCAATGAGACCGTTACCTGCAATTGTGAAATTATTGCAATTATAAACATTAACAAACGGCATTCTTGTGAGACCGATTGAGTTTGAGGCATATGCTTCGGCTTCAAAATAAAGATTTTCATCTTCGGCAGATTTTATATCATACAAATGTTGAGCTACAACGTATGAACCACGTTTGAGGTAAATTGCCATATTGTCATTAGTTATATTTGCCCATGGTGTTTCAAGATAACCGTCAACGATAATTACATTTTCTTCTCCTAGCTCATTACGGAGCTTTTCGATTTCTTCTTCATCATTAATGTTTTCTCTGACAAAAAGAGTATAAGCAAATTCTTGTGAAGCATTGTTAAAAAGAAAAGTGTAAATACCGAAGTCAGAAATAGTCGCAGTCATTTTGTTGTCTTTTGTCAGACACTTAACACCAAGACTTTCCGGCAGACAGATCGCATTTTTCATGTTAATGCTCAGTGAAGATAATTCAATGTTAAACGAAAATTCTGAATCCTTTTCAAAATATACTTCGGAAAACGATTGAAGAAGACCTCTCTGTGTTTCTCCTGAGAAAACAGTTGTGGAATAAACCGGGATGTTTTTATCGGCTATTTTAGCTGTATAGTAAGGTGATACCAGAACACCTCTTATGTCGCGATACCCCGCAGCTTCGATATATTCTTCTCTGTCGGCGTCGGCTCTTGAAACATATTCGTCAACTGAGATGTCTGCATCTTCAAAGGTGAGAACAGCTTCTTCCGGATATGCAAGAATTTCAAAAGTCAGATTTTCGGAGTTTTCACCCAAAACGGCAGGTGAAATAACAGAAGTAATAAAAATGCATATTGATGTAATGAAAGTGAATAATCCTCTGAAAATATCAAGCATAATCTGGTCCTTTCTGTTTAAACAAAACTTTCAATAATACTGCCGGTTATTTTTGTCGCAACATTTCGGTTTTCGTTTTCATCAGTGCTGATTTCAACAGTAATGGTGCCCCATTTTGTTTTCATTGTGCCGCTGCAATTTTTCAGTCCGGGAATGAAGGCCGGATCAATGATTATTTCTTTGTAGCCGGATTTGTCATCTTTTCTTTTGATGCCGAGAATATCGGAGAAGAAATATTCAACCACAGCGCCGAACATCGGGTGGCATCTTGAATCGCAGCCTTCCCAATTTTCCCAAAGGGTGGTTGCTCCATGTTTTTTCATATTATAGAATGAAGATTCTTCTTCGTTAGTAAGCAGATTGAATGCAATATCGCCTCTGCCAAGGTTAAATAAAGTTCTGATTAAAATATCCGTACCGAAAATACCTGTGTCAAAAGTGCCGAGTTTTTCATATTTTTCAATGAGGTTCCTTTTTGTAATGTCGGTAGCTATACCAATATCAACAGCAAAAGCGTCGGCGCCCTGAGTACCATCGCAGAAGGATTCGGTTTCTTTATTAAAGTAGTGTCGGAGCAATGCGTTTTTGCAATCCTGTGCCAGCTTCTTATGAACCTCAACATCGCTGTTAAATCCTAAAATTTCTGCTGTTTCAGCTGTCATATCTGCACATTTTGCAAGAAAATATGTGTTTACAAACGGTTCGGGGATTTTAACATCATTTTTAGGAGGACACCAATCACCAAGACACCAACCGCCTTTTTCTTCGCTTGTAACTATTCCGTCTTCACAATGATTAATCATATATTTGAGATAGGCTTTCATTGAATCATAAGACTGTGATAAAACAGAAACATCATCATAGAATTTGAAATAGCGATAAGGAACTATAACTGCAGCACCGCCCCATCCGCCGGGGCCGCCGCCACCGCCATAGAACGGAGCCGTATGCTGTACATGACCGCTGTTTTTATCCTGACAGTCTCTTATGTCCGCCATCCATTTTTTGTACATTTCTTTAGCATCAAAAACGGACATAACCGCACCGCAGGTAAGTTGTCCGTCGCCGGTATAACCGAGTCTTTCACGGTGAGGACAGTCAGAAGGTATGCAGCCGTGTACATTAGCATTCTGGGTCTTCACATATGCATCAAAAATCCATTGAAGAGTATCGTTGTCGCATCTGAATTCGGAGATCTGATTAAGCTCTGTCTGAATTACTCTGTATTCTGTCAGATGGCAGATGCCTGTAACTTCAATATATCTTGCTGCATGCCAAGTAAAATGAGGACGAAAATCCTGACCTTTTGCTCGCTTATCATAAATGAACTGATCTCTTTGCATACGGGATGTGCCGCCGGTGTAGTGAAACTGAAGGCTTCCGTCACAATTTAATTCATCAGCATATCTGAGAACTGCCCGTTCATTCGAACTTGCATATTCTTCAAACTGTAAAACTGCGTATCCTGCTGCCAGTTCTCCGATATCATATATTTTCATATCGCCAAACTCATAAATCAGTTTAGGAATTATTGTGCGGATTATTTTGTCGGAAGGGAAGAAGGTTTCTTCAAGTAAAGTATCGGGTGCAGGTCTGACTTCTGATAAAGACCATTCTGTATCATTGAATTCAGGTGTTTTCCAATTGTCGGGATAGAGTCTTGCATCGTGATACTCACCGTAGTAAAGACTTGTTTCCAGAATATAACTTTTTCTGAATTTTGTATTAGCAGCAGATGAGTTTATATAGCTGATTGTACCGTTTTTGTCGGTAAAAGCAAGAGTAAAAACAAGAGTGTTATCACCCCAATAAGGCATACCTTCGTTCGGGCTTTCATGCTGACCGTACCAGCCTGCTCCTATATGTGTTGCAAGTACGTTGATTCCGTGTTTTATAAAACGGGTTATATCGTATTTATGATAATATATTCTGTGGGAGAGTGTATCAAAAATAGGCATATGAATTCCGGATAAATCACGTTTTTCATAGTCTGTCATGGCGGGGATAAAGTGTTCATCCGAAACTTTTTCGCCGTTGATGAATGCCTCAAAATATCCGAGGGCTGTAATATAAAGAGTTACATTTTCAAAATTTTCGGCATTGAATGCAGTTCTTGTCAGAACTGCATCCATTCCGGGGTATGTAAGCCATTGTGAATTGTTAAATATTTCAGAACTCATAGTCTTATCCTTTCATGGGGATTATTGTAAAGCTGAATTCCATTATTTTATCTGCATTAAGACGGTATTCCTCACGCGTATCAGGTCCGCAACTTGATGAACCTATGCCTCTTGTGTAACCGTCTATAGAAAGATATGTTGTATTCATATCTTTGATGTCTTCCTGATGTTCGGCTTTATTTATAGCAGACTGCGTCTGATGATGAGCGCTGAAATTGAAAGGAGCATCACCATAGAATGCAACTGTGTTTTCACCATCTGTAATCTTAAGCCAGCGTGTATCGCAGTGCATACCGTTTTCCTGAGGGAATACATAAGGTTCGTACATATCTGCAATCTTTGCGCTGTAAATGCCGACAGGTGACTGAGCTTTGAAATCAGGCATGTTTTCAGCTGTTCCTCTTCCGAAGTATTTTGCAGTATCAAAGCTTCTGTCAAGTTCAAGAGTAACACCGAAACGGGGAATATCAGCTACAGCATCGGCTGACAGCTTTCTTAAAACAGTTTTAATTTCCATAGCACCGAGAGAAGAAATGACATATTTGATGAACCAGCTGTACATTGCTTTTCTCTTATGTTTCATTGTATAAAGAACATCTACTTCAATTTCACCGTCTTCAATTGATGCAGAGAAATGTTCAAGGGATTTTTTCAGATTGTTGAGACCGCCTTCTGCCCATTTGTCTCTCATTCTTGCATCATTATCAATAAGTGCTCTGTAGAGGTTAAGATTGATTCCGTTACCCTCACAAGGATTCTGGTTAAGAATTTCTTTGTTGTTTACGATATAAGAAACGAGTTCACCGGTAGAACCGTTAAATACTGCTTTGCCGTTGTCAAATACAACAGTAAGAATACCGTTTTCAGATTCTGCAGAAATCTTTGAACCGATTTCTATATCATATTCGCAATCAGAAACGGCAAGTTCAAGCTGTTCAAGTGCAATCTCAATTCCTGTTTCTTTGTCGGAATAAATGAAATTGATATAGCAATCATCACCGTCTTGTATGGCAACATCTTTCAGGTTAACATCGACAGAAGTCATCGGTTCGATAGAAAGGTCTAAATCGCCTGATGAAACTGTATTACCATTGATCTGATATTCATATTTTGTAGAAATATAACCAGAATTACGGAATCGGTTAGTATTGGTAAATGTGAATAAATTGTCACCTTTGTATTCAGCACGTATAGGTCTGTAAACAACTTTCATACATTTTGCGCCGGTATGGAGTCTTCTGTCTGCATACATAAGACCGTCAACACAGAAATGACCGTCATGCTGCTTTTCACCATGATCACCGCCGTAAGTATACTTATACTTATACTTTTTATCGTTCTCATCATGATAAACTGTATGGTCTGCCCATTCCCAGATGCAACCGCCCATGGAGTTGTCCCATTTATAGAAGAGATCCCAGTATTCTTCGAGATTGCCGGGGCCTACTCCCATTGCGTGCGCATATTCACAGAGATAGAAAGGATACTTTGAATACTCTCTGCAAAGATATTTTTTATCACCATATTCACGTACGCGCTTACCGGCAATCATTTTTTCAATTTCTTCGGTTGATGTGTACATTTCGGAAATAACATCATAATGGAAACGCTTGTTTCTGACAACGCCTTCATAATGAACAGGTATACTAGTGCCTGTTTCCTTAAGGAATTTATAACACTTATCGTGGCATTTGTAACCGCCTGCTTCATTACCGAGCGACCACATTATAATAGAGGGGTGGTTTCTGTCGCGGTAGTACATTCTCTTTACTCTGTCCACATAATGTTTTGCCCATTTAAGATCGTGGCTTATCTGATCAATATTATCGAACATTTCACCGCAGCCGTGTGTTTCGATATCAGCTTCATCAATTACATAAAGACCGTTTATATCACAAAGAGTTATAAAATAAGGATCGGGAGGATAGTGAGATGTTCTTACACCGTTGACATTCAGTTCTTTCATAAGGCGTATATCTTTTTCCATATCCTCAAGTGACATAGCATAACCTTTATAAAGATCAGTATCGTGATGATTAACACCTTTGACCTTAATAGGTCTGGAATTTACATAAAATACACCGTTTTCTATTTTAATAGTTCGGAAGCCTATGAAGTGTCTTATTGACATAATTTCATTGTTTTCGGATATAACAGTAAGATAAAGCGCATAGTTAACAGGTACTTCTGCATTCCATTCCTGTACATCAAGATCTGTAAAACAGATATCTTCCTCACCGTGAACTGTTTTTTCAGCTATAAGCTGCTTCTCTTTATTGTAAAGTCGCGCAAGAACCTTGCAATCTTTGTTATCACCAAGAATTGTTTTTATTGTCAGATTATATGAATTATCGGATTTTTCGGTTAATGCTTCAAAGTCGTAAATGTAGTATTCGGGATAATTGTATAAAAGAACATCTCTGAATATACCGTTTTCCCGGAACATGTCCTGGCACTCGAGAAAAGTTCCGTTACACCATTTGAACATTACAGCAACAATTTCATTGGTTCCGACAGTAAGAAGAGAAGTGAGATCAAATTCTGCCGTATTGTGGCTGCCTTCCGAATAACCGACAAATGTGCCGTTGACATAAAGAGAAATATTATTGGATACGCCAAGAAATGAGATAATGTGTTTTGCTGATAACTTATCAATTTCGATAGTTTTTCTGTAGATACCTACGGGCATATCAGCGGGAACTTCAGGAGCAATTGTTTTTATTTCATACGGACAATTAAGATAAACAGGTTCCTGATAGCCGGTTCTTTGCCAATCACCGGGAATTGTAACTGTATCAAAACGTGTCTTTGAGGTGTCAAGTCTGTCAGGTACATCATTTATTGATTTGTAAAATTTAAAATTCCATTCGCCGGAAAGCACTGTGACAATATCCGAGCTGTAGCGCTCTTTTTTGAAGCAAGTGCAATTTATTTTGTCAAAAGATGAAAAAGGAATAGTATATGCACGGGGAAATAATTTGTTTTTCTCAAAAACAGAAAAATTGTTATGAATATTTTTAATAATCTGATATTTCATTTCAAAAATCCTTTCATTTTTGGTCATTTATATGCTATCATACTATTAAAATAATAACAACACTTTTTTGATGTTTCGTTTGACAAAAATTCAATTTTGTATAATAATATCAGAGAGTAGATTACTTATCGGAGGAATTTATGGAATCAAAATTATTTTCAAAAATTGCATTTTCGCTTGCCTTTATGATACTTTTGCTCAGTCTGACAGCTTGTAACAAAAAGCCGCTTCCTGATGAAAGCAGCACGGGATATGAATATAAGCATTCTGAATCATTAACTTCAGAAGAGAATATTACTGAAGCTGAGATTAAGGAAATAAAAATTGATAATTCATGGAAATATAATTTCAGAGTTAATTACAGGTATTATAACCCTGAACAGAGTATCACAACCATGAATATTGAGGAGAAAAAATCTGCCACAGCTTTTACTGTTCAGTATATTGATACTCATTCAATTCTTTATTACAAAGCAAACGGAAATGACACTGATTATTATGTTATCATTGAAGGAGAAGATGAACAGGTTCATTCTACTCTGAAGGGAAAAAAATTCAGTTCTTTATCCAGTATGTTTATGAAGCTTTCCGTTGTTGATTCCGGACTGCCTTCACAGAACAATGTTCTGTATATGTATGACGAAGAGGTAGCAGGACGAAATTGCCACAAGTTTATTCAGAGAGGTTATTCAGAAGGAATACTGACTGAATCTGTTTACCTTTGGATTGATACTGAGTATGGTTTTGTTGCAAAATGTGAAGCTTATGATAAAAATAATGTTCTGGCAGTTATGTGGGAAGTTGAGGAATTTGTTACAGGTAAACTGCAGGATGAAGATGTATTTCTTGATTTATCCGGTTTCTCTTTTAAGGAGGAAGTAGGATGAATGTATATGATTTTGATAATACAATCTATGATGGGGAAAGCGTATTACACTTTTTCTTCTTTTATATCAAAAAAGCTCCCTATCTGATAAAGTATATTCCTAAGGTTCTGTATGCACTTGTTAAATATAAAGCCGGTAAAATCACTGTCGAGAAGGCGCTTGAAGATTATGCTCCTTTTGTAGAAGACTTTTTTTGCAGCATAAAGGATATTAATGCCGATTCTGTGGAATTCTGGGATTGCCACATGAACAGAATCAAACCTTTTTATAAGGAAATTCGAAGAACTGATGATGTTATTGTAACTGCGTCGCCTGAAATAACGATGCAGGAAATTTGCAAAAGACTGGAAATCAGGCACTGTGTCGGTAGTCTTATTGATGAAAATACAGGCAAAATTACTCGTTTATGTATGCGCTCAAAAAAAGTACCGGCATTCCTTGAAGCGTTTCCTGATGCCGTGATAGAGAATTTTTATACCGATTCACCCAAAAATGATGCTCCTCTCATTGAGCTTGCTGAACATGCTTTTGTTGTTAAAGGTAATAAAATTAAGCAGATTAAGTAATTAAACGATTATTGTAATAAAGTACAAAAATTCCCGAATCGAAACATAACGATTCGGGAATTTTTCTTTGTTAATTTATTAATAAACACCTTGTTCAAGCATTGCCTGGGCGACTCTTTTGAATCCTGCTATATTAGCACCGGCAACAAGGTCATAGCCGAGACCATATTCTTCAGCACATTCTGCAGATACATCATGGATGTGTTTCATAATGTCTCTGAGTTTATTGTCTACCTTGTCGGCAGACCACATATATCTTGCAGAGTTCTGGCTCATTTCAAGGGCAGAAACTGCAACACCGCCTGCATTTACTGCTTTTGAGGGAGCAACTGCCTTGCATTTCATCTGAAGATACTTAAGAGCATCATTGGTTGTAGGCATATTTGAAACTTCAATATAGTACTGAACACCGTTCGCTACAATTTTCTTAGCTTCAATCATATCAACCTCATTCTGAGTTGCGCAGGGCATGATAATGTCAGCTTTAACACCCCAAGGCTTTTTGCCGGGGATAAACTCAACATTGAATTTTTTTGCATATTCATCTACTGTGAGGTTTTCGGATCTCATTTTCAACATAAATGCAAGTTTTTCCGGAGTGTTTACACCGTCGGGATCGTAGATATAACCTGTGGGATCAGACAGAGTAACAACCTTTGCACCGAGCTGGGCCATTTTAGTAGCGACACCCCAAGCAACATTACCGAAACCGGAAATTGCAACGGTTTTATCCTCAAGTGTGTCATCATAATGCTTGAGAACTTCGAGAAGATAATATACAGCACCGAATCCGGTAGCTTCAGGACGGATAAGAGAACCACCGTATGAAAGACCTTTTCCTGTGAGAACACCATTTTCAAAAGTAGCTTTGATTCTCTTATACTGACCGTAAAGATAACCGATTTCTCTGCCGCCAACACCGATATCACCTGCAGGTACATCCACGTCAGGACCGACATATCTGTAAAGTTCTGTCATAAATGCCTGACAAAAACGCATAATTTCAGCATCGCTCTTGCCAATGGGATCAAAGTTTGATCCGCCTTTACCGCCACCTATGGGAAGACCGGTAAGTGAGTTTTTGAATGTCTGTTCAAAACCGAGGAATTTGATAATTCCGGAATAAACACTGGGATGGAAACGGAGACCGCCCTTGTACGGTCCGATTGCCGAATTGAACTGATAACGATAACCTCTGTTTACCTGAACATTTCCGTTATCGTCTACCCAGGTAACTCTGAACGAAATAGCTCTGTCAGGCTCTGTCATTCTCATAAGTATATCATTTTTTTCATATTCGGGATGAGCGTTTATTAGCGGCTCAATAGAAGAAAATACTTCTTCAACAGTCTGAATGAATTCAGGTTCGTGTGCGTTTCTTATTTTAACATTCTGAATAACGCGTTCAATATAAGCATTCATATTGTTTCCTCCGTAATTATAAATAAATTTTATAGCAGAATTTACAAAAACCTCGTAATAAGCATATTATAAGGTGTCTGTAAAAAATTAATTAATACAATACTACTACGCGGGATGATTGTCAAGTTTATATTTTTGAATATTTCTAATAGATAATGATTAAAATTACTAATTATGAGCTTTTTTTGCTTACATAATTATTCTATTTTATTGTACCTATAAGCAATAAGTTATAGTACGTGTTATATGTTTGTGATTGTATATAAAATAGTTGATAATTTAATGAGAATTATATGTAATATTCCGTTTTTTCAGGTCAATACTCTTTTTAGTGTAAAATATGAAAAGAGTGGATAAATGAATTATTCAAAAGTTGAAATTTCTTCTGTTAACACATCCGATCTGATGGTTCTTTCAGAAAAAGAATGCACGGAATTATTAATAGCATCTAAACAAGGTGATATGTGTTCACGAGAAAAGCTTATACGCGGTAACCTCAGATTGGTTTTGTCAGTGGTTCAGCGATTCAGAAACAGAGATGAAAATCCTGATGATTTATTTCAGGTAGGTTGCATTGGATTAATTAAAGCTTGTGATAATTTTGATCTATCACAGCAGGTAAGATTCAGCACATATGCTGTTCCGATGATAATCGGAGAGATTAAAAGGTTTTTAAGGGATAACACTTATATCCGAGTTTCTCGTTCATTGCGCGATATAGCGTTTCACGCGATGCAGTATAAAGAAAAATACATTTCTGAAAATAACACAGAGCCTTCAACGTCTGAAATTGCACAGTTTCTTGATATCCCCGAACGTCAGGTTATTATCGCGCTGGATTCAATAGTTGAACCGGTTTCGTTATACGAACCCGTATATAATGATAACGGTGATTCATTGTATGTTGTTGATCAATTGGGCGATGAAAACTCTGAAAATGATTGGTTGGAGGAAATATCGATTAGGGAAGCAATAAAAAATCTTGAAGAAAGAGAAAAAGTGATTCTGCATAAAAGGTTTATGTTGGGAAAGACTCAGACAGAGGTAGCAGAAGAAATCGGAATATCACAGGCGCAGGTCTCGAGGCTGGAAAAATGCGCCTTGAACAAAATAAAACAATAATCATATTTCCTGATCCCGTAAAGTATAATTTACGGGGTGGTTTTGTGAAATGTTGCATAGAAGATATTTATCGAAAGGCCGTCATTAATATTGAAAACGGGAGCTGTATCGGTTATATTAATGATGTAGAAGTAGATACTTGCACAGGTCAGATTCTGAGACTGTTTGTAGCTGACTATGATAAGCTTATCAGAATAAAGAAACAGGAGTATACAGTAATTTGCTGGGAAAATATTGCAGTCATCGGTGATGACAGTATTCTTGTTAAGAATGTTCAGCCTCGTTGCAATAAAAACACTACACAAAAAGGTTTTTTCAACTTATTTTCCAAGTAGCACTTGAAATAATTGTATATATAATGTAAAATGTTTAAAAAATTCCTGGACGGAGGATTAATATATGTTGAATGATGTTCAGATTAAACGTTTCCTCGGAAAAATGGAATCCTTCATTGAAAGAATGGAGCCCCATATTTTCGTGAAAGTCGGAGAATTGGAAAATGTTACCAAGTGTCATGTTGACAAAAGGTATAATAAAGCCCCTGATCTTCCTTTTGTTCCTGCTGTAAAAGGCGAAGAATGGGAAGGGGAAGGCACATATTGTTGGTTTAAAGGTGAATTTACTGTTCCCGAAAACCTCGCAGGACAGACTCTTTTTATAAAACCGCACATTGGCGGTTATGAGGCTTTGTTATTTGTTAACGGTAAGCCCTTCGGTACCTTCGCATCCAAGATTGTAGTTACCGCGCACGGAAATCATTATTGTGATATGATTAAGTTTGATCCTGTTGCGGGTGAAAAACTTGATATAGCTCTTGAGTATTATGCAGGTCATTTTGTTCCCGGATGTATGCCCTTTGAAAATACAGGCAGAACCGAATTCAGGTTTACATATAACGGTGCTGATATCTGTATTAAGGATTACGAAGTACAGGAATATTATTTTGATCTTAAAACACTTTGGCAGCTTACAGAAGCTCTTCCTCAGAACAGCTTTATGAGAGCTAAGGCAATTAACGCATTACTCAAGGTATATGAAAATGTTCCTACAGCTACTGATGACATTCCGTTTGAAAAAGTTGTGGAAGGTTTGCGCAAATCGAAGGATGTTATTAAAGAAGCTCTTGCTGCAAAGAACGGTGATTCTGCTCCAGAGGCTGCAATTATCGGTCATTCTCATATGGATACAGCATGGCTGTGGCATGTTGGAGAAACTGTCAAGAAGTGTGCAAGAACTTATGCAAATCAGCTTAACCTTATGCAGCAATATCCCGAATATAAGTTTATTCAGTCATCAGCCTGTCATAGCGATATGATCAGAAAGTATTATCCTGAACTTTTTGAAGATATCAAAAAAGCTGTTGCACAGGGCAGATATGAACCTAATGGCGGCGTCTGGGTTGAGTGTGACTGCAACATAACATCCGGTGAATCAATGATCAGACAGTTCTTGTGGGGTCAGAGATTTACCCGTAAACACTTCGGATATACTTCTAATTGTTTCTGGTTACCTGACACCTTTGGTTATTCTGCTGCTATTCCTCAGATTATGAAAGGCTGTGCTGTTGATTATTTCCTTACTACCAAGATCAGCTGGAATGATACAAATGAATTCCCTTATGATACTTTCTATTGGCAGGGAATAGACGGAACAAAGGTATTTACTCATTTTAACACTACTCATCATCATCCTGATGTGCTTGATGTCTGTGCAAATATCAACAATGGTATCAAGCAGAAGGGCGTGACCGACAAGCGTATGCTTACATTCGGTTTCGGTGATGGCGGCGGCGGACCTCAGTTTGAAATGATTGAGATGGCACGCCGTATAGAAAACCTTGACGGTGTTCCGAAAACAAGATACTCCCGTGTCGGTGATTTTATGCAGGAGCTCGAAAAGGATTGTGTTAATCCTAATACATACCGTGGTGAGCTTTATCTTGAACTTCACAGAGGTACACTTACCAATCAGCACACAATCAAGCGCAATAACCGTAAGGCTGAAAATGCTCTTCGTGATCTTGAAATTGTTACCGTTAACGATGCAGTAAAAAATAACAAGATTGCTGACAGTGCTGAAATAGCTCCATTGTATGAAACTCTTCTTCTTAATCAGTTCCATGACATTCTTCCCGGAACCTGCATCAATAAGGCTCACCTTGAAAGCCGTACGCAGACAACAGAGCTTATAAATACAGCAAAAGAAAAGACAGCTCTTATCGTAAAAGGCTCAGAGGATAACACCGTTACCGTTATCAATACTCTTTCATTTGAAAGAAATGATGTCCTGTTCCTTGAATTACCTGAAAATGTAATGATTGACGGTAAATATAATCAGCAGAGATATAAGAACCTTGACGGTAAGGATATACTGCTTGTCGGCGGTATAAAGATTCCTGCTTTTTCAAGTATTACTCTTCCTCTTAAGGAATATGATGTCAATTTTTCTTCTAATTTCCTTAAAGAGGGTAATAAGCTTTCTACTCCTTTGTACGAAGTTGAATTGGCTGAAAACGGTACAATTTCTTCTTATTTCGATAAGAGAGTCGGAAGACAGATTGTATGTGGTGAAAACTTCAATACTTTGATGATGGCTGAAGATGTTCCTGCAGCATGGGATAATTGGGATGTGGATTCGGATTATGAGGTTAAATTCAGAAATGTTTCTGAACTCATTTCTTCTGAGATTGTTTCTGTCGGCAGAGTTGCATATATTATCAGAAATAAATATCAGATCAGTGAAAATTCTACAGTTTTACAGGATATGATTTTCTTTGCAGATTCAGCAGAAATCCGTTTTGACACCGTTATGGATTGGAACGATAATCATCAGTTCCTTAAGGCTGCTTTTGATACGGATATATTTGATGACTTTGCTCGTCATGAGATACAGTTTGGTTATGCTAAGAGACCTACAACTCGTAATACTTCTGTTGAGCAGGCAAAGTTTGAGGTACTCAATCATAAATATTCTGATATTTCTGAAGCTCGATACGGTTTTGCTGTACTTAATGACTGTAAGTACGGTATAAGTGCTAAAGACGGATGTCTCAGACTTTCACTTCACAAGGGCGGTAACCGTCCTGACCATGAAGGAGACAGAGATGGTCTTCACCGTTGTGTATATTCTGTCCTTCCTCATGACAGTGCATTCGGTGCTGAATCTGTTATCAAACCTTCCTATATGCTGAACATACCTGTTATTCAGGTGAATGGCACTACTGAGTTTAATTCTCTTGTAAATATTGATGCAAATAACTGTATAATTGAGGCAATCAAGCCTTGTGAAGATGCTGAAAAGGCATTTATTTTCCGTGTTTATGAGGCCGAAGGGGCATATACTAAATCGGATATACATTTCTTCGACGGTGCTAAAAATATTAGTCTTACAAATATGCTTGAAGAAGAAATTGAAGTGCTTAATGATGCAAAGAAGATTAATGTTACGTTCAGACCTTTTGAAATTAAAACATTTAAGGTTTACTATTGATCATCTTTCTGTGAAAAATTATTAAATCAAGGAGGAAACAATAATGAATAAACAAAAGTTTAATTTTTTGCCTGTAATAATAGGCAGTATAATTTCCGTTTTTCTTATTGTTTCCTTCTTTTTACCCCGAATTTGGCAAGGTAACGTGACTGTAGAATCCTTCAATACTGTATTGGTTGTCGGAATTCTGTGTCTGTGTGTGCATCTTGTCAGAAAAACGTCCGCTGTATTTTACCGACATGTTTGGCACAGTCCTTTATTTACGGCATTATGGCTGATTCCTGTTATAAATCTTATTATAATTGCCTGTCAGTTTATATGGGGAAATCTCCTTTTTATGCAACATCCCGTTTTTTCGGGTTTTCTTGTTCTTGTTTCATTACCTGCATTTTGTTGTTACTTCTTTTCAGTTTTGTTCTTTGTATGCAGAAGAGATAAAAAATTACTTATTTCTAATATTTTACTTGACTGCGCCGGAGGTTTTTATATACTTTTCCGATTGATTGATCGGTCAGTATTTCCGCTTGTTGAAGCTTTTGGTGTTGAAATAGCAAATTTTGTTGAGAAAATGTTTTCAATCAGTTCCTATGCATCCTTGGTTGTATATATCCTTGCGTTTGTCAACTTTATTATATGCGCTGATTTATTTAATCGTGTAGATGAACAGTAAAATGTTTTTAAAATAATTTTATAATTTTATAAAAAAATGCTTGACAATTAGTTACCTGTGATGTATAATACAAAACGTTCCGGCAAGAGACATAGAGGTATAGTGTAACGGTAACACTCCGGACTCTGACTCCGTCATTTAAGGTTCGAATCCTTATACCTCTGCCAAAGAAAACGACAAGTTGACATAAGACTTGTCGTTTTTTTATCTTTCGAGAGTTTTTTAAGAAAAATAACAGGGAGATGCTTCGTGAGGAAGCGTTCTCCCTGTTTTTTTAATATATAGGAAATTGCTCGCAAAAGTGAGCAATTTGCATATATCAAGAAACACCGATTCCCCCAAGATTGGGGGCAGGGGGTTGACAAATCGTAAGATTTTTTCTTATTGTATCAGAATTTAATATTCAATCCAAAAGCAATCAGATGTTTTGTATTCTTAATCCCTTCGGATAATGATTTTTTGCTTTTCCGTTTACGACTTTGACTCCGCCGACAGTACAGCCTTTTACTGTAATTACTGCCCAACCATTATCGCAATCAACGTTAATTTCTTCTCCGTGTAAATATTTTTTTAATTCAGCGGAGTTTTCGTGTAGTGCAATCTTTCGTTTGAATTTGTTGCCTAATCCCATAAAAAACTGATGATGAGGTTGAATATAATTCTTTTTAATTTCACCGATTGTAATGCCACAAGAAAAAGCTGTACCGTTTTTTATGTCAATTTCAGGTGAAATGTAAACAATATTATTGTTATATTTTCTGATATGTGCGCTGTTATACTCAGTCAGGATATCATCAAGAAAATCATAAACAGATTTATCTATTTTATCTTTTGGGTTTACTGCTTGTTTTTTATAAGTCACATTGGGTGAAGTATTTTTTAAAACAGCCATAAACTGTCCTTCACCATTTGAAAAATAAGGATAAAATCTGCGTGTATAGTGCAGGTTTTCAGATTTGCATCCGGCAAAATTAATTCCGGGTGCAGTATGCAGCTTTACTTTATCATTAACTTCACAAAGGCAGAAGTCGGGATGAGAACACAGAAAATTATCAATTACCATTTCATTTTCTTCAAGAGAGAATGTGCACGTTGCATATATAATATATCCGCCATTTTTCAGCATTTTAACAGCATTTTCTAAGATTTCAGCTTGACGAACAGCGCATTTGCGAACATTATCTTCGCTCCATTCGTCAATTGCTGTGTTGTCTTTTCTGAACATACCTTCGCCTGAACAAGGAGCATCACACATTATCAGATCAAAAAAAGAAGGGTAGAGTGTTGCAAGCTTTCCGGTGTCCATACAGGTTGTTATTGTATTAAGAGCTCCCATACGCTCAATATTTCCGGTAAGGATCTTGCAACGAGAGGAAATTATCTCGTTTGAAATAAGAATTCCGTTAATTCCGAGTTTATTTCTTAATTGTGTGCTTTTACCTCCCGGGGCAGCGCACATATCCAGAATTGTCCATTCAGGATTAATGTCTATACATTCGGCAGGGGCCATTGCAGCTGGTTCCTGAATATATATCATACCTGCGTGATGGTAAGGATGATTACCGGCTTTCTCGTAATCAAGATAAAAACCGCTGTCTGTAAAAGGTATTCTTTCATTGCCGAAAATATTGATTTTTTCAAATTCATCGAGAGATATCTTGTCAGTATTAACGCGAAAGCCTTTTACTGCAGGCAGACTAAAGGATTTGATATAAGATTCATAATCAAACTGAGGAAAAGATTTCATTCTTTCCGTAAATTTTTCAGGTAATTTTTTCATATTGATCTCAACTTTCAAATGTCAATTCACAGTGAAGCATACACATTGCAACAGAACTTATTGCAGCTGTTTCTGTTCTGAGTATGCGCTTACCGAGAGAGATAATCTTAGCACCGCTTTCAAGAGCTGCAGCTATTTCCTTATCATCAAAGCCACCTTCCGGTCCGATAAATATTCCTATTCTCATTCCGGGTTTAATTAAATTTAAAGCTGCTTTTGTGTCAGCCATTCCGTTTTTTGCTTCATAAGGCAACAGTATTAAATCCAATTCGGAAGCAAAATCGATTGCTTGTCTGTAGTTCATTATGTTATTAATGCGGGGGATAATATTACGTTTGCTTTGCTTTGCTGCGCTTTCAGAAATTGCCTGCCAGCGTGTAATTTTATTAGCTTTCTTTTTTTCTTCTATTTTCGTGATACTGCGGGACATTTCAACAGGCGTAATTGAACAAACTCCAAGTTCAACTGTTTTTTGAATGATCAATTCAAGCTTATCACTTTTCGGAAGGCCCTGAAACAGGTGTAATTCAACAGATAATTCAGTTGATTGATAATTTTCCTCAAGGATTTCAGCAGTTGTTACATCGTCAGAAAAAGCGATAATGCGGCAACGGTTGCTTATTCCGTTGTCACTTATGAGAAAGGTGTCTCCGATTTTCATTCGCAAAACATTACGTATATGATTGTGATCATTACCTGTAATAAAGTATTTATTATCAAGACTTTTCTCTGAAGCAAAAAAATTATACATTTTAATCACCGTAAACATTTATATCGTTAATATAATATAGTATTTTTATGATGAGTTCAAGTATATAACAATAAAAAGGACAGATTAAAACTCTGTCCTTTTTATCTGTGATCTGTTTGTGTTATTTCTTATACATAACGATCTGCAGCTTGCCGCCTTTAAATATTTCATCTGCAGATAATTTAAAATCAGTAATTCTTTTGTTGTTAAAATAAACCTCTTTAACATAAATATTTTCATCAGAGTTATCAATTACTTCAATCAGCAATTGTTTCCCCGAAGATAGTTGAATACTGCAATTTTTTATTAGAGGGGAGGAAATATGAAAGTATTTTCTCCCTGCAATAGGATAAATGCCAACAGCATTAAAAACGTAATATGAAGAAAGTGCACCTGAATCGTTATTGCCGGGTAAACCGCCTCTGCCTGCAGTAAACATATATTTAAGTCCTGCACGTATGATCTCACAGGTTCTGTCATGCCTGTCTGCATATATGTAAGAAAACGGTGCTTCAATGTCAGATTCATTGTTGAAGCCTTCAAAGCGGCCGAGTTTTATTCCTTCTTCAACTGGCTTGTAATTAAAAGGATCTGTCGGCTGAATTACATCGTCTTTTCCGTAACCGAAGAAATCATCCAGGAGCTTTATAAATTTTTCTTTTCCTCCTGCAATAATAATCCGTTCATCCATATTGTACATTTGTCTGAATGAGTAGTTGTAGTGTGTGCCTTCATAGTATTCACAGTCATCCTCAAGGAGTCCGGTATTTACATTATAAACTTTTTTCCATTGAGCAGCAAGAGGCATAAGACTTTCTTTTAATTGCTTATTACCGTTTTCTTCTGCTATTTCTGCTGCTAAAGCGCATGCGTCAGCCATATCAAGCATAAATGTATGGGATTTGCACCTGCCGAATGTTGTAAAATCCCTTTTATCGTCAGCATTAATATCTGTTTTAATGACATTCAATAATCTGTACGGGTCCATTGAAATTCCGTAACGGTAAGCTGTAATCAATGCATATGCGCCAAGCATTCTTGCCTGTTCGGAATGTTGATTATATTGATCGCTTATGCCGAAATTGTTTGGCAGATGTCCGAGAGTCTCTCCTAACTTAAGCAGTGTCTCGCAGATGCTTTCAGATGTATCTTTATCTGTAAGGAAAATCAGTGGCAGTGCAGTTTTGTACATGTCCCATAATGTGGCAAAATCAGTCATAAACGGAGAATTTTTATCATAAACAAAGCTTTCACCGCACCAATCAGATGGTTTTATAAATGAATGATAGAGATTAGAATAGAAAATTTCATATAATCGTTCGTCATTGAATTCCGCACGGATCAAACCAAGCTTGTTGTTCCATATCTTATAGGCATTATCCCGTATTATATTAAACTCGAAAATATCGCTGATATTATTCAGAGCAGTGTCAGGGTTATTAAAGGAAACTGATACCTGAATTTCTGAAATCAGATTCTCAGGAACAGAAAATATTGCTTTTCCACCGTCTATTCTGCATTCAGAATTTCCTTTGGCTGCAAAAAATATTTTTATTCCTTCAATTACAGCGGACGCAGTAATAGTATTTTTGTCAATTTGCTTTAACTTAAGATTGAATACTTTTTTGTTTTCACATTCGGGTATGATTAAGCCGTTATTGGAAAAGTCAATTGTAACCTTACCGTTGTTTTTCCCGAACGTATATCTGTGAAACGCTGTTTTCTGATTAACTGTGATTTCACACCGGATATCTTCTATAACACAACTGTAATAACCCGGTTCAGCATATTCATTGAAGAAATCTCTTCTGTATTCAGAGTTTTCATAGGCAGGTGTTGTTACTGCATAATTGTAATAATAACCTATAGCTCCGGTTCCGCTTTGATGAAGGTGTGAGAAGCCTATTAGCTTGTTCCCGAAATCAAAATGTGCAGGTCTTGAATGTGAATTCGGTTTATGATCACCGTATCCTGTAGGATAACCTCCGGTAAAAGGGGATACACTCATAGCTCCGAACGGAAGTACTGCAGCAGGGCTTGTATTTCCGCAACCTGCCTTAATAAAAAACCATTTGGCAGCTATGCCTTCGGGCTTCGGCAGATCTATTTCGCCCGTACCTTGAAAAACATTTACGTGTTTAATATAATCCATATGAAGCTCCTATTTGATAATGATTTCCCGGTTTCCTGTTTTACTCTCAAAAGTGATAAGAACAGTAGAGCCTAATTCATCAAAATCAAATTTTATATTGTGGTTATCAAGCTTGATATCTGTAGGCTTAAAGGAAATCCTGATACGGATATTTGCATTGAAATCACCGGCTCCCGAAATATCAAGTTTAATCTGACGGTCAAGTTCTTCTATTTTATTTATTCGAACAGATGTACCGATAATTTCGACTGGATTGTTTATTTTTGTCAGATCAAATAACAGTGCCTTATCATTCGGCATCAGAATCTTTTCTGTAATAATTTCAAATTCGGGCGAGAACATATCAGCAAACAGTCCCTGAATTACAAGAGGATCATCATTTATGCTTTCATCAAGTACAGCTGCAATGATGTAGGGATCTCTGTTGAGGATAAGATGATTGGTAAATTCGGGGTGATAGCCTTTTCTTGATGCAACTTCAATAAAGAAACTTCTGAGCTGTTCAGCGTTTTTTTCGGAATATGAAAACTTAACGGGATTAATTTTATAAACAGCAGCCGTACCTTTTCCACAGTTGAAAATTGATTTTTCCTCATTCGGGTTAATTTCAAGCATTCTGAACAGATGTTCCGCAGGGATAGTGAATTTGCCTGTCCACCAGCTGTTAATGTTATTGAACGGGTCACTTCCGTCTCCGATATATATCAGTTGTCCTCCGTCTTTAACCCATGATGAAACAGAATTGTTGATATCGGGATAATCGGGCTTCATAAATTCATAGCTCATAAGCAGCATATCGTAATCGTCAAGATAACCTGCGTATCTGCGTGCATTATCAACTAACACGGGTCTTACTTGTATGCCGTATTTAAGAAGTGGAAGAGCAATAGAGAAAAATCCGGGGAAAGCGTTTGACGACATAAACCGTAGCAGTAATTCTTTGTCGGAATTTTCATTTATGAAAAGTTCATTTCTGAATTTATTTAAAAGTTCTTCATCATCATTCAGAACTGTACCTACAACTTCTTTGACTTCTTCATTGAAATACATATCAGGATATTCTCTTTGATATAATTCGCAATCGCCGACAAGGATTCCGACTCTGAATGAAGGCTCTTGTGCAGATTCAAGGGTTCCCAATGTATTAAAGGTGTTGTTTAATATGGTGGCATATTCATCGGGAATATCGATAGCATCTGCAGCATCCTTGGGATATTTGTTATAAAACACACGGTTTGGCCAGGGACAGATTTCATATGTATTAACTTTCGGATGAAGCAAGGATGCAATTACAGTGCATATATAGTTTTTTTTGTAATCTTCCCAGTCAAAAATAGGATTATCTTCTATGGGGTCATGAAGGAACCACATTTTTCGACCTGTTCCTTTAACAAGCTCCTGCATAACACCATATTCAAGATAAGCTGTTTCGAATGTCCTCTCTTTAAGCACACCGTTGAACCAATTTTTTTCTCCTGCAGTTCCTGTCCATACCTGTGCTATACAACCGTCAACACCGGGAATATCGGCAAGCTTACCCTCGGGACTGACAATTTTCCATTGCGTGTAATTAATCAGTGAATGAGTCGGAACATAGAATCTGAGATTTTTATTATACTTGATTTTCGCATATTCCTTGAGTGAAGAAGAAAGCCTGTCGATTGTACGGGTATAAAGATATGCTTTTAATTTGCCGCATTTATATTTTGCATCTACACTTTCGTGCGGAGCAGTCCAAGGCTCACGGTAATATAATTCAAATTCTCTTTTGAATGCGGGTGAATAACCACCTCTATCCCAGAATTCCGGCTCTTCAACATGTATAGCTTCAACACCTGCGTCTACTACGCATTTGAGTTTTTCAGTAAGATAGTCGCAAAATGATATTGTCGGGACCATATACGGAACATCTTTACCGTGAACTATAAGGTTACCGAATCGATCCTGCTGAGCTTCATCCCAATGATTGATTCCGTCGTATTCGCCATAAAGATAATCTGTGTAGTGCCCCCATGAAATCCCGGTCATAAAATGAATAACATATCCGGCTTCTTTGTGCTGTCGGATTCTTTCAATAGTTGTGTCTTCAAGTCGGTATACCATTACAAAATCGCATTGGCAATCGATTTTATCAAGGAGATTAGTGCCTGACTGAAAACCTGTGCGTTCCTCTTTTTTATTTCTGACAAATGCCATAATAACACCTCCGAAAAGTTATGTTTATAATATAAACCATTTATTAAAAGTTTGCCACCCAAAGTTTAAAATTCTATCAAATTTTTTTATCTTTTTTACAAAATATAGTTTTATGTAAAAAAATTTTTAACTATTTTGCATATTTGTATTGTTATTTCAACTTAAATTTGTTATCATTATAAAAAATGTTAATTCTTCGTAGTGGGGGGTGACCGATGAAAAACGATAAGAATTATGTTCTGACATTAGTCAGACACGCCGAATCTTGCGGAAATGCAGGCATTTTTTATGAAGATGAATATCTAAAGGATGATCCGCCATTGAGCCCGTTAGGTCTTAAGCAGGCTGAATTGCTTGCTCAGAGCAAGTTGCTTGAAAATGCGGATGTTATATTTTCGAGCACGCTTATACGTGCTGTTCAGACCGTTTATCCTTCTGCTCAGAAAATCGGTAAAAATATAATTCTGCTTTCCGATCTTATGGAGATCAATACTGAGATTCCGGGTACGGAATATTCGCGATTGAATGATAATTTTCCATTGGCTGTTGCTTGTATTTCAGAACCCACGCCTACGGGAGGACCTCTTTTGCTTGGAAAAGAAACAAATGAACTGATTGCAAAGAGAGCTGAGCGTTGTATCAATTTTTTTGCTGATTATGCTTCAGACGGCAGTCATATTGCTGTCATAACTCACGGTTCATATTTCGGTTTTCTTATGAGGGCAGCATTAGACATTGCTTTTCCCGAATCTTTTTGTTGGCAGGTTGATAATTGCAGTGTCACTCGTATTGTGTTCAGAAAGAATGAAATACCCAAGTTGGCTTTTTCTAATTATACAGGTCATCTTTTTCAGGAACCGATATTTCCATCATTTACTCAGTTTAATCAGGAGGTAGTAAAATGAGTAATTGTCCAAAATGTGATAAAAAGCTTCGCATAACTGATATCAGTCAATTTTGTCCGTCGTGCGGTGTTAATATGCGTTTTTATAATTTTGAAGAGAACTTTTTGCGTGAAGCTAAATATGCTGAGCTTTCTCAGGCAGGTCTTAAGGTTAAAATCAGAAATCTGAAGTATTCTTTTTCAGGTTCTAAGCTTATCACTGCAAAGCTTGTCGTTATGCTTCTTCCTCTCTTGTCTTTATTGATTCCGTCAGGCAATATTACTATTTCGCTTCCGTTTGTTACAAGCGAAGCACACTTCGGTATACTCGGTATTATTAATATTGTTACGGGCGGTTCATTGAATTATATTTTGGAAATGTGTAACTCTGCTGTAGCAGGGGCCGAATTTTCAGCACTCAGGAATGCACTTTTGGGTTTTGTTGCTGTTGCATTGTTATGTGTATTCTGCTTTATTTTTTCTTTTTTTGGTTTTATAAGCATAAAGAATATGCAGAAGCTTGCAACTGTTACCGCCGGTCTGGGCGTGGTTGCATCTGTTGCAACTCTCGTGCTGATTGCGGTATTTAACTCGGCAACCGCTGAATCGATGATCCTTTCTTCCGGGTTCGGTATTGGTCTTTTTGTTACAGTTCTTATGTTTATAGCTGTTTTTGTTGTCAATCTTCTTCTGTGGAAAAAAGGTATTCATCCTGTTTATGATGAAGGAGTTGAGGAAAGAGTCCGTATTTTCAAAGAGGTAAAGGCAGGCAGAATTAATATTGATGATCTTCCTCAGCCCGTTGTAGAAACTGAAGCTACAAGAAAGATAGATGAAGAAATTGCTAAGGAAGAAGCAGCTTTCTATGAAAAATTCAAAGGGGAGGAAAAAGTGAATGGCTGATAAAAAATTTGATAAGCGTAAGCTTCTGACTACTTCGGTTACTTGTATTCTTGTCTTCTTCTTTGTCGGTGGTTTCTGGATCGGTCTTGACCGTGTCCGTTCAATGGAAGGTACATTTCCTCCCAATGATATAAAGGAAGGTATTTCTGATGCTCCTCTGACTGCAGAAGATGCGGTTGCATATCTCAACAAGGTAATAGATAAAGCACTTTCCGAAAAACCAAAGCTTTCTTCTGATGATAATTTTTCTGTTGATTCAGATTCTCTTGTGACTGATGGTAGTGATACGCTTAAGACTACATTGCTTTTCGCAAAGGACGGTTTCAGAAATTATATATCTTCTGCAGAAGATGTGGAAAGAAAGGTTACTGAGGTTAATTTCGGAGAAGATTTAAGTAAATTGCTTCGCATACCCGAAACGGATGGTCTTGAGGTTGCTGACTTTAAGTGTAATTACATTTATTATCAGTGTCCGTCATGCGGTCTTACTTCAGATGAGCAATTAAGTAATTGTGAACCTTGCGGATCTAACAGAGAATATTTTATTAAATATCGTTCTGAATATGAGATTGAGCTTACTTTTTCTCCGGAAATAGCTGAATCCTCTCCGGAACAGTTTGAGAAAAATTTCCCCGTCAGAAGCGATGATGAGATTGATTCTCTTACTTCTGCAGTGCTTGATGATGTTCTTAGTGTCGAAAACAGAGAGATTTCATACAATTCGTTTAAGATTTATTTTAAGGTTAATCGTCTTACCGATGAAATTACATATCTGAGCTTTATAAAAGGTATTGATGTCAAGGCAGATGTTTCTTTCCTTGGAAAATATGAAGCTCTTGGCTCTGCCGGTATCAGTTTTTCAATGAATGAATTTATGAATTACGGGTTCACTTGGCCCGCTCTTACGCTTAATAATGAAATCCTTGAGATTGAGCCTAAGGGTACAGATAATCTTCTTGCGACTCTTACCTGTGAAGATCCTCTTGCAATGACGGTATCCTGGAAGTCTTCAGATGAGAGTATCGCTGTTGTTGATGCTGACGGATACATTGATGCCACATCCAAAACAGGAGAAGCTATTATTGAAGCTTCCTATGAATATCTCGGAAAGACCTATACTGATACTTGCACAGTTGTTGTAAAGGTCCCTGTAGAATCAATGAAAATGAGCAAAAAAAATGTTGATCTTACTGTTGGCGAAACATTTACTCTCAGCACTAAGGTATCGCCTAAAAATGCAACTATTCAGACTGTAAAATGGTATTCTGAAGATGAGAGCATTGCAACAGTTGATGGAGACGGTGTTGTTACCGCAATTTCACAGGGCAAGACAATTGTATATGCTCTTTCTGATGACGGATATTTCAGATCTACTTGTGAGGTGACAGTTGAATGAGTGAAAATAATAATAAAAATGTAAAAAATTTCGTTCAGGGTGTTTTTACCGCAGAAAATAATTCAGCTGCATCGCTTGCTGATGAGCAAAGAATGAAATACAGCAAACTTGCAATTAAGATGTTCCATACGAATGTTCTTACTCCGAAAGAAATGTTCTTACCTGCAATCGGTGAGTTTGCTACTAAGCTACTCGGTGGTGTAAATACATACAGAACTCTTTATTTTGTTAATGTACTTAAGATTGATATGGTTTATGTAACCGTCATTCTTTCTCTTATCAGTATTTATGATATGCTTAACAATCCTCTTATGGGTATCATTTATGATAAGACGCGTACCCGTTGGGGTAAAGCTCGTCCATGGGTTGTGTTCGGTGCTATACCTTATTTTGCAAGTACATTTATGCTGTACTCAGGCGCATTGTTCCTCGGTAATACATCGGGTGATGATCCTAAGAAAATAATTTTTGTTTTCTCTATGCTGTTTATTCAGGAGACATTCTCTACTATTTACAATATTCCCAGAGGCAATCTCCTTTCTCTTCAGACTGCAAATCCCCAAGACAGAATTACTGTTGGTTTGTTGCAGACTTATATCGGTGAAGCTGCTTCTCAGGGTGTGTATACAATTTTCCCGCCTCTTATGGAGCTTAATAATAAGGGTATTATTAATCTTCCTATGTCAATTGTTTTTGCAGCTCTTGCCACGATTTCATGTACTGTTGGTGCAATCGGTAATATCGGTATGGCAATCGGCTGTCAGGAGCGTATTGCTCTTCAGCCGAAACCTGCTCCGATTACTAAGACAATGTTCTACATTCTTAAAAACAAATATGCCCTCAGAAATTATATTGCCGGTTTTGCAACTTCATGGTGGAGTTCCGGCGGCTATTCATGGGATGTTGTTACTCAGCAGGAAATATTCGGCGGTTCAATACCTTCGTTCCTTGCATATTCAATATATAATGCATGTGATATGCCGTCAGCTGCACTTATTCCCAAATTCAGAAAGATATTTAAGGACAATAATAAGAACGCACTTATAGCTCTGCGTTTGTGGGATATGGTTGCAATTGCAGGTATGGTATGTTGCGGTCTTCCTGTTATCAAGAAATTCGGTAAGAATTCTAAATGGATTATGGTAATTGTTTATGCAATATTCCATGGTCTTAACGGTATTAACAACGGTCCTGCAAATGTATTTGAAGCAGAGGTTGCCAGAGAAATCAACGACTATACAGAATACGTTACCGGTGAACGTCCTGATGGTACAATGAATATTCTTACTGATCTGATTACTAAGATTACAGCTCCGCTTAATGCTGCATTTACTATTTTCCTGTTTAAGTGGTCCGGTTATGATCCGACGATTCCTATGCTTCCCTGGTCTCAGGGCAGTTCAACAATATACCAGAGAGTTTTCTTCCTGTTTGTCGGCATTGATCTTTTCCCGAAGATTCTTCATGTTGTTCCGTATTTCTTCTATGACCTTACAGGTGAAAAGAGAGAGCAGATGTATATTGCGCTTAATGAGCGACGTGCATTGCTTGCAAAAGAACAAACGGTAAATGAAGAGATTCTTGAAATGATGGAAAATCTTGAAGAAACCGTAGAGGTAGATTGATATGGAACAGTTTATTAAAGATCAGATAACGGCAGGTTTGAAGCACCTTCCCGGAAATCTTCTTAAATCATATTTTATACGAAGCTGTTCTGAAGAAACAAAAGAATTCAGAAATAAAATCGGTTTTATCCGTGGTGTCTGCCATCCCACTGATAATTATACTCAGATTAAGGGTGCTAATATCGGTTGGATACGAATTGATATTCCTTTTCCCTTTGAAAATGACGGTAAGGTTTCTGAGTCATATAAATCTTTTAAAGAAAGATGCAGAAGCTTTCAGAATAACGGTATAAGGGTTATGGCTGTTACGCCGTATCCAAAGGATTATATAGATTTCGGTGCGGATATCAGAACTGATGAAGGCACAAAAAAAGTCAAAGAAATTGCTGAATTTCTCATAAAAGATATGCAGGGTTGTGTATCAGGCTTTCAGATTACAAATGAAATGGGAATTCCTCGTTTTACTTTACCGCTGACACTTAAAGAGGCTGCTAAGTTTATTGGTGTCAATCTTGAAGCTATGTATCCTTTTAAGAATGATATTATTCTCGGGTACAACAGTGCAGGTCCCGAAGCTTTGCTTCATTCGGAATTGTTGCCTTATGTCGGCTTTTGTGATTATGTAGGTGTTGATATATACATGGGGTGCTTCTTTAATGTTCCCGGATTTATCTGGATTTTTGAAGCATTATGCAGATATCTGTGGGCGATGACAGGGAAACCTGTTCTTATACAGGAATTCGGTTATCTCAGCGGCGGTGCGCCGAAAACGCGAGCGGAAAAGAAAGCTATGCTTATGCGTTATGGTGCTTCCAGCGAAAAGGAAGCAAAGAAGAATATTGAAAAGTTTGTTTCCGATATGCCTGAGCATTTTGCAGATCATATAAGATATGTATGCGAGAATGATCCGTCAAGATATTTTGGTTTTCTTTTCAAAAGCGATATGGTAAATCATTTTTACTGTGAATTACCTCGTCTGACTAAAATTCCCGGATATCCTCATACACCTGACGGTCAAGCCAGATTCTTTGAGGATTGTATCAGTCATCTGTACAGCCTCGGTTTTATATGTGGTTGTAATATTTATTGCTACAAGGATCCCGAAATGTGTTATTATTGCGGACAGGAAGATTGTCCTACGGAAACGCGATGGGGACTTGTTGATGCAAAAGGCAACGAAAAACCTTCTTACAGATCAGTAAGAAATGTTTTTGGCAGAATAAAGTGGCTCGAGGCCGTAGAGAAAAAATAAAATCGGCGTAAGCGGATTCCGCTTACGCTATTTTAAGAGGTAATATAATGAGCAACAAATTTTTTGATGCGGTTTTAAGAGAAATTGACCCGATTTACGATGCTGCAATTATCACCTCGGACGGCATTGAGTATTGGCATAATGAAAATTGCAATTACGCAAATAACGGTCATTCAGTCACTAAGTTTTTTATTTCATCTGCAATCGGTGTACTTGTTTCAAGGAAACAAATCAGATTAGATGACAAAGTTTTATCTTTTTTATATGAAAGTGATATCGGTCAGTCTGTTGATCCCGGTTGGAATAGTGTTACAGTCGAGCATTGTTTGATGCATAAAACAGGAATTCTTCATATTCCGTACGGTGTAGATGAAGATGATCACATTGCACTTATCGGTAAAGATTTTCTGAAATATATTTTTTCATTAAGAATTGATGCTGAACCGGGTACGGAGTATAAATATTCAGACGCGGCATATTATCTGCTCGGCAGAATTATTCATAAGGTTACAGGTATCACAGCATATGAATTTATAAAAAATAATTTAGCTGATCCGCTTGGATTCAAGCAGTGGGGAATGTTGCTTTGTCCGATGGGGCATACAATCGGTGGTGGCGGATTGTATTCCCGAAGTGATGATAATGCTAAGCTTGGTTTTTTATGGGCAAATGAGGGTAAACTCGGCTCTGAAGAAATTATTTCGGCGGAGTATATAAAGGCTGCAATGGAAAATGATTATGCATCTACTTCTTTCAGAGGGACCGATGTTTTTCTGAAAACCGGTTCAAAGGGGCAGTGTGTCGCCTACTCTCTGAAAAGAAAAGCTGCTGCCGCGTGGCATGGTTATTCATATGAGGACGGCAATAACAGAAATGACAGATTGTTATCTGCTTTTTGTGACTATCTTGACGATAAATTCGGAAAAACGGAGGAATAAATATGAGATTCGGTGTGTGTACCGGTATTGATAATGAAGAAAATGTAAGAATTGCAGCAGAAAGCGGTTATGATTATATTGAATGCGGTTTTCAGATGTTTGCTAATGCAACAGAAGAACAATTAGCTGAGTGGGAAGAACGCGAAAAAAAATACGGCATTTATTCAGAAGCGGCAAATTGCTTTTTGCCGGGTTCTTTGCCGGTTACAGGTGATAATGTAGACTATGAAGCTCTTAAGGAATTTGTTGCAAGAGGAATGAAGAATTCAGCACGAATGGGATTGAAAACTGTAGTTTTCGGTTCATCGGGAGCAAGAAGTATCAAAGAAGGTTATTCTTATGAAAAAGCTGTAAGGCAGATGGCGTATTTTTTGCGTGAAATTGCTTCTCCTGAGGCTGCTAAATATGGTATTACTGTTGTTACCGAGCCATTACAAAAGGCTGAAACTAATATGATAAATACTGTTAAAGAAGGTGTAATGTTGGCTGCTATGGCTGACAGAGATAATATTCGGTGCCTTGCAGATTTATTTCATATGGAACAGTGCGGAGATACCGCCGAAGATATTCTTATGATAAAAGATTCAATTATTCATGCTCATATATCTAACCCTGTCGGAAGAGATGGGAAGAAGAGAATTTATCCGCTTTCGGCAGATGAATTCGACTATAAATCTTTCATTGATGCACTTGAAAAAGGTTCATGCCAGAGGTGTTCCATTGAGGCTTCCGTAACTGATTTTGAAGTTGAGGCACCTGCCGCCATAAAAATGCTGAAAAGTCTTTGATCAATTCATTTATAAAGAAAAAAATTAAATTTTATGATTAAGTATTTTGTATACCGGAGGTAAAGTATTATGATGAAAATCGGTGTTATTCCTGATTCTTTTCAGGTTCCCTTCAAGGAGGCAGTGATTCTTGCACGCGATATGGGTGTTAAGGGGTTGCAGCCTTATGTTACGGGTGGGGAGCTTGCACCCGAAAATCTTTCAAAACAGGATAGAGCTGATGTTCTTAAGTTTGTAAATGATAATGGGCTTGTTTTTTCTGCTCTGTGTGCTGATTTCGGCCTTCATTTTAATGAAAAAGATACAAATGAAGAGGGGATAATCCGCACAATGAAAATGATGGACCTTGCAGTTGATTTTGATACCAAAGTTATCACAACTCACATCGGCAGAGTTCCGGATGATGAAAACAGCGAGGAATATTATAATATAGTAAACACCATTGAAAGACTCGGTAAATATGGTGATAAGATCGGTGTTTCTTTTGCAACCGAAACAGGACCCGAAATGGCAGTCAAGCTCAGAGGAATACTTGAAAAAGCAGATACCAAAAGCGCAAAGGTTAATCTTGATCCTGCAAACTTTGTTATGTGCGCAGGTCAGGATCCTGTTGAAGCAGTTCATATTCTTAAAGATTATATCGTTCACACACATGCTAAGGATGGTGTAAAGCTTTCTGCGACTGATTATCAGGAATATCCTTTAGGTCAGGGAGGAGTACCATTCCCTGAATATATTGCTGCTCTTAAGGAAATCGGTTATGACGGATTCCTGACTATTGAAAGAGAAGCAGGTGCAACTCGTTTTAATGATATAAAAAATGCAGTAGGATTTTTGACAGATATTCTTAATAAATTATATTGATAAGGAGAAAGATAAACTATGGCACTTAAAGTCGGAATCATCGGTAATGGCGGTATTGCCAATGCCCACATGGACGGTTATCTTGCATTGGGTGATGAAGTTGAGCTTGTTGCCTGCTGTGATATTGATTATTCTAAAGCGAAGGCATATGCTGAAAAATATAATATTCCTGCTTGTTACGATAATTGTTATGATATGCTCAAAAATCATAAGCTCGATGTGGTCAGTGTATGTACATGGAATAATGCTCATGCAGAATGTTCTATAGCAGCACTTAATGCAGGTTGTAATGTTCTTTGTGAAAAGCCGATGGCAATGAACACCGAAGAAGCTCTTAAGATGAAAGAAGCTGCTGAAAAGAACGGCAAGCTTCTTATGATTGGTTTTGTACGCCGTCAGGGTAATGACGCTGCAGCCGCTATTGATTATATAAAAAAAGGTTTCGTCGGAGATATCTATTATGCAAAAGCTTCATATCTGCGCCGCTGCGGTTTCCCGGGAGGTTGGTTCGGAAATAAAGAGCTTTCAGGCGGTGGCCCGCTTATTGATCTCGGAGTTCATGTCATAGACCTTTCACGATATATCATGGGATGTCCGAAGCCTGTAACTGTTTTCGGTGCAACATTTGATAAAATCGGAGCCCGCAGTCATATAAAGGGCACAGAGTGGCAAAGTGAAACAAAGGTTGAAAAACCGATATTTACAGTTGAAGATCTTGCGACAGCAATGATACGTTTTGATAACGGCGCTGTACTTCATGTAGAAGCATCTTTCAATCTTAATCGTAAGGATAATTGCGGGGATATTATTTTTTACGGAGATAAAGCCGGACTCAATCTCAGTCCTTTTGAACTTTATACCGAAGTTAATAATGAACTTGCAGATATTGTTCCTCACGGACAGAATGATTTTGATTTTGCGCGCGATTTTAAGAGAGAGATTAAAAATTTTGTTGATGCCGTTAACGGAAAAGCTGAATGTCTTGCTACAGCTGATGACGGTGTTGAGCTTATGCGGATTCTTGATGCTATTTATCTTTCGGCGCAAACAGGTAAATCAGTAGACATTGTCAGATAAGACTTAAAAGTTACAAAAGAATAAGGACCCCGGCAGTTAATTCTGCCGGGGCCCTTGTTTTGCTTAAGGTTAAATTATGATGTCTTCGATTGTGATAACCGGTCCGAAGGCTACTGATTTATGCATTATTCTGTTAATACCTTCTGCGCCGACCCTGATTTCGGTTCCGCCTGAAAAATTGAACCTGTAACCTGATCCCATACCGATCTTCATACAGTAAGTAAGACGTATTCCTTCATATTCGATTGAAAAATTATTAAGATGTTCGTGCCCACAGAAAACATATTTAGCTGTGCCGAGTTCCTTCATTTTATCAAAGAACCCATCTCTTACCGGTATACCGTCAGGACCGTTGTCATAACAGATACTTTCATGGCATTCGCCGTAAGCATTGAAACCATCTCTCCAACAGTTATTTTCAGCATCCCATGAAGCATCATATGCATACTGATATTCAGCAAGAGGAATATGGAACATTACGCTGATTTCTGCTTTATTTCCAGAAATTTTGTTTATGCCTTCTGAAGCCCATACAAACCAATCAGTCTGTTTGTTAACATCAACCGGTCTGCAGTCCATGATAATTATTGATTCAACTATGTTTAATGAGTTGTTTTCGTTTTCTTCTGCAATATTAATAATGTAGTTGCCGACTCCCATTTCAGGATCACCTTTCTGCATAATACAGTTGGGTGCACTCATCATAATATCTGCAAGAAAATTTTTATCGCAATTACCTTCAGCATCATGATTTCCGAAAAACGGTGCCCACGGAATTCCGAAACTCTCAAATAAGTCTGTAATTCTTTTTATGGAATAATATGTTGATTCATCGGAGCATACGATGTCCCCGGAAAGTGTAATAAGATCAGGTTTAACAGAAGCTACCAAAGTTTTTAATTTTGCTTCAACATCAAATGCAGTGAACGCTCTGTAGTCATAGTCAGAAAAATGTGTGTCTGTAATATTAAGGATAATAAAATCCTTATTTTTATCTTTTTTAAGAACAATTGTATCTTCGATATTGTATTCTTGATCGGCAGACCACTTATCGTCACTCACTTCTCCGGTATATTCTCCGGAGATGATTTCTGATTTTTGCGTTAAGGCTTTGATTGCTTCGCTTAAACCGGTTAATTTCTGATAATCAGCACTCCCGGCCATTCCGAGAAACAGAGAAAGTGAAGTTAATAAACTAACAAATATTCCTGTTAATTTTTCCATAACGATTTTCCTTTCGGGTAATTAGTATTAAATACTTTAAGTATAAAGCTTTAAGTTATACTAACATATGAAGTAATTTATGTCAAACTTAATTGATTGTTAATTATCTTAATTTTAACTGCCGTTAATCATAATTCGAAATCGGATGCTGAATATTCCGGTAATTCCGCTTTTTTTTCGGGCACACGTTTTAACGGATCATATGAGAATTTTCTGCAACTGGAATCTTTATCAAGAATTCCTTTTTTGATACAAAGAATTGTATTATCACCGGAAGCGTTGCCGAATTTACAATATTCACATTTCGGAGTTATGTTTCCGAGTACTTTTCTTTTCAATGTTGATCACACCTTTATTTTTTATGATTCATTTTACCATAATAGTTTTCAGCTATCAAGTTCTATTAAAATATTATTTTACATTTTTGTATCTGATTTTGTTGCTTTCTGCGATAAGCACTGAAATATTTATGGTTACCAGTAAAAGCAGTGAATAAGATGACAAAAATGAATTGTTAGCAGAAAGTTTAAAGCTGTATGAAAACACTTCAGTGCTGAACGGTAAGAATATATTCAGAATATGAACGGTTAATGCTGATAAAAATGCCGATACAAATTTTGTGAGCAAAGCTGTTACCGTTCTGATCTTAAGTTCTTTCATTAATGGTAATTGTTGTAAAAAAATGCAGAAACCTCCGAAAAATAAACAGAACGATGAAAGAATTAGATTATTGAATTGCTTGCAATATGTTAAGCCGGACAAAACTTCGCCAAATATTTCAGTTATTTGAATGATGATTTTTATCGGGATTATAGTCTTGACTATTGTTTTAAGGCAATAAAAAAGAATTTCAAACGAGCAGATTGAAAGTAAAATTTGTGTTGTATCTTTAATTGCGTTAATAAAAGAATCATTGGTAATCGTGTTCTTGCGTGTGATAACTAATTTTGTATTGTTGTTATCCTTCAGATTAATTATTATTGCTAATAACAATGATGAAATAATGTTAGAAAACAGGAAAATTAATCCGATTCTATAGCTGTGATATAAATACAGGCCTGCAAATGAAATACAAAAGGATAACCCGGGACCATTAAAAATCAGCGCTAATCTTTGAGCTTCTTTCAGAGAAATTTTTTTATCTTTATATAAACTGACAGCATTAACATAAGAAGAATTATATCCGAGCAGCAATCCGCTGAAAATGCTAACGGTACAATTACCTGATAAGCCGAATAGCTTATTTGTCAGGATATGAGTTTTTTGTGTAAGTTTTTCAGGGCTTTGTGCCTTGGCAATAAACGAACATATAAGAATTGATGAAAACAGTGTCGGTATCAATATCTGAGTGCATGCAGAAATTGCGTTTATGACAGAATCACTTAATTGTTCGGTGTATAACGCATAACATACTATACTTCCTATCAAAATAATCAACTGAAAATTTTCGAAAGCCGAATTCAAAAAGTTAAGATTTTTCATACTATTTTTTATGTGTGGGCGTAATATTAAATTACAACAAAACATAAATTATTGTGTAGATTCGGGGTGGAAATTATGAATTTGCCAGACAAAATAAAATATTCTATCAATGCTTATCTCAGAAAACTTGAAATATCGCCCGAAACGGATTTTCTTGTAGAATATAACGATGAAGGTGACCTGACGGTTAAGGGTGGTACTGACTTAAGTATTTATACAGAAGAAAGAGTTTTGTTGGTTACTAAAAAAAGATCATTAAACATTAAAGGTTGCAATCTTAAGGTATCAGTTTACGGTTCACAGGCAACTGTAATTACCGGTGAGATCTTAACCGTTGATTTTATTTGAAAGAAAGTCAGGTGGAGGATATAAGATTAAAAAATATTATTTTCGGTGTTTGTCAGATTACTGCAATACATGGCTTTGACAATATCTTTTTGTCTGAGTGTCAGAAATCTAAAATTGAATTGACAAATTTAACGTCAGATAATGAATTTTTGAAATTTGAAGTAAGATTTGCAGATAAGGAATTGTTATTAAAATGTGCAGAAAAAGCAGCAGTAGATATCCATAAAATAAGATATAAAGGAATTCCATATGTGTTTTATCGTTACAGATTACGATTCGGAATTCCGTTCGGAATGATTCTGTCAGTCATATTAATAAGTATTTTGGCTTCTATGCTTTGGTCAATTGATTATTCGGGAAATTCATTTATTACTGATGAAAAGTTAACAGCGGTAATAGATGATTACGGAGTTTCAATCGGAGTTTTTACTAAATGTATTGATTCGGATGATCTTGAGTTTTTTCTGAGTGAAAAATTTAAAGAATTTTCACGTGTTTCGGTACATATTGCAGGCTGCAGAATGTTCGTTGATGTGAGAGAAAGAGAAAATATTGCAGATATTAATAACGGGAATTCGTACAGTAATATTATTGCATCAAAAAACGGTGAAATTATACGTGCCGATATTTTTGAAGGCGACGGAAAAATAGAATCGGGAACACCGGTTGTAAAAGGGGATCTTCTGGTTGGCGGAGTAATAAATTTCCGTGACGGCAGAGTGCGATTTACTGATGCAAAAGCTGATATATGGGCATACACCAAGAATCATATCACGGTTATGTCAGGAACAAAAATAGATGTCTTTGTTCCTTCTGATGTCAGAAATTCATATTCGTTATTGTTTTTCGGTCTGAGATTACCGTTTAAAAATACAGATAAATCTTTTACACAAAACAGGTATTTTTTTGATGCAAATTCAGTTGTGTTTCCCATTGGTATTTCAAGGCAGTTTTATTGCAGTTTAACAAGTGCAAAGTTGAATCTTAGTTCAGAGGAGGCTTTGCTGATATCTTTTTGTGATTATGCGGTAGCTGTTATGAAGCTGAAGGAAAAAGCTGAAATTGTTGAAGCAAGTGAGAATGTTATAATTGATGACACGGTCGGATATGAAGCTGTATTCAGATGTGTTGAAAATATTGCCTTAAAAAAAGGCTTCACTGTCGAAGACGAAAATTAAATCTTTGACAGTGAAGCATAATATTAAGCAAAAAAGCTATCTATCAATGAGTGTTTGATGTCCCACAAATTCTGAGACAGATCTACATAATACTCATGAGGATACTCAAAACGCAGAACTTCTTCCCATAAAGTATCTATTTGTTCTGCGCAATAGTTTCTTGTTTTTTCAGGTGAGGGGAATTTGTAGACAAGTTCTCCCGAAATAAAAACAGGAATTAACAATTGTCTTGCAACAAAATCTGACACAGTTTTCTTTTTCCATGTGTAATCAGGATCGAAAAGCTCATATTCTTTAAGTGTTGACAAATCTTCATTTTCAGTGGTCAGAACATCCGCAATTGCTTTACCGGTCTCATTATCAAAAAGACGCCATATATATTTAGGGCATGGGGTA
The DNA here is from genome assembly GCA_045588855.1 of Acutalibacteraceae bacterium. Classification (GTDB taxonomy): domain Bacteria; phylum Bacillota; class Clostridia; order Oscillospirales; family Acutalibacteraceae; genus RUG806. The sequence continues at coordinate 36,395 of JAZNEX010000115.1, forward strand.
GTGATTTTTGATACATTTTCTGAAATTTTAATTTTGGGAATAATTGTATTATCTTTTTCAATGGCAGAAAGCTGATAAACACCGGACATTGCGGCACCGGTAGTGGTTGTAAGAAGTTTGTCGCCTACGAGGAAGCTGTCAATACGCGCACCGTTCTGTAACATATCCCTTATGATGTATTCATCAAGCGAGTTTGACGCATAAATATTACAGTCAGGATAGCCTGCATCGTTGAGAATACGTCTGATTTTTTTTGAAAGATATGCCAGATCTCCGCTTTCTATCATAACACCTTTTGGACGCTTGCCCATAGGAGTGAGAATTGTATCAAAGGTTCTGATTGCATTGGGTAATCCCTTGTCCATTGTATCGTATGTATCAATCAGTAACAGACAATCGTCAGGGTAGAGAGTTGCGTATTTGCAAAAAGCATCATATTCATCATCAAATAATTGAACCCAGGTGTGGCTCATTGTCGTAAATGACGGGATGTTAAATTGCTTTGATGCCGACATATTAGTTGTTGCACAAGAGCCTGCAATATATGCACTTCTGGCACCGTTTAATGCAGCACCGATGCCGTGTGCACCTCTGGAACTGAAATCTATTATTTCTCGTCCTGCTGCCGATCTTACCATCCGGTTAGCCTTTGTAGCGATAAGAGATTGATGATTAACGGACAATAAAATGATAGTTTCAAGGAGCTGGGCCTGTATCACGGGACCACGAACCTTAATAACAGGTTCATTTGCAAAAACAGGAGTTCCCTCGGGAACTGCCCATATGTCGCATGAAAATCTGAAATTCCGGAGATAATCAATAAATTCAGAGCTCATACCTTTTGTTTCAAGATATAAAAGGTCATCTTCTGTAAAACTGAGTCTGCTGATATAATCGGTTAATTGCTGAACGCCGGACATTATGCAAAATCCGCCTATGTCCGGGGTAGGTCTGAAAAACATATCAAACCATGCAATTGTATCGTCAAGTCCGCAGTTCAGTAAGCCGTTGGCCTGAGCAAGCTGATAGAAATCAAAAAGAAGATCGCACTTATTAAAAATCTGTTTTTTCATAAAAAGCATCACCTGAATATTTTTTTATATTGTACCATAATACTCCTTTACAATCAATGATTAAAATTAGCAGATATGATAATTAAAATTATTGTTAAATAATAAACATAATGTTATGTATTGTTGACAAATAAAAATACTTGTGCTAAAATATTGCAAAAATGTTAACAGGTGAGAAAAATGAGATTAAGAAAACAAGAGCTTGGCTCACGAAATATTGTCGGTGCAAGAATAGAAAGCAAGAGAAAAGAGCTTAATATGAAGCAAAAGGATCTTCTCGCTCAGTTACAGGTTGCCGGAATGGACATAAATGCCTCCGGTTTGTCAAAGCTTGAAGGACAGGTGAGGAGCGTGTGCGATTATGAGTTAGTTGTTATTGCACAGGTACTCGGAGTAAGTGTTATGTGGTTGCTTGGCTTAGAATAACAATTTTTAAATTATAAAATTTTCTTGCAATTCGTAGTATATAATGGTATAATTTATCCGGACTTTTGTCCGGATTTTTTTCTTTTCAGCGGGGGTTTGTTATGTTAATGACCGAAAGATTGAAAGCAGCCAGAAATGCATGTAAGCTGACTCAACAACAGCTTGCTGATATCCTCGGAATAGACCGATCAACATATGCTTATTATGAACTCGGTACTCTGAATCCTCCTCCTGACATCCTGAAAATGCTTTCTTCTGTTTTTAAGTCTGATACTGAGTGGTTGTCCGGTTCTTTCAGAGAAAAAATGTTATGGTCTGCACCTGAAACTCCGATGCTTATGCAACAGCGAATAAATGAAAAGAAAATGGCCGAGCTGACAAAAGATGAAAGAGCATTGATAGCGTTATATCGTATAGCAATAAATAACGGTAATAAGGACGAAATGTTCAGGCTTCTTTCTGATACTGCGACGCAATTTAATGAAGAATTTGAAAAAAATAGTGATGGTTCAATTGTTATAGATAAAGATTTTGATGATGAGGAAGACAGTGAAGGTTATTAAGAATTTCACAGAGAATAACTCTGAAATTAAACAACTAGCAGTTATCGGTGGTGGTGCATCCGGTATATTTGCTGCTTTGTCAGCTGCCCGAGAATCAAAAAAAACAGGACATAATATTAAAGTTACTATTTATGAAAGTAATCCCAGAATCGGCAAGAAACTTTTGGTAACCGGTAACGGAAGATGTAATTTTACAAATTCTGATATTAAAGAAGATAATTATCACGGAGCTTCATCTCTTGCCTATTCTGTTTATAAAAAATTTGATTACATAAATTGTTGTGATTTTTTTAAGTCTATCGGTATTATTCCGAAAATCGATCAGGCCGGCCGTATTTATCCGATGTCATTGCAGGCTTCCTCGGTTCTTGATGCTCTCAGATATGACCTTGATACATATGGCATAAATGTTTTGTGTGATTCTCCTGTGTTTTCTGTTGAGCGTCATAATAACGGTTACTTGATCAATAATGAGTATTATGCTGATGCCTGTATTATTGCCACAGGTGGTAAAGCAGCACCTGTTCACGGCAGTAACGGCAGCGGTTTTGAATTGTTAAGAAATTTCAATATTTCGGTTGTTCCTGTTTTGCCTGCTCTCAGTCCCATTGTTTGTGATTTGTTTCCTAAGGGACTAAAAGGTGTAAGAGCACAAGGAACTGTTAGTATTAAAGTTAACGGTAAAGTTATAGCACGCGATACGGGTGAAATACAGTATACAGATTTCGGATTATCGGGTATTCCTTCAATGCAGGTCTCTGGCGTTGTGAGCCGTGCACTGAACACATCCTCAGATCGAGTATATGCTTGCGTCGATTCATGTCCCGCACTTTCAGAAGCTGAGCTGAAGGATTATATCTGTGCTTTGATGCGATCAAAGCCTGATATGCCGGGTGAGAATCTGTTAAGCGGAATTATTCCCAAAAAGCTAGGTATTACATTTTTATGTGATTGTTCTGTAAATCCTACTAAAAAAATCGGGATTTTGAGCAACGGTGTTATTGATAAGATCGTGGCTCAGATTAAAAACAAAAAATATGTAGTAAAGTCTGTAAAAGGGTTTAATGAAGCACAGGTTTCCTGCGGTGGTATCTGCAGTGATGAAATTTGCTTTGAAACTCTCGAATTAAAAAAATTAAAAAATGTATTTGTTTGCGGTGAGATTGTTGATGTTGACGGAGATTGCGGCGGTTATAATCTTCAGTGGGCATGGAGCAGCGGATTTGTCGCAGGGGTAAATGCAGTCAGGGAGATTAACTGTGCTACGAATAAATGAAATTTCAGTACCGTTGGATGCTGATTATCAAACAATTAAAAAAGAAATCAGCGGAATTATCAATGTTCCGATTGAAGATATTGTTGAATTTGAAATTGCTCGTCAGTCAATTGACAGCCGCCAAAGAAATAATATCAGATTTATATATAGCGTAAATGTAACAGTAAATGCTGACGAAAATAAAATTCTATCACGATTCCCGTCTTCAAAAGTTACTTTGTTTGAACGTTATGAGTATTCCTTGCCCGATAACAGGAGGAACTCAAAGTTTCGTCCCGTGATTGTAGGATTTGGTCCTGCCGGTATGTTTGCAGGTCTTATACTGGCAAATGCCGGTCTCAATCCCTTGATTCTTGAACGCGGTAATGATGTTGATACGAGAACTGCTGATGTATACGGTTTCTGGCATTCCAGAAAATTGAATACTTCTTCAAATGTTCAATTTGGTGAAGGCGGAGCCGGAACATTTTCAGACGGTAAGCTGACAACGGGGATTAAGGATCCGAGATGCCGTTATGTGCTTGAAAGTTTTACAGCTTTCGGTGCTCCCGAGCAGATTCTTTATTCATCGCATCCTCATATAGGTACAGATAAGCTGGTTGACGTTGTAAAAAATATACGAAAAGAAATTATTCGGCTAGGCGGTGAAGTACGTTTCGGTTGCTGCCTCAATGATATATATCAAGCAAACGGTTATATTCAGGGTTTTGCCTACAGTAACGAAAACGGAAATATCGTTGAAGAAGAGACGGATTGTCTTATACTATGCATAGGTCATTCTGCCAGAGATACTGTCCATATGCTGCATTCTCGTGGTATGAATATGGAACAAAAGGCCTTTTCTGTCGGTGTGCGTATTGAACACCCTCAGGAAATGATTAATAAATCATTGTTCGGAAAGTTTTATAATCATCCTCTGCTCGGTGCAGCTAATTATAAGCTTTCCAATCATTCACTTCATAATCGCGGTGGTTACACTTTTTGTATGTGTCCCGGCGGAACTGTTGTCTGTGCTTCTTCTGAAGAAGAGATGGTTGTTGTTAACGGAATGAGTGAGTATGCGCGTTCGGGTCCCAATGCAAATTCCGCAATTCTTGTTGGTGTTGAACCTGAACGCTTCGGTTCCTCGCATCCTCTTGCCGGAATTGAATTTCAGCGCAATATCGAGAAGGCTGCGTATGTTTTTGGCGGTGGCGACTATACTGCTCCCGGACAGACCGTCGGAGATTTTCTTGCAGGGCATGGTTCTGAAAAGTTAGGTAAGGTTATCCCTACATGTCCGACGGGTGTGTGTCCGACTGATATAAGAAAGGTATTGCCGTCATTTGTTACTGATACGGTAGCGGAATCCATCGTTGCCTTCAATAAGAAATTAGATGGCTTTGCTTTAAATGATGCTGTGCTTACCGCGCCTGAAAGCCGAAGTTCTTCACCGGTAAGAATATTAAGAGACGAATTCCGTCAATCAAATATCAAAGGTGTTTTTCCTTGTGGTGAAGGTGCAGGTTATGCCGGCGGTATTGTTTCTGCTGCTGTTGACGGTATCAAATGTGCCGAAGCTGTACTCGCAGATGAAATTGATGATTGTTAAATAAAATTAAAGGTGATAATATATGAAAACTCTTGCTCTTGTTGTTCCTTGCTATAATGAAGCTGCTGTTATTGAAATGTTTTTTTCAGAAACAATGAAAGTAGTTGAAAAGCTTAAGCCTGAATATTCTACAGAATTTGTTTTTGTAGATGATGGCAGTAAAGACGATACTCTGAAGATTTTAAAGGAGCTTGCTGCGGTTAATCATTTTGTAAAATTTATTTCTTTTTCGCGTAATTTCGGAAAAGAAGCTGCTATGCTTGCAGGAATGGATTATGCTGTCAAGTCAGATTATATCGGTATTCTTGATGCTGATTTACAGCATTCTCCTGAGCTTATTCCTGAAATGCTTGATTATGTTGCTAATCAGGGCTATGATGTTTGTGCAGCAAACCGAGAGGACAGAGAAGGTGAAGCTAAATTAAAGAGTTTCCTTTCTGAAAGCTTCTATAAAGTTATCAATAAAGTAAGTGAAACTAAAATTGTTGAGTCTGCTCAGGATTTCAGAATAATGAGAAGGGAAGTTGTTAAATCAATAATTTCCTTACCTGAAAATATAAGATTTTCTAAGGGTATTTTCTCTTGGGTTGGTTTTAATGTTAAGTGGATCAGCCATACTAACAGAGAGCGAGCTGCAGGCGAAACAAAATGGTCAATTACCAAGCTTGCTAAATATGCTATTGACGGTATCCTTGGTTTCACTACCTCACCGTTAAGAATCAGTTTTCTTTTTGCTTTCCTTTGTGCACTTACTGCATTCGGCTCACTTGCATATGCTGTTATTAGAAATATTTTAGATTCAGCATATATCGGAATCATTCCTTATGTTCTTTGCGGAATGTTTGTAATTGCCTTTTTGCTTTTGCTTTGTATCGGTATTCTCGGCGAATACCTTGCAAGAGTTTATACGGAAAGCAAGCACAGACCTAAATATATTATATCACAGACAAATACACAGGTTTCTTATCTGAATCCTGATGAAATATAAAGGAGAATTATTATGGTTGTTACAAAAACTACAAAAATCGGCGATATTCTTGATGCAGACAGAGGCACAGCACCTTTCTTTCAGAATATGGGAATGCATTGTCTCGGATGTCCTTCTGCAAGAAATGAGTCTATAGCACAGGCTTGTATGGTTCACGGTGTTGATGTTGATGATCTTATTGAAGAACTCAACAATTATTTTCTTACAAGATAAATGATTAATATCGGACCGAGACTTCTGTGTGCTGCATCTATGGTTCGGTGCAGAAGTAAAATTGTGGATATCGGAACAGATCATGCATATCTTCCGTCTTACCTGATTCTTAACGGTAAGGCGGAGGATGTTCTTGCTTGTGATATAGGTTTAATGCCATTAAAAAATGCAGAGAAGACTGTAAACAAATTCTGTCTTCATGAAAATATCAAGCTTCGTATTTCGGACGGTCTTAAATCTGTATCACCTGATGAAGCGGATGAGATAATTATCTGCGGTATGGGCGGCAATCTGATAGTTGATATTTTATCTGCAGCACCTTGGATCAAAAGAGAAAGTATTCACCTGATTCTTCAGCCTATGACACACTCTGAGGATGTCAGATATTTTCTATGCAATAACGGTTTCGAAATTGATAATGAAATTTTTGTTACCGATAATAAAAAGGTTTATTGTTGTATTTCTGCAATATATACCGGTTCTGTTGCTTCGATTGATCCGGGTTTTTGTTACTTCGGTTTTTTGCCTGAAAGCAATATAGAAGCTGATATTTATGCTGACAGCAGAATCCGTAGGGTAAATGTAAAGCTTGAAGCTCTTCGAAATTCATCTCCCGGCTGCTCAGAAATAGCTGAGCTTGAATATCTGAAGGAATATTACGAAAAGAGGAAAATGAATGACTGTTCGTGAAATTTATGATTACATAGATAGCATAGCACAATTTTCTGCTGCAGCTCAATGGGATAACTCCGGACTTTTGATCGGAAGTCCCGACGCAATAATTGAAAAGATTGTTGTTTGTCTTGATGTCAACGATGATGTAGTTGATTTTGCTGTGAGAGAAAATGCTCAGCTTATAATATCTCATCATCCTGTTATTTTTCGCCCTGTCAGAAATTTCTGTGACGGTTCTGTTGCATATAAAGCCGCATTAAATAAGATCAACATTATTTCTGCTCATACAAATCTCGATAAAGCCGTTGGCGGAGTCAATGATACATTGTGTGAAAAACTTGGTTTAGGTTATAAAAAAGTTTCCGATGAGATTTGCGATGGATTTCTTAATATTATTGATGTTGAACAGGGCATTATTTCTGATGATTTAGCTTCTTTGATAAAAAAAGCTCTTGGAACAATAGTAACCTTTTGCAGAACAGATAGAAAAATTACGCGTATCGGTGTTTGTTGCGGTTCCGGTGCTGATTTCGTTAATGATGCTGCGGCGTTAGGCTGCAATGCTTTTATTACAGGAGAAGCATCCTATCATGAGTTTCTTGATGCAAAAAATTCGGGTATTTGTTTGTTTGCATGCGGTCATTTTGAAACCGAAATTCACATTGTCAGAAAGCTCAAAGAATTAGTCAGTGCAGAATTTAATACTGTTTCTGTTCTTGATTATACAGAAAAAAATTCAATTGTTACGGAGATTTAAATGGGGATAGACGGCATTTTTCTTCATTTTCTGAAAAATGAAATTGCAGATTTCGCAATCGGAGCAAAAATCGATAAGATATCTTTGCCTGCAAAATATGAGTTGGTTCTGCAGTTGCGTACTCGTACTGAAACCAGGAAATTATTTATTTCTGTTTCGGGTAATTCACCCAGAATCAATTTCACTGATTATACATTAGAGAATCCTATGACTCCTCCGATGATATGTATGCTTTTCCGAAAGCAGTTGTCGGGAGCAGTCATAAAAGACATTCGTCAGGTTGGTTTTGACAGAATACTAATGATTGATATGGATGCAACTAATGAAATCGGCGACAGAGTTCAACGGACTCTTGTTGTGGAGATTATGTCTCAGTTTTCCAACTGTATTCTGCTTGATGAAAACGGCGTTATTATCGATGCATTGAAACGTGTAGATGCTTCAAAATCTTCTTACAGATTGGTTTTACCTCAGATTGAATATAAGCTTCCTCCTCAACAGAGCAAATGTGATTTACTTGTTGACTCAGAGGAGACCATTATTGATTCAATAATAAGCCATAAGGATAAAAAATTGTCTTCCGCAGTATTATCTTCGTTATCGGGTATTTCACCGTTGATTTCAAAAGAACTTTCATACAGAGTATCCCTGGGAGATATTGACATTAATTCTGTGACCGCTTCTATAAAAGAGCGGTTGCATCACGAAATCAGTCTTCTGAAGAACATCGTATTGCAGAATAAACCAAATGTCACATACCTGACTGCTGATTCCGGTGAATTTCTTGATTTTTCATATATGCCGCTTACTTTTTATGATAACAGCGCAAGAATTAATCATAAAGATACTCTTTCAGCTGTGCTTGATTTATTTTATTTTGAAAAAGAACGACTTCAGCGTGCCAAAAACAAAGCGGATGATTTATTCAGAACAGTTGACTCTTTGATTGAAAGAACTTCAAAAAAAATCAATGTGCAGACTCAGGAGCTTTCAGAATGTGAAAATATGGATCAGAAGAGACTTTTTGCTGAGTTGATTAATGCTAATATGTATTCTTTGCAAAAAGGTTGCAATGTTTATGAGGTTCAGAATTATTATGATAATTATAATCTCATTTCTATTCCTGTTTTACCTCATCTTTCACCTTCTGCCAATTCTCAGCGGTATTACAAAGAGTATCGCAAGGCTCAGACTGCACAAAAAATGCTTACCGAATTAATTTCCAGAGCAACTGATGATCTTGAGTATCTTTTGTCTGTTAAGGATGAATTGTCAAGGGCATCTACCGAAGCTGAGCTTTCTGAAATAAGAGCTGAGTTGTCAGGTGCAGGATTTCTAAAGAGTAAAACCGGCACTAAAAATAAAAAGCATAAACCTGTTCCTTTGTTGGAGTTTGACTGTCCGGACGGATTCAGAGTTTATGTTGGAAGAAATAATCTTCAGAATGAAAATCTTACATTCAAAAAAGCTTCAAAGAATGATATCTGGTTTCATGTGCAGAAAGCTCCCGGTTCTCATGTTATACTTGAACTAAACGGCAGAGAGCCGACCAATGCTGCGATGGAATTTGCTGCAGGAGTTGCTGCTTTCTTTTCCTCTGTTAAGGATAGAGGGATGGTAGAAGTTGATTACACCCGAGTTAAAAATATTAAAAAGCCTCCGGCTTCAAAACCGGGATTTGTAATATATCATATTTACAATACTATTTATATTAAAGCATTTAATCCGGAAAAAAAATAATTTGAAAGTGAGGAACAAAATATGGCTAAATTTTCTATCGGTGTTGATTACGGTACTCTTTCTGGCCGTGCATTAATTGTCAATAATGAAACAGGTGAGGAGCTTTCTTCAGCTGTGTTTGAATATCCCCATTCAGTTATGTCAGAGTGTCTTCCTTCGGGCAAAAAGCTTGGTTTTGACTGGGCTTTGCAGCATCCTCAGGATTATCTTGATGTTCTTTATAATACCATTCCTGCGGTGCTTAAGGAAAGCGGAGTCTCTAAGGATGATGTTGTCGGTATAGGACTTGACTTTACTGCATGCACAATTCTTCCTGCAAAGAAGGACGGCACACCGCTTTGTTTTCTTGAGGAGTATAAGGATGAGCCTCATGCTTATGTTAAATTGTGGAAGCATCATGCTGCACAGCACCTTGCAAATAAGATTAATGAAATTGCAGAAGAGAGAAATGAACCCTGGCTTAAAAACTATGGCGGAAAGATTTCTTCCGAATGGGCAATTCCTAAAATATGGCAGGTACTTGATGAAGCTCCGGAAATTTATGATGCAGCTGATACTTTTATTGAAGCAGCTGACTGGGTTGTATGGCAGCTTTGCGGAAAAGAAAACAGAAACTCCTGTTGTGCCGGTTATAAGGAAATGTGGAATAAAAAAACAGGGTATCCGTCAAAGGATTTCTTCAGAGCACTTGACGTAAGACTTGAAAATGTTATTGAAGATAAGCTTTCTACTGATATCTCTCCCATGGGCTCTAAAGCAGGCGAACTGACTGAAGCTATGGCTGAAAAGCTCGGTCTCAATGCAGGTACAGCAATTGCTACTGCCATTATTGATGCGCATGTATTTGTTCCTGCTGCAGGTATTGCTGAGGCAGGAAAAATGCTGGCAATTATGGGAACTTCTACCTGTCATATGCTTCTCGGAAATGAAGAAAAACAGGTTAAAGGAATGTGCGGTGTTGTTGAAGACGGTATTCTTCCCGGTTTCTTCGGTTACGAGGCAGGTCAGAGTTGTGTAGGCGATCATTTCCAATGGTTTATTGATAATTGTCTTCCTGCATCTTATTATGAAGAAGCAAAGGCAAAAGGAATGAATATTCATAAATATCTTCGTGAAAAGGCAGAAAAATACAAGCCCGGTGAAAGCGGACTGGTTGCGCTTGATTGGTGGAACGGTAACAGATCTTGTCTTGTAGACGTTGATCTTACAGGTATGATTCTCGGTATGACTCTTCTTACAAAGCCGGAGGAAATTTATCGTGCTCTCATTGAAGCCACCGCTTACGGAACAAGAATGATAATTGAGACATTCCGTGAATATGGTGTTGAAGTAAATGAATTTTATGCAGCCGGCGGAATTGCAAAAAAAGATCCGATGACTATGCAGATTTACTCCGATATACTTAATCTTCCCATAAAGATTGCAGGCAGTGATCAGGGAGGTGCTCTCGGTTCGGCAATTTTCGGTTCTGTAGCTGCAGGCAAAGATAAGGGTGGTTATGACGATGTATTTTCTGCAGCATCCAAGCTCGGCAAGGTTCTTGATACAAAGTATGAGCCTAATCCTGATGCAGTAAAGGTTTACGATAAGCTTTATGCTGAATATAAAATTCTTCACGATTATTTCGGACGTGGTGCAAATGATGTTATGAAGCGTCTCAAAGAAATCAAAAAGTCTGTATAAGAGGTATCATATATGAAAAAATATAAGTTTTATTTTCTTGTCGGCTCACAGCATCTTTACGGAGATGAAACATTAAAAGAAGTTGATGCTCATGCAAAAATTATGGCAGACGGATTTAATGCTGACCCTGTTATTCCGTGTACTGTTGAATTTCTTCCATGTGTAACAACATCAAAGGCAATTGAAGCTGCTGTTATTAAGGCTAATAATGATCCTATGTGTGCAGGTATTATCACATGGATGCATACTTTTTCTCCGTCAAAAATGTGGATATCAGGCATCAGCAAAATGATGAAGCCTTATCTGCATATCAATACGCAGTTTAATCGTGATATTCCATGGTCAGCAATTGATATGGATTTTATGAATCTTAACCAAAGTGCTCATGGTGACAGAGAACACGGCTATATCGGCACTCGTATGGGTATAAAGCGGAAAGTTATTGCAGGTCATTGGGAGAATGAACAATTCAGATACGAGATTGCAACCTGGATGAGAGCTGCAGTAGGTGTTTTTGAAAGCAGAAGAACAAGAGTGCTCAGAATCAGTGACAATATGAGAAGCGTTGCTGTTACTGATGGTGATAAGGTTGAAGCTCAGATGAAGCTTGGCTGGGAAATTGAACATTACGGTGTCGGTGATATTATTGCTGAACTTGATAAAGTAAGTGAAGCAGAAATTGATGCTCAGATGAAGGTATATTCAGAAAAATATATCTTTTCTACAGATAATATTGAAGCAGTCAGATACCAGGCTAAAGAAGAAATTGCAATCAAAAAGTTTATGGATGAAAGAGGATTTACCGCTTTCCATACAAACTTTGAAGATCTTCAGGGGCTCAGACAGCTCCCGGGACTTGCTTCACAGGATCTGATGTCTGAAGGTTACGGTTTTGGGGCAGAAGGTGACTGGAAGGTTGCTGCAATGACAAGAATTCTTAAAGCTATGAGTTCTGATATGTCCGGCGGTACTGCTTTTATGGAAGATTATACATATCATTTTGAGCCGGGTAATGAAATGATTATGGGTGCTCATATGCTTGAAGTTTGTCCTACAATTGCTGCCACTAAACCTGAAATTAAGGTGTTCCCCCTTGGTATCGGCGGAAGGGAAGACCCTGCACGTCTTGTATTTAAATCAAAACCCGGCAAGGCTATAGTTGTTTCACTTGTTGATATGGGTGACGGACTCAGGATGATTGTAAACGATGTTGAGTGTGTTGAACAGGTTAATGAAACGCCCAATCTTCCTGTTTCTGCGGTACTCTGGAAGCCTGATCCGAATCTGAAAACTTCTGCTGAAGCATGGATATATGCCGGTGCTGCTCATCACTCCGTTCTCAGTTATGATGTAACTGCAGATATGATGCGTGACTTTGCAGATATTCTTGATATTGAATTTGTTTATATAAATAAGGACACTGAGATCAATACTTTTATTAAAGAGCTTGAGCTGAGCTCCCTTATCAGAAAGCTGAAATAATATGTACAGAGAAATTAAAGAAAAAGCCTATAAGGCTAACATGATGCTATATAAACTTGGTATTGCTCCTTTTACTTGGGGTAATGCATCTGAATGTGACAGAGAAAAAAAAGTTTTTGCAATAAAGCCCTCGGGTGTTGAATATGAAGATCTTACTCCCGAAATGATGGTTATTGTAGATTTTGACGGTAATAAAGTAGAAGGAGAGCTTAATCCTTCGTCTGATACTGCGACTCATGCCGTTCTTTATAGTAACTTCCCCGAAATAGGCGGTGTTGTTCATTCTCACTCGATCAACGCTGTTGCCTTTGCTCAGGCAGGTAAATGTGTTTCTCCTTACGGTACAACACACGCGGATTTCTGTTTTGGTGAAGTTCCTTGCGCAAGAGAGCTTACTTCTGAAGAAGTCAATGGCGAATATGAAAAAAGTACGGGCGAAGTAATAGTAACTCATTTTCGTGAAAATGCAATTGATGAAAATGCTGTTCCTGCGGTACTTGTCCGTTCTCACGGTCCTTTTACTTGGGGAAAATCTGCAAAAGAAGCTGCAAAAAACGCCGGTACTCTTGAAATTGTTTGTGAAATGGCTCTCAAGACATTACATATTAATGAATCTGCAGAATCTATTCCGTCTTATCTTCTTGAAAAACATTATATGAGGAAACACGGTAAAAACGCTTATTACGGACAGGGAAAATAATATGACAGAATTTACTCATTTACATATTCATACCGAATATTCTCTTCTTGACGGTGCGTGCAGAATTAAACCCCTTATAAAGCGCGCAAAAGAGCTCGGTATGAAGCATATTGCTTTGACTGACCATGGTGTTATGTATGGTGCCGTTGATTTTTATAAGGCATGTAAGGCTGAAGGAATTAACGGTATAATCGGCTGTGAGGTTTATGTTGCACAAAGAACCAGATTTGATAAAGTTCACGGCCTTGATAATGAGCGATATCACCTTGTGCTGTTGGCTGAGAATCAGACCGGTTATCAGAATCTAATCAAAATGGTGTCCGCAGCCTGGACGGAAGGCTTTTACACTAAGCCGAGAGTTGATAAAGAACTACTTGAGAAATACCATGAAGGAATAATATGTCTTTCTGCATGCCTTGCAGGTGAAATTCCTCAGGCTATTCTTAAGGGAGATTATGAGAAGGCTAAGGAAATTGCTTTATGGTACCGGGATCTTTTCGGAAAGGATAATTATTTTCTTGAAATTCAGGATCACGGTATTGCTGATCAGAAAGCTTCAAATCCGATCATAATTAAGCTTGCTCGTGAACTTGATATTCCTCTTGTAGCTACAAATGACGCGCATTATATAACAAAAGAAGATGCTGAAATTCAGAAAATATTAGTTTGCATTGCAACAAAGCATACAATTGAAGAGGATACGGGTATGGGATTTGAGACAGATGAATTCTATGTCAAGTCCGGTGATGAGATGCTTGCTCTGTTTCCCGATGTTCCTGATGCAATTTCAAACACTAACCTGATTGCGCAAAGATGTCATGTTGAATTTGAATTCGGTAATACAAAGCTTCCTATTTTTGAAGTTCCGGATAATCGTGATCATTTTGAGTATTTCTCTGATCTTTGTTATAAGGGCATGGTACGGTGTTATGGTGAGGACTATCCTCAGGAATATATGGATCGACTCAATTATGAACTCGGTATCATAAATCAGATGGGGTTCATTGATTACTTTCTTATAGTATGGGATTATATTAACTATGCCAAAAGCATCGGTATTCCGGTTGGCCCCGGACGTGGTTCAGGTGCAGGTAGTATTGCTGCTTATACCTGTGGTATTACTGATATTGATCCGATGCGTTATTCCTTGCTTTTTGAACGTTTCCTTAATCCTGAGAGAGTCAGTATGCCTGACTTTGATATTGACTTTTGTTATGAAAGAAGACAGGAAGTTATTGACTATGTTGTTCGCAGATACGGTGCTGATCATGTTTCTCAGATTGCCACATTCGGTACTCTTGCAGCGAGAGGTTGTGTACGAGATGTCGGTAAGGTTCTCGGAATGAGCGTTGCCGATTGTTCTGCAATTCAGAAGGAAATTCCGCAGGAAAACGGAATGACAATAGAAAAGGCTCTTCAGTCCAATCAGGAGCTTAAGAAAATTTATGATTCAAATCCTCTTGTCAAGAAAGTACTTGATACTTCAATAAAAATAGAAGGTATGCCGAGAAATACTGGTATGCACGCAGCAGGTGTTGTTATATGTGATAAGCCTGTTGATGAATATGTTCCGTTGTTTAAAAGCGGTGATTCTGTTGTTACTCAGTATTATAAAGGCTGGGTTGAAGCTCTCGGTCTTCTCAAAATGGACTTTCTTGGTCTTCGAACTCTTACTGTTATTGATGACGCTGTAAAGATGATTCATAAGAAAGACCCCGATCTTGATATAATGAAAATTGATGTTGATGATCAGGGCGTTTATAAGATGCTTGGTGAAGGCGGCACTTTCGGTGTGTTCCAGTGTGAATCCGGTGGTATACGTTCTCTTATGATTAATATGCAGCCTCATAATCTTGAAGATATTATTGCTGTTATTGCTCTGTACAGACCGGGTCCTATGGATTTCATTCCTGCATATCTTGCTAACCGACAGGATCCTGATAATATCAAATATCACACTCCTGAGCTTAAGCCTATTCTTGATGTTACATACGGGACAATTGTTTATCAGGAACAGGTTATGCAGATTTTCCGTGAGCTTGCAGGCTATTCACTCGGTGCTGCTGATATGGTTCGTCGAGCTGTTGCAAAAAAGCAGGCTGATGTTCTTGAACAACAGAGAAAGTTTTTCCTGTATGGCTCAGACGGAACTGATGGTGGGTCAAAATGTGACGGTTGTATCAAAAGAGGTATCAGTGCAGATGCGGCAAACGCAATATTTGATGATATGGCATCTTTTGCTTCCTACGCATTTAATAAATCTCATTCTGCTGCATATGCTTATGTTACATATCAGACCGCATGGCTTCGTTGTTATTATCCGCAGGAGTTTATGGCTGCTATGCTTACTTCTGTTCTTGATAATACTGATAAGGTTGTCGGATATATCAATGAATGTCATTCTAATCTCGGTTTTAAGGTATTACCGCCAAGTGTTAATGAATCTGAAGAAAAGTTTACCGTTGTCGGAGATAATGTCAGATTCGGATTGCTTGCTATTAAAAATCTTGGTAGCGGTGTAATAAAAGAAATTCTCAGAGAACGTAATGAAAACGGTCCTTTTGAAACATTCTATTCATTCTGCAAACGTTGTTATGGTAAGGAACTTAACCGTAGAGCTCTTGAAAACCTTATTAAGAGCGGCGCAATGGATTGTTTTGGTCTAAACCGTAATCAGATGTATAATATGATAGAGGAAACTCTTACAGCTCTTGATAATGATAAAAAAGGTAAAATTGACGGTCAGATAGGTTTGTTTGATTTAGGTTCTTCATTAGCTAAGGCCATTGAACCTGTTCCCCCTGACATTAAAGAATTTCCTGAAAAGCAGCGTCTTGCTATGGAAAAGGAAACTACAGGTCTTTATATGTCAGGTCATCCGATGACTGAACATCAGAAGCTTGCACAGAGTCTCGGAAGTGCAAAAACTTCCGATATTATTAATTCATCTGTCACCGAAGTTGATTCTATGTACAAAGACGGGGATAAGATCAGATTGCTTGGAATTCTTTCTATCGTGAGGAAGAAAATCACAAAAAATGATACTACTATGGCTTTTCTTACAATGGAAGATATATATGGCAGTATTGAAGTTTTGGTTTTCCCGAAAAAATTCGACAAGTACAGTGAATTTTTTATTGAGGATGAAATTATTTTGCTCACCGGTAAGGTTTCTTTGAAGGATGATGAAATTCCTAAATTATTGTGCGAAGAAGTTGTTCCGTTAAGAGAGATTCCTGATGATGAGGCTTATCTTAAGGATTATAAGCTCCCGGAAAGAGATTATGCTCTTCGCCAGAGTGCCTACAGTGCTTATGCAAAGGAAGTCCCGGTAAATTCTGCGCCCGATGAGACTTCCGGTGCAAAACCTGCTTCTGCGTCTGTTAAACCCGTTGAGAAAAAGACCAATAAGGGCTTATTTTTGAAGGTTTCTTCAAAGGATGCTGATGACTGTATTAAATCGCAGAAGATGTGTTCTATTTTTGAAGGTAATATCCCTGTTATTCTCTATTATAATGATACAAAGCAATATAATTTCTCTACCGGTATCAGAACTGCTGATAGTCCTGAATTAATAAGAGGACTCAAAAAGTTTTTGGGAGAGAATAATGTTGTATTACGCTTATAATTGTTGAAATTTGTTACTCTTTCAATTTTATTGTTGACATTATCTTCATTTGCCTATATTATATTTAGGTAATTATGATAATCCTCAGGAGGAAGAACTATGAAAACTATTGCTGTTTTAACCAGTGGCGGCGATGCTCCCGGTATGAATGCTGCTATAAGAGCAGTTGTAAGAACCGGCTGTGAAAACGGCGTAAGAGTACTTGGCATAAGACGCGGTTATGCAGGTCTTATGGTGGGCGATATGTATGAGATGAATCTCAGAAGTGTTTCTGATATTATCCATCGCGGCGGTACAATGCTTTACTCTGCAAGAAGTAAGGAATTTTGTACAGAAGAAGGTATGCAGAAAGCTATTAATATCTGTAAGGAAAACGGTATTGAGGGAATCGTCTGCATCGGTGGTGACGGATCTTTCAAGGGTGCACGTGATCTTTCTGTGCGCGGTATCAATTGTGTTGGTGTTCCCGGAACTATTGATAATGATATAGCTTGTTGTGATTATACAATCGGTTATGATACATGTCTTAACACTATAATGGATATGGTTGACAGAATCAGGGATACCAGTGAATCTCATGACAGATGTACTGTTGTTGAGGTTATGGGCAGACATGCAGGTTTCCTTGCTCTTAATGCAGGTATAGCTGTAGGTGCTACTTCAATTCTTATTCCCGAACTTGAATTTGATATTGAAAAAGATATTCTTGAAAGAATGAGACGTACTCAGAAGACAGGTAAGCGTCATTTTATTATCGTTGTTGCTGAAGGTGTAAATGAAAAGCTTGAGTCACAGGGAATCAATGGCGTAAGCGCTCTTGCAAAATATATTGAGCATAATCTTGGTGTTGAAGCCAGAGCAACTGTGCTCGGTCATGTTCAGCGTGGCGGTTCACCATCTGTTAAAGACAGAGTTGTAGGTAGTCAGATGGGTTCTTATGCTGCTCACTTGCTTCTTAACGGTATCGGTAACCGTGTTGTTGCTATGCAGAAAGAAAAGATCGTTGATTTTGATATTGTAGAAGCTCTTAATATGAAAAAATCTATTGATCTTTCACTCTATGACACTGCAATGGAAATTTCAATATAATTAATTTTTTGCGCCGTGTTTACACGGCGCATTTTTAGGTGTTGGCTATGTTGTATTACTATCCGTCATATTATAATGATTTTAGCTGTTTAGCTTCCGATTGTCCCGATACATGCTGCGCGAAATGGGAAATTAATGTTGATAAATCAACCTCAGATAAATATGAACTTATTAATGATAATTTTTCTTTAACAATCAAGGATAGCATTAAGTTTAATTCTGACGGTGAGTTATGTTTTGAACTAAAAAACGGAGATTGTCCTTTTCTGAATGATAAAAAACTTTGTGATATTCATATTGCTTACGGTGAAGATTTTACACCTAAGGTTTGCAGACAACATCCTCGTTTTATTGAAGAATATGACGGTTTTACTGAAATTGCACTTTCTTTATCTTGTACTGCTGCTAATACTTTAATAGTTAATAATTTGAATCTTAACGCTTATCCGAAACCAGATTATACGGGCGCAGATGAAATACTTGATAAGCTTATCAGTAGTCGCAGTTATATTCTTGATTTCAGTTCGGCGGATTTCTTCGGCTTACAGAAAATTATTCTTGATACCGCTGCTGATGATTTATTGGATATTGATCTTGTTTATTTTCAGGAGCATATTGATATAGATTTTAATTTTCTGAAAGATTATCTTTGTATTCTGAAAAATGATTGTGAGATATTGACTGACGAATGGAAGCAATTTATTTACCAAACGCAAGATTGCAGCATAACAGATAAAGAATTAAATAATTATATTTCTTTGCTAAATGACCGGATTTGTGAAGTTTGTCGTTATTTTGTTTACAGGTATTATCTCAAAGCGGTTAATGATGTTGATATTTATTCAATTGCTTTGTTTATTTTGTCTTCATGTAAAATATGCGCTTTGATTTCATTAACTTGTGCCGCTTCATTTGAAGAAATCTGCAGACTCTATTCTAAAGAAATTGAACATTTCCCCGAAAATGTAAATGTTCTGATTGATTATCTCAATGATATTTGATCTGAGGTGAATTTATGAATAACATAATGAAAATAATCGAAGAATTTAAACAGCCTTGTGATTGCGGGAGAGAACATTCTACAACAATAAAGGATGTTTGTATAGGCTCCGGAATGATGGATGAGACCGGAGATATTCTTCGCAGAAATGCTTTTCCTGATAATCTTTTATTGGTTGCCGATAAAAATACATTGTCGTCAGCTAATGGTATTGAAAAAGCTCTTTCAGGTTTTTCTGTTACAAAAAAGATTTATGATAATATTCGTGTAGCAGAAATGTACCATGTTGAAGAAATTGAAAATCTGATCAGGGATAAAGATATCGCAGTCTTATCGGTCGGTACGGGTTCAGTAAATGATCCTTGCAGACTAGCCTGTGCCAGACAGAATAAAAAGCT
Organism: Acutalibacteraceae bacterium; assembly: GCA_045588855.1. Taxonomy (GTDB): domain Bacteria; phylum Bacillota; class Clostridia; order Oscillospirales; family Acutalibacteraceae; genus RUG806. The sequence continues at coordinate 55,677 of JAZNEX010000115.1, forward strand.
TTGCATTTTTGCTACTGCTCCTTCTATGGATGGCTTTGCATCCGATTCATCTCCTATAGTAAAGTTCGGATTTAAATCTTCTTATCCCGCAAAAAGCCCTGAGGTTATTATCGGAGATACGAAAATTCTTTCAAAAGCACCTGTTCAACTTAAATCTTCAGGATTCGGAGATATGATTGCAAAATACGTCGGTCTCATTGATTGGAAAATCTCCAATCTTCTGACAGGTGAATATTATTGTGAAAGAGTTGCCGAATTGACAAAATCCGCCGTAGATTTGCTTATTGAATTGGCGGACTGTGTTACTGTTGATAATGAAGAGACCGCAGGTAAGATTTTTGAAAGTCTGCTGATGACAGGTATTGCAATGAGCTTTACAAAAAATTCTAGACCCGCCAGCGGCAGTGAGCATATAGTTGCACATCTCATAGAATGTCTTCAGCTTCCTGAAGGAATTATTCCTAATTATCATGGTGAGGATGTAGGTGTTTGTACCTTAGAAATGTTAAAGCTTTACAATAAGCTTGCTGAACTTGAAACCGTGACCGGCGTTAAAGAATATGTTGATTGGGAAAAAGTTTTTGAAGTTTACGGTGATATGGCAGATGATGTCAGAAAACTTAATTTCCCTGAAAATATTGTTGATTATGTTCAACCTGAAAAAATAGGGGAGTGCTGGGATGAAATCAGACGAATTATCCGATCTGTCCCTTCTTATGAGGATTGTAAGCTTGCTATGCAAAAGGCAGGCTGTAAAATCAGTGTCTCAGATATCGGTAAAGATCAATCCTTTTTTGAATTATGTGTTAAGTATTCTCCGTATATGAGAAAACGACTGACACTTCTCAGACTCATTGATATGATTAATAAATGAAATAAAAAAGCGGCATAGGACTTTTCCTCTGCCGTTTTCTTATTACGAAATGATATAAATAATTATTTATCAAGAGTCTGCATAAATTCCCATGAAAGCTTGGTTGCTTTCTTGGCATCGTTGTCAATCCAATCGATATCTTGTTCGTACATAATATAGGGGATGTTGAGCTCTTTGCAAGCATTATAGCAAGCCTTGAGGTCAACTCTGCCTTCACCTAATGTACAGAATTTTCTTTCTCCGTCAACTATATTGTAGTCCTTGAAATGACAAACCTTAACTCTGCCTTTTAATTTATTCAGATATTCCACAGGATCTGCACCTGCATAATGAATCCATGCAACATCAGGAATAAAGTGAAAAGCCTCAGGATCTGTATTATCAATCAGATAATCAATCATTGTTTCACCGTTGTCCATTTTCAGAAACTCAAAATCATGATTGTGATAGTTGAATGTCATTCCGTTTGCTTTCAGTGCAGGCAAAAATGTATTGATTTTAGAAATAAAAGCATCAACAGCTTCTTTGGTGCCTCTTGATTCTTCAGGAGCAGCGCCGAGACCTAATGCATAACAATCAATTATTTTATGCTCATTTATAAGATTTTCAGTGTCATTGACGTATCTTTCAAGAGGCTTATGTGTAACACAAACTTTCATATTATGTTTGTCAAGGATTTTTTTCTGAATATCAGGCTCGATGGGACCGATAGCTGATATCTGTACATCAGAAACTCCGATATCTGATAAATATGACAGAATATCATCAAAATCTTCTGCATTCTGACAAAAATCTCTTAAAGTATATAATTGTATTCCGAGAACAGGCTTATTCATATAATCAATCCTTTCTTTTCTTTGTTTTATAATAAATCATCCCTATAATTTTATCAATACAATAAACACTAGAAATTTATTTCTGTTGAATTCAACAATTAATTAAAAATAAATTGTATTATTTGCTGAAAATGATTAACATGTTTGACTTTAGTTAGCAATAGTAGTAAAATTATTGTGAAAAAATTTAGGAGGAATGTAAAATGAAAAAAATTCTTTCAATTGTTCTTTCTGTTGTAATGATTTTTGCTTCAGCAACAGTTTCATTTGCTTCGGTTTCCGGCGATAATGATGTACTCAGATTTGATGAAAACGGAGAATTTAGAATTTTTAATATCTGTGATATTCAGGATAATTATCCTCTTCATAAGACTGCAAAACAGTTTATTACAGATATGATTGAAATTTATGATCCTGATATTGTCATTCTCGGCGGTGATAACACTGTCGCTTCAGCTGAAACAAAAGCTGCAGCTATAGAAGAGCTTTGTAACATTTTTATCGAAACGGACACATATTTTACTTTGGTTTTCGGTAATCACGATGATGAACAGGGTGTTTCACGAGAGGAGCTTCTTGCTCTTTATCAGCAGTATGGCGGAGAATATTGTCTTGCTTATGATGCTGATCCTGAGCTTACAGGTGTCGGCACTCATAATCTTACTGTTAAAAGCTCAGACGGAAACAGCATAGCTTATAATCTTTATATGTTTGATTCCAATTCTTATACATATGATGAAGACGGAAATCGTCTTGGTTATGATGCTGTTCATGAAGACCAGATTGAATGGTATAAAAATACTTCGGCAGCAGTTAAGGATGCGAATAATGGTAATACTGTTCATGCAATGGCTTTCCAGCATATTGTTGTTCAGGAAGCTTTTGAAGAGCTCTTTATAGAAAGCCCTGTTAATCTCGGACCTCTTACACTTAATTTCGATCAGAAGAGTTACACATATCTTCCTTTTGTACGTGATATTAAAGACGGATTTGTTCTTGAAGCTCCCTGTCCCGGTTATTATAACTATGGTCAGCTTGATGCTTTTGCTGAAACGGGTGATGTTGTTGCTGTATTTTCAGGCCATGACCATCCTAATACCTATACAGTAAACAAGAAGGGTGTTGACATTGTCAACACTCCCGGTGCCAGCTTTGAATCTTACGGTGATAATTCTGTTCGCGGTCTTCGTCTTATTACTATAAATGAAAGCAATACTGTTGATTACACTACAGAAGTTCTTACTGTTTCAGATTATATTCTTAATGGTGGTGAGCATCTTCTTGAATTCGGTGAAATCACTATGGCAGATGCTGTTATGGGCAAAATTCAGAAGATACTTATGAGTCTTTATGTTAATCTCATACATCTTTTGTTTACTTTCTGATTAGTTTTATGAATTAATTATTAATTTACAGTAAATATATTTGATTTTTATTTACTTATTATTCAGTCCAAGGTATAATTTATATAATATTTTTAGGGGGTAATACTCAATGAAAACTGTATTCCTTACCGGTGGTACCGGTAATATGGGTTGGGCTGCTTTTCAGGAGCTCTACAAACTTGGTGATGTAAAAATCAATTTCCTTGCTCGTCCCAGCGATAAGAATAAAGAACTTCTTCTTCCTTATATGGGCAAAAAGAATGTTGAAATTATCTGGGGTGACTTCCTTGATTACGATTCAATCCTTAAGGGTATAACCGGTGCAGACTATGTTCTTCATATCGGTGGTATGGTTTCTCCTGCAGCTGACTATAAACCTTACACAACAAGAAAGGTTAATGTCGGTGCTGCTGAAAATATCTGTAAGGCAGTTCTTGCTCAGCCTAATGCTGATGATATCAAAGTATGTTACATAGGTTCTGTTGCTGAAACAGGTGACAGAAATATTCCCATACATTGGGGCAGATGTGGTGACCCTATCAAGGTTTCTGTATATGACCATTATGCTATTTCTAAGGTTATGGCTGAAAGAGTATTTGTTGAAAGCGGTATCAAGCATTGGGTTGTTATGCGTCAGTCAGGTATTCTTTATCCTGCAATTCTCCATAATATGGAACCCATTATGTATCATGTTCCTCTTAACGGTATGCTTGAATGGTGTACTGTTGAAGACTCCGGTCGTCTTATGAGAAACTTTGTTACCGAAGATCTCCCCGAAGAATTCTTCAGAAGATTCTATAACATTGGTTCAGGTAAAGAATACAGACTTACAAACTTTGAATTTGAAGAGCTTCTTCTCGGTTGTATCGGTCTCGGTTCTCCCAAGACTCTCTTTGATCCCAATTGGTTTACTACAAAGAACTTCCATGGTCAGTATTATGCTGACGGTGATATTCTTGAAGATTATCTCCATTTCCGTGCTAATATGCCTGTTAAGGATTATTTTGATCATATGGCAAATCAGGTTGAATTCTATTTCAGAATTCCCAAGTATATCCCCACAAAGAAGCTCATCGGTGCATGTGCAAAACCCTTTATGAAGAAGATTGCTATGACTGAAAGATGGGGTACTCTTGATTGGATCAAGACTAAGGATCCTGTCAGACTTTCCGCTTATTACGGCTCATATGAGGATTATCTTAAGATTCCCAATACTTGGGATAACTTCAAGCTTGAAAGCCCTGATAAGAGAAACGAAGCTGCTGAGAAGTATCTGCTTGATCATGGTTATGATGAAAGCAAGCCCAAGAGCGAACTTGATATCGAAGATATGAAGAAAGCTGCTGAATTCAGAGGCGGTGAGCTTGTAAGCAAGAAGATGAAGAAAGGTGACCTTGTTACTAAGCTTAAGTGGAAGTGCGGTTGCTGTGGTGCTGAATTTGAAGCAAGCCCCAATCTTATTCTTCTTGGTGGCCATTGGTGTCCTGAATGTTATATTCCTGAAAAGAAGTGGAATTATGATGAAATTGCAAAGTCAAACCCCTTCTTTGCTCAGGTTTGGTACACCAACCACACAAAGGATGAACATAATGTTTATGAATTTGATGAGATCTTTGACGGTTGGGAAAAGAAAAAATAAAATAATATTCTGATGTTTTTTAGCCGTCGGTAACCCCGGCGGCTTTTTTGGTTTCAGTCTATTGATATTTCTGATTTTTGTTAAATGTTATCTTATAAATCGGGTTAAACACAGGTGAAATATTATGAAATATAAATTGGTAATTTTTGATCTTGACGGAACTATTCTTGATACTCTTGATGACCTGGCAGATGCTGTTAATCAAGCCCTTGAATCTAATAATCTTCCTCAAAGAACCATTGATCAGATCAGATCTTTTGTTGGTAACGGAATTAAAAAATTAATAGATCGATCTGTACCCGATGGTTGTTCGGATGAAACCATTGAAAGAGTATTTGAGTGCTTCAAAGAATATTATTCTTTGCATAACTGTGACAAAACTCATCCTTATGACGGAATCATTGATTTGTTAATTAAAATACGAAATCATGGAATTAAAACTGCCGTTGTTTCAAACAAAACTGATAATGCAGTTCAAGTTCTTGTTGAAAAATTTTTTTACGGACTGTTTGATTATGCATTTGGTGAGAGGGATGGAGTTGCAAAGAAGCCATCTCCGGATTCGGTTTTGGAAGTTCTTAAATATGCCGAAACAGATAAATGCGACGCAGTTTACATTGGTGACTCTGAAGTTGATATTCAGACATCAGCTAATTGCGGAATTAAAAGTATAATAGTAGATTGGGGCTTTCGTGATAAAGATTTTCTGTTAAAAAACGGTGCTGATATAATTGTCTCTACCGTTGAAGAACTTGAAAATATTATTTATTAAAATTGCAGATTAAATTGTTTAAAACTGTTGATTTATAGTGATTTTTGTTGTAAAATCTAGCTTGATTTTTTTTTGATTTCGGAGTATTTATGAAAAGATTAGTATTACAGATATCTGTTATTTGTTTGCTGATATTTGGTGTGTTTTTTAATTTATTTATTGCTTCATCTTATAAAACGGATGAAGCTGTCGTAGTTTATTCTGATAATGATATTGATATTGAATTATTAGATAATTATGAAAAATCCGATTTAACGGTTATAGAAAAAGAAATTAAAGAGCTCACTGAAATTAAAAGAGCTGAGGAAGCAGCAATCCGAAGAGAAGAAGAGCGTGTCGAAAGCTATGATAGTCTTCAGCAACAGCTTAAAAACGGTAAAGTTACTCTCCGTCAATTGTTTTCGTCAACATTCTTTGCGGGTGACTCTCTGATGCACGGACTTAATTCTTATTCTATACTTGACAGTTCTAATATGTCTACGATGATTAATGCAAGTCTTTATCATCTCCAGGACAGTATTCCGCGAATAATTTCTAATAATCCTGGTAATCTTGTGCTCCATTATGGAATTAATATGTTGGTTAATACTGATTCGGCAAGGCAATCCTTTATTGAATTATATGAAGCACTGATTACAAAATTAAAAAATGATTTGCCTGATACGAAAATTTATATCAGTGGTATTTTTAATGTTGCCTCGTCAGTTCAGAGACAGTATCCCGGAATTGAGTCCTATAATTTCGCTTTGAGTGAAATGTGTGATCGATTAGGTGTTATTTATATTGATAATAATCCCATCCTGCCCGGCGATGAATCCTATTATGGAGGAGATGGAATTCATCTTTCAAAAGATTTTTATTCCGATGTATGGCTGCCGCATCTTTATTTTGAAATGAATATGACTGATAATTAATAGTAATAATAATCATTTGGAGTTTTTTATGAAAAAATATTTTATTGTTGAAATTCTGTGTGTTTTGCTGGCAGTTTCTTATATTGTATATTCAGTCAGCACAACATCAGTTACTACAATTAAATCTGCCGAAGAAATCAGTTCGTTATTAGTTACTGATATGTCAACAGATGATATTTGCGAACGTAATATAAATTTTATCACTGAGAAATATGGTGTGTCTTCATCAATGTTTTCTTCAGTAGTGTGTTTTTCTTCAGATGATGTTATGAATGTAAATGAGCTTTTTATCGGTGTGCTTACTGATGAAAGTAATGATGAGATTATTAGGTCTTTTGAAGATTATGCCGAAGATCGTTTTAATCTTTATAACGGATATGCTCCTGAACAAGCGGCGTTGATTGATAATTATGTTCTTGATGTTTCATCCGGTGCGTTAATTTTCTGTATTGATGACAATGCCGAAGCAATTTATTCAAAGTTGCTTAAGATTTTATAAGAGGAGTTCTTAATCAGTGGTTTTCAGTAGTGTTACTTTTCTGACAATATTTTTGCCTTTGGTGGCAGGCTTGTATTACTTACCGTCTTTATTTCTGAAAAATAGCAAAAAATTGTTAACTATTTTTAAAAATTCGATTCTTTGTGTTTCAAGTTTGGTTTTTTACGCGTGGGGTGAACCGAAAAATATTATTCTTATGCTTCTGAGCATTGTGTTTAACTATGTTATAGCTTTGCATATGGAAAAAACTGAAAATAGCAGAAGCAGAAAGTGTTTAATGATTTTTGCTGTTATATTTAATATCGGTTTATTGTTTTTCTTTAAATACAGCGGATTTGTAGCTGATAATATTTTAATGATTCCCGGTATTGATTTCAGTTATGTTGATCCTGCTTTGCCTGTCGGTATTTCATTTTATACTTTCCAGATTTTGTCATATGTTATTGATGTATATCGCCAAAAAGTTTGTGTGCAAAGAAATATTCTGAATTTTGCTTTATATATTTCGATGTTTCCTCAATTGATTGCCGGTCCTATTGTTCAATATTCTGATATTGATTCTCAGTTATCTGAACGTAATGAGACTTTATCTGCTGTGACGGAAGGTATTTTTATTTTTGTTATCGGTCTTGCTAAAAAATCTGTTCTTGCTAATGCTGCAGGTTCAGTTTTTGAATCACTTATCGGGGCTGGATTTGACAATTTATCTATGCTCGGTGCGTGGATTGCTATAATCTTTTACGCTTTTCAGATATATTTTGATTTCAGCGGATATTCTGATATGGCAAAAGGTCTCGGTGGTATTTTCGGTTTTTCTTTCCCTGATAATTTTATGCATCCCTATGTTGCTACAAGTATAACTGATTTCTGGAGAAGGTGGCATATTACCCTCAGTTCATGGTTCCGTGATTATGTATACATACCTTTGGGTGGCAATCGTTGCTCTACAAAAAGACACATTTTTAATTTGCTTATTGTTTGGTCTCTTACCGGCTTATGGCATGGTGCATCTTGGAATTTTGTACTTTGGGGGATTTACTATTTTATTCTGCTGGTTCTTGAAAAATATGTATTTGGTAAAATAATTGAAAAGATTCCGTTGTTCTTACGTCGAATTATAACATTTGTTTTTGTTTTATTCGGTTGGGTGCTTTTTGCAAGCACTGATTTTACTATGATAATTTCTTTCTTTTCTTCGTTGTTTGGCTTTAATGGCATTATTGATAACAATTCTGTTTTTATTTTCTGGTCTAATGCTTTGCTTTTGATTATTATGGGTGTTTGTTCTACGGAGTTATTTAATCTTTCTGAATTCAGATTATTAAAGAAGAATGAAGTCAGGATTATTAGCAGATTTGTTTTGTCTGTTTTGCTTTTTACAGTAAGTCTTATTTGTCTTATAGGAGATACTTATAATCCTTTCCTTTATTTCCGATTCTGATACAGGTGTTTTATGAAGATGTTAAAAAATGTAAAGATTTCGACAATTTTATATATTTCGGTTATTTCAACCTTCTTTTTTGTTCTTGTTGTTTTCTTTATCGGTGGTGTTATACTTCCTGACAGGGAATATTCCGAAACTGAAAACCGAAAACTCGCCGAGTTTCCTGTTGTTACGGTTGAAAATATTTTTTCAGGTAAATTTATGACTGATTTTGAAACATATCTTTCAGATCAGTTCATCAACCGGGATTTTATTGTTTCGGTAAAAACAATAATTTCGTCTGCATTGGGAAACAAGGAAGTCAACGGAGTTTATATCGGTAAAAATGACAGATTGTTTGAGGTTCCGTCTGAATACAATATTGACGATCTGACTAATAAAGCAAAAATCATTAATGATTTTGCTGATAAGTATAATATTGAGAATAAGTATTTTATTCTTGCACCAAATTCAACTGAAATAATACCGGAATTGCTGCCGTCATTTCTGAATTGCGAGAAGCAGCAATCTCGTATTGAAACATTTTATAATACTATTTGTGATAAGTATACGTGCATTGATTGTGTTGAGCCTTTATTACATCACCCGAATCGTAATGAATTATACCTGAAGACCGACCATCATTGGACTTCAACTGCTGCCAAGATTGTTTTTAATAATTTTGCAGACAAGGCAGGTCTTACAACAGAAGGTATCAGTTATCAGAATATTCTCCTGAGTAATAGTTTTTCAGGTACTCTGGCATCTTCTTCCGGTGTTGAAAAAACAACAGATAGTCTGGTAGCTATAGTCCCTGACGGAATTGCTGACACTTTCATTGTTCATAATTATGATACTCAGGCTAAGAAAACTACTTTTTTTGAAAAAGACAAACTTGAAACAAAAAATCAATATGAAGTCTTCTTTGGCGGAAACTTCTCACGTATCAGAATTTTTACAGAGAATGTCAACGGACGCAATCTTTTACTATTTAAGGATTCATATGCTAATTGTTTTATTCCCATGCTAATTCCTCATTATGAAAATATTATTATAATCGATCCGCGATATTTTTCCGGTAACATCGAAGATGTTATGGCTGATTATAATTACACTGATCTTTTGTTTTTATATAATCTGAATACTTTTCTTGAAGATACTTCTCTTGATACTGTAATATAAGAAAAAATCTTACGATTTATCAACCCCCTGCCCCCAATCTTGGGGGAATCGGTGTTTCTTGATATATGCAAATTGCTCACTTTTGCGAGCAATTTCCTATATATTAAAAAACAGATGCACTGAAAAAATGTACATCTGTATATTTATTATATATTGTAGCAGAGTTCTTGTCTGTTAATAAAAAAGTACAGTTCATTGATTCCGTGTTTTTTTAATAAATTATGGACTTTCTGTATGTCTTTATTTATGTCGATAGCATTATGGGAATCGTTGCCTAATGAAAGTTTTTTTCCGCCCAGATGTAAATACAAATCTATTATGTCAATGTCCGGCATTAAATAACCATTGTTATAACCTGAGATATTTATTTCAAGAACTTTATTTCTGTTTATTACAACTCTTAGAATTCTTTCTATTTGTTCTAGGTAATGTTTGACTTCAACATTTTTATTATATTTGTATTTTATATATCTGAAAATTACGGTTATATGGCATAGTATATCATAATCATAATTTAACGCGGTCTGATACAGATTTTCAAAGTATTTCTTGATATACGCCTCAAGCATATCTTCGTCAAATGCAGAAAAGTCTATTGTTGAAAACGGCATTTCATATTTTTCAAATTTAACAGCATGTACCGAACAAAGTACAACATCCCAGTCAAATGAGCTTATGATTTTTTTGTAAAAAAATTCATCATATAAAGCATCTCCGATTTCTATGCCTGCAGCAATCATAAGCTGCTGTCTGTATTTTTTACTTAGTAATTTTGTTTCATTGTAGGATTTTTCTATTCTGCTGATCATTTCTCTATCTTTCGAATATTCACAATCACAATGATCAGTAACTGCAAAGCCGGATAAATTACCTGATATTGCATATTTTATCATATCCTCAATTTTTCCGGTTGCATCATGTGAATAGCCTGAATGTGTATGACTATTATATAAGCTCATTTTTATACCTCATTTTTTTTATTGAGATTATATTATATCTTTTCTGTAAATTTTTCAATGTTAAATTAAATTTGATTCAGGATGTGATTCAATGTATGATTTTGAGCAATTAGTTAATTTATTGAAGCTCAAAAAATTAACGATTTCAGCTGCGGAATCCTGTACAGGCGGGTTGTTTGCTGCAGATTTAGTAAGTGTTTCAGGTGCGTCTGAAGTTTTGTCTTCTTCATTTGTTGCCTATTCAGAGGACGCTAAAATATCCCTGCTTGGTGTTAAGCCTGATAATATAAGGAATTATGGTATTGTCAGTGAACAGGTCGCTCTTGAAATGGCAAAAGGTGCAGTTAAATTGTCAGGAGCAGATATTGCAGTCGGAATCACTGGTTTTGCAGGTCCTGCAATTGATGAAAATGATTCTTCTGCAGGAACTGTTTGTTTTGGGTTTACAGTCAACGGCAGATCTGTAACAACTACAAAGCATTTCGGAGATATCGGCAGAAATATAGTCAGGGAAGCTTCAGTTCATTATGCAGCTGTTACTCTTATCGCTTTAATCAATAAATTAGGTGATTCAGATGAAAACTAAGTGTTTTACCAATACGCGTATAATTGCAGTGGGCTTCGGTATTATTGTAGTTATAGGAACAATACTTCTTCTTTTGCCTGTTTCATCTTCAGACGGTAATGGCGCTTCTTTTATGACGGCTTTTTTTACATCTGTTTCAGCATCGTGTGTTACGGGTTTGGTTGTTGCTGATACTTCGGTTCAATGGTCACTTTTCGGTCAATTTGTAATTCTCCTTCTCATTCAGACAGGTGGTCTGGGATTTATGACTATTGCTACATTCTTTATGTCATTCGCAAAAAAGAATATTAATCTGCGCAATCGGACAATCATGGCAGAAAGCATTAATGCATCTCATATTGCCGGATTAAAAAACATTACAAAAAAAATTATTACAGGCACTTTGCTTGTTGAATCTATCGGAGCTTTGATTCTCTCGCTTAGATTTATTGGTGATTTAGGGGTTACTAAAGGTATATGGTATGGAATATTTCATTCCGTTTCAGCTTTTTGTAATGCCGGTTTTGATCTGTTCGGAATATATGGTGAATTTTCCTCTTTGATTAATTTCACCGGGGATATTATTGTTAATTTAACAATAATGGCTTTAATCACAATCGGAGGAATCGGTTTTCTTGTCTGGGATGATTTAGCTGAAAATAAATTAAATTTCAGGAAATATCAGCTTCACACAAAAATAGTTTTAACAGTAAGCTTTATTCTTACTTTTGTCGGTGCTATATTATTTTTTATTATTGAAAAAGACAATGCTCTTGCAGATATGACTCTGACTGAAAAAATTTTCGGTTCATTATTTTCATCGGTGACATGCCGTACAGCAGGGTTTAACACAGTTGATTTTTCTTGCCTGTCAAAAGGTACTGTATTGATTATGTGTATGCTTATGTTTGTCGGCGGTTCTTCAGGCTCAACTGCAGGCGGTGTCAAAACAACAACTATTGCTGTTATATTTTCTTATCTGTTTTCAAGTCTGAGAGGAGTTTCTCGTCCTGTTCTGTTCAGACGAACAATTGATAACGAAACTCACAGAAAAGCAGTAACTGTTTGTGTATTTAATCTTACACTTATTTTTATATCTGTGATACTTATCTGCTGTTTAGATAATCTACCGCTTGATGATGTACTTTTTGAAATATTTTCAGCTATCAGTACTGTTGGAATGACAACCGGAATCACACGAGACTTATCCTTAGTATCCAAATTAATTGTTATATTGTTAATGTTTTGCGGTAGAGTTGGCAGCATTTCCTTTGCTCTTGCATTGCTCGAAAAAAAACCACAACCCCCTGTGCGGTATCCTATTGAATCAATAACAGTCGGTTAAACGGAGGTAAGTATGAAATCATTTCTTATAATTGGTATGAGCACGTTCGGTCAGCATCTTCTTAAACAACTTTATGAAAAAAAATGTGATATTTTTATTGCAGATAAAAATGAAGAAATGGTAACGCCTAATCTTTCATATTCAGTTTCTGCTAAAATAGCTGATTGCACAAATGAAAATGTTCTTAAAAGCTTTGGAGTGGATGAATTTGATTGTTGTTTTGTTTGTCTAGGCGGAAATTTCACCGAGGCACTGGAGATTTCATCTTTATTAAAAGAGCTTGGGGCAAAAAAAATTATTGCAGAAGTAAATCGTGATATAGAAAAAAAGTTTTTGCTGAGAAACGGTGCCGATGAGGTAGTATATCCTGAAGAAGATATGGCGATGCGTATTGCAAATGAGGAGAGCAGTGATTCTGTGTTTGATTATTTTGCATTATCTGACGGATATTCAATTTATGAAATATCCGTGCCGCAAAGTTGGGCAGGAAAGTCAGCTAAGGAGCTTCGCATACGTGAAAAATTTAGTCTTAATATAATTGCGGTAAGAAGAAATGCACATATAACACCTATTGTTTCTCCCGATTTTCGCTTTTTTACTGATGATCATATAATTGTAATGTGTCATAATGATGATATTAAAAAATTTATCAAATAAAAATAATGCGTTGTACCATAATACAACGCATTATTTTTATTTTTCCTTTCTTTCTTCAAGAGCAGCAAGAATTCGGTTATATTCATTTTCATCAATCTTATATTTTTTCATGGTAATAATTAATCCGATTCCCATAAAAATAATTGGAAGAAAAGCCATAACTGCTCTGAGTGCGAATGTCATACCGTCTGTAGCATCAGTAAGTACAGTTTCAATGTAATTGGTTTTATAAGTCTCAGTCCAGACTTCAGGATTTGAAATTGCTGAATTTTCGGCATCAGCAATTTTATTCGTAATATCTGTCAGGCCTATTGCAAGATATACAATCATAATTATTAACTGCTGAAGAGAGCTTGACATCTTTGACATGAATGGCTTCACAGAGAATATCAATGCTTCATTTCGTTCACCTGTTATCAGTTCATTGTATTCAACTGTATTTGCCAGAAGAATTGCAGCAATCAGATAAAAGAGAGCACCGCCGATTCCGATAAATAATGCTTCTACACAGAGAATATAGTATGCTATTTCTTGATTCTTGATAAAAGTTTCAGTCAACATAAATGCGATGTAGCCAATAATTATCAAAACGAAAGACATTTTAATTATCTGATTTCTTGTGAATTTTTTGGTAAGCATCGGGTAAATTAAAAATGTTAGACCTGACGCAGCACCATATGCTACAACAAAGAGAGTTGTATTTGATCCTTCATAGCCGTATGAGAGATATATATAATTTGTACCGAAGGCCGTTAATAAAGCACTGGTCATGCTTGCAAAAAGAAGAATGAGTGAAGTCCATAGTACCTGCTTGTTATTAAAAATTATCTTAACCATTTTCTTTATGCCGATTTTTTCAGAATTATCAGAAAGCTTAGGTAACGGCTTTTCTTTAACACCCGCACATACAAATACCTGACAACCTATAAATGTGATGGCAATGATAATGGAAACAAATTTATATCCGGTTACTGCACTATTTCCAATAGCACCTGAACCGACAGTAAGAATAGGGATGAGAAGATTTGCGAGAATTGTACCGAGACCTGCAAAAAGATTTGCCATTGAAGTTATAACATCTCTTTGTCTGGGTTCACTGGAAAGAGCTGGAACCATTGACCAATAAGCAATATCATTCATAGTATATGTGAGATCCCAAAGGATATAAAGGAATGCAAAGGCAACTACAAATGCAATACCTTCAAGATTTATGGTATACATAAGCACAAGAACAATTGCATTTGTTATAACGCCGATAAAAATCCAAGGCTTAAATTTGCCGAATTTTGTTCTTGTGTTTTCAATAATTCCACCCATAATCGGGTCATTAATTCCATCCCAAATCCGACAGATTATCATTATAATGCTGATTGCGGCAAACTGACCATCTGTAATATTTTTGGTATAAAGTATAAATGTTAAGAGAAATGAAGTATAGAGCGTATAAGCAAGATCTCTGCCGATTCCTCCAAGTGAATAAATCCATTTGTTACGATTAAAATAATTTTTGTTTTTTGTAGAAGTATTTTTCATAAAATCACCCATCAAAAATTCTTAAAATTATTTTATTACATTTATAAAATTCTGTCAATGTGATGATAAAATAGATTAATAAAAAAATACACAAAATAATATTGACATTTTTGTGGTAATGTGTTAATTTAATCACAAAGGCTGTGACCGGAAACCAGTAACATATTTGAAGTTTTCAGAGAATTGTCGGTTGGTGCAAGACATAAACGAATTTTATGCGAATTCATTCCGTGAGCTGTGTGCTGAAAATTTACAGTAGGCTACAACGGGAGCACCCGTTACAGTGCAGGGGTATGAATGTACTCCGTGAGGGAGTTTTTGTGAGAAAATTCCGAATATGAGGTGGTAACACGGTATATCCGTCCTCTGCAAATTATGCAGAGGATTTTTTTATTTTATCCTCTGCCATTCCAAAGGAGGAAAAATTATGTGGCAAGAAAAAATTGAAACAATGCCCAGAGAAGAGCTTGAAGCTCTTCAGAGTAAAAGACTCAGAAATCAGGTCAAAAGAATGTATGAAAGGGTAGAGCTTTTTAAGGTCCGTATGGATAAAGCAGGCCTCAAGCCTGAAGATATCAAAGGAATTGAAGACCTTCATAAACTTCCTTTCTCATATAAGCAGGATCTTCGTGATTATTATCCTTACGGACTTTTTGCTGAACCTATGGAAAAAATAAAACGAGTTCATGCATCCAGCGGAACGACAGGCAAAAAAATTGTTGTAGGCTATACAGAGAATGATATCAGTGCTTGGTCTGATTGTGTAGCTCGTATGATGAGTGCAATTGGTTTGGATGAAAACGATTTTATTCAGGTGTCATACGGTTACGGTCTGTTTACCGGTGGTCTTGGTGCCCATTACGGCGCAGAACGTCTCGGTGCTACCGTTATTCCTACTTCTTCGGGAAATACTGCAAATCAGCTTCAGACAATGGTTGATTTCGGTTCAACCTGTTTATGTTGTACTCCGTCTTATGCTATGTATCTTGCTGAGGCTGCTGAAGAATCCGGAATGATTGGTGATTTAAAGCTTAAAGCCGGTATATTCGGAGCTGAACCTTGGAGTGAAGATATGCGCAGGGAAATTGAGAAAAAGCTCAGAATTAAGGCATATGACATTTACGGACTTTCCGAAATTATGGGTCCCGGTGTTTCTTATGAGTGTGAATATCAGGCCGGTATGCATGTTTGCGAAGATATGTTCATCCCGGAAATTATTGATCCGGATACACTTGAAGTGCTTCCTGCAGGTTCGCAGGGTGAGCTTGTTTTTACAACAATTACTAAAGAAGGTTTTCCTCTTATCAGATATCGTACTCGTGATATTTGTTCTCTTAATTATGAAAAATGTAAATGCGGAAGAACACATGTCAGGATGAATAAACCACAGGGAAGAACTGATGATATGCTTATCATTCGCGGTGTTAATGTTTTCCCCTCACAGATTGAAGAAGTACTTCTTAAAGTCAGTGGTGATATTACTCCTAATTATCAGATTATCGTTGATCGTGTTAATAATACTGATACTTTTGATATTAATGTTGAAATGAGCGAGGAACTTTTCTCAGACGATATTAAATCTATTGAAAAGACAGAAAAGCAAATTAAAGAACGTCTCAGAGATGTTCTTGGTATCAGTGCCGGTGTACATCTTGTTAATCCGAAATCAATTGCACGTAGTGAAGGTAAGGCAAAGCGTGTTATCGATAAGAGAAAAATGTAAGGAGATTTAATTATGAAACAACTGTCAGTTTTTGTTGAAAATAAAGTAGGACGTCTTTCTGCTGTTCTCGAAGTTCTTAAGAAAAATGATGTTGATATCAGTGCTCTTTCATTGGCTGATACATCTGAATACGGTATTCTGCGTTTAGTTGTTGATAATCCGGATGTTGCTCTTAATGCTCTCAAAGACTCCGGAGTTATGGTTAAATGCACTCAGGTTATTGCGGCGGCAATGGATGATGCTCCCGGTGGTCTGGCTCATTTGCTTTCTGTTCTTTCGGATGCAAATATTGCAATTGAGTATATGTATGCTTTTATCGGAAAGGCAGAGGGAAAAGCCTGGACTGTTCTTCGTGTTGATGATATTGAAACTGCTACAGAAGTATTTAAAAATCATGGCATAGCCATGCATGACGATCAAGATAATTACAGAAAAAAATGAAAATAAGGGGATGTAAAAAAACTCGTTTTTTTACATCCCCTTTTTAGGGGCTAGGAAAAAATGCGCAGAATGAACAAACCGAGCCAAAATAAAGCGTTCAGCTTTATTTTGGTTTACCCGACGGCGTACAAAGGTACTCC
>JAZNEX010000116.1:0-17594 GCA_045588855.1 Acutalibacteraceae bacterium
CCCGGAGAAAATATCTCCGGGCAATACATTGTTTTATAAAGCTTCAGTAAATTCCGACCGTCGGGCAGTCCGGAATTATTTACCTGCAAAGAGGTTTGTAAGGAATGTAATTATTCTTCCGATAAAGCAGGAGATTCTGCCTATTCCGAAGGGAAGAAGATACTTGTAATGGTACTTACCGCAGTATTCGCATACATCTTCATCAGAATCACTGCCGCCGAGAACTTCTTCTTTTTCTGCGCCTTCAACAGTAACCTCATCGCCGCATACCGAACATACCTTAGTGACTATTTCACCGTCAACTACATAAGTGTACTTATGTCCTACTGCAGGAGCTGTTACTGTATAAGAATAACCGCATCCGCATACGCAAATCTTTGCGCCGTCATCCGTACATGTGGGAGCAGAGCTGCTGTCTTCGGTAAATTCATGGCTTGTTGCGGTGTAAACTGCTACATATGTTGCATTTTCTGTTACTTCGGCAAGCTCCTTATTCCAACCGCTGAAGGTATAGTGATATTCACTGTCATATGCCTTTACGGGTGTCTCGCCTGTATAAGCCGCCATATCACCATAGTCAGCTATCTTTTCTTCAAGCAATGTGCCGTCTGCATCAAGGAATCTGATTGTATAGGCAGCAGCAAGTCTGTCATATACAGCAGTATATGTAATATTTCCTGTTACCTCAGAAATTTTCTTATCCCAGCTCTTGAATGAGTAAATATACGCATCTGTTGCTCTTTCGGGTGTTGCACCTTCGTATGCGGGAAGTTCACCGTATGCGAGCACATCACTCTGAAGAACTGTGCCATCAAAGTTTACAAATTCTACGGTATATTCATTTATAACCGCTTCAAACTGAGCTGTATATTCTGTCTTTTCCGTTACAGGTTCAAAATCCCTGTCCCAGCCGATAAACTCATATGTATACTGAGCATTTGCCTTTCTTACGGGAGCTTCGCCTGTATATTCGGGAATTGAATCATACTTTATAAACTTTGATTCAAGAACATTACCGTCATAATTATAGAAGGTAACGATCATCATCTTTTCTGCACCCTGATACTGTGCAGTATAGGTAGTATCCCCTGTTACGGGAGCGATTTCGGGAGACCAACCGATAAATGTATAAGTATATCTTAAGTCAGCTTCTCTTGAAGGTGCAGCTGTGTTATATTTGGGAGTTGCACCGTATTTTACGGTTGTCTTATAAAGCTCTGTTCCGTCGTAATTCACAAACCTGATTTCATAGGCTCTTACTGCTGATTTGTAAACAGCTGTATAAACCGTATCTCCTTCTACTGCAGAGAATTTCTTGTCCCAGCCGTTGAAGGTATAGGTATTCTGAACATCGGCAGGCTTTTCGGGAGTTGCTCCGTTATACGAGGGAACAACACCGTATTCAATAAGTCCTTCGTGTAAAATCTCACCGTCATAGTTTACGAACTGAACATTATATGAGTTAAGGTAGCTGTCATAAACAGCTATGTAAACCTGTGCACCTGCTACGGGAACAAATGCTCTGTTCCACTCTCTGAATACGTATGTATACTGAGCATCAGCCTCCAGAACAGGTGTTTCGCCTGTATATTCGGGAGTATCACC
The DNA here is from genome assembly GCA_045588855.1 of Acutalibacteraceae bacterium. Lineage (GTDB taxonomy): Bacteria > Bacillota > Clostridia > Oscillospirales > Acutalibacteraceae > RUG806. The sequence continues at coordinate 1,606 of JAZNEX010000116.1, forward strand.
ATAGAGAACCATAATTTCCTCAAGAACGGTTCCGTCGGGATTAATGAACTTAACAAGATAATCAGCAGTTTCAGAATGGAACTGTGCTACATATTCATCATTACCTGTTGCAGGAACAATTTCTTTATCCCAGCCGTCAAATACCCACTTTGTATCTGCTGAACCGGGTTTTACGGGTGTTTCACCTTCGTATATGGGTGTTTCATTATATACAACATTTGTTTCATAAAGAGCCGAACCGTCATAGTTTTTGAAAACAACGGTATAATAATCAGTTGACCATACTGCGTAAAGATCAATATCATCTGTGATATTTGTAAGCTCTGCACCTGTATGATACTTTGCCTTTACGGCATCGCTGCTTTCTGCCCAGCCGAGGAAACCGAAGCCTGTCTTAGTAAGGATATCATCGGGAAGGGAGAATGCTACGCCTCTCTCAGTTACTGTATCATTTACATTGAAATACTTAGTACCTGTAAGTGTTGCAGGAGCTTCTGTTTCACCACCGTTTGCGTCAAATGTGACATTAACGGGAGCTGAATATACTGCACGGAAAGTCTTAGTGATACCGGGCTGTACGGTAACGGAATCTGTATAAACGGCAGCAGCTGCAACATTATCATCACGCCAGCCGAGGAATGTAAGAGCTTCACCGTCATAAACAACATCGCCTGCATCGGGAGTTGCAATAACAGTATTGGCAGCAGTGTTATAAATCATTGATGTTTCGGAAGTTGTTACAATTTCACCGTCTGCATTGAGATATGTGAAATTAGCGGCAACATTCATTCTGAAAATAGCATAAAGAGTGTTATTTCCACCTACGTTGACTGTTGTTTTTGAACCTGTTGTTGCAGTCTTGTCTGTATTCCAGCCAAGGAATTCGGCATTTGCCTTTGTTGCAGTATAAGCACTGACATCAAATGCTACAGTGCTGTTTGAACCGATTTTTACTGTTGTTGACCTTGCAGAGGTTGTACCGCCGTTTGTCTGTGCATTGAAATACAGATTGGTTTCAAGATTACCGATTGTATTATTAAGAGCATCATAAAGATTATTGAGGCCGGTCTGACTCTCAACACTTGCACCATATGTGTCAAGGCTTTCGATAATAGGCTTCGCATTATTGTATGCAGCTTCAAATGAACGATAGGAATCAACAGTATAATTTGTTTTATTTGCAACCAATTTTACGGCAACAGAGAATATTGCACGGAGGTTTGCAGAATTAACAGCTGTTGCAGTTGAGGTAAGATGCATAAAAATGTCATCGCCGCCTGCACCTGAATTAAGGTCAGCTCTTGAGCCTGTAGACTGAAGAGATGTACATGACCAGTAACCGCTGTCTGCACCGTTTGTGTTAACCTTGATATATGTAATGGGAGGACCTGCTGCAGGGTCGCGGGTGATATATGCGTAGATATACTTTCCGCCTGCTCCGCCGTTAAGGTCTATAACACCGCCGTCAGAAACATAAGTAGGCTCATAAGTACCGCCTACAAGATAATATCTTACATTTCTTCCGTTTACGGTAAGATCATAATACTGAGGCTTATTATCATTGTCAGATAACCAGAACTTTACATCACGGATAGCTCTTGAGATATCTGTGCTGTATTTCCAACCACCGGCAATATAATCGGAGTTTGTTCCGCAGCCGTCATTAAAATCCTTATCCCAGGGATTATAACCTGCGTTTGTCAGTCTTTCTTTAAGACCGTTCATATAAGTTGTACCCCAATAGCCTGATCTTGTAAATGCAATCTCAGAAACAAACTGTGTACCTGAAGGATAATAATACTCTGTGGGATATGCCGCAAAAGACATTACGGGGAAAACACTCAGCAGCAGAAGCACCGAGAGTATTACTGATAAAATCGCTGATGGCCTTCTGTATTTTTTCTTCACATGAATCATCCTTTCTATGCTTACTAATAGTAATAATGCCATAAATTACTATTATGGAAAAATTATAACATCATAAAGTCTGAATTTAAATGCACATTTTTAACAAAATATGAATAGCAGTTTGTACATACTATATATAAAATTCTATGTTTTATATGCAATTCTATTTATATTGCATATTTTTCGTCAGATTCACAACAAAAAAAGCATAATATCCGTAAATATCATGCTTTCATCTTCTTAAATATTGTTCTTTGTCGTTTGTGCGGAAGCTATCATCTTTTTTGCAGATTCCATATGAACCTCATCAGAATTCTGCCCGTATGTCATACGAACAAGTTCAGCAGGTCTTTCTTCTTCGGAAAGCTCCGTGATGCATGTATATGTTTTTTCATCACTGACTTGTTTATATATATGCTTGTGACTGTCGGCAAATGCTGCAATCTGTGCAAGATGCGTAATACACAGCACCTGGGAATTTTTTGATACACCGTACAGCTTTACCGCAATCTTACCTGCTGCGCTGCCGCTGACACCCGAATCAATTTCATCAAAAATAAGTGTATCTGCACCGCCTGTCTTATGCAGCACATTTTTCATAGCAAGCATTATTCTCGACAATTCACCACCCGAAGCCACCTTTCCGAGAGCCTTCGGTTCCTCACCGGGATTTGCGGAAATGAGAAATTCGACACTGTCAATTCCTTTCTCATTCATTTCACAGGGAATAATATTAACAACAAAACGGCATCGGGGCATATCAAGAAAGCTAAGCTCCTTCTGTACAGACTCTGATACGGTGAGTGCCGCTAATCTTCTTTTTTCAGAAAGAATTTCAGCTTTTTGACGACATGAAACAAGCAGAGCATCTCTGATTATATAAAGCTCAACAAGTCTTTCGTCAGATGTGGTAATTCCGTCAAGCTCAGCTTTTGCATTTTCAAGAAAGTTCAGCATCTCTTCCTCTGTTTCACCGTACTTTTTTGAAAGACGGTACAGCAAATCAAGTCTTTCTTCAATAGCCTCAATATTACCGTCCATATCCTCAAGCTGTCTCAGTACATCATCTATCATTGATGCGCATTCTTCAATATAAGAATTTGCAGTATTAAGACCTTCGACCAGAGAATCAAGTCCTTTTGCAAGTGACATCACGGAGGAAACCGAGGATACTGCACCGTTAATAAGCCCTTCGGCACCGAAGCTGTCTCCGTCTCCCGTCAGGGCAATAAGAGAAGAATTAAGTGCTTCACACAGCTTTTTGCTGTTGTTGAGCACATTCTTTTTCTTTGTAAGGGTTTCCCTTTCACCTATGACGATTTCCGCATCCGTGAGCTCTTTTATCTGATATGAAAGAAGCTCTGTCTGTCTTTCTTTGTACGCAGAATCAAGACTGAGAGAACGGATTTCATTTTTAACATTCTGAAGTCTTTCAAAGTCATCTGCAAAAGCTTCAAGCTCATTTTCTGTTTTTGCAAAGCCGTCAAGAAAATCGATATGTCTTTCACTGTCAAGCAATGCCTGCGAGTCACGCTGTCCGTGGATATTTATAAGATTCATACCGATATTTTTAAGCATTGAAACGGTTACGGGAGCTCCGTTTATTCTGCAGGTATTCTTTCCGTCTCTTGTCAGTTTTCTGTATAAAAGCAGAGTGCCGTCATCCTCTGCGGGAAGACCGTTTTCTTCAAGTCTGCTTTTTACCTCATCCGAAATATTTTCAAAAAAAGCATTTACTTCGGCAGCGTCCTCACCTGTCCTTATAAGCTCACGTGAGGTCTTCTCACCTGTTACGGCATTTATTGAGTCAATGAGAATAGATTTACCTGCACCTGTTTCACCGGTAAGGATATTAAGCCCCCTTGAAAATTCCACGGAGGCTTTTTCTATTATTGCTATGTTTTTGATTTCAAGGCTTTTTAACATAATTAAAATCCAAGTACAGAGTCAAGTTTTTTCTTTACCTTTACACCGGCTTCCTCACTATAACAGAGAATGAATATTGTATCATCACCGGCAAGCGTACCTGCTACTCCCTGAAGTCCCATGGAATCAAGAGCAGCACATGCAGCCTGAGCAGTACCTACATGGCATCTGAGAACAACGGTGTTCATTGCAATATCTGTGCATACGGCAGAGCCGATAAGAATTGACATATACTTTCCGCTGTTTTCTTCGGGAGCTAACGTAGGAAGACAGTATTTATATTCACCTGTGGGAGCAGGATGCTTTACAATATGCATTTCCTTTATATCGCGGGAAACTGTAGCCTGAGTAACATTTACTCCTGCTTCAATAAGCTTGCTGAGAAGCTCCTCCTGGGTGCTTATCACATTTTCTTCAATAAGCTTTGCAATTATTGCCTGTCTGTTTTTTTTCATAAAAAATCCTCACTTCTTGTTCTCAAGTTTCTTATTGAGTACATCTATAAAATTATCGGTTTTTATTGAAACAAATGACGCTTTTATATCCGATTTTTTTATCTTTACCGTAGCATTCTTATCAAGTCTTACAGGGTCGGAGCCGTCACATGAAAAGAAAACCTCACAATCCTCGGCATTTGTTTCCTTTACGCTTACTTCAAATTCCGTTTCTCCCGAAAAGATATACGGTCTTACAACAAGCGAATGAGGACAAACCGGAGTAAGAAGTATGGCTTCAAGCGTGGGTTCAACAATTGAACCGCCTGCAGACATTGAATAAGCCGTTGAACCTGTAGGAGTGGCAAATATTGCACCGTCAGCAAGATAGTCTGCAATATCTCTTCCGCCTGTTTTTACACAGAGATCAACGATTCTCGGATTTGAGCCTCTGTGAAAAACAGCGTCATTAAGACACACTGCAGAATATGTAGTCTTTCCTGCGCAAATAACCTGAGCTGACAGCATCATTCGGGGCCGAACAGAATAGCTTCCGTCCTTTATGCAGGATAAAAGCGGCAATTCGTGTGCATCAAGTCCGCAAAGATATGCAAGTCTGCCTGCGTTGATACCGAGAATATGCTTATTATATCCTGCAGCAAGTTTTGCAGCACGAAGCATTGTACCGTCACCGCCTACAGAAATCACCATATCAGAATTTTTAATAAATTCACTGTTTTTTTCAAAAGCCGCCTCTTTTACAAAAGGAAGACTTTCCTTTATTTCATCCGAAAAGCAGTAGCTTATTTCAAGTCTGTCAAGCTCATTACAAAGATTTTTTGTTACCTCTTCGGTCTTTGCTCTTGTAAGATTGGGGATTACGGCTATTTTCAAGGCTTACACCTACCTTATTTATCAAGCTCTCCATGAGAAGCATTTACGACATCCTCGGGGAAAACATCTGCGCTTTCGCCCTGTTCTTTAGATATGTACAAAAGATATTCAATATTCCCTTCGGGCCCTTTTATGGGTGAAAAATCAAGGCCCTTTACGGTAAAGCCTGTTTCCTTTGCAAAATTGACTATCTTTTCGACAACCTCTGTGTGGGTGCTTTTTTCTCTTACAACACCCTTTTTACCTACTTTTTCTCTGCCTGCTTCAAACTGAGGCTTGATAAGAGCAACACATTCACCCTTATCGGAAAGCAGCTCGTAGACCTTGGGCAAAACAAGGCAAAGAGAAATAAATGAAACATCTATTGATGAAAAATCCGTTTTTTCGGGAATCTGCTCTTCTGTTATATATCTGACATTGGTTCTTTCAAGATTGATTACCCTTTCATCGCTTCTGAGCTTCCAAGCCAGCTGACCGTAGCCAACATCTACGCAGTATACTCTGACTGCACCGTTCTGCAGCATACAATCGGTAAAGCCACCGGTAGAAGCTCCGATATCCATACAAACCTTTCCCTCAAGACTTATGGAAAAAACAGACATAGCCTTTTTCAGCTTATATCCGCCGCGGCTGACAAACTCCATACCTCCGCGAACCTCTACGGAATCGGTCTCCTTTACATTGTCACCTGCTTTGAGAGCCTTCTGTCCGTTTATATACACAATACCTGCCATAATTGCAGCCTTTGCCTTTTCTCTGCTTTCAAAATAACCTTGCGCAGTCAGAAAAGCATCAAGCCTTAATTTTTCAGCCATTATTTTCACTTTCCTTAGTTATTGTTTTTATCATTCCGTCACAGTCAAGCATATAATACGCAAGAAGTCCTTTTACGGAATCCTGCTTCGGAAATTCGCCTTCAACGGCAATATTTGTATAACTGCCGCAGTAGCCGAATTTGAAAAGCTTATCGCCGAAGGTCTCACCTATACCGCCGAAGCGCTGACCTTCCTCGAAAAAATATATCTTATTGCAGCTGAGTGTTTCCTGAACAGCAAGATTACTTACGGGTTTAATTGAATTAAGCTTTACTATAAAGGTTCTTATTCCTTTTTGCTCAAGCGCCTTTTTTGCCTTGCACGCCTCTCCGAAACATCTGCCGTAGGTGACAATTGCCGTTTTTTCGTTTTTGTCACCGTATATATCATAATCATTGTCTGTGCTTACAAAATCATCGGGAAGCTCGATATCAACACCTCTGGGATATCTCACTGCAACAGGGCCGCCTGTTTCATAAAGGGCCTTTCTGAAGGCAATCTTCAGTTCATTGAATGTTGAAGGTGCAAGCACTGTTATATCAGGGATTGTATTAAGGAAAGCTGCATCAAAAACACCGTGATGCGATTCACCGTCCGCACCGACAAAGCCTGCACGGTCCACTGCAAAAACTATCTTAAGCTTCTGCATGGCACAATCATGTATTATCTGGTCATAGGCACGCTGTAAAAATGTAGAATAAACAGCAAATACGGGAAGTCTTCCGCCGCACGAAAGCCCTGATGCAAAGGTCACCGCATGCTGCTCGGCAATACCCACATCAAAGAATCTGTCAGGAAAGCGCTTTCTGAAGCTCTCAAGTCCGCAGCCGAGACTCATAGCAGCCGTAATGCAGCAGATTCGATCATCCTTTTCAGCCTCCTTTGTGATAAATTCACCGAAAGCATCTGAAAAACTGGGCTGTGAAAATACAGGCTCACCAGAATCAAGATTAAATGCGGAAATTCCGTGAAAAGCATCGGGGGCTTTTTCGGCAAATTCATATCCCTTTCCTTTAACGGTATTGATATGAAGCACTATCGGAAAATCAGCAGCCTTTGCCGCTTCAAGAGCCCTTACTAAAAGTGCAGTATCATGTCCGTCAATAGGCCCCATGTATCTAAAGCCTAAATCTTCAAACATAGTGGAATTATATATCATATTCTTGGCGAATTTTTTCACATTGTAAATTCCCGAAACAAGAGCCTCACCTGCAATGGGAATATGGTTAAGAGCCTGTTCCGTACGGGATTTGAGCTTAAAATAACGGGGTGTGGCACGCATTTTTGCAAAATATCTTGCAAGTGAGCCTACATTGGGAGAAATAGACATTTCATTGTCATTCAGCACAACAATAAGCTTAGTACCGGTGCCGGCACGGCCTGCATTGTTCAGAGCCTCATACACCATACCGCCCGTAAATGCCCCGTCACCTACAATCGCTACGGTGTAGTTGTTATTGCCCTCCAGTCTGTTTGCGGCAGCAATGCCGTATGCCGCAGACAATGCAACACTTGAATGACCGCCCGACATTATATCATGGTCACTTTCATTGCGTCTTGTGAAGCCTGCAATACCTCCCGGCTGACGAAGAGTATCAAATCTGTCCTTTCGTCCCGTAAACAGTTTGTGAGTGTAGCACTGATGGGCAACATCCCATATTATTTTGTCCTCAGGTGATGAAAAAACCCTGTGCAAAGCTATTGTAAGCTCAACAACACCGAGATTTGATGCAAGATGTCCGCCTGTTTTTGAAACAGTCGAAATCAATTCTTTTCTCACCTCTGCGGCAAGCACATCAAGCTTATCCTCAGGAACTCTTTTTACATCAACGGGACTGTTTATATAAGGTAAATATTTTCCTTCCACTTTAATATCCTCTTAAAATACATTAAAGTATCTGCATATCATCAAAAGACATTAAGCCTTATTTTTTTCTGTGTAAAAGTTCGTTTGCAATAAATCTGATTTCATCGGCTGCAGCACCGAATCTGTCAAGTGCCTTAAGTGCATTACGTGTATGAATTGCAGCAAGCTCCCTTGCCTTTTCTACACCGTAAAGTGAAACATAAGTTACTTTACCGTTTTTGGCATCACTTGATTCGACGTCTTCCTCTGCTTCAAGCACATCATCCTCTATTTGGAAGGCAACACCCAGCTCTCTTGCAAATTCCCTTGCATATGAGATTTCATCATCCCCGGCACCTGCGGAAATAAGCCCCAGCACACAGGCACACTCAATAAGAGCAGCAGTTTTTAGAGTATCCATTTCGAGCAATACGGGAAGAGTGGCAGGCGTATTTTCATACTTAAGGTCAATATACTGACCGCCTATCATCCCCTTCATACCGGCAAGAACAGATAATTCCTTAACAGCCTTAACGGTACTTTCAGCATCGGTTCTGCCCTTCAGGGCAGAATCAGCAACAAGGCAGAATGCATGTGTGAGAAGAGCATCCCCTGCAAGAAGTGCATTTGCTTCACCGAATTTAATATGGCTTGAAGGCTTACCCCTTCTCATATCATCATTGTCCATACAAGGCAAATCATCATGAATAAGAGAATATGTGTGTATAAATTCAACGGCGCAGGCAAAGTCAAGTGCATTTTTCACATCCCCGCCTGCAGCTGCCGAGAATTCAAGACAAAGCAAAGGTCTTATTCTTTTACCGCCGCTTTCAAGAGAATATCTGAGCATAGGTATAAGCTCCTGTGTCTGCTCCGATAATTCGGGAAGACAGTTTGTCAGGGCATTTTCTATCATTTCAAGATATGCTGAAACATTACTCATTATTATCACCGCTTATATCCTGCAGAGCAATTATTTTCTGCTCGGCATTTTTTAGTTCGTCATTACAGAATTTTGCAAGGCGTGCACCCTCTTCAAAAAGCTTAACGGAATCATCCAGAGGAAGACCGCCGTTTTCAAGAGCCTTAACAATTTCCTGCAATCTTTTCATTGCACTTTCGTAAGTGAGCTCACTCATGGGATTTTCTCCTTTCTGCCGAAAGCACCTGACAGGAAGCAACACCGTCCGACATTGTAACCTGTATGGTATCGTTAACCTTTATTTTATCAACACTTTCAATTATTCTGTCTTCAATACTTACAAGTGAATAACCTCTTAAAAGAACGCTCAGAGGATTGAGTTTTTCAAGAGAAGCCGTATTGGAGGCAAGTATATTTTTTTCCTGCATTAACCTTCGTTCGGCAATTGCCTGAAGCGCGGAGGAATATCTTTCAAGAAGTCTTTTTTCGGACTCAAAAAACTTACCGGGGTCCGTGAATGACCTTGCTTCAAGAAGCATTGTAAGCTTTCTTTTTTCCGTTGATATATACGAATTCACAGATCTGTACAGTCTGTCGGTAAGAGAAGCCGTGTTCATTGTAAGACTCACAATATCGGGGACGGCAAGCTCTGCCGCAGCCGATGGTGTGGGAGCACGCAGATCACTTACAAAATCACATATTGTAAAGTCCGTTTCGTGGCCTACTGCAGAGATAACGGGAATGGGACAATCATATATTGCTCTTGCAAGCATCTCATCATTGAAGCACCATAAGTCCTCCGCACTGCCACCGCCTCTGCCTATAATTATAACATCGGCACAGTTTTTTCTGCCGAATTCTTCAAGAGCTTCAATCATTTCGGCAGGAGCAGACGGTCCTTGTACGGACACCCCCTTAAAAATAACCTGTGCCTTGGGAAATCTTCTGCCCAGAACATTGAATATATCCTGTACAGCAGCACCCGTGGGAGATGTTATAACCCCGACTCTTAACGGAAAGGAAGGAATTGCTTTTTTGTGCGCCTTATCAAAAAACCCTTCGTTTTCGAGCTTTTTCTTAAGCTGCTCAAAGGCAACCGAAAGTGCGCCTGCACCGTCGGGAATCATATCATCAACATAAATCTGATATATTCCGTCTCGTTCAAATGCCGTGATTCTTCCGCGGACAATCACCTTCATACCGTTTTCGGGACGAAATCTCAAGTGAGCTGCCTGACGGGCAAACATAACCGCCTTTATTGCCGCACTGTCATCCTTAAGAGAAAAATACAGATGCCCCGTTTTGTAGTGATTTGAAAAATTGGATATCTCACCCGAAACAAATACAGACTGAAGTCCCATATCCGAATCAAAGAGAGATTTTACATATCGGTTTATCTGTGAAACCGAAAAGGTAGGTATATTCATCATAATCAGTCTAATGAAGCGAGCACTGCAATACCGGCGGCATTGTCTGAAGAATAGCCGTCAGCAGCAAATACCGCACCGAATTTCTCCGTAAAATACTTACGTATAATTGTATTTGACATAACACCGCCCGAATAAAGCAGAGGTAATCCCGGATGCCTTTCACATAACGCGGATGTCATTTCAGACAAAGCAGAGCAGATAAATGATATGCAGTATTTTGCAATATCCTCGTCCTTTTCTCCGTCTTTTTTCATTTTTTCACATTTATTCTGAAGCCCCGAAAGAGAACAGCAGCCGTCCTTCATAAAGGGCTTTATTTTATATTCTTTGTCACTTTTAAGGCTTAATTCATCAAGATACATTCCCGACGGAAAAGGAAGTCCCAGCATATTTCCCGTGCGGTCAATTGCCTGACCTGCCTTAAGATCAAGCGAATGACTTAAAATCTCAACATCAAAAACCTTATCCTTGCCGGGAGTAACCTTTACAGCCTCGGTTGTACCTCCCGATATATGAAAAGCTATAAACTCCCGGTTAAAAAGCTCCGTATTACCCGAAGAATAAACCGCAGCCGCAATATGTCCCGCCTGGTGTGAAAAATATCTGATTTCAGCCCCTGACACTGCGGCAATGCTGTCTGCTACAGCTTTGCCTGTATTGAAGCAGGGCATATATGAGCCTTCTTCATCACGAGGTGTTACGGATACACCGATGCGCTCTATTTTACCGTTAATCTTGCCGAAAACATTTTTTATCATTTCGGGCAATATGAGTGTATGCTGAAAAACTGCATCAGACTGACGAAGTCCGAGCTCTCCTTCCTTAACGGGAAGAATACGGCGCGACTGTATAATTTCACCGCTTTCGGTATCAAATACAGCGGCAGAGGATGTATAGTTGCTTGTGTCAATTCCAAGGCAGAGCATCAGCTGTTTTTACCTCTTATAACAGAACCTAAAACACCGTTTATGAAGGAAGCATCCTCTTCGCCCGCATATTTCTTTGCAAGCTCAACCGCTTCGTTTGCACATACACCGTCAGGTACATCGTCAAAGAAAAGAATTTCACATACACCGAGTCTTAAGATTGCAAGAGATACCTTGGGGATACGCTGTAAGGTCCAGCCCTTGAGACATGCCGTGATTTTTTCGTCAAGCATCTCTACATTGTCATAAACACTGTCAAAAAGCTTTTCCGCAAATTCACCTGCAACAAAAAGCTCACTTTCGGCAGCGATATCCTTTATATCCTGACATGACAGATCGGGATTGAATATTTTTTCAAAAACAAGTATAAAAGCCTGTTCACGTGCTTCGCTTCTCTTCATAATAACCTCCGAGGATTTTACATTATTATACAGGATATACTATATCATACATCACATAAATATACAAGATTTTTTTGTATATTCATATGTATATACATCTATTTATACATCCGCTCCTTAAAAAAATCTTGATTTATCACTCTCCTGATAGTATTATGTAATCGGGGAAATAATAAAAATGAATATATCTGTAAAGGAGCTGAAATAAATGAACAGAGCCGAGCTTGTTTTTAAGGCTATTGACGTGCTTGCAGAAAAACCTCAGAATGCAGTGAGATACCCCGGAATTGTACGCGTACAGAATATCGCATATCACGACGAGTCAGAAGAATATAATGTCGCTGACCTTTATTTCAGACGGGATATATTCGATGACGGTAAAAAACACCCTGTGTTGCTTTATATACACGGCGGCGGATTTATAAAGGGAGACAAGGACTACAGAATAACCAATTCGGAATTCTATGCCCACCACGGATATTTTGTATTTAATATAGACTACAGAATGCCTCCCGATGTAGAGCTTACCGAAAACTTTGCAGACATAGTCCGTGCATTCAATTACATAGAAAAGCTCAGCAAATATTGCAACATTGATACTGATAAAATTGTGGTCTCAGGTGACTCTTCGGGCGCATATCAGTCCGCAATGCTTTGTGCATTCGCAAACAATGATGAGCTGAGAAAACGCTTCAATCTGCCCGAAATAAAATTCCGTCCTGCTGCGCTTGCGCTTATGTGCGGTCTTTTTGATCTTGATATTCTGCTTGAAAAGCCGAACAGAATGGGACTTGTTTCAAAAACTCTCAGCATTGTATTAGGATTTGATGTAAAAAAGGATTATTCCAATGCAGACGAATATGAGCACATAGATTTTATATCACCAAGAAACTTTGTCAACGAAAACTGGTGTCCCGTGTTTATTACCTGGGCAGAGGACGATGTGCTCTGCGAGGGTCAGGGTAAGCCTATGGCAGACAAGCTGGAGGAATTTTCAATCAGACACAAGAAGTTTGTTGTTGACGGATTTCTAAACAATCACTGCTATCATCTGAATATGACATTCAAAATTGCAAAAAGATGCATGAACAAGTGCATACATTTCCTCAATGATGTTCTTGATGTTGAGGATGATACTGCTGATGAAATAGAGGAAGATGAAAAGCCTTAAGAAGAAGGGAAACAATAAATGAAAAGAATAATAACTATACAGGACATCTCCTGTGTAGGTAAATGCTCACTTACCGTGGCTTTACCCGTAATCTCGGCATGCGGGGTTGAAGCATCCGTTATTCCCACTGCGATGCTTTCAGCTCACACAGCTTTTAAGGATTTCACCTTCTGTGATCTCACTGATGAAATTGAGCCTGTAGCCGCTCATCTGAAAAAAGAAGGCATCACATTTGATGCAATTTATACAGGATATCTCGGTTCATTCAGACAGCTTGAAATTATGAATAAGTTTTTTGATGATTTCAGAACCGACAATAACATTATATTTATTGATCCCGTAATGGGAGACCGCGGAAAGCTTTACCCGGGCTTTACTCAGGAATTTGCAGACAGTATGGCAAAACTGTGCGCAAAGGCTGATGTAATTGTTCCCAATCTTACGGAAGCCTGCTTTATGCTCCACGAGGAATATATTGAAAGCGGCTACAATGAAGAATATATAAAAAATATTCTTAAAAAGCTCGGTGATCTCGGGTGCAAAAATGCCGTTCTTACAGGCGTTTCCTTTGAAGACGGTAAGCTCGGTGTTATGTCCTACTGTAAAGAAAAAGATGAATTTACAAGCTATTATACGCAAAAGGTTAATCAGAGCTTCCACGGTACAGGTGATGTTTTCTCAAGCGCATGCGTCGGCGCACTTATGAAGGGACTATCTCTTGAAGGTGCAATCAGAACAGCAGTTAACTACACGGTAGCATCAATCAAGGCAACAATAAAAGAAGAAAATCACAACTGGTACGGAGTAAACTTCGAAGAAGCTATTCCCACTCTTCTCGAAGAGCTTAAGAAAAACTGACATAAAACAAAAGAAATCAGGCAAAAGGCGTTAAAACCTTTTGCCTGATTTGTTTTAAAACTTACTATAACAAAATTTAAAAATCGGATTGCTTCTGCTTTTTTCAACATACTGCCAACCACAATATAACAGCACATTCTGAAAAAAAGAAACGCTATCAAGATTCAAATCATTGAACACAACATACGCTATTTCATAATCCGATTCATTAAATCCGATCATGGTCAAGGAATAGTCTCCTGATAGCTTTCTATTATCTCAGTAATTCTACTACAAACAATACTATTTTTTTCTGTTTTAATTCGAAATAATAAACTTTGCCTGATGTACTGCTTATCAATAGAAACTGATTGTTTTAACAACGAATCAAGAAGATTTAATGCATAAAGTCTATAGCTATAATACCTATTGTTTAACAAATTGATAATATAGTTTACATTATCATGATAATCATTTATACATAACAAATAAGCAATACTTGCTTTTACCCATACACTTTTTTCTCTTTTCAAAAAATAGCTAAAATAATCAAGATCATTTATTTTTACCACTTTCCTACTTAATATTTCACCTATACTCATATATGCATATCCTCTTATGATAAAATGAGAAGATTTTGTACATTTATTTAGAGCATCAAAAACCTGCAATGAATCACTAAAAGATAATGAATCACAAGCAGAAGAAACCACAAGTATTTCACTATCATCTAACATTTTCATCAATATATTTTCACTATTTAAACAGTGAAAATATGATAAAACTTCTGCAAGATATAACCTTACTTCATAATCTGTATGATGAGATAGATACTCTAAAATATTCCAATCGTTATCAGTTAATGCAGAAAGAGCTAAATCTAAATAACTATCCAAAATATCAAAAGGATTATCAATTATCATAACTATTTCTCCTTTATGCTAATATCAATTTTGTTCCTTCTGAAACCCAAGCTACCAAAGGAACCAGAAGCACATCATCAACAGCACCTACAATAGTTAAATCATTAGAAACAACATAAACAATTCCAATACTTGCTATTGTAATCAATGCACTTCCTATTAATATATTGAAATAATCATTTGATATAGAAAATTTATTGCGTTTTTGTTTATTTCTAATACCTCTAACTTTTTCTTCCTCCTGAAATTTTCGTCTTTCTTGACCAGACAAGGAACGATCTCTTGCCATTTGCTTTCTTCTTTTATCAAAGAGTTTAGAAAATATACTGAAGCTGAATTCTATCTGGTTATATTTATCATTGTCCAAAATTTGAAACGGATAGTGATCAACAATAAAGCATCTATTTCCATCCTCAAATTTTTTCCTATTTGTTCAAAAAGTTGCATAACTACCTCATCGATTAATAATAATTGGCAATTCAGAAAAATCAAAGAACAGCTCTGCGATTGCTCAGACAGAGAGCCGTCCTGATAAATTTTTTGTTTCTTAACCTAAGTATATATCGAAATCCTGTTCTATAAAATCAAAAAACTCATATGTAGATTCATATCCCGGTCCTTCAATATACAACAGTTTATTCTCGGAGTATGCAATATATTTTGTATTAAAAAATACATTACTGCTCAAGTGATAACCTTGTGTCTTCTCAAAACGCATTTGTACTCTGTTTTCTATATATTGCATGCATTCTGTATTATTCTCAAACTCATAAGCAAAAACAGAGAATCTGTCTCCCGAAAACCTCACTTCATAAGTATACCTGTTTATCGGAATAACATCATCAAGATATTTGTCTTTTGCAATTTGTTCTGTTGTATATGGTGATAAAACATCTAACGCCTTAATATCAGAAAACATATAGTGTTTATGTTCGTGGGTAGCTATTATATTGATTATTGATGTCACAAAAAACAATACAATAAAGAGCCCGATCGTTATTATGGTAATTTTAGTCTTTCTGTTCATGTTATCTCCTTTATCACGTATAAGCATAACAACTTACATTTTGAATAAAATATGAAGCTACAAAATATATACTTTGCGGAACACAACACACAACCATAGCAGTACACAATATTGGCATTGGTCTCACATAAACTTGAATATATTTTGAAGCAGTTAATTTCTTATAATTCACATCAAAGGCAATCTTGATTGGAGATAGTATAGTCCTGTTTCGTTATCGTAGTAATAGCCTCTGTCACCTATGTTTTCATCCTTAAGCTGATTTGTTCTGTAAACAACACCGCTGCCCGTAAAGTTTGCAGAATTATGGTATACATAGCTCTTTGTGGGGCGGTTTAGCGATTAATGGAATTGACAACACCAAACCGCCCATAATTTTGAAATTTGCAAGGATTAAGATTCAAACATAGTACCGGTCACTGATTGGTTAGTCCCTTTTTTTGTTAAGTTTATTTCGAATAATCAAATAGGTAAAAAAAACTGTTTTTAAAATTACAGAAACGCTGATATAAAATATTACGAAAAACAA
>JAZNEX010000117.1:0-36538 GCA_045588855.1 Acutalibacteraceae bacterium
GCCGTCACCGTCAAAGGTTTTGATGTTATCGTTTATGAAGAAAACCTCAACGCCCATCGCCTTAAGTTCGCGGGTGTACTGCAGGGTGTCAACCGTGTTACGGGCAAAACGGGAAACCTCACGGGTGATAATCAAATCGAATTTCTTTTTCTTGGCATCCCTTATCATTTTCATAAACTGCGGTCTTTTCTCGGCAGAGGTACCCGTGATGCCCTCGTCAATATATCTGCCAACAAGCTCCCATTCAGGTCTTGCAGCAAGGATTGGCTCATACCAATCCAGCTGATTTTCAAGAGCCGAAATCTGTGCCTCGTGCTCCGTAGAAACTCGGGCATAGATTACAACTCTGCGTTTACCGAAATCAGAATTTACCATGCACATTCCTCCTTTATCTGATTGTGGTTTCCTTTTACAAATTCGGTTTCATCAACAATGTCCGCATATTCGCTTAAGATGTTGCGGAACATATACTCGGGAATCTTCCCGTCTCTGAACAACTGCTCAATGAGCTTCAACGCCGCAAAACAGTAATCAGGATTTTTGCTTAAATCATTTATATCAATTTTACTCATATAATTCCTCCTATACAAATGTGTGGATTACCGTGCATCTCGGTCACGGCTTCGCTGTCGCTGAAGATATCTGTAGTAGTGCTCACAGGCCTTCAGTACAAAATCTTCAAAGTCTTTATCTTTAACCTTAGGTGCAATTTTCTGCAGTTTTTCAATAGGCACCTTGCACATAGGCTTCTGATTCGGCTTTTCTGAAGCAAGTGTGTTTTCCATACTTTCGATAGTGAGTGTACCTTCATTGAAATCCCTGTGCATATGCCACGCCTGTGAATATGAGGGTGTACATTCCAGCTCCTCAATTACACGAAGCAGATCATACTGCATCTGCTCATCAAGGAACGAAAGCTCAACACCGACTGATAAAGCAATTTTATCTTCGTCCATCATTTCAAGCAGTTCGGGAATGAGATATGTCAGGCGGATATATCTTTGAATTTGTCTTGCACTATCCGTAGAGTTTTCAGCAATAATTTCATCCGTTCTTAACTTCGTGCCAAGTTGGCACGAAGTTAAATCAGACCTATATCCCTGACGGCTCATTGCTTCCATTTTCAACCTATAAGCAAATGCCTTTTCACTAGGCAAGATATGCTCTCTGTGAAGATTACTGTCCACAAGCATAATTGCCGCTTCGTCACGGCTGACGGCATAAATTAAAGCAGGTACTGTTTCCAGCCCTGCTTTTACTGATGCTCTAAGTCTGCGATGACCTGAGATAATCTCGTACTCATCGTCTGTGTTTTCGAGTGGTCTTACAACAATAGGTGAGATAACACCCTTATGCTGAATACTGTCAATCAGAGTGTTCATCTCTTCATTGTCTAAGACCTTATAAGGATGCCCCTCAAAGGGACGGATTTTTTCTACCGGGATATTTACCGGTGATTTCAAATTATTATTCATTTATTTTCCTCCGTAATAATATAATCTTTTACTTTCATTTCTCTGCCTGCGTTCTTCTTGCACAAGCCTTAAGAATTTTCTGTTAGAAAAGTATTTAGTACCGAAATACATATCAAGATATTCGTGCGATGTCATTTCTCGCTCATACTCCTTCTCTTCAGAGTTATTAGGTTCATTGCTTTCAATAATTCTGCAAAGCTCCTCAGGATGCATACATATCACCTCCCTTCATAATCTTTTTCTTTGTTCCTTTGCCTTTCGGGGAAATACCATTCACGGATAAGTTGTTTTTCCGTTTCAAGCTTCTCCTCAAGCTCGGGACTGTCTTTTATAATTCTTTTTGCAAGTTTCAGCTTTTCACGAAGCTCACCGATTTCAGCCGTTAAAAAATCCCGACGGTCAATAAGGTCTTCCTTTGCCGTCGGGTCTTTACATCTTCTGATTTGGTTGTAAATTTTGTTTCGCTGAGTTTTAAGCTCCTCCATGCGAATGTCTGTCCTTGAAATGAATTTATCCACCTCTGCAAAGTCATAAAGCTTTTCGTTTATTGCAAGGTCAATCTGGTCCTGCATAAACTCAATCCTCGGAGACGAATATTTCATCTTTGGTGTAAACGGATGTGGGTTGCAGTTATTCTTCTCGGCTATTGCCCCTGCGAAAAGTAAGGCAAGAAACAAAAGTGAAACAACAGGTGCACCAATTACGGCACCGCCCACAATCAGTTTTGTAAAATCTGAAACCATTCGGTTGAAATACTCAGGATGTCTGTAACATTCTCTTGATTCTTTAAACTCATAACCTTTGTAATTGAAAACGAATATTTGCCTCTTCAAAAAATCATTAGCATATAAATAATTTCTGAAATTGTTGTTTGCAGTAAACTTATCCTGAGTGTAAATCCGTTCTCTGATTTTTTCATAGGTGTAATCATCACCAAGTGTTGAAAGATTAACTGCGTGCTCATCATTGCGGTAAGCTATCTTTCCGTTATCAAACCAATAACCTTTCTGTGTTAAAATTTTGAAAAACTGTTTTTCATTTGCACTTCTTATAATTGCGTAATCAATATCGTCACGCATATAATCGTATTTTGTTTTGATACCTTTCTGCATTGCTATATAAATGTTATAAGGTATACGTTTGCCTTTCGGGTTTTCAATAACAGACAATCCGTGTTCAAGACAAACCTCATCACTTGTTTTTCTGAAAAGCTGATACATCGCTTTGTTTTCATTCATCTTTCTTCCGTCAGTCATTGAAACAGAATTAATGACTATATGACAGTGAACACAATTAGCATTAAGATGAGTTGCGACAATCATTTCATAATCCTTGCCCCACATTTTATTTGCAACCTCCATTGCAACTTGCTGTGCTTCTTCGGGTGAAACCTCACCGGGCTTGAAAGAAATATATGCGTGATATGCAACAATGCCGTCGGTCTTTCCGTAAATTTCTTTGGTATCAATCATCTGTCTTGCGGCAATATCGGGATCACAGTTGATGCCTTCAACAAGTAGCCTTTGCTCGTTTTCGAGATTTGTTTTTTCATCATCGGCTGCATAATGAAGCGCATCAATCAGGTCTGTGTATTTTGATAAATCAGTTTTACTTTTGTTTGCGGCATAAGACACAACCTGATGAATGTTATTTTTTATCGGCCATATTCTTGTTACAGCCATTCTCGGTTTTCATCCTTTCCGGGTTTGAAATATTTCGAGATTTCAGCTTCAAGATTTCTGACTTCATTCAGAACATTTTTGCATTCATCAGCATCAATATAACCGATTGAATTTGCTTTTGCTGTTAACTGATTAAGATTAGTACCGACTCTGCGAAGCTCAACGATAAACTGTTTATAGTCAACGGGCGGAGCCTCGATCAGCCTTTTGCCGAGAATTAAAGCGCGGATAAGCACGCTTCTGTTTACTCTTAATCTACTGCAAAGATTTTCTAATATCTGATT
The DNA here is from genome assembly GCA_045588855.1 of Acutalibacteraceae bacterium. Lineage (GTDB taxonomy): Bacteria > Bacillota > Clostridia > Oscillospirales > Acutalibacteraceae > RUG806. Next base: position 3,442 of record JAZNEX010000117.1, read on the forward strand.
TTCGTCTTTGCTGAGATACACATGAAAGTCTATATCTCTTGTTCTTTTACTCATAGGAATTCTCCTTTCGTAATTTTTGTATTGGGTGTGGTGGTAAAAACTTTCTGTTTTTACGGATTTGAGGATACAAATCCAATGCTTGCTAAACTTCGGACAAAGTAATATCAAGCACAACGCAAGCGTTGGTTTGTCCTCGTTTGATTACCGACCGGAAATAAGATTTGCTTCTTATCAGGTGCGTTTTTGATTTTTAAGATTCTTACTGTTTCGCTTTCCGTTTTCGGATTTTGCTTTCTTTGTTTCTTCGGATTGTGGTGACAACATCATGAAGGTGATGTTTTTGAGCTTCACTGCTGCACGAAGAAAGCCTCGTTCTTCATCATCAATGATATATACTGCACCCGGAACATTTTTGTTCAGCTCAAGAATTGCTTCGTTAAGCTTCTTACTGTAGCTTTCAATCTGAATTTCATCGTCACCTTTTTCAAACCACAAATGAGTTTCTTTAGCCTTTGACATTTTACTTCCCTCCTTTCAAAAAATTTTAAGGTACACTTTTTCAGCATTTTTCATCGGAATACCTTCCGTGTTTTTTGAGCGTTTATCGAATAGAAATCTCTTGAACGATGATTTGTTAAAAGAAAATTTTCTATCAGCTAAACGGAAATTCCGATAAAAAAAGACCAACTGAAAAACAGTTAGTCTTAAAGCTCGGTTATTCTTTTCAGTAATGTTTTGTCACCCGGCAGTACAGACTCGAAAAAATATCTGCAGATAATGTGACTCGGTGTTATGAGCTGAGGACAGGTGTGTGTATCTCCGTCATCAAGTAACAGACAGTTTTCTTCATAACAGTTACAACACTGCGTTTTAATCAGTGTTGATACTTTCTCAAATAACTGCGGGTTAAGTTTTAGTTTTTGCATGAGGCTTGTCTCCTTTCTTATAAAATTTGGATATAAAAATACACCCGTCATAATCTGACAAGTGCTATGTAAAAAATAGTAAAACTGAAAAATGTGACGCAGTATTCATATACCGGAATCTGCATTTGTGGGGGCAGTTATTATATAATCAGGTTATGTTGAAAAACATAGTGTTGGTGTGATATAATTAGTTCGGCAAATAGAAATTTGTAAAGGATTGATAAGGTGCAACATAATATTGAATTTTGGAACGCATTAGATGAATTGGTGAATAATTCAGAAATAATAATTGATAGACCAAAAGGAACTTCGCATCCTAAGTATCCTAATTTCATTTATCGGGTTGATTATGGATATTTGAAAAACACAACCTCTATGGATGGTGCAGGAATAGATGTGTGGGTTGGAAGCGGCGAGAAAAAGCTTGATGCGATAATGTGTATTGTTGATTTAAAGAAGAAAGATTCAGAAATTAAAATACTGATTAGATGCACAGAGGAAGAAAAGAAAATAGTATATGAAACACATAATGAAACACAGTTTATGAAAGGTGTTTTAATACGGCGATAAAATCAATTTGGAGAGGTGCAATATGGCTTCCAGTAAAGAATATCTGAATTTTATTTTAGAACAGTTATCCGGATTAGAAGGCATAACATACAGAGCAATGATGGGAGAATATATCATCTATTATCGCGATAAAATTGTAGGCGGTATATATGACGACAGATTTCTTGTAAAGCCTGTTAATTCGGCAGTTGCACTTATGCCGGATGCAATTTATGAATTGCCTTATGAAGGTGCAAAAGAAATGCTGTTAGTTGATAATGTTGACAGCAAGGATTTTCTTATTGAGCTTTTCAGCGCAATATATGATGAGCTTCCGTTACCCAAGAAAAAGAGATAGACAAATAAGAATTTACAAAGCAAATTGCGAATTCAAAAAGAATGTCTAATCATTCGCTATTTATGGTAAAGACAGGAAAGTAAATGTTTGCTATAATATTCTTGGAGGTGAATCAAATGGATTTAGTACAGATAGGAAAATTTATAGCACAACTTAGAAAAGAACACGAACTTTCTCAGGAAAAGCTAGGCGAAATAATAGGCGTAACGAACAAAACAATATCACGTTGGGAAACAGGAACATATTTACCCTCGGCAGAAATGCTGTTATCTATGAGTAAGCTATTTAATGTTAGTATTAACGAACTTTTGAGTGGAAAGAGACTAACTCAGGAAGAGTATAAAGTAGCAGCAGAAGAAAATCTTAGGCAAGTCGTCAAAGTGAGTAGTTTTACTCTTAAGGAAAAGGTAGCATTTTATAAGAAAAAGTGGTTGAAAGAACATATTGTTGCCATGTGTTGCTGGGGTATAGGAATCATCACAGTTCTCGTGATAGGTATTATTTTAACCTTACCCCTTTTTGTTGCCGCCGCTATATTGTTACTATTGATAGGACATGCTTGGAGAAATAATACAATGATGGCTTATGTTGAACGAAATGCATTTGACGGCACAGAAAGAAACGATTGAAAAAATCCAATTTAACGAATTGAATATTTTAGGGAACAAATTGTGCTTATTTACAGTCAGTTTGTTCCCTAAATTTTTATAAATCGAAAAAACCACGTTTCAAGTGACCACATTGGTCTCTTGAAATTTACGAGCATAAAAGTGGTAAAAGGGTCACAACGACCCTTCACCAAAAATCTGACGCAGTATTCGTATACCGGAATTCTACATTTGTGGGGGCAGTTATTATATAATCAGGTTGTGTTGAAAGTTGTGGTGCGGGTGTAATATAATTGTTTGGATAAATGAAATTTTATTAAATAGCCTCTTTCTTAAACAGAACAATGGTGTTATTCATAAAAGTAACAGCGCAACCCATCAAAGTAACACCCTAAAGGGTAGATTTTTAGCTTGAAATATGAAAAAATATGTTTAGAATAAAACGGAGGTGTTTCTATGGAATTTTCTCAAAAGCTAAAAGAACTGCGAAGCAAAAAAGGCGTGTCGCAAGCCAAGGTCGCGGCTGATATACATATTTCACGTTCTGCTGTTGCAAAATGGGAGAACGGTTTGGGATTGCCGAATGACGAGTCACTCAAACTATTAGCTGATTATTTTAGTGTTACAATTGACGAGCTTATTTCAAACAAGAGCAACGAGGAAATCCTTGTGTCAAAGAATAAGACTATCGACCAACAAAAAAAGGTCATCATCGGCTTCGCTGCAGGTTGCGCTATCGGTCTGTTTATATTAGGTTTCATCTTTATCGAGCCGCTGAGAGATAGCTTAACTCAGTTAGGCATCGGTGTTATTTGTGTGCTTTTCGGTATCTTCAATATGTGTGGAAATATCGGCTCAATCCATTGGTATAATCGTCGCAAGGTCACGAAAGAGAATCAGAAAGTGTATTGTATGTTTGTCGGTCTTGGAACACTTATTGTAGGCGCGGCTATAATTGTCGGCGCTGTTATACAAGCATTGGGAAACATAACGGCAAGTGGATGGGTAATAGGTATAGGCGTTTTGATTGGATTAGTTTTTATCCTATACGCGCAATTCAAATATAACAGGGGATTATTTTGACTATCAAATTCCAATTTATCAATTAAATACTTTAGGGAACAAATTGCACTTGTTTACAGTCAGTTTGTTCCCTAAGTTTTTGTAAGTCGAAAAAAATCACGTTTCAAGTGACCACATTGGTCTCTTGAAATTTACGGGCATAAAAGTGGTAAAAGGGTCACAACGACCCTTCACCAAAAATCTGACGCAGTATTCATATGCCGAAATCTGCATTGGTGATGGCAGTTATTAAATATTTCCACACAATTGAAAAGCGTTATAAATATGTGATATAATTGAAAAATGAAGGGAGATATATTTATGATTTACTGCACGGGCGATACACATGGCGATTGGAATAAATTCTCTACAAAAATATTTCCTGAACAAAAGGAAATGTCGCGTGATGATTTTGTAATTATTTGTGGTGATTTCGGATTATGGAATGATAACAACGAAGAAAAATATTGGCTGAAATGGTTGAATGACAAACCGTTCACAACTCTTTTTGTTGATGGTAACCACGAAAACTATACACGCCTGAATAGTGAGTTTGAAACTGTTGATTTTCACGGCGGTAAAGCCCACAAAATTCGTGATAATATTTATCATCTGATGCGTGGCTATGTTTTTGATATTTGCGATAAAAAGATATTTGCTTTTGGCGGTGCAAAAAGTCACGATATTAATGACGGAATTCTTGACCCAGCCGACTTTAAAACAAAAAGAGAGTTTAATAAAGAATATAAACATTGGTCAAAAGCTAATAAGATGTTTCGCGTAAACAACATTTCTTGGTGGAAAGAAGAAATGCCAACCGAAGAAGAAATGACCTTCGGATTAAATACGCTTGCCGAACACAATTATGAAGTTGACTTTATAATCACTCATTGCGCTCCCCAACAAGTTGTCGCAATGTTTTCAGGTGGATGTTACAAGTCAGATAAATTAACTGAATATTTCGATATCGTTAATGAAAAGGTTAAATTCAAAAAATGGTTTTTCGGACATTATCATGACAACAAACAAATAATGTGCGACTTCGTCATGCTTTACGAACAAATGATTAGAATTGCTTAAATCAATAATCAAACATTTTTAGGGAACAAATTGTACTTATTTACAGTCAGTTTGTTCTCTAATTTTTTATTACGGACCGAAAAAAGAAAAATCTGACCGACTGAAAACCCGAAATCTGACCGATTGAAAAATCAACGGGTAATTTGTATCCGTTGATTTAACTGTAACACCTCACTCACAAACCACCTCTCGTTACAGTTGCCGTAATGGGCCGCCGGTGCCCATTACGCTAACCGTAACACGGAGTGATAATTTTTCGTTACGGTTGTCGTAAGTTATCCTTTTAATAACTTACGCTATCCGTAACACGTTCACGGTAAGCCTTTTGTCTGCAAGCGTTACTGCAGTACACCGCCCCGGTCCTTTTGGGTGTAAAAGTATTGCCACAACTTTTACATACGGTGTTTTCCCGATTTGCCAATCTGCTTTTTCGTCTTACATGCTTTGTACCGATATTATCAAATCTGCACTCATAGCAAAACTTTACACAGTGAACCTGAGTGAAATACACCCGTTCACATCCCTTGCAGATAATCCTCCTGACGGGTGCATATTCATCCCCTCTGCCGGAAATCTGCAGATACCAGATGTATTTCAGTTCCTCCTGATTTTCGTATTCATATTCAGCACGTGCCATTTTTACATTCTCCTTTATTGATAGTTTAGTGATTTGGGAAACTACGGTATTAATCTCTTTAATCTGATTGCCGAAAGGCGAATAACCTTGTGTTTTCCCTCCTCTGATTATTTAATGTAGAAAAAATTGAAAATCATACAGAATCACGAAACAATAAAAAACGATGTGCGAAACAAAGCTCAAAGCCTTATATATCAAGGCTTTTCAGCATATATATAATTTTAAGCACAATAATCGAAACAAAAAATTTTATAAAAATATCTTCAAACCCCACAAAACGAAAAAACTACCTCGCAGGATGACTATTCCTTGCGAGGTAGCTTGCAATTATAACGATATTTATTTGTTATTTATAACAGACATCAAATGCGGGACGCATCTCTTCAACCTGTTCACGATTGATTCCGTATTTTGTTGCGAGCTGCTCCCAGTTGTTTCTTACAACACTCAGAATTTCTTCAGCGATACTTTCAGCATCATTGCTTTTTATATCAAAATACTCCGCTGCTTCAACAGCCAACTCGATTGAAATACTATTGTCGTAGCTGTCAACATTCAAGGCTAATGTATCTCCGTAAGGCACAGGATTTACATCATATAATGGAGACAGTTTCCAGCCTTTTTCAGCCAAAATAAAGCCGTGGTTTCTCAGATGGTCATCTGTATTTGATACAGCCATATTAAATACTATACGCTTAAAAAGCTCAAGTAAATTCTCTTTGGGATATGCACCGTAGGACTTTATAAATTCAACAATATCAATATAGCTTGAACCGTCATCCCCAGATGCACCGTCACTCTTACCGAGCATCGTCATAGCAGATGCAAAATGAATTCTCCTTTTTCCGTCTCTGTCAAAGCGTTTAACAAGAAAGGTACTTCCGTCCTTTGAGAATTTCTCTAATTTGGATTCGGGTACATCCAGCTTGCACATTCTCGCTAAATCATGTACGACCTTTTCCCATGCACCAACATTGTATTCGTCTTTTTTTGAGGGGAATTTAGCAATCCACAGGTTACCCTTTTCATCTTCAACAGTTGCTTTTGGTCTTGCTCCGCCAAGTGATGAGCCCGGCTTCAATAATTGCTTGAGCCACTTTTCATTCAGGATGTTTTCATCTTTTTCAAACTGACGGGATGCTTCTTCCAAGGAACGCAGAGTTGCCCATGGTGGTGCAGCTGTTTCTTTATCATCTGATAAAAACGGACCATCTTCTGTTTCTTTGAATCTGATTGCACCCACTCGGGTTTCGTCATATACACCAAGCAGGAAATCACTGTCATAGAGCTTATTTGGTTTTCTGTCTTCTCTTCGTGCCTGTATTGCCTCACGGCGTTTCATAAGCACTCGCCCCCAGCGGTCAGGTGAAGCATCTGCAAACAAACCAAAAATCTGTTTTGTTGTGTACTGCCTACCCGTGAACATTGAAAGGTCCGGGTCAAGATGATAACGAAAATTCGTATTCCTTAGCCACTCTTCATCATATTCAAACGAATAATGTTCTGTACCGCGAAGTGAATCCACATAAAGAACGCCTAATTTTTGAGGCTCTGCAGAGCTGAAGTCCTCATATACAAAAATCTTCTTTTCCATTATTTATCTCCCTTCGGAGCTCTCTTTTTTACTTGCATATTCATATCCTGCATCTTTTTGCCAAACTCATCATCCTTGGCAACGAGCAATAAATCTTTATCCATATTATTAAGAGCATGTAAAACTGCAGCATAAATCCCTATTGCAACAGACGGACTTCCTTTTTCAACATTCCAAAGTGTTGCACGGCTTATTCCGGCTCTCTCAGCAACAAGTTCTACAGACAATTGTCTGCGAAGTCGGGCTAATTTAATCTGTTCACCCATTGTTTCCAATATTTTCTCTGTACTCGGCAATACCGTTACTGCTTTCTTTCCCATATTAACCACCTCTCATAATGTTTATAATTATAAACGAATTGTTGCATTTTGTCAATATATATAAACATTATTATATTATGTTCCATTTTAATAATTATTATTCTCCGAACAATAAAACTACACAAATCCTATGGCACACGCTTTCATAGAGTAAAGTCCGTTTTATTGGACAGTAAAATTTGTATAATGACTATGGACTATGATATAATTTTTGTCAGGAGGTGGTAAAGGATGAATGACAAAGGCTTCTTCTATGCCGATTACAGTGTCGGTAAGGTAACCGTTGCATCAAAAACTGTTGATGCGGGACAATATACAGTTGAACTGCTCAATCAGTATTACAAGGATGATACCGCTGCAAGAATATCTGTTTTCAGAGCCGGAAACTGGGAGCTTGAAGATACGCTCTCCAAAGGCTATTTAAATCCTCGAATTTTTGTTGAAGCCGTAACCGTAATCAACAATATATTTACTGCCCTGCCGAAGCTCAAGCCCTTTAATCTGATTGACATTGACAAAGAAAAGGAACGAATCGCAAGACTTTTCACTTATGAAAATGCAGAAATATTAATTGAATACTTCCACCGCAAGGGCGAGGTGCAGAATATCAAAGAGGAATATATCATCCTCGGAATCCTACCGCCCGAATACAATAAGGACTTTTTCACTCAGGCAGAAAAACTGCTGAACGAGGTAAACACAACTCTCGGCTTTTATGATAACCTCGGTGATGATATTACTCTTGCGTTCAATAAGCTCAAAAGGTTTGTGTCAAGACTTGATGAACTGGAGAAATTCAGCAAGGAACATCTGTCGCAACTTGCCACCGACATTTTCGGCGAAAAGGTCATTCCTGTCAACACGGAATACACATCGGAAAGCCTTGTCGCCCGAAGGTTGTATTTCAATAGCTTCTACAGCTTTATTGTTACTGATTTATTCGAAGGAATACAGTACGGACATTATCCGAGGCAATGTGAAATCTGCAAGAAGCATTTTCTTATGCTGACTGCAAGACGGCAGAAATACTGTAACGGCTACGCACCTTTCAAGTACAAGGGCAAGCGGGTTACCTGCAGAAGATATGCGGCATATATAAACTTAAAAGAAAGATGTGAAAACGACCCCGCCCTGAGAATTTACAGAAACCGTTGCGGCTCAATCAGGGTAGATAAAAGCAGAGGCAAAATCACACCTGAGTTTGCAGAGCTGGCAACAAGGCTGGCCGAAGACAGAATGTACCGTGCAGTAGAAGAAACGGAATATGAGCTCACCCAATACCCGAGGGATATGGAAAAGAAAAAGCTGTATGAGGATGCGGCAAAATCAATGAAGTAAGGAGGTGTCACCCGTGAGAGAATGGCAACAGGACCTTGTTATGTACAGAATAACACCTGCTCCGCCGAAAATGGAGCTACAGGAATATATTGAACTTTATTGCAAAGAGAAAGATGAAAAATACTTTCTTTGGTTTCTTCATTATTATGAAAATACGCTCAACACAAAGGTTATGGGTTGGGTACAGAACTATGCTATGCCCGGTCATTTTCAGGATATGAAGCAAGCTTTCATTATAGGGATGTGGAAAGCCTTGCAGGAATATGACCTTTCGCGGGATATACCTTTTGTGAAGTTCAAGGAAAACACGGCAAAGCGTGAGGTTCACGAGTACATCCGTAAAATGAGGCGTGGCTTTACGGTTCAGAGCTTTGATGAAGACCTGAGACTTCGCAAAGCAATGCGCCTGTTTTATGAGAATGAAGAGAAAACCGATGATGCAACACAGCAGAAAATAGCTGAGGAAATCGGTGTAACAAAAGAAAAATCAGAAGAAATCATCCGTTCCGGCTTGCAAAATACACAGTTTACTGAGTTTTATAAGCAGTATGCCGACGAAGACGGTGAAGAAAGCCATGAAGAGGTTTCTTCCGACGATACCTCCCGACCTGATGTTCTGTGTGTTAAATTCGAGCGTGCAAATCTTGTAATGGATGTCTTTGAAGATGCTCTAAACTACCGTGAGCGAGCTTTGGTATCGGAACACCTTGCATTCTGCAGAGAGTGTTACTCAACCGAGGTCCCCGATTATGAGAACCCCGACTACAAGGGCAATCCTACCTATAAACCTCGCAAACCTAAAACCTTTGAAGAATTAGCCTTCGACCACAGAGTTTCATCCCCCGCAACAGCAGATTCAAACTACAGAAAAGCACTCAATAAAATGAAGAAAAAGCTGCTTGAAACAGGATATGATTTTTAAGAAAAGGAGCTGAAACAATGCCTGACCTTAATGACTTTTACGCTTTTAAAATGAATTCTTCCGGTAGTGAATCAGGTGGAGGTAAAAACAATAATTCAAATGGTGGAACAGGATGTTCTACTGTGTTGATTGTTTTAGCTGTACTTGGTTGGGTGTTGTGGTTTATCGGGAAGTTTTTGACATAAAACTCTTGTTATTATTAACAATGAATTTGACTACATATTGTAGCTTTCGACAAATTTCGATTTTCGGTGTTACTTTTTGTGCTTATGAGCACTTATATATTAAGTTGACAATAAGTATTTATGTTACTTAATCTATCGTTTTATGATTGACAATGGTGAGTTTTTGTTGAAAGTTGTTGAGAAGATATAATAATTATGTTATAATTAAATATCAGACAAAAAATTGGGTTATTCTTGCAAATCGGTCACATATTAAACGTATTATTTAGAAACTAGGAGAATTATGATGGGAGCAATAAACGAAGTTGATGCATTAACTTATGCAGATAAGTTTAATGTTGTTTCAGAGGATTATAGAGATATATCCATAAAAACACTTCCTTTTTCTGTGCGTGTTATTAATTCTTTTTTGAGAAATGGTATCCACACCTTGGATATATTATTAAATTCAACCCCTGAAGATTTAATGAAAATTAAAGGGTTTGGCAAGACATGTCTTGATGAAGTTGACAGCTATTGCTCTTCTCTAAGCGATATTGACCTGTCCGAAAAAAGTGAAACTTATTTAGAAAAAACTAATCTTCTCCCCATCATTAAATCCCATAAAAATGACATATCATTAGGCGATTTTTCTTTTGTTGAAGAAGAAAAATTATCTGAGAACGAACTACTTATTGTAAAAAAATATGAAGAAGCATATGCTATTCTTGGGCCTGAATTAGCTTTCGATTGTGTTACTGAACCTCAAAAAATTTTTGATTTGATAAATATGTTTTCAGAATATCAAAACAAATTGAAAAGACATAATGAGGTTTGGCAAATGGCTTATAATTTGCCAAAATTTAGGCTTAGTAATAAAGCTTCAGCTTATATACGAGCATTTACTGTAAGTGAAGATGAGCGAAATTTGTTATATGGAATGTGTTCTTCCGAAAATAGTAGTATTTGCGATATGCTTCACTATGTGAATTTAGATGATAATACACTATACTTAACTCTAAAACACTTTCTAAAATGGTGTAAATTTGATTTGTTATCAGAAGTAGACTCTTTGTTCAACGAATTGTATACGAAAGATACTTACTCAACTGTAATCAAAATGAGAGCCGAAAGAAAAACTTTAGAAGAAATCGGTTCTCATCTTGGTGTTACTCGCGAAAGAGTGCGACAAATTGAATCAAAAATAAAAAGAAAGTTCAATTTCTTTCACAGCAAGAATAGAATAATCAGTAAAATTTCTGCTGACAGAAATGGCGATACAATTATCACTCCTGTAGAAATAGCTGAATATTGTGGTGCAAAACATGAAGACTTAATTTATTTATTACAAGCATCGGAAAGTCCTAATTATACTTATGACAGGCAATTGGATATTTTTATTCTGGGTTCTGATTCTTTAAAAGAGCGAATTAACAATTATATGGAAGTATTACCCGATATTATAAAAGTTAGTGGTCTTAAAGAAATTTTAGATATCGCTGAAGAATCCGGAATTCCGGCAGAAATGTTGGAAAAAGCAATTGTTGATAGTTATCGTTGTACAGGTGAAGTATATCATAGATGCAGACTTTCTTTAGCGACAATTTATGAAAGAGTTTTGGATAAATATTATCCTGATGGCTTCAAAGCGTATGATACAGAGGAAATTGAGAAATTTAGGCAAATAATATTTGATGAATACGGCGATGTAGGTTTACCTGAACACGACAGAGCTTTAACTGCGAGAGTTGCAAGCATTTGTATATTATGCGGCAGAGGAATATACAGACTGAAAAACAAGTCTTTTATATCCAAAGCTTTAGCAGATAAGATATACAGATACATAAGTAGTAGTGATAGTACTATATTCCTTACTAATTCACTGTTTGCAATTTTTGAAAAAGACTTAATAGCTGAAGGAATTGATAATAAATATTTTCTTCAGGGCGTTTTGCGAGAATTGTTTGGGGATAAGTTTTTCTTCAAGAGAGACTATATCACCAAAGATTTTAGTGTAACTTCCTTATATTCTGAAGTTGTATCATTTATTAAAAAATTCGATTTCCCAGTTTCGAAACAAGAAATTCAAAAAGCATTTCCCGGCATCACAGAAATTGTTATTAACTTCTCTGTAGATGATACAAACATTTTAAATTATTTCGGTGAGTACTTACATGCAAGCAAATTGCGCATAACCCCGGAAGAAAAAATATATCTACAGAAAGCCTTGAAAAAGTTAGTTGCGGATGGCAATATACATCATAGCCGTGATATTTACGATATTATATCTCGTGAAAACCCGGAAATTCTAACACGAAATGCCGCACTATATCCCTTCAGTGCTTATAGTATATTAGAATTTTTGTTCAGAGATGAGTTTCAGTTTATGCGACCTTATATCGCCCAAAATGGCACAGAAATAAGCCGTACTGCTGAACGCCTACATGATTTCATTTACACAAAAGATGAAATTACTGTAAGTCAGATTGGAGACTTTGCAAGAGATAATCATTTTCAGATACAATCACTTCTCGAGTATGTAAACAGCTGTAATGACGAGTATCTCCTTGTGAATGATGATTTGTTGATGAGAATTGGTTTAACAGGCGTAGATGAAATGATCGCTGAACAGGTAGATAATATTATCGCGAATGAAATATCTGAAACTGAAATAATCAGTGATTTGAATATATGGCAAAAGCTTCCGAGCATTAAGATTCCTTGGAACGATTGGTTAATTTACAGTATCATTACAAAATGGGGAAAAAGAACAGTTGCCGGGACATCATCTAACCAATTTAGACTTTCTGTGCCGATTGTAGCGCCTGTTGATAAATTTGATGCTGACAAATTTGCAGGAGTTGAAAAGTCACCGTCTTCCAATTATTTTGAAGCAGATAATTTAGATAATATAGATGCATTGCTGGAAGATATTATTGATGATAGTTTCCTTCAAGACTTTAGTTTTTAAATCAAATACATCCTATCATTAGGAGAGATATATTATGAGTTTCAAAGATTTAGATATCAAGTTGAGTTACATAAGCTGCGGTGAAGAAAACATTGCAAAATCTTTTTTGAACCCCACCCTTAAACAAGCTAAAAGCTATAAACGTAGTGTAGGTTTTTTCTCTTCAGGGGTATTTGGCCCTATTATAGATGGAATTGTTGCTTTAGCTCGTAATGGCGGAAAAATTGAACTTGTTGCAAGTCCTAAGCTAAGCGAAGAGGATATAAATGCAATCAGTCTTGGATACCAAAAACGAGATCAGATTATCACAGATGCCTTTTCGAGAGATTTCATAAAAGAAATAGAAGAACTCGATGATATAAAGCTACAATTATTGGTTGAACTAATTGCAAATGGTACATTAGATATCAAAATTGCTGTTACTGAATCAGACGGTATATATCATGATAAGCTTGGTATCATTGAAGACTTTGACGGCAATATAGTTGTTTTCTATGGTTCACCAAATGAAAGCCAAGGCGGATATAAGAATAATTATGAAAAAATCCGAGTTGTAAAAAGTTGGGTTGCAGCGGAAACAGATAGTGTGGCCGATGAATGCCGAGAATTCAAATCCCTTTGGGATGGGACCAACCCGTTTATAAAAACATATAACTACAAAGAATCAGCAAAAGCAAATATTTTGGAAGTTATAAATACCCGTAAAAATGCAAGCAAGAACGCTGACCCTACACCAATAAAACTGCGAGATTATCAGGAACAAGCGATAAATGCTTGGGTCAACAATGATTATCACGGTTTTTATGTTATGGCTACAGGTACAGGTAAAACTTGGACAGCTATTTTTTCTGCAAAGAAACTCGTAGAAGAACATCCTGCTATGATAGTTATATGTGCACCATATAAGCACCTTGTAAAACAATGGGCTGATGATGTAGAAAAAGCTTTTCCTGATGCTAAGCTCATTATGGCTTTTTCTGAAAACACATCGTGGGACACACAAATTACTCAAGAGATAATCAGGAAACAATACAACCCTCAAAATCAGATTATTGTAGTTTCTACTATTGCATCTTTCAAAAAGTCTCGATTCATAAATGCACTAAATAAATCTACTGATGACAAATTGTTGATTGTAGATGAAGCTCACAGATTTACTGAGCGTCCTGATGAGTTGAAAAACATCTTTAAGTATATGCTTGGACTTAGTGCAACACCTTTTAGTGGTACATCAGCGCAAAAAGGACTTGAATTGATGGATTGGTTTGGTGGTCAAGTATTTAATCTGCCTATTGAAAATGCTTTGGACAGAGGTTTCCTTGTGCCATACAATTATTATCCGATATATGTATCTGCAACAGAAGATGAAGAGAGCAAGTTCAGATATCATACCCAGAGAATTCTTTCATGCTTTAAGAATAATAAATGTATAAATCCGGACCTTCTTGTTAAGTCATTAAGAAATAGATTAAGAGTTATTTCAATGGCTGAGGAAAAGACAACTCGAATTGATGAAATTATAAATCGTGTTGCAGAAGAAGACCATTTTGTTGTTTATTGCGGTGATGGGAAGTTGTTTGATGAAAATGCCGGGATGGAATTAAGGCATATTCAATCAATAAAAAGAGTTCTCTCTGCCCACGGATTTAAAGCCAGTCAGTTTACCGCAACTGAGAATATGGCAGACAGAATGGAACTTGTAGATGCTTTTAATAAACAGGAAATATCAGCCCTTGCGGCTATTCGTTGTCTTGACGAAGGTATTAATATTCCTTCAATAAAAAGTGCGTTGATACTTTCAAGTAATGATGATTACAGAGAATTTGTTCAACGCCGAGGACGTATTCTCCGTACCTTTGGTGATAAAGCATACGCAAATATTTATGATGTAGTTGTTTTACCAAGTTCTGATATGCAGGGGTGGGCAAAAATTGAGCTTCGAAGATTCCACGAATATGCCCGTCTTGCTCTCAACTGGGAAGAATTAGAACAAGAACTCAATAGTCATCTGTCCGAATACAATCTTTCTATTGAGGACGTAGATGTTTATGATTATGATGATGTGGAGGAAACATTAGATGAATGAACAAGCTGTTGTAGACAAAATGATTGCTTTTATAGAAGCGAAAGAACGCGAACTGCAAGCAAATAAAATGAATGCGGATAGTCGTGCAAAAAACGATGTCATAAAATCAATTATGGACGAATTGGAGCGTGAAACAGCAGATGAGAATAACTAAAATAGAATTCGAAAACTTCCGTAATTTCAAAGATCACGGTGAGATAAAATGTTCTACTGACGGCAAAGTCACAATTATCTACGGAAAAAACGGTGATGGGAAGACTACTTTACATCAGTTGTTTCAATGGATATTTTACGGACAAGTTCATTTTAATAAAACAACAACAGATCGCCTTTACAATCTGCAGTTTGAAAGCGAATGTTCCTTTGGCGATACATTTCAGGTTATGGGATGTATCGATTTTGAACATGCTGATGTACAATATTCTTTGAAGCGTACATACACCTATAAAAAAGGATTAAACGAATCGGAAAAAATTGCAGAAGACATTGCCCTTCTATATAGAGATGAAGATTACAACTGGAGAAGAATTGATAAACCGAAGGAAACAATAGAAAAATTGCTTCCGTCCGGATTATCTGATTATTTCTTTTTTGACGGTGAAAGTATGATTGCAGATTTGCGTGTTAAAGGCAGAGACTCTGCTGGAAAATTACGCAAAGCATTGTACTCAATGTTTGATTTGGATGTTCTTGAGTCTGCTTTAGATCATATTGGTAAAACAGAACTAAAAACCACCGTTCTCGGAAAACTTTATTTGAGCAAAGGCACTATCTCAAGCGGTAGCAAAATTTCAGCCGTAAAAGCAAACATCGAAAATGCTCAAGCACTTATAGAAAAACACGAAAGCGATTTAGAAACTGCAAAAAAGAAAAAAGCTGAATGTCAGGCTATTATTCAAAAAGTTTCCGAACAGATTGGTGGATACAAGTCAAAGGCAGAGTATGAACGTCAACGCAAACTTTTGAAATCGCAGAGGGATGCGTTCCTTAAAAGTTCTGCAGATGCTCAAGCTCATTTTGGTGATGATGTGCTTGATATGTTCCCACAGTTGCTTATATCCAAGGCTGTCCTTGATGCAAAGAAGAAAATACACTTAAAAATAGAACAAGACAAATTACCGGAAGGAGTATCCAAAAAACTCATAAACCATCTTCTTTCGGATAAAACAACAGAATGTGTTTGTGGAAATACTTTGGGCGAGAAAGAAAAAGCTCATATTCGCCGTTATCTTGAAATGTTACCCCCAAAATCATTTTCGAGCTTATATCAAGAATTTACAAAAACTGCAAACTCTTGGGGCAAAGGATATGATATATCCCGTATAGAAGATTACATTAAAACTGTATTGAACAACAATGAGTTGGCTACTGAATGTGATATTCAAATTCGTGAATTGGATGCAGCTGAGAAAAAAAGTCCTGATATCGAAAATCTTATTATATCCCGTCAGCAAGCTGAAAGCGAAATTATTGAGTTAGATGCTCAGATAGTACATCTTGGAACCGAACTGAAAAAGTGTGAAATATACAGAAACAGGCAAATGAAAGAATTTGATGAACTGACTCGCGGAAACGCAGAAGGTGAAAAAGTTCTTAAAAAAATTCACATAATGGAACAAGTTGCAGCGCATTTTGCAAAGCGTCTTGAGGAAGAATCTATTGCCTATAGCCAAAGATTACAATCAAATATCCAAAGCCTCATTGATGGTATGCTTACAAGTAAACGTCATGTAGCAGTGAGTCCTGAATTTTCTGTTAGGGTGACCGATAGTTTTGACGATGAATCAAAATCTGAAGGTCAGTTTGCTGTTGTATCTTTCGCATATATTGGCGGTATATTAAAAATGCTTCAGAGCGAAAAGCATTTATCTTCTAAAGAATACCCGCTTGTTCTTGACGGTCCTTTTTCAAAGTTAGACCCCGACCAAAGACAGAATGTTATTGATATGATTCCTAAATTTGCACCGCAGGTAATTCTTTTCTCAAAAGATGATTTACACGAAGTCTTTAATTCTGAAAATATTGGAAGAGTTTGGACTATTGTAAGTAACGAAGAAAAGAACATCGCCAGAATCGAGGAGGGACACTTATGGAAATAACAACTGATATCAGCCTTAGAGGTACCGCTTGGAACACAGCCATTGAAAATTTGAGCGATATTTTTAAAACTCGACCTAATTATATGATTTATATGCTTTCTTTGTCTATCGGCATTATGTATGATAAACGTGAAGAAAAACTGCCAATAGAAGAAGGCGAAGAAATCAGAAGTGTTCCCCGAAATGTAATACGAAATAATGACAACGGCAAATTGGATTTTATGTTTCAGGCGGCAATATTATCCACTACTACAGAGCAATTTTCTGAAGAAGAACGCCTTGATCTTGCATTCGGAGAAAAAACGGATTTCAAGAAAATTGAATTTTTAACTCAGTTTGCGAATTTCGGTGTAACAAAATTGATTGAATATATAGGCGATACACCTATAGAATCAATGGAGAATATCAAAAACTTCTTTGCATTAACTGTTGAAGGTCGAAATCTTGAAATAGATGCTCTGCCGGATGATATACTTTTAAGCGACGAATTTTAATGTTACAAAATTTGTAGAATATTGACTTTAATAAATGATTATGATATACTTAAGCATATACTTAAGTATATCATTTTCTTTTTTGAGGTGTGTTATGAATTTTACATATAAATTCCCTGCAGTAAAGGGAACTCAGGCAGGTAAAGAATATTATATTTCAATGGTTCCGTTAAAATTATTGACCAAATTATTCCCCTCTGAGGAAGATATAGTTTTGCCTGAGTACAGGGCTCAAAGAAGAATAAATGAAGCTCGTATTCCTGAAATCAAGAACTATATTTTAGATAACAGAGAAAACTATGTATTTTCTGCATTATCCGCATCAATTGATGGTGATTTTGAATTTGTGTCTGTTGACAATTCTGATGTCGGTGTTTTAGAGGTTGACATGGATTCAACCTTCCTTATAAATGACGGGCAGCACAGAAAAACAGCTATTGAGGCTGCATTAGAGGAAGATATTACTCTTGGCAATGAAACCATTTCTATTGTTTTCTTTAAAGATAATGGTTTGCAACGTAGTCAGCAAATGTTTACCGATTTGAATAAGCATGCCGTGAAAACCTCAAATTCTTTGTCAACATTGTACGATACAAGAGACCCGTTAGCGGTTGCAACAAAGAATGTTATAGATTGTGTACCGTTCTTTAAGCGCTTTACCGACAAAGAAAAAGATATTCTTGGTAAAAATTCTTTTAATCTCTTTACCCTTAATATGATTTACAAGGCTAACCAAAAAATATTGCACAATAACAATTGCACAAATGAAGATGAGGCATTTTTAAAGAACTATTGGAATTGTGTTGCAAGCAATATCATTGAATGGCAGGAAGTTTTATCTAAAACATTACCTAAGAAAACCTTAAGAGAAAACTATATTATTACTTTTGCAGTAACAATCACAGCCCTCGGAAAATTAGGCCGATATTTTTATGATAATCCGCAAGTAAATATGCAGTCATATTTAGAAAAACTTCAAGAAGTTGACTGGTTGCGTTCTAATGAGGATTGGCTTGGTAGAATGATTAGGGAAAACGGAAAAGTATCAAATAGCGAAGAAGCAAGTACACTTACATGTTCAAAGATTAAACAGATAATAGGAATTGAATTAACAAAAGAAGAAGTTCAAAAAGAAAAACAGTTTGCAAGGAAGAAGTAATTATGGCTTACACAGGAAAATTCAAAGTATTTGAAGATATAATTCAAGAAATGTCTATTGTTTATCAGCACGACAAAAGACCGTGGATGATTGGCTATAGCGGTGGTAAAG
Source organism: Acutalibacteraceae bacterium (assembly GCA_045588855.1). GTDB lineage: Bacteria > Bacillota > Clostridia > Oscillospirales > Acutalibacteraceae > RUG806. The sequence continues at coordinate 21,920 of JAZNEX010000117.1, forward strand.
ACTCAACTCTGCTTTGCTGTCTTGTTATGGAAATGCTGCAGAGATTACCAAAAGAAAAATTAAATAAAACTGTATATATTGTTTCTTCCGATACGATGGTTGAAAACCCCATTGTTGGCAACTATATGCATAAAATGTCAAAAATGATTGGAGAAACAGGTTCAGCATTAAAAATTAAAGCTGATATCATATATCCTAAAACAGAAGATACCTTTTGGTGCAAGGTCATTGGACTAGGTTATCCTACTCCTGAAGCACCCGGTTTCAGATGGTGTACAGAACGTTTGAAAATTCACCCAATGAACAAATATACACTTGATACTATAAAAAATAATGGAGAAGTTGTTCTGCTTCTTGGTGTAAGAAAGGCAGAAAGTGTTTATCGTGCAAACAATATCCGTTCAAGAGAAATTGAAGGTAAGATTCTTGTTCCTCACAATGACATTGAAAACGCCTATGTATATAACCCTTTAACTGAAATTCCTAATGAAATTGTGTGGGAGTTTCTTCTTAAAGATGATGCAAAAACACCGTGGGGCTCTGACAACAAGTATTTATTTTCTCTTTATCAGGGCGAAAATCTTGGAGAAGAAAAAAGCGTTATTGGTGAAATAGATAAGGATAAAATCCCAGTAACAGGTAATTCAAGATTTGGCTGTTGGATATGCACAATGGTAAAAGAAGATAAATCTCTTAAGGCATTTATAGACCGTGGTGAAACTTGGTTAATTCCTCTTCGTGATTATCGTAACTGGATGCTTGAATTAAGAACAACACCCGGAGCACGAGAATACAAAAGAAGAAACGGTGTTATGTACAGAAAGTCTGATGGTTCGCTTGGAGAAGGTCCATTTACTATGGAAACACGAAAAGAAATGCTTCGCAGGTTGTTACAACTTGAAGTTGATACAGGGCTGTCTTTGATTACAACAGAAGAATTAAAGGTTATAGATTCTATGTGGGATTCTGAAGGTGATTTATCAAGAAGATGCTTAGTTGATATTTACTATGGTATCAAAGGTAAAAGATTATCTTGGGATAAATACAAAGTGCCTATTTTTTCCGAAGATATAATCGCCGAAATAAAAAAACAGTGTGAGAAAAATGAAATAGAATTTGAAATGATGTCTAAATTAATAATTGGCATCGAAGCAAATAAGAATTATACCCGTGGCAGTATGGTGACAAAAGCCTTTGATAAGATAATGAATCAGGGTTGGCTTCACTTTGATGCTATCGAGAAGGGATTAAACAATGAGAATTAATAAGATAATTCTTTATAATTTTGGTTCATATGTTGGTGAGAATACCTTTGACACCAAAATGAATGAAGATAAAAATATAATTCTTGTAGGCGGTAAAAACGGTGCAGGAAAAACTACTCTTTTTACTGCTATGAGATTATGTCTATATGGACACATGAGTTTTGGGTATCAAAATATTAACTCATACTATAACCGTTCTGTAACAAAGCTTATAAACAGCAACGCTAAAATGAAAAAACCAACTCCGGCCAGTGTTACAATGCAAATCGCACTTAATAATGGTCAGGAATTGGATTATTATGAATTATGCCGTTCATGGGTTCTTTCGGATTCCTTAACCGAAACTTTCAGAGTTATAAAAAATGGTGAACCTATGAATGATGAAGAGATAGCAGACTTTGAAAAATATTTGCTCTCTTTAATTCCGCCGGAATTATTTAACTTATATTTCTTTGACGGGGAAAAAATTGCTGATTTCTTTATGGATGAAGGCGGAAACGCTCGTATAAAGGATGCATTTTTAACACTTTGCGGTTATGATACTTTTGATATTATGAAAAGGAATTTCAAAAGAATCAATAACGGCGGTGACAGCGTTTCTATTGCTTATGAAAAACACGAAGAACTCAAAGCTGAGTTTGATTCAATTGAAGATAGTTGCACAGAAACAGAAATCGCACTCTATGAGAGCAAAGAACAAATAGAAGATTGCTCTGCTGAAATTCTTGCTTTAGAAAAAGCGTACAGTAATAGCGGCGGTATAAGTGAAGAAGAATGGAACAATAAGCTTTTAGCTCTTAAAGAGGAAGAAAAACGAAGAGAACAATTAAATGCTTTGCTTAAAAAATGGGCAAATGATGTCATTCCTTTCTTGATGATTAGAGATAAAATTATTGCTGTTAGGTCTCAGATTGAAAAAGAAAATCAAGATTTTAAATGTAAGAGCTTTTGTGAAATAATTGACTCAGATGTTGTTTCAAGTGTATTAAAATCAAAATCGACTATCGACGAATTAAAAAATATTGTTCTGTCACATTTTGGAAGCGGTGAAGAACAAATTTTAGATTTGTCTACAGAACAGAGTACAGCCTTATTGATTATAATAAACGATGTTTTAAGCTTTGAAGCGGACAATATCGCAAAATATAAACGTGCTATAAAACGTTCAATTTCTAAAACTACAAAATTGCGGCAGGAACTTGAAAACAGCAGTATTTCTGAAGTTAAGAATTATATGCAACAAAGAGCTAAACTGTTTGAGAAGAAAAGCACTCTTTATGATTTACAGCTTTCTCTTGAACAGAAATTGGCTTCAAAAAGAGAGATTTTTACTGTTGCTGAAAGCGAAATGATAAAAGCAAAAGCAGAACTTGAAAGTGAGCTCAAAAAAGCTTCTATCAACAATATATCTACGAGAGCAATTGTAATGTTAGATGAGCTACAGAAAATTTTATATCGCAAAAAAATCAAAGATGTCGAAAAGTTCTTCAAGAAAGAAATTAAGACTTTAATGAGAAAGACCAGCTTCATTGATGATATTTCAATTGACGAATCATTTAACATTCAAATTTACAGAAACGAAGTTTTCAGCAGTGAGAAAATTGTAGATTTGCTTACTACAAACAACGAAGACCAAATCATCCATATGATAGGCGAAGCTGCAATTAAAACAATAAAAAAGATGGCAAAAGCAACGGAATTACATGTAGCTGTTGATTACTTCAAAAATAACAGAGATGAAATAACTATTCCTGTAGAATTAGATAAAGGAAGATTCTCAAATGGTGAAAAACAGATATTTATAATGGCTTTATATCACTCTTTAATTCAGCTTTGTAAACATGAAATACCGTTTATTATTGATACGCCCTTTGCTCGAATTGACACCGAACACCGAAACAACATATCAAAATATTTCTTCAGCAAACTCAATGGTCAGGTGTTTATACTTTCAACTAATGAAGAAATTGACAGTGACCATGTTAAAATTATGAAAGATAAGATATGTGCAACCTATATGTTGGAAAATGTTGATAATAAGCAGACAACGATTGTTGGTAATACATATTTTGAGGATTAAACTATGGTATTTAAAATAAAAACATCAAAAAGGACTATGGAGTGTTTTGAGGAAATAGGTGCAAGCGAAAACTTAGCTCCTTTTGCACTCTCAAAACTTGCTATTTCAATGTCTTTGAAAAGTGATCTGCCTTTGTCAGAAGAAGATTTCAAAACCGATAATCAAGGTTTGGAGTTGAACCGACAGACTATTACAGCTGAATATGATTTGTTATATAAAAGCCTTATAAAGCTGTATGAGGGTAAAAACATCAGCGATGATGAATACTTTCAGAAATACTTAAAAGCTCACCTTGATAGAGGTGCAAAAATGATTTATAGCGAGTTTAAGTATAGCAAGGACTTTTTGTTGGCGTTGTTAAGTGATGATAAGGGAATATAAAATAAGTGGGAGATGAAAAGGATGTCAAATATAAAAGGGACAGTTACTAATTTGAGACAATTTCTGTTCAATATAGAATCCGAAATAAGAATTGAACACAACGGCGTGAAGTATCCTATTTTATATTTTAAAAAGGATAGAATATTATCTGTTCCAAATTACCAAAGAGAAATTCGTTGGCAAAAGGAAACATTATTTGCATTGATGAATGATATCTCAAAAGGCTCAAAGTTTTTAGGAAACATAATATTATCTTCATCGGGTGAAAAAGATTATGAAATCATCGATGGTCAACAGCGATTGGTTTCATTAAACATGTTAGTAACATATATTAAATCACAATATTCTCAGCAAATTACAGATATAGAGGATTTAATAACAATAAAGGTTAACTGTTTTGATAAATATGATATTTTTCGATCAGCAAATTATAATTTAGAAAACATTGATGAAAGTCTGAGAGCAGATGTAAAAAATAGTGATAAACTTGGACAAATCAAAATTCTAACAGATTTATATAAATCTATTGGTGAAGAAAAGATTTTGGACACGGTGGCAAAAGCGGAATCCTTTTTAGATAATTTGAAGAAGTGTACTCTTAATGTTATTGTTTCAGATGATGAAGATATTAAAATCAGCACAGAGTATTATATTGATGTAAACTTAAAAGGCATAAAATTAGATACCGAGGATATTTTTAAAGGTTATTTATTTGCACAGGATTCATCAAAAGAAGTTCGATCCTTGTGGGTTGAATTGAAAGAAGCGTGGATTTTATTTAATGAGAGATGTCATTGTAAACCAGAAAAAAGCATATATTCGCTTACTAAAATTTTAGAGCATTATCTGTATTGCTATGTTTTGAGTAAAGATGAATACCAAAATGTTTCAATAAATGAAAAGTTTACTTTGGATTCAGCGTGTGAAGTAAATGGTACTAAATATTATAGTGGTGAGCATGTAATCAAAGTCATTAGAAACAATACATATATGAAAGAAGTACTAAAAGGTGCAAAACAGTATATTGAATTTATGACAGACATAATTGCTGCTGATGGTGGTGCTCCAGGATGTATTCGTGATTTGCTAAAAAAAATTGAAGATAATGATGTTAGAATAATTACGAATTTTATCAAAAAAACAATATTAGACAAAAAATTGGTTGTCCCCAAAATGTTAATTCTAAAATATTATCTGTCCATTTGTAGTGGAACAGCATCAAAAACTGTTTGCAAAGATATTTATGCAGTTTATTTTTATAATGTTCTTTTTATGCTGTTCGGTGACAAAAAATCTGATGCAGACAATATTAAAAGAATAGCAAGATGTGATAATTATTATAAAGAAATAATCGAAGCAATTAAATGTTTTTTTGATGATAGAAGTATAACTGAATCCAAAAGAATTGCTCTTGCAAAATGGAACAGTAATTTTGAAAATGAAGCTTTGCAGTATAAATGCAAATCACTTGCGACGATTTATAACTATTTTAAATTAGATAAAAATCGTGTACATATTTCTTCAGCTGATGATGTTTGGAAGTTTTTAAATGACGAAAACATATACAGCATAGAGCATTTTATTGTAAATAATTCGGGAACTGTTACTTATGTTGATGGAATAGAGGATTATACCTTGCCAGACGAAACAAAAAAGTTTAGTACATATATTTTTAATTTCATTTTTCTTCCAAAAGATATCAACAATACCATTTTAAAGAATTACTCCCCTAGGCGAAAAACAAATAATTTGACATCTAGTGGATATCAAACGAAAATTAATTGTGAATACTCAAAAATGATTATACATATTGTTGAAAAAATGTTCCCTGATGAAGTAATTGTAACTGATTTAAATGAAAATGAAAAAGCCGAATTAGAGAAATATTGGTTAGTATCTTTTAGGTATGAATATTCAAAATATACATCTGTAGTAATTGATAAGATTGCCGAACATTTTAAACAATCACTAACGGGTGACAAAAATGATTAAACCCCTAACTCACGACCCGATTTTCCTTAGCCTGAAATCGGAACTTGCAACAAAAAAAGATTTACAAGTGGCTGAAGATTTGCTTGACACGCTTATTGCTCATAAAGACGGCTGTGTCGGCATGGCGGCAAATATGATTGGTGTGCGCAAACGCATTGTCGCATTTGATAACGAAGGTACATATATGGTTATGTTTAACCCCGAAATCATCAAGAAATCTGAGCCCTACGAAACAGAAGAAGGTTGTCTTTCTCTGCTTGGCGGTCCTCGTAAATGCAAGCGCTATAAGACTATAAAAGTACAGTGGCAGACAGCTGAAATGCAGATTCGCATTAAGACTTTTACGGGATTTTCAGCACAGATAATCCAGCATGAAATTGATCATTGTAATGGGATACTAATATAAAAAGAGGTAATTATGAAAATAAGTGAATTATTTAATTTAAATAAAACGCAATATGAATTAGATTTTGTGGATATAGACCCCGATAGGGATGCTCCTTTATTTTTGGATCCATATTTTATATCCAAATGTGAATTCCCTCTTGCAATGGATGCTTATAATTATTTAAAAACATATTTTGAATACTTGTTAGCATTATTACGTGGCGATAGAATTGGACAAGCAGAGGAACTTTTTTCTCACTTAGGAGAAACTAATGATATTTGCTTGGGTATGTCTGTTGGTAAACCTCGTGGACACGGTATGGGACCTGAAGACACTAAAGAAATTTTCAAAAATTTATACCAAAGCAAAGCATTATTTACAGGTATAATGGAAGATATAGAGGACTTTCGTATTTTTGTACCTAATGTAGATAAAGACAAAGTATCTGACATGACTGCTAACATTATCAAAAGATTGCTAATTGATTATACAATTGAACAATGCGAATTACATAACATTCCTTTGACAGATAGTGTGCCCTCTGGAATGTTTTGGAATCCAAAGCAAAAAACTTGGGATAATCAATATGTTCGTCGTTTAATCATTAATGATAAGCCAATACTTCTTGTTCCTAAAAGAATTGTTTCTTACACAGATAAATATACAACAAAAGAATATAAGCAACATTATGTTTTGAATTACTTGCAAAACGAAAATCTCAAATTTCAAACATCTCTTGTTCGAGAATATAAAAACGGGGTTCAATATGTAACAAAAGATAGCATCCTAAAAAGTGAAGATGAAATGGATAAAGAATATCTTGCTAAATTTACAGAGCAACACCCAGAGGTTTTTGCTGATTTTAAAAACAAAACAAGAAAAAAACTTGATTGCATCGATGGATTTGGCTTAGAAACAATTAATGCATCTGAAATATGTTCATATTTAATTGAAAAATTGAGCAAAGTACCAACTGGAAATGATTATGCATCTACATATCATAATTTAATGGTTGGCATTTTGGAGCTTTTACTATATCCAGATTTATCAGCACCAAAAAAAGAAGTTCCTATTCACGATAAACGAAAGAGAATTGATATAAGATATAACAATTCCGCAGAAACAGGATTCTTTTTCACTTTACCCAATAAACTTCCGCATTTGACTTGCCCGTATATATTTGTTGAATGTAAAAATTATTCTGGAGAAGTTAATAATCCAGAGTTAGATCAATTAAGCGGACGTTTTAGTCCACAAAGAGGTAGAGTCGGCATTCTTGCATGTAGAAACTTAGACTCAGAAGATGGGTTTATTAAGCGTTGTGCAGATACCTATCACGATGACAGAGGATTAATTATTCCTTTGTGTGATAAAGATATAATACAAGCATTAAACGATTATCCAAAACATAAGCATACAGCGTTAGAAAATATCATTATTGATAAATTTGAACAAATAGTTTTTAACAAATAGCTAAATAGTATCTTAGACATAATTTAGATTTACAACTATCTTCTGCAACCTCTCCGCCATTTCTTTAAACTGTGCAGCACCGCCGAAGTTATGTGTAACATATGTAACGACAACATCTGACTGCTGTATCATCCACTTGTTTCGCCAGGAGATTGCGAAGCGTTTGGGTACGGTTTCAAGGCCTTCGGGGTAAATGGTGTTTGTTAGGTTATCGTAATTGTTTTTCTCAGTTGGCAGATAGGCTAAAACTACACTGTAGGTTATGGGGTAGGTTTGAGATAAATCTTCAAGCTGTCGGCAGACCATAGTGTCAAAGTTGCCGTTGTTGCCTACATAAAACACAGTTACATTTTTATTCTCAATCAAATCTATCAGAGTCGACCGCAGGGTCGGCTCTATTTCTTTTGGTGTGTCCTTGTGACCAAAGAAGGTACAAACCATAAAATACCACCTTTCAATATGGGATATATCGCAATTATATCACAAGAATTATAAATATGCGATATATCCCACACGATTTATCGCAGATTTTATTAAACTTATATTAGCGATATATCGTAAAGGTGGTATAGATATGAATATTAAAGAAGCGGTTGAAAAGAGAATAATTGAGCTTTGCAATGAAAGAAACATTGCAATTAACGCACTTGCAAACATCTCCGGTGTTTCACCCTCGACTATTTACAGTATGCTTAACGAGAAGAGCAAGAATCCCGGTGTTGTATCAATTAAAAAGATTTGCGACGGTCTTGAAATCAGCATCAGAGAGTTCTTTGACAGCGATTTGTTTGACGATTTGGAACAGGAAATAAAGTAACAGCAGGAAGAGAAATCTTCCTGTAATTTTTTTTGCAAAAGTATTGACACTAACGTTACGTCATAGTTTATAATCATAATCAGAGGTGATGATAATGAAAATGTCTGTCAAGGAATTTGCTGAACTTACCGGTGTGAGTGTGCGCACACTTCACTATTATGATGAAATCAATCTTTTGAAGCCGGCAGAGATTGACGAAAACAACGGTTACCGATTTTACGACAGAACTGCTCTTGAGCGCATGCAGGAGATTCTGTTTTACCGTGAGTTGGATTTTCCTCTGAAAAGCATTTGTGAGATTTTATCTTCACCCGATTATGACAAACAAAAGGCATTGTCCGAGCAGAAGAAGCTTCTTATTCTTAAAAAGGAGCGTCTTGAGAGAATTATCTCGGCTATTGACAATGCAGAAGAAAGCGAGGTTGTTATGAAAGCATTAAATAATAATGATTATGAGGTTGCACGCAAGCAATATGAAGCAGAAGCCAAAGAAAGATGGGGCAAAACCGAGGCATATAAGGAACACACCGAGAAAACAAAGGATTATTCAAAGGACAAGTGGCAGTCCGTTATGGACGGCTTGGACAGCATTATCGGTGAATTTGCAGAGTGTATGAAGGGTGGTAACGCTCCCGATTCCGAGGCGGCAAAGGCACTTGCGGAGAAACTGCAAAAGCACATCACAGATAATTTTTATACCTGCACCAAGGAAATTTTATCGAGCCTTGGTCAGATGTATATCTTCGATGAACGCTTTACCCGGAACATTGATAAACACGGTGTCGGTACTGCCGAATTCGTGAACAAGGCTATACTTGAATACTGTAAATGAGCTTTGAAGTGGCTGTATCACGAACGAAGTGAGACAGCCACTTGTTATTTATTTGTATATATGCTATACTGAATTTACAGGCAAAAGCCTGAATAAAATTTTTGGAGAATGCTGTTTGAAAATGAACAACACCTTGGAGATAGTAATGTAAACCGTGAGGTTTGCAAATACTTCTCCCCGCAAGCCTCCGGTGATTGAAGGTCAACAATTTTGGAGGTTTAACAATGAAAAATGACTGCATCATTCGTTTGGAAAAAACAGAAGAACACCGCGAAACCGAAGCTCTCGTCAGGGAAGCGTTCTGGAATGTGTACCGTCCCGGTTGTCTTGAGCATTATGTACTCAATCAGCTGAGAAATGACAAAGCGTTTGTGCCCGAGCTTAATTTCGTTATGGAAAAAGACAGCAGACTGATTGGTCAAAATATGTTTATGATGGCGGCTATCAAAGCCGATGACGGCTCAGATTTGCCCATTATGACTATGGGACCCATCTGCATTTCACCCGAATTACAAGGGCAAGGTTACGGCAAGATACTGCTTGACTATTCCTTGGAAAAGGCGGCAGAGCTTGGTTGCGGAGCACTTTGCTTTGAGGGAAATATCAATTTCTACGGTAAAAGCGGATTCACATATGCGAGCGAATTCGGTATCCGTTACCACGGTTTGCCCGAAGGTGCGGACGCATCGTTCTTTCTTTGCAAGGAGCTGAAAAAAGGTTATCTTGACGGCATCAGCGGTGAATACACTCCACCAAAGGGATATTTTGTTGATGAGGCAGCAGCCGAAGAATTTGACAAACAGTTCCCGCCGAAAGAAAAGCTGAAACTCCCCACACAACTGTTTTAACCTGACTGAATAAAAAGAGCCGTCCGAGTAATCGGGCGGCTTGATGTTTATACATATATAAGTTCTTTACAGACAATTTCACTTGCTCTTTCCTGAATACTGTTCATTCGTTGTACCCATTCAAGTTGGTTTTTGGCTTTGAGTTGTTCGGTGATATTTTCAGCTTTTGTCATTTGTGATACGAGGGTATTGAACATCTGCTGTGCTTGGGTGTCGATTTGGGCGCAGTGTTGGTAGAGCTTGCCTTGGGTTAAGAGGGTGGCGAAGAGAACGGGGTTGTGTTTTTGTAGGTAGTCCTTGTGCAGCATACCCCATTTTCCGAGGCGGATGGCTGTTTCTTCGGGTGGGAGTTTGAGGTTGGGTATCATATAATCGTTGACTTGTCTGTAGGTAATGTTTGCCATAAATTTCATCCTTTCTTGTTGTCAATAAAAGTGTCGTAGGTGAATCTTGCTCCGAGTCTGAAGCCGACGGTGAAGCTGTCTGCGTTGCAGAGGCTTGAAAACTTGATGTAGGTTGCTACATAGTCGGTGAAAAGCTCCTGCTCCTTGTCAGCGAGGATTGATGTCAGGTGCTCCTCTTTGCCGGTAAGCTCACTCAGGCTCTTTTTGACCTTTGCTGTCAGGTTGGTAGTGCACTCCTGCGGCTCGATGTTTCCGTAATAAAAATCTTCAATAAAGTCTGACATAGTATCACCCCCTACCATTCAGATTGGTTGATGATTTTCAGGAGCAGTTCGTCAACATCTTCTGTGGGGATATCGTCCGAGAGAAGCATATTGCGAAACTCATTCATCCCGTTGATTAACAGGTTACACTCAAAGTCTGTGAGCTTCAGTTTGGTTTTCTTATTAAACATAAAAATGACCTCCTTGTATTTGGTAATACCATTTTACAAGGAGGTTTGTGTTTTGTCGAATGTGTGAAAAAACAACTCCTCTTGATTTGCATCAAGAGGAGCAAAATTAACCTTTTGGTGGGAATGGGTCATTTCCATAAGAGTCTTTAGCTCGGATTTGACCATTAGTACGATGAATTACCAGTTCAGATTGCTGATTTCGCGCTATTGAACGTCCTGCATCAATAGCTTGCTTTTGGGTGCTGGTTCTCACAGTTGCTCTGCTATTGCCTGCACCTTTCACCTGCCATCCGCCCTTGGGATGCGGGGTAATATGTTGATTTTTAGCCATATTTTTACCTCGCCTTCTTGTGAAAAACTCCACTATCATTATTCCACGTAATAACTACGACAGAATCTCCAGAGGAAGTCAGATTTTTAAGTTTGTTACAAAATTCAGTCAATTTTAATGAAGAGTCAACCTTATAAGTAGATTCTGTAATTTTTTCAGCTTTCACTTCATCAAAATAGTTATAAAGTTTTTCATAACTATTACCGTCTTTGATATCATAAGTTACATATCTTTTCATTTCCAGCCCTCCCTTAACCGTGATGAGCTGAATTACAACAGTAATAACAACCGTCTGCATTTTTCCAACCCATAAGCTTAGCATACGCTACTGCTGCAACGGCATCGGAATGCCATCCCAATGTGACTTGATTTTGCAAAAGAGGCAAATGATTACAAGCTGTTGTATGAACTTCATTGCGACCGTGTTCATCTTCGTTCTTATTGATAATATAATACATTTATTTAACCAACTTTCTGCACTATGTGCCGTAAAATATTTATATAAAAAACGGAACAAAAGAGTTAATCGGTTAAATTTTACACTTCCTTTCTGATTATAAAAATCACCAGAAACATTGACAAACGTCAGTAAAAATGATATTATGTTTTGTGTTGCGAAACGATAATATCATTTTATTGTTTCCCTAAAGTCTTGTTGAGGGCCTAATCTCAATAAGGCTTTTTCTTTTGCTCTGTTTGAACTATAAAATTACTCTGAAATAGAGTTCAAGATATCGAATAATGTTTCTTCATTATTCTCCTTTTTTGCTTTTTCTTCTTCTTCTCGAATGTTAATAAAAATTTCGAGACGTTTTGACATCTTTTGTGTTATTAGGAAAGCAACCTTCAAATCATCGAGATCTGCATGATCAGCAGTAGCTAATAACATTTTCATTGAAAGCATAAAGCGATTTCTTGCCTCTTCAAATGTCATATTTTCAAGAAAATGTTTGAAGTCCTCTGCTTTATTTCTCTTCATCTCTGAGGCTGACTCAATTTCTTTTGCTTTTTTGGCAGTTGCAATCAACATATTTCTACGGGTTTCATCAATTTCAGGTAACTCATAAAAACTTTCAGGGCCTATGCCGTAAAACAAAGATAACTTTTCCAGTTTAGTGTTAGAAGCCGTAATTGCTCCACTTTCCCATTGTGATACAGTTGAGCGGTTGACTCCCGCAACCTTTGCAATTTCATCTTGGGTGGCGCCATATATTTCCCTTATTCTTTTCATATTATTAAAGTTTTTCATAGCGATACCTCCTGATATTCACATTATATAACAAAACACAAAGTTTGTCAACACCATTTTGAGAAATATTTTGTTGCCTTCTGTTGCGTTTTGTATATTATCCTTTAATTATTTCAAAAATATCCACCAACACAGCAAAAGCTCCCTCTACCGTTTCCGGTAAAGGGAGTTCATTTTAAATATAGAGTTTTACTTCAATATCTCGCCAGCCTCTGACACGCTTTGTTGGGGAGATGGAATAGACATATTCCTGTGCATCCTCAATCGTAAGAGTGAATTCAGCGAACTGAGAGTAACTTATTTCCTGCCATCGGCAATAGCTGCCTGTGGTGCTATACACAAAAGGGGGAAATATATACATATTAAAGGTAAAACTATAAATTTACTGAATAATCCTTTTTAAAACCGTGCGCTCCGAAAATCTGCCACTTCCCTACGCCCAATCGTTGTAAAATAGCATTTCTTTCCTCTGAACATAATTTGGGGTCTGTATCAACAGATGTCATTAGTATTGGTGCATATCTGTTATATTTTTCCTGTTCAGCCGTAAGACCATGCGTGTTAATATAAATATCTCCTGTAATAGCAATGTGATTCGTATAATCTATTAAAACGATTTCCCCAGGCAGATGTCCGCCTTTTCCTTCATACACTTCAAAATTCAGCTCACCAAAATTATAAAAACCTGTTTGGGTAAGAGGTTTGTCATATGTTTGTGCACTTTCCCAAAGTTTAACAACCTTTTCAGGATTTATCGGCTTGTACTCAGTAAGGATTTTGCATATGTTAATATACGGCTTATGTAAAGGATTTTCCTCGCGGTATCCATCAAGTCCATTATATTCCTTTTCTAGGCACTTCGCTGTTTTTTCGTTTGTAATTATCTCATCAAAAATTGGCAAGAGTCCGCAATGGTCTACATCCGCATGGGTGATAAGTATCTTCTTTTTTATAGTACTAAATTCAGGAATAATTTTGTTAAAGATATTAACCATTTCATTTTGATAACAAGCATATCCGCTATCAATAAATAAATACTCCCCATTACTATTTATGATTATAGTGTTGCTGCCACAGGGCGGCTCAACTAAAGTTATTTCAGTGTTTTCGGAAATTTTGTGTGTGCTTATACGTGGTGCAAAGTTTTTTCCTTTTGAAATACTTAAAAGTTCAGCAAACTTACTTATACTGTCAAATGTTCTATAAGGCGATAAACCTTTTTCATCTAATGTTTGCATAGCAAGATTAACATTTATTAAAAGTTCCTGTTTTCCATCTGCAGAAAGTCCCATCATTTGTGACAAACCCAAAACATAGGTGTTATAAAAAATACTGTTATCGTAGACGTTCTTAGAGCGGTTATAATCAATAACCCGCACTTTACACAACTTTTCTGCTCGACTTAAAAAATAGGCAATTTTATCAGAATCATCAACATATAATCCCATTTTAAAATATTGATAATCTGTTCCGTTTTCTTGTGAACTAATATAAGAAATATTAAAATTAAATTCACTTATAAGTTTAAGAATATCTGTAACACTTCCAGGAACATCTTTTAAACAAAATTCCAACAAAACAACACTTGTTTTGCTAGAGTTGTCATTGCCTAAGTATCCGATTTTTTCAAGTTCCAAATCCGCTTTTTTAAGTTGTTCTTCTGTGCCATCAGCATCAATAAACAATATGTGAGAATCAATAGCTTTATTATAATTAACTCGGGTTATATTGATTCCCAACGAGGAAAAACACTCACTGGCTTTTAAAAAAGCGCCGATGTGGTCAGGCATAGATGTTATATAGGTTTTTTTCATAGTAATCGTCCTTAAAAAAGAAAAAGTTTTATTATTTAAGATTTATTATATCACATTAGTTGCAAAACACAATAAGAAAAAATCTTACGATTTGTCAACCCCCTGCCCCCCAGAAATCCTCGTACGAAAGTACGGGGATTTACTTTTTACCGAAACTTGTCAAGATTAGTGGACAGATAAAAGAGTGAAAAAATGATTCGGAATACAATAACCTATACCTGAATGAAGTCTTGAAGAATTGTAATACAGTTCAATATACTCAACTATTGTTCTGCTTGCTTCTTCGAATGT
>JAZNEX010000118.1:0-1669 GCA_045588855.1 Acutalibacteraceae bacterium
TGTCTTTGTGTTGCAGACGGATAACACTCGTGTTTTTGGACATTCGGTAGAATTACTTCTTTGTAAATTCTGTCAGAGCGTTTCATATACTCCATATGTCCTTCAAGCTCCGGCTTTGTAAATCTGCTTTTTCTGATAAAGTTTGAGCACATATCATCGCATTTTGAGCAGATATACTCATCGCCCTTAATTTTTGTGCGGCTCATCATACCGCACTCGCCTCCGCAAAATGCACAGGTCTTTTTACCAAAAATGTTTTTAAAGAAATCTCCTAATCCCATAATCTTTACCTCCTTAAATGTTTATGTTAATTTTAATTAACAACTCAGTTTACAATATCGCTTGTGTCAACAACGTGTGATGGTTGATATTTAACTACGATATCGCCCTTAGATGGCAATACACCATTTTCTTTATTAAACACGATTCCCACATTATCGCCTTTTACAGTTTCGTCCATAGACTTATTAAACATCTGCAAATCTTCTGCAACGCCTATTGCGATAACCTTGCCGTCCCTTATAACAGAAACCTTTTCGCCTTTTTTAAGGATACCGTCTGCCACTCTGCCGATAAGAGTATTCTTACCTGATTCTAAAGTCCAATCATCAACGGGCATTGAGAAAGGTCCGTAAACCTTAACTGTATCAGTTGTTACCTTTGTGCCTTCTGCATCGGTAATTACACAGTAGATACCCTGACCGAGAAGAGTGTTTTCTTTTTCAACTGAAAGAACAAGTGCAGCACTTTCAGCATCCTTTGCATAATCTCCGTTTTTGATTGTTACTGCATCTCTGCGAACTTTGTACTGCCATTCATATGTGTACGGAGCTTTGCCGCCAAATACCTGAACCTCAAGCTCATATTTTGTGCCATATTCTTCCGCCTCTGAACCTTCAGGCTGTTTGTGGATGGTAAGAGGTGTGTCCAGAATGTACTCCTGACTTCCGCCGTCAAAAGGTTTGGTTGGTGTGACAGAAACACCGGGATCAACCGTCTGAGTAGGATCCTGAACCCCAATCTGAGGATCTTCAGGAGCTATATTTATCGGTTCATCTTCTTTTTCTTCGGTGTTCTGCTTGGTATTATCCTTTTCAGCATCTTCATCTTTATCTTTGTCTTCGTTTTCTTCGGTTTTGTTTATTATTTCTTTATCGTTGTCATCCTCTGTGTTTTTATTACCGTCGGGATCAGACATATCAAACTTTACTCTGTTACCTTCATCCATCATACGGGAAATAATTGCAGCAACCTCGCTTCTTTTGATATTATCATCAGGCTTGCAGTTGTGAAGTGCATCAACACCTGTTAAGATTCCTGTGCGATACATCTTATATACATAGTGAGCATATGTAGCTCCTGACTTAACATCAAGAATACTTCCGTTTGGAATATTGTTTATTTCTTCAAATGCACTATCAGGAAGAGCACTTGCAAAGATTTCTATGTATCCTGCTCTTGTAGCATTTGCGTTATAGTCATAATTCTTTTTGATTATGTTATTGATTTTGCAGTAATCAACATAAGGCTGATACCATGGAGTACCTGCTGTAAGAGTTACATTACCATTTAAGTATACCTGACTCATACAAGCCGCAAGCTTGATTGCTTCTGCGTATGTAAGAAGATCATCAGGCTTAAATTCTGTTGCACTCTTACCGTTGATGAT
>JAZNEX010000119.1:0-75837 GCA_045588855.1 Acutalibacteraceae bacterium
AGCATAAAACGCAAAAACCTTGTTTTTGCCTGCTTTTGCTGATTTTTACAGTTTTAAAGGGTTTCTTTGGTAGTTAAATACCGAAAGAAACCCTTTAGTTATCTTGTTTTATGCGGTCTGCACTTTTTTTACAGCCCCTTAAATTTATATCAGAATTTATTCTGAACTACAGTTGTAATGCAATATCCGTCTGAAATAACACAGCTGCATTTATCCGGTGAATACGAAAAGTTTTTTATATTATCATCTATCCCCTCACCTGTCATTTTTACTACAGCTTCTTTGTAGGTCCATACTCTGAAAAAGCGTTCAATAACCTCAGGATCACTTATTGTCACATCGACAGGTATTTCATTTCCGAAAACAAAAAACATATCCTCGCGCGTAAAAATATGCTTTGCGACAGCTGCCTTCACGGGTCTTAACTGTTCGATATCAATACCTACACTGTACTCCGTGCTGAAAGCTGCAGCAACCGTATTCCCTGAATGAGAAACACTGAAAAAGCAATCCCCGTTTTCAAGATACGGCTTTCCGGTGTCAGTCGTACTTATACAGACCGCTTTACTGTCAATACCGGTTATTTCGCTCAAAACACGCCTTATCAGCATATCTGCAGCAATACAGAGCTTTTTATCAGTTTCTCTGTTATATGCATCACAACGCTTTTTTCGCTCGTCTGACATAAGAAAATAAGCCGCATCGAACTCGCTGCAGCTTATTTCTTCAATATTCAGCAAAAATACCTTTGTTGACTTCACGGAATCAATCCATATACTTTTCGATAACTCTGATAGCATCAGCAACTGTTTCAAGTCCCATAGCCTCTTTGTCGGGAATCTCAACATCGAATTCTTCTTCGATGTCAACTGCAAGATTTACAAGCTCAAGGGAATTAAGACCGAGATCCTTGCGGATATTGGTTTCAAGAGTAATACTCTTGGGATCCATATCAACAAATTCACAAATTATTTCTCTTATTTTGTCAAGCATTTTTTCTTCCTCCGTTTATCTTGATTTTTTATTTATGTTCAGAGTAATAACGCTCAATAACCTTACTTCTGATTACTTTTCTTGTGGAATTGATTTCAAATTCTTTGGTAGTAATATAAACATCCTGAACACGCTTATAAGCAGTAAGCTCTCTGTTTGCTTCAAGAATGTCTTTTTCAACCATAGCCTTGATTTCTTCTTCGGACTTATTGTCAACATCTTCAGGACTTACATAGAAAGCACCTGCAATAATCTTCTGCTTTCTGCCGCCTGTTTCCTGTTCGGCCTCAAAAACAACCACATCGTGAAGATAAGGAACAGCTTCCATATAGTAGCTTTCTACTTCTTCGGGGAAAATATTTTTGCCGTTATCAAGAATTATAAGATTCTTTTTTCTGCCGACAATATAAAGTCTGCCGAGTTCATCTGTTCTGCCGTAGTCTCCTGTTTTGAACCATCCGT
This sequence comes from Acutalibacteraceae bacterium, assembly GCA_045588855.1. Lineage (GTDB taxonomy): Bacteria > Bacillota > Clostridia > Oscillospirales > Acutalibacteraceae > RUG806. The sequence continues at coordinate 1,456 of JAZNEX010000119.1, forward strand.
CCTCAAAGGATGCTGCAGTTGCTGCTTCATCCTTGTAATAACCCTTTGTTACATTTTCGCCCTTGATCCAGATTTCACCTACGCCCTTATCATCAGGATCATTGATTCTGAATTTCGCCTTGGGGAATGCATAACCCGCACAATCGGGATACTTACCTGCCTCAAGGTTAAGTGTAACAGTGGGAGAAGATTCTGTAAGGCCGTAGCCGTTGTAAATAGTAAAACCGAAGTCTGAAAGACAGGTAATATATTCAACTCTTGTGGGAGCACCGCCGCATGACATTGTGGGGAACTTTCCACCGAATTTTTCTGCTATTGTCTTGAAAAGAACGGGACGCAGATCAATACCTACTTTTCTCATAGCATTGGAGAACTTAAGAAGCTTTTTAAGAATCTTTGCTCTTCCTGTCTGCTCTGCTGTTCTCCAGATTGTATTATAGATAGTATCAATAACAAGGGGAACAATAGCCATAGCGTCGGGCTTGTAGAACTGAACGTTATTCATAAAGTTTTTGAGTGAATCATTTATAAATACGGGACAGTTCATATAAAGTGCAGTAAGAATGTTACAACTAAGCTCATATACATGATTCATAGGAAGAAGCGAAATTGAGCTGTACTGAGTTTCAATTGTTTCAAGCACACCGTCCGCATTCTGTGCAAAGTTGCCGTGGGTAAGCATAACTCCCTTATTTGCACCTGTTGTACCTGAAGTAAAAACAATTGCTGCCAGATCATCCTTATTGATTTCAGTCTTCATATAACTGTCGTCACCGTCAGCTATAAGCTTCTTGCCTTTTTCAATAAGCTCCTCAAAGAAAAGAAAATCTCCGTCAAGCTTTTTGTTTGTACATACAGCTGCTTTGCATCTCTCGTCGTGTTCAAGATGATACTTTGCAGTTTCTTTATATGCACGGGAGAAGAATATTGCATCAACATCAGCCTTTGTAAAAAGACCGCTGATATCTGCATCAGTAAGCTCCTTATCAACAGGTACTGCTACACCGCCGCCACAAACGGTTGCAAAAAATGTAACAACCCACTGATATGAATTTTCACTGAGAATTCCGATGTGCTTGCCCATAAGATCCATTGACTTAAGGGCTGTGCCCAAAGCACAAACATCTTCTCTGAATCGCTTTACGGTATAATTGATAACCTGCTCTTTTTTTCTTTCAACCATACATACTCTTTCACTGTATACTTCCATACGGTCAAAAAGCATCTTAAGGGTAAGAAGCTCACCCATCATATGTACTTCGTGTCTCAGGTCATCAAGATATTTCTTATCTTTTGGATCCATTTTTTCACCTCATATATTTATTTTATGTAATCCATCAACTCACAGATTGTGATATCAGGATTTTCTATACCTTTTTCTATAATTTTCTCCATATTGTTATGCAATGCAGCAACATGCTCCGGAGTAACAAGCTTCATCCGATACATATAATGAAGTGCAATTGTTGCATTCTGAGGATCAGGATAGCAAATTGCATAAAGAGGGCTGAAATATCTTCCAAGGTTATATGTCTTAAAATCGAACTTAAAATCAGTAAACTCAGTTACCGGAACGGGAAGCCATGAAAACATAAGAGAAGCAGGTCCCTGAATAAGAGAATAATTATATATTTCTCTTAACTGATCACGTGCGGTTGTGTAGGGATATGTAAGATGGCGGTAAAGGGAGGTTCTTGTACGAAGGAATTCATCAAGTGCCTGAGAAAATGTCATATCCTCCTCAATTCTCGTAAGAACCTGTAAGGGCTGTGCCATACATCCGCCGGTATGCATATCCTTATACTTAATTCTCTTGCTACACATAAGAAGCTGGAACCCAAAGGGATCTCTGCCGTTTATCGCAGAAAGATGAGTTCTCATAGCAAGAAGCAGCAGACTTTCGGGAGCAACAGAGCGTTCCTTACAGAAATTAAGAATTTTATCAGACAAATCCTTACTGATATTCATCTTCATAACCTCTGCCTTATCAAGAAGAGGACTGTATGCCGAAGGAACCTTAAGATCGGGATTCTTCTTTTTAATTCTTTCTTTTTCTAGGAATTCGGGACCGTGTACACCTGAATAGGTAGGCTCACCGCAGCTTCTGAAATATTCATCAAAGAAACGCTTGTCCTTTTCTTTACGCTTTTCATCTGTACATCTTTCGTGCTCTTTGATGATATAGTCTTCATACGAGCACAGAGGTTCAGGCAGTTCATTGCCATCTTTGAGAGCTCTGTAAACAGAAAGAAGGTCAAGATAGAACACAAGTATACCCATAGCATCCATAACCATATGGCTTGTGTTGAGATATATTCCTTTATAACCGTTGTAAGCATTGAAGAAATAAATTCTGTAGCATTCATCCTTCATAAACTTAACAGCTGTCTGAGCATCCTTTGTAAAGAAAGCATCCTGTTCGCTTTCTGTTGTGAAATTCAATATCTTAACCTTATCAATTTTATAGCTGTCAAGAAAATACTGTCTGATTTTCTTGCCTTCCTTTTTAAAACGAAGGCGCATGGAATCATTACGTTCAATCTCAATATTGAGTGCTTTTGTGAGCATATTGAAATCCACATCAATATCCACCATAAAGGCAGTGGGGATCTGAACTATCTGCTTATGGAATGAATACTTCTGCATAAGATACATAGTATCCTGCGAAGGGATAAGATCATAAAACTTACTCATCAAAACTACCTTCTTGTTAATAAAAATTTAATACATCATATTTTAACATAAGCCCTGCTCCCTTGCAAGTCTTTAAAAGCATATATTTTGCAGAAAAATCCCCACATTCCATATTTATGATGCACAAATCAGCATTACTTCACTACCATGCGATATATATAGCACATTATTGTTAATTAGTTGTTAAAGTTTTGCATTAAACTAAAAAATGCAGACAAGAAATGTCTGCATTTTTTAGGGGCTAGGAAAAAATGCGCAGAATGAACAAACCGAGCCAAAATAAAGCGTTCAGCTTTATTTTGGTTTACCCGACGGCGTACAAAGGTACTCCGAGGGCGAGGTTTGTTTATAGCATAAAACGCAAAAACCTTGTTTTTGCCTACTTTTGCTGATTTTTACAGTTTTAAAGGGTTTCTTTGGTAGTTAAATACCGAAAGAAACCCTTTAGTTATCTTGTTTTATGCGGTCTGCACTTTTTTTACAGCCCCGTAATTTTATGCAGAAATTGAATTAAGTTTATCTAATAATAAACCTATAAGCGTTTTTGAAATTGTTTTTAATCCGTCTTTGCTTTGTCCGACAGCTGCAATAATCGTGTTTGCTTCTTCGGTCTCTTTTATAGGAGTAAGGTTGATGATGCTTTCAATTATTTTTTCATTAACTGCATAATCAACGAGAAAATCAATTGTTTTCTGTGAATCGGCAGTATAGTAAAAATTACCGTTAGGAAGTGTTGATGATGTTGCGCATGAGAAAAGAGCATTGATATCCATATCCGGCATATCTGCATAGTCTGATTTAGAAATCATTTTCAGAAGACCGTCAAGGAGATTGTTGAAGCTGCCTGAAATATCCAGACCCATTTCCCCGAGAATATGAATCAGAGAATCTCCGAGATTGTATAATTCACCGTTCTGGTACCCCATAACTGAAGATGCGAGCTCATGGAATTTTGCATCCATTTTAAGCGAACGCATACTTTCACAAAGTTTACCTGAATCAATTACATAAGCGAAATTGATGAGCATACTTGTGAGACTGTTTACGGGATCAGAACAAGCCTTGTCTACGGCATAAAGAACAGGCTCAAGAATAGCTTTCCATATATCTCCGAGGTTTGTATAAGAACAAACATCAGAAGGTGTCGGATATTCACCTTCAACGAGCCCCAATGTGTTAAAAAGCGTTACCAGACAGGTTTCATAACCGCTTTTCTCTGAAGAATTATAAATAGTAGCTGCATCAAGATTGATAGGTATTGCATCTGTACTGAGAAGAAATTCAACTACATTGATATTTACATTTCTGGATTTGCTTTGAACGCAGATTTCAAGTACTCCTCTGAGTCCTTCGGACATAAATGACATTGCATTGTAGAAGCTGTCTTTGTCACTTACACCCCATTTTATGGTGTTCCATAATGTTGTTGTTTTTTCAGAGCCGTCATCATCAATCCATGTTACCTGCGAATCCATATAAGTCCAGTCAGAGCCTACATTATTAAGAACATCGGTAAGTGATTTTCTGGTGCCGTCCTTATCACAGCAGGTATAAGCAGATCCCTGTATTTTTTCAGCATATAAGGGTCCTGTAGGGTACAGGTCGATATTGGTTGCAAAATCCATCATTTCAAGATTTGTAAGTACATCAAACAAAAGAGGATATGCCATCGACATTATTGTGTTTACGATGGCATCAGAATAAACTACATTTTTTACTAAAGAGCCGATGCTATCGGGGGAAATACCGTTTTCTGTGAGATTTGAAGTGAAATCAGTAACGGCTGATCCGATTTCTGACCCTATTCCGCTTAAATCAAGATTAAGTTCAATAGGTGCAATGTTTACTGTTTCTGACTGTTTCTTTGAGATACCTACTACAGCAAACGCTACGGATTCAACCACGATTATAGCGGCAAGAATAATTATTATAATGTTTTTGATTCTTTGTCCTGCCATTGCTTTAATTGTTTTCATTTTTTCTCTCCCTGATATTTTTTATAATATTCTACCACTTAGAAAAAATTAGTCAATATATAGCAGAATTGTTCTACAACGCAAAAAATATTGTCGGAATTTTTGGCTGAAAAGTTTTTCTATGATTATTAAGGGGACTATCATAAACCGTCATACAGATAAATTTATTGTTGCGTTGAGTGTCTTCTGATAATTAATTTTTTGCGCAATGTTTTTTGGAAAATAAGAAAAAATCTTACGATTTGTCAACCCCCTGCCCCCAATCTTGGGGGAATCGGTGTTTCTTGATATAAGCTAAATTGCTCACTTTTGCGAGCAATTTCCTATATATTAAAAAATCAGACCTTGCAGCCATCACTGAAGGTCTGATTTTGAATATTATTACTGGTCTTTTTCTGCTTGCTTTTCTTTTATTGTTTCACAAAGCTTTTCTGATTTATTTGCATGATAAAACTTCGAAAGCAAGGCTGCGCACTGCTCGGTGGATAAGCCCATTGAATCCATAAACCAATGGATAAGAATGTTTCTGAAACCGCCGAGAGTATAATACATATGACATATATATTCGGGAGCCTCTTCCGCAGGAATCAATCCTTCGATTTCATGGGTGAATTTTTCTTCAGCAAGAGAAATAATGCGTTGAATGAGCTTTTCACCGTGAGATGATGTGAGGAAGAGCTTATAGTAGTTTTTGTTTTTTTCAAGGAATTGAATGCTTGTAAGGATGACTTCCGAAGGATCAAGGATAATATTGTCCATACCTACAGCATCAATTGTTTCATCAATAGCTTCTACTATATTAGATTGAATTGCTGCATACAAGTCATATACATCAAGATAATGAGCATAAAAAGTTCCTCTTGAAATATTCGCTCTTTCAACGATATCGGTTACGGTGATTTTTGCAATGTCCTTTTCGTTGAGAAGCTGAGCAAAGGCTTGCTTTATAAGGTGTCTTGAACGAGCAGCATTTTTGTGTGTGGATTTTTTGCCGACTGCCATTTTACAACTCTCCTTATTTTTTCTTAGAGTATTTTGTTTTATAAATTATGCGCATTAATGCACATTCCATAGGATTGATATATTCATCCTGCTTACCGTAAGCAGCTGCAGCAGCATATGACTTGCATCCCTTTTCTGCTACAAGCTTAACAGCATTAGCTTCATCCATAGAAGAGCCGACACAGATTGCGCCGTTATGCTTTACCATAACTGCGTCGCGATGCTTCATTTTCTTAACGATTTTCTTTGCGGAGCGAAGGCGGTTGTTTGTGTTATACTCAGCATTTTTGAGAGAAACACCGACAATCTGAGCAAAATCATCAAGGAAGGGTTTTACGGTGATGCCTGTCTTTGACATTTCAACTGTTGCTTTTTCCTTTGAGTGAGTAATTGCATTTACGTCTTTTCTCTTTTTGTAAATCATAGCGTGAAGCTCAGCAGTTTCGGGATACTCAACAGACTTATCAAGAGGCTTTCCGCTGTCAAGGTCAATCATTATTGTATCTCCGCCATCTGCAGGAGTCATTTCAAGCACATTGTAGAAACGCTGTGAATCAAAAGCTTCAAGCTCATCTGCAACAGCTTCTTCTGCTAATGTTGAAGCAATATATTCGCAAAGAGAATTGAAGGTTTCAATTGTTCTGCCGGTAAGTTCTCTGTATCTTTCAATAAAAATCGCTTCGCATGCTTTTTCAAGCTCGCTTGCAACAAGAAATGCGTTTTCAAGATCAGTACCCATACATACAGCACCGTGATGCTTCATAAGTATAGCCTTTGATGAAGAACGTCTGATTGCAGCAGTTACGCCTTCACGAAGTGTTTTTGTTCCGGGAAGACCGTATGATGCAAGAGGTACATGTTTACCGATAATTTCAGCACTTTCACCTTCAAGGTGGTTAATATCATAACCTTTAAGACCTGCAACGGAAGCCATAGTCTGATGCGTATGAATAACAAAGTTGCAATCCTCTCTGTACTTATAGCATGCTGCATGTACGCCTTTTTCGGATGAAGGTTTGATATCTCCCTCGTAGGAGAGATCATCAATATTTACAATTACAATATCATCAGCAGTAAGGCTCAGATAATCTCTTCCGCTGGGGGTTATTGCAAAGGTTTTTTCGTCAATACGACAGCTGACGTTACCCCAGGTTCTCTGGATGAGACCTTTTTCACAAAGAAGTATGCCTGCTTTTACAACATCAAGCTTTGCTTGCATAATATCCATGGTTTTCACCTCGTTAAAATAATGGGGTTATCAGTCGTTTTCTTTTACTGCGATATTTGCGAATACACGATCAAAGCGGGAAAGTGCGTCATCAATGTCAGCTTCTGTGTAAGCAGCACTTGTGTAGAGACGGCTGCCTGCAAGAGTTACAAGACCTTCAGCCATATAAGCTGCGCCCATGTGTGTCATTTCTTTCTTTCTGATGTCTGTCTGCTTGAGAACAGAGGGAATAGTCCAGGGCTTGTTCCAGTTGATTGAGAACTGAAGAGTACCTACTGTTTCAAGATGGCAGATTGAACCCTGATTAAATGCTACGAAGGGAAGGTGACGTCTTTCGATGATTTCCTGAAGTCCCTTAGTGATTCTGTCGCCGAGTTCACCGGCTCTCTGACAAGCATTTGTTCTGTCCATTTCTTCAAGAGTGAAGTAACCGGCTGCGCATGAAAGGGGATTAGCAGAAAGTGTACCGCCGCAGAAAGCCTTCTTAACCTTAACAGCACCGTCAAGACCTGCACCAAGATACTTCATATATTCTCTCTTACCGCCGACACCGCCTGCACCGGGATATCCGCCGGCAATAACCTTACCGAAGATTGTAAGGTCAGGTGAGCATCCGAAGTAGCCCTGAGCACCTGCCATACCTACACGGAAGCCTGTAACAACCTCATCAAATACAAGAAGAGCACCGTACTTACGGCAAAGTCTTTCAACGCCCTTACAGAAATCCTTGTCAACGGGACGTGAACCGCTTTCGGGACCGAGTGCTTCAAGGAATACAGCAGCTGTACCGCCTCTGAGCATATTCTTTCTGAGAACTCTTTCAAGTGAATCAAGATCACCGGGGAAGAATTCCTGTGTATCTCTCATAATTCTGCCGGGAACACCGTTAGCCTGTGTAGCCTTTGTACCGGGAATACGGATGCCGTAACCGAGCTGATCAGACCAACCGTGATATGCACCGCCCATCTTTACGATGTTCTTGTTCTTTGTTGCAAGTCTTGCGATTCTGGCTGCGAGCATACATGCTTCTGTACCGGACTGAAGCATACGGAACATATCAACTGTTTCTACGCAGTCAGAAATCTTCTTTGCAATTTTATATTCAAATTCATGGAAAAGACCTGTTGAAGGACCACAGGTGTTAAGAAGGTCTATAACCTGCTCACGTACACATTCGGGGTTTGAACCGAGAACTGTGGGACCGCCTGCCTGAAGGAAGTCATAGTATTCGTTGCCGTCAATATCGTAAAGCTTACAGCCTGAAGCAGCTGTAAAAACAAGGGGGAAGGGATAGTTGAAAGCAAGGTTGTGCTGAACACCGCCGGGAATGATCTTCTTTGCTTCATCGATCATTGATTTTGATGTAGCGCACTTCTTGTCAAAATATTCTGTTTCATATTTTGCAAGAGCTTCGGGAGTAATAGTGTAAACGGGCTTTTTGATGAGCTCATTCAACTGTTCGTTGATTGCCGCTGCATCAGGATAATTTGATATTGCGAAACGAGTATCCATAATAAACATATCCTTTCTGATGTTTAATTAATCTTTGTAAATAATGTTAACATAAATACAACACAAAAACAAGTACAATAAACCGATAATATGTATTAATAATACAGACATTATAATGGGATATTGTCAGCGGTGTTTAATTCAGCTGTAAATTTTTCAGAGAAAACCTGTTTCCGCAGGTTTTAAGTACACCGTAGCATCCGTTCATAACGCTTCCCGGATTAAAAAGTATTACATTTTCCGCCTCTTCATAAGAGGGAATATGCGTGTGCCCGTAAAATGCAAATCTGCATTCATATTCCTTTGCGGCATAGAATAATGCGCTCAGATCATTTTTGACATTATAGGAATGTCCGTGGCAGGCAATGAATTTCAAATCATCTATATACGAAATAAATCTCAGAGATAAATTGTACGATGACAAATCACAGTTACCTTTTATTTGATGTACGGGTTTATAAGCAATAAGCTCATTTACTGCACAGATATCATTGCTGCCGTCCCCAAGATGAATCAGCATATCGAAATCATTTTCTTTTTCAATGATTTCACGCAGCTTCGATGTGAATCCGTGTGAATCTGAAACTATCAGAACTTTCATTAATATTGTTTCCTTTCGTTGCATATTATAAAATGATTAAATTTTAATCAGAAAGTCGGAGTGATTTTATGAAACAATCAGACCTTGATGCTTTGTTCAATGCTGCCAGAAGCGGAGATAAGAAAACAGCAGAAGAGCTTTCAGCTAAAGCAGCATCGGATCTTTCAGATGAAAACAAGAAAAAAATTGAGAGGGCACTGAATGATCCCGAGTATCTGAATTCTATCCTTTCATCTGAAAAAGCCCAACAGATACTCAGAAAGCTTCAGGGAGGGGAAGAGTAATGGATATTTCATCATTGTTGTCATCTCTTTCTGAGGAAGATATCGAGAAATTGAAAATGACAGCACAGCAGTTTTTTGGAGAGAAGCCTCCGACTGAAAAAGCGGAGCCTGCAAAAAAGGAAGGTAGTTTTATGTTTGATCCGAAAATGCTGACAGGGGTAGCAAAGTTATCGGGAATGATGAATGAAAATGATGAGAGATGTGTTTTTCTGCAATCGCTCAAACCTCTGCTCAGTGAAAAGAGGAAAAAAAAGGCTGATGATGCTGTCATGCTTCTTAAAATGATGAAAGTAATAAATGCGTTACAGGAGAACAGATGATGAGTGATAATAAATACTGTGATATGCTTACAATGCAGAATGAGGCAAAAAAGCGTGTTATGGAGATGCGGAAGAGGTCGAAGTTTGCTGCAGAAAATTTTAATGCTTCTCAAAACCTGAAAAAGGAATCAGAAAAGAATGAGGACTTGCCGAGGTTTGCAAAAGCAATAAGCTATCCGACAGAAATAACTCAGAATATCGGATTGTATAAAACAGACAAGTGCTCGGCTTCCGGAGGTAAGGGAGATATACGGCAGTTTATGAGAAATATATTCGGAAATATTGTCGGCGGAGACAGTGAAAAACTGCTGATAATGTCTCTTTGTCTGTTACTGGCAGAAGAAGAAAATACGGATGATTCGCTTGTTGTTGCATTGATGTACCTTCTTACATAAAGTATACAGCTTAATGGCGGCAACTGCAATATTTATCGGTTAAATTTTTGCTGATAACAGAGGAAGAATTGTTGATTGTGTATAGTTTTTGCAATAATATTTGTCATTTGAAATATTGTAAAACATTTTACCGATATGATATAATCAATACAGATTATAAAACGTAAAACAAAGGATGTTGAAAGAGAGATGTTCAGTTATGTTTGAAGTTATAATAGGCTTTGTTCTGCAGATAGTTGATATGGTAAAGGGAATAATCAGTATGTTTGCCGGGGATGAAGAATAACTGTTCTTGTTTATATGTTTAAAAATTTACAATTTACCAGATAACCGTCCGACTTTTTGTTGAGACGGTTATTTTTTCGGTAAAATAAATAAATTTTGATTGACTTTGAATTTGTGTTTTGTTAAAATGTATTGTGTATATTAACGGGAATTTGTAAAAATCCCGAAAAATCGGAGGAATGAGTTTTGACAGATGCAAGAACATTGGCATACATAAACATGTATGGTATTCTCGGTACACTTGAGAATCTTTGCGAACTTGACGAAAATGCCAGAGCACTTCTTAAAAACAAAAAGCCGATATCTATCGGTTTTGAGGTTAAGAACGGCCCAAGTGCAACAATTACATTCAAAAACGGCTATTGCCGTATGGAGGACGGATGTCGTGCTGACTGCACAATCAAGCTTCCTTTCTCATCATGTGAAAAATTTAACGGAATGATTGACGGAACAGTGACACCTGTTCCCAGTAAGGGCTTCCTTCATATAGGCTTCCTTCTTAAGTCATTTGTAGGGCTTACAGATCTTCTTACAAAATATATGCGTCCCGATCCTGAAGATCTTAAGGATGAAAAGTTCTTTGAAATAAGCACCTGCCTTATGTTCTATACCATTACTGTTGCACTTGCACAGATCGGCAACCAGGATGCAATCGGTAAATTCAGTGCTGATCACATCGTTGATGGTGATATTCTTATGAGTATCGCAGGCGGTCCCAAGGCTACTCTCAGAGTAAAGAATCATCACATTGTTACAATCAAGAAGGATATGGGCAATCCCCGAGCTCTTATGGAATTCCAGGGCATCAAGCTTGCACGTGACTTGTTTGACGGTAATGTTAACTCTATCGCTTGTATCGGTGAAGGTAAAATCACTATGGGCGGTATGATTTCAATGATCGACAATGTCAATAGAATACTTGACAGAGTTGCTCTCTATCTTGCGTAAAGGAGGAAAAATTAATGGCTATCAAAACTAATACATACACAAAGAGCCGCGAATGGTTCGACAGAGCCACTAAGGTTGTTCCTTCAGGTGTTTACGGACATCTCGGTCCTGCAGAAGGTAATTTTATGCCTGTTACATCTTTCCCGCTTATGGGTGACAGAGCACAGGGCTCATACTTCTGGGACGTAGACGGTAACAGATTTATTGACTATATGTGTGCATACGGTCCTAATGTTCTCGGTTATAACGATCCCGATGTTGATGCTGCTGCTATCGAACAGCTCAAAAAGGGCAACTGTATGACTTCTCCTTCTTATAAGATGGTTGAGTTTGCAGAGCTTCTTGTTGATACAGTTGCATGTGCTGACTGGGCATTCTTTGCAAAGAACGGTAACGACGTTACAACTGCTGCTATTATGACCGCTCGTGCAGCTACTCACCGTAAGAAGATTGTTTTTATCAACGGTTATTACCACGGTGTTTCTCCCTGGACTCAGAAGATTGACTATCCCGGTATTATCCCTGAGGATGTAGCAAACAATCTTTACATTGACTGGAATGATTTTGATCAGCTCCAGAAGGTATTTGATGACAATAAGGGTGAAATTGCCGCATTTATTTCAACTCCTTATATGCACGGTAACTATCTTGATAATGCTCTTCCCGCCGACGGCTATTGGAAGAAGGTAAGAGAGCTTTGTACAGCAAACGGCACGGTTCTTATCGTTGACGACGTTCGTTGCGGCTTCAGACTTGACCTTGCAGGTTCTGACCATTTCTACGGCTTTGAAGCTGACCTTATCTGCTTCTGTAAGGCTCTTGCAAACGGATATAACGTTTCTGCTCTTTGCGGCAAAGATTCTCTTAAAAATGCTGTCAGCTCACTTTCATATACAGGTTCATACTGGCTTAGTGCTATGCCTTTTGCTGCAGGTATCGCCTGTATCAATAAGATGAAGGAGCTTGATACTCCCAAAATGTTCCGTGAACTTGGTCTTAAGCTTACCGACGGACTTAAGGAAGTTGCAACAGCAAACGGCTTTAATATGGTTGTTTCAGGTGAACCCTCACTGTTCTATCTCAGACTTGCTGATGACGACTCACTCTTTATTCATCAGGACTGGATTCAGGAATGTGTAAAGAGAGGTATTTTCTTTGCAGGACACCACAATCACTTCATAAATGCTTCTCTTACAGAAGAAGACATCAAGTATACTCTTGAAGTTGCCGATGATGCATTCAAGGCAATCAGATCAAAGTATTAATTCATAAATAATTGGAATTATCCATTTATATAACAATCGAGGAGGAATAAAATATGCCTTTAACAAAACAGGAATGGCTCCAGCTTGAAAAAAAGGCCAACGATCTCCGTAACCTTACACTCGATACAACTTATTGGGCAGGTTCGGCACATATCGGCGGCGGTCTCAGTGTTCTTGACATTATGACCGTTCTCTATCATAAGTATATGAATATCAAGGTTGATGATCCTCAGTGGGAAGACAGAGACAGATTCATTCTTTCCAAGGGTCATGCAGGTGTATCTTATGCCGCAACACTTTGTGACTATGGTTTTAACGATGTTGAAATGCTTAAGACATTCAACCTTTCAGGCTCTAAGATGGGTATGCATCTTGACTCAAACAAGGTTGTAGGTGTTGATGCATCTACAGGTTCACTCGGTCACGGTATGTCAATTGCTGTAGGTACAGCTCTTGCTGCCCGTCTTCAGGGTAAGGATTACAAGACATTTGTAGTTCTCGGTGACGGTGAATGTGATGAAGGCTCCAACTGGGAAGCAGCTATGAGTGCCGTTCATTACAAGACAACAAATATGATTTCTTTCGTTGACCGTAACAAGTGTATGATCGACGGCAGAACTGAAGATGTTATGAATCTTGAACCCTTCTGCGCAAAATGGGAAGCTTTCGGATTCATCGTTAAGGAAATTGACGGTAACAACATCAAAGAACTCTGTGAAGCTATTGACTTTGCATATGAAAACAAGACCGATAAGCCCGTTATGATAGTTGCAAATACTCTTAAGGGTTGCGGTATTGACTTTATTGAAGACGATTATCTCTGGCACTATGGTGCATTTGACGATGAAAAGTATGAAAGAGGCAAGAAGGCTCTTGAAGAATCATACAAGAAGAGAATCGCAAGAGTAGAAAAGGAGGCTAAATAAGTATGGCAGGCGGAATGACTTATACAGCTGTTGACTCCACATCACTTTCAACTGCTGAAATTTACGGTAAAGCACTCGTTGAATTGGGCAGAGCTCATCCCGAAGTTGTAGCACTTACCGCGGACCTTGCTAAGTCCACAAAAATCGGTGATTTCCAGAAAGAATTCCCCGACAGATTCTTTAACGTAGGTATTGCTGAACAGAATCTTTTCGGTGTTGCTGCAGGTATGGCTAAGGCAGGTCTTGTACCTTTCCTTTCTACATTCTCACAGTTTGCTTCACTTCGTGCAGCAGACCAGCTTTCAACAGACCTTTGCTATCAGAATATCAATGCTAAGGTTATTGCAACACATTCAGGTACATCTTTCGGTCAGGCAGGTTCAACTCACCATGCTATTACTGACCTTGCTGTTACCCGTGCAATTCCTAACCTTACTGTTATCTGCCCTGCAGACGGTGTTGAAACATACAATGCTGTTATGGCTGCTTATGAAACACCCGGTCCCTTCTATATCAGAATCAACCGCGGATTTGACCGCGTTCTCTACAAGGATTCGGATTACGGCTTTGAAGTAGGTAAGGCTGTTACTGTAACAGATGGTACTGATCTTACAATTATCGCATGCGGTTCCTGTGTATTCCAGGCTGTTCAGGCTGCAGACTTCCTTGAGAAGGCTGACGGACTTAAGATCAGAGTTCTTGATATGCATACAATCAAGCCTATCGATAAGGAAGCTATTGTTAAGGCTGTTATGGATACACGCCGTATTATTACTGTTGAAGATCATAATACTCTCGGCGGTCTCGGTTCAGCTGTTGCTGAGGTTGTTGTTGAATCAGGTAAGGGTTGTGCATTCAAAAAGCTCGGTATTCCCGATCAGTTTGCCCCCATCGGTCTTCATGAAGACATTATGTCTGAAATGGGTATTGATGCAAACGGCATTATTTCTGCTGTTCGTGAGGTTATGAAGGCAGACTTTGAACTTGATGATGACTGGGACGATGAGGTTTAATCTAAGAAAGGGTTGAAAATAATGGCATCTGAAGCTATTTATACTAATAAAATATTTCTTTGCGGTGCTCTTCCTCTTCTTAAAACCATCGTCAATGATGTTCCGTCATTAAAGTCAAAGTTCAAGAAGGTTCACTGTGTTTATCAGGTGAGCTGTCTTGATCCCGATGCTCCTGACGGAAAGTGGGCTACTCACTTTGTTGTAAACGGTGACGAATGGCTTGTTCATGCAAACAAGGTTGCTCACAGAGTAGGAAAGCAGAAGTACGTAGAGCTTGAATTCAAGAGTGTTGATGCTATGAATGCATTTTTTAAGGGCAAAATCGGTCCTGCAACACTTCCCAAAATGAAGGGTGTAAACTTCATTTATGAGTTCGGCGTGTTTATGATGGCACTGCTTAAAATGGCTGATCTTTTAGGTCTTGAAACACCTCCCGAAGACGAAGAAACAAAGAGACTTCTTGTTAAGTGTTATTTCTATCTTCTTTCTGTAGGTATTTCTACTCTTAATAAACTCGGACATGAAAAGATTCATGAGTGGACACTCAAGAGCCCCGATCGTGTTTATGCATGGAAGGTTAACGGTGAAGACAGTGTTTCTGCATTCATCCGTATCAAGGCAGGTAAATCTAAGGCAGGTAAGGGCGAATATAAGAGAGCTATGCCTTTCTTTACAATGCGTTTTGATTCTCTTGACTCTGCACTCGGTATCCTTATGTCTATTGATGATATGCTTGACTCTGTACGTTCAGGTAAGCTTATAATGGACGGTGCTCCCGAATTCGGTGCACAGATAGGCGAGTATATGCTTCTTGTAGGAGCTCTTGCAAAATAAATTATTCTGATAAAACCGCCGATTGGCTTATACCGGTCGGCGGTATTTGTGATGTTTATGAAAAATAACAGGAATGAAGCAAAAGGCTTCTGGCTGAAGCTTGATAACGCTGCAAAAATATTCCCGGGACAGAACACTCAGACCTGGTCAAACTCTTTCAGGGTCTGTTATGAGTTAAAAGAAAAAGTTGAACCCGATATCTTACAGAAGGCATTGTTGGATATAATGCCTCGTTTTTCATGCTATGATGTTCAGATACGTCATGGTTTTTTTTGGTTTTATCTTGAAAAGAATCCCAATACACCTGAAATTTTACCTGATATAAAAAATCCTTGTCACAGAATTAAATTTAAGGAAAACGGAAAGTTTCTTTTCAAGATCTATTATCACGGTAACAGAGTAGCGGCTGATATATATCATGTGCTTACTGACGGTCACGGTGGTGCTGTTTTTCTTTCTACTCTCGTTGCACAATATCTGCGTCTTAAAGATGTTGACATTCCCACGGGTGGATTTGTGTTACCTTTGGATGAAAAGATTACTGATTCCGAGCTTGAGGATTCATTTATTAAAAATGCAACCTCAAAGGCAAAATATAAACGTGCAGATAAGTTTGTTTATCATGCAAGGGGAACAAAAATGCCTTTGCATCAGGTAAATATAACATCAGGTATAATACCTTTCGATAAATTACACGCATTATCTAAGTCATACGGTGTAACGGTAACGGAATTTCTTTCGGCTGTTATGCTTGATGTGTTGTGCAAAAAACAGTTAAGAGAATCTAAAAGACAAAAGGAAGTAAGTATCCAGATTCCTATCGATTTAAGAAGAACCTATGATTCGGATACATTGAGGAATTTCACTATCTGCCTCAGGGTCAAGGTTGACCCGAATAAGGGTGAGTATTCATTTGATGAATTGCTGGAGCAGGTGAAATATCAGCTTCGGCTTCAGAGAAATGAAAAAGATCTTAATATGATGATTACTGCCAATATGGGAATTGAACGCAATATTCTGGTTCGTGCATTGCCGTTGTTTGTGAAAAATCTCGGTGTAGGTATATCATTTGCCGTTACGGCCGAACAGACGACATCGTCACTTATAACAAACCTCGGAGCGGTCAATCTTCCCGATGAAATGTGCGATTATATAGATAAACTGATTTTTATGCCTAGTCCCGGCAAATTAAATGCATCCCGTTGCGGTGTTGCGACTGTTAATAATAATCTTTGTATAACATTTGCCAACATCTATAAAGAGAGCGATGTTGAAAGAGAGTTTTTTACATCTTTTGTTAAAATGGGATTACATGTTAAAATTGAAAGTAACAGAGAGTAAAGGGAGTGAAATAATTATGTCATACTGTGTCAATTGCGGTGTTGAGCTTGATAATACGGCAAAAAAATGCGCTTTGTGTAATACACCTGTTATAAATCCAAATATCAAAGCTGATATATCAGAAGAAAGTGTAAAGCCATTTTCAGATAAGCTCGTAATTCCCGAAGCTGTAAAAAAGAGATTTTTGGCATTTGTGGTTTCTGTGACAATGTTTATTCCTAACATTGTGATGTTTTTCCTTAATGTCTTTTTTATCAGAGGGAATTTTTGGTCAATTTATGTTTTTTCTTCCTGTCTTCTTTTCTGGGTTGTTTTTGTGTTTCCGTTTTTTATGAAAAAAATCCGTCCCTATGTCCTATGGGCGTTTGATACTTTTGCAGTATCAGGGTTTTTCTTTATAATATTTGCTTTGCACGGTGAGACACCTGCTGTCTTCAAAAGTGTTATATCGATTATTTTGCTTGTTTCTGTTTCTATTTTGTTTCTGATAATCTGGCTTCGCATAAAAAAACGTCATTGGACTGCAGTTACATTTGTTCTTTTGCTTGAAAGCACATTGGTTTCATTGATTTCAGGTATATTAGTTACTACTTTTTCAGGGAATTATAACTTTTTTGTTGTCGGTATGGTAATTGCAATCTGTACCTTTGTATTGACCGGATTCTTTATTTATTGTAACAGAAGTAAGCATGTGAGAGCCTGGCTCAACAAAGCATTTTATCTGTAATATTATTGAAAATACCGATTTATGCAAAAATAATAAAGAATTAGCAAAAAAACTATTGATTGTTTGCTGATTGTAAGGTATTATATGCATTGGTTTACATTTAGGAGGATTTTATATGATTAATTTGAAAAGAATACTGGCACTTGTTTTTGCGGTTATCTTTATATTTTCACTCAGCGGATGTCTTAAGTACACCGATAATATCTTTGAATTGACAACTGTTAAAAATCAAGGACTCAATAATCCCCAGTACGATGTACAGACAACAGCACCTATTATTAACAATCAGCAGACTCTTGTTCCTCAGCCTGATAATCAGGTGCAGACAACACAGCCTCAGAATAATACTCTTCTTCCCGAAACTACAACATCAGCAGCTCAGCCTCAGGAGGCAACTACCGCTGCTCCCGCAGTTTCCGATCCTTCAACTTGGACAACTGCTGAAATTCTTAAATTTACAACTGATGCTGTTACAAAAACAAAAGCATATACCAATACTGTTACTGTTGATCACAGCGAAGCTTTTGATGTAAAAATCACAAAGGCTCCCGGCGGTAAGCTCATAATGGAGGCAGCAGACGGTATTATTGCAAGTGTTGCAAAGCCCTCTCAGGAAACTCTTACTTTTAACGGAGGTAAAACCGTAAACGGTGAAGGTGAAACCGTACCTCTTCTTCTTCCTAAACGTGGTGCCTTTACTCTTACTGCGGACGGTATTGCATCAGCAACTGCTAAAAAGAGCGGCACGGATACTATTGTTCACATACAGCTTGTGCAGGAAGTAGGTACTCTTACTGATCATCCCAAGTATCATGCGGCCAGTGTTGGTTATCTTGATTCTTCTGACGTTGATCTCGGCAGTATCAAGCTTAATTATCTTGACATTACTTATAGCGGAACAACAATGGATTATGTTATTAATTCAGAAGGTTATGTAAGCTCTGTTGATTATAAGATTCCCATTCATATAGCTGTTGAAGCTAAGGTTGTCGGTATTACTGCAGCCGGTGAATGTGAAGGTTCACAGAGTGAATCATGGAAGATTAACTGGTAATTATAAAGCTCCCGATTATGTCGGGAGTTTTTTTCTTGCTTTGACATTGAAATTCTGTTATTATATCAGCGGTGATAATTATGCTTAAAATAGAAAATCTTACAAAAAAATACGGTGATAAAAAAGCCGTGGACAATCTTTCTTTGCACATAGAAAAGGGTGAAATATACGGTTTTATAGGACATAACGGTGCCGGTAAGACTACAACACTCAAATCCTGCTGCGGAATTCTTAATTTTGATGAAGGTAATATCTTTATCAACGGAATGTCGGTAAGCGAGAAGCCTGTTGAATGCAAGTCGATTATCGCTTATATACCTGACAACCCGGATTTGTATACTTTTATGACGGGTATTCAATATCTCAATTTTATCGGCGATATTTTTAAGGTTGAAAGTGAAAAACGTAAAACACTGATCAGAAAATACGCGGATATGTTTGAGATTACAACTGAACTTGCACAGCCGATAAAATCTTATTCACACGGAATGCGACAGAAAATAGCAATTATTTCGGCTTTGATTCACGAACCTGAATTGATAATAATGGATGAGCCCTTTGTCGGGCTTGATCCGAAGGCTTCTCATCTGCTTAAAAATATAATGCGTGATATCTGTAATAACGGTGGTGCAATTTTCTTTTCTACGCATGTTCTTGAGGTTGCCGAACGGCTTTGTGATAAGATTGCAATTATTAATAAAGGAAGGTTGCTTGTTTCCGGTACGGTTGAAGATGTGAAGGGTGATTCCTCACTTGAAGAAGTATTTCTCGGATTGGGGGATAAGAATGTTTAAGGCATTATTAAAGAAACAGCTTCAGGAGTTCTTTTCCGGTTTTTTTGTTAATACAAGAAACGGAAAAGCTCATACCACAGCTTCAAAATACGGTTTTGTTATATTGTTTTCTTTTCTGATAGCTTCATTTCTGTCTGTCTTTATTTCAATGGCAATTATGTTTGCTCAGATACTTGTCGAAGATAATTCCTGGCTCTATTATTCTGTTTTCGGTATTCTGGCTTCAATGTTCGGCATTTTCGGAAGCGTTTTTCTCTCGTATAATACATTATATGAGGCAAAAGATAACGATTTATTATTATCGTTACCTGTGAGAGCTTCATCGATTTTGCTTGCAAGAATGTCCGGCCTGTATATCTCAACTTTCGCTTTTGAGGCAATGGTTATGATACCTGCCGTAGCTGTCGGTATGTTTACAACCGGTTTTGATGTGGCTGCATTTGTTCCGCAGATTATCAATATTTTTATTCTGCCGTTGTTTTCATTGGGCGTTGCCTGTCTTCTCGGATGGGTTATTGCGTTGTTTTCATCTGCAATAAGAAATAAAAGCATAGTAACGGTTATCGTTTCAATTTCATTTTTTGCGGTATATTATATTTTTTCGATGAAAATTTCAACGATTATAGAGATAATAATCTATAATTCAGATAAGATAGGGGAGTGGATAAAGAGATATATGCACCCTTTGTATATGATGGGTGCAGGTTGTATGGGTGATGTAATCCGTTTTATTTTTTACTCGCTCATTGTTATTTCATTTTTTGCAGTGGTATATAGAATTCTTTCCGCAAACTTTTTTAAGCTTGCTTCTGTTAATAAAGGTACAAGAAAAAAAGTGTATAAAGAGAATACAGGCAAGGCACTTTCGCACAAATTTACTTTTCTGAAAAAAGAAATTCTGTTGTACAAAAGTATTCCTGCATATATTCTGAATTGCTCATTGGGATCTGTACTGCTTCTTGTTTTTGCAGGAGTTTCAATTGTTAAGGGAGAGGAACTTTTTAATACTGCTGCTGTTATCGGATTTTCCGAAGAACATATGCCCTTGCTGTATGTAATGGTATTGTTCTTTATTGCATCCACCAATAATATTACGGCACCGTCCGTTTCGCTTGAAGCTAAGAATCTTTGGCTGTTAAAATCAGTTCCGATTAACCCAAAGGATGTATTTGACGGTAAAATATTGCTCCATGTAATTATTACGGGCATTCCTTTCATTGTTTCTGATGTTGTTTGCGGTATTGTTTTTGAAGCGGAGCTGATTTTTATTTTGCTCTCTGTTGTGGCAGGTATTTGTATTATAACACTCAGCGCCGTATCAGGATTGATGCTGAATATTATATTTCCGAAGTTTGACTGGACAAATGAAACAGTGCCGATAAAACAAAGCATGGCATCTTTTTTATCTATGTTTACAGGAATATTTTTTAATATAATATATATCATCCCTGTGTTTGCAACTTCAGTAGCATATCCGTCATTTGTTTATATCATTTCGGCTATGCTTTTGTATTCTTTATTGACGGTTCTTATTTATAATTGGATAATGAAAAAAGGTATTAATAAATTTTACAATTTTTAAGCAGGAATAACTTGTAATATTGTCGTATATTTTGTAGTTTTTCTGATTGACTTCTATTTTGGGATATGATAGAATAATTTTGATTTTGCTTCGATGTGAGCGGTAACAAATCAGTAATAATCTATTCATCAGAAAGGAAATTAAAATGGAATTTTTTGAGTTTATGTTCGGCCATATGGCAGAATTCGATTTTAAGATGGTTATAATGTGGATTATCGGCGGTACGCTTATATTCCTTGCCATCAAAAAGGAAATGGAGCCTACCTTGCTGTTGCCTATGGGCTTTGGTGCTATTATGGTAAACCTTCCTTTGTCAGGTGCTATAGATCAGATAATAACCGAGTCTGAAGGACCGCTCAGTACTTTGTATAAATTAGGTATAGCCAATGAGCTCTTTCCTTTGATTCTGTTTATAGGTATCGGTGCTATGATTGACTTCGGTCCGTTGCTTTCAAATCCTAAACTGATGATTTTCGGTGCTGCAGCACAGTTCGGTATATTCTTTACACTTTGTGTTGCTTCACTTATGTTTGCCCCCAACGATGCTGCATCAATTGCTATTATCGGTGCTGCAGACGGTCCTACAGCTATTGTTGTTGCACAGAAGCTTGAATCTCAGTATCTTGGTGCGATTATGGTTGCAGCATACTCATATATGGCCCTTGTTCCCATCATTCAGCCTCCCATCATCAAGGCTCTTACAACAAAGAAGGAACGTATGATAAGAATGCCTTATCAGCCTAAATCTGTATCCAAGCTTACAAGAATTCTTTTCCCGATTATTATTACTGCAGTTGCAGGTATTGTTGCTCCTTCTTCTGTTGCTCTTATCGGTTTCCTTATGTTCGGTAACCTTATGAGAGAATGCGGTGTTCTTGATTCACTTTCAGAAACAGCACAGAAGGTGCTTGCAAATCTTATTACTATTTTCCTCGGAATCACAATTGCTTCACAGATGCATGCTGAGCAGTTCCTCAAAAAAGAGACTCTTCTTATTATGGGACTCGGACTTGTTGCATTCATCTTTGATACTGCCGGTGGTGTTGTTTTTGCAAAGGTTCTCAATCTTTTCCTTAAAACAAAAATTAATCCTATGATCGGTGCAGCAGGTATTTCAGCTTTCCCCATGGCAGGCCGTATTGTTCACAAAATCGGTCTTCAGGAAGATCCTCAGAACCACCTTCTTATGCAGTCAATCGGTGTAAATGTTTCAGGTCAGATAGCTTCGGTTATCGCAGGCGGTGTTATTCTTAACATATTCCAGTAATGCTTTGTACCCGGGTTTCCCCGGGTACAGTTTTTGTTTTTTTATGGTAATCATTTGATTTTTTTATTGAAAATTAAGAAATAAACAGTTGACACATAAATGTTTTGGGTGTATTATTCTGTCATATCGATTTTATGTATTTAAAGCGATAAAGAGATTGCAAAAAAAGGAGAAAAAAGAAATGAAAAATCAGATTAAAAAAGTGCTTTGTGTTTTAATGGCACTTGCTATGGTAACCCTCGGATTTGCTGCTTGCGGCGGTAATGAGACTCCTGCTGCCGATGATACAACAGCTTCATCAGAAGATACTGTTTACACAGTTGGTATCTGTCAGCTTGTTCAGCATGTAGCTCTTGATGCTGCAACAGAAGGTTTTAAGGCTGCTCTTACTGAAAAGCTTGGTGACAATGTTAAGTTTGATGAACAGAATGCATCAAATGAGCCTACAAATTGCTCAACAATTTGCGGCACATTTGTTTCAAACAAAGTAGACCTTATTATGGCAAACGCTACTCCCGCTCTTACTGCTGCTGCTTCAGCTACAGGTGATATCCCGATTGTTGCTACTTCCATCACTGACTTTGCTACTGCTCTCAGCATCACTGACTGGAACGGCAAGACAGGTACAAATATTACAGGTACAGCAGACCTTGCTCCTCTTGATCAGCAGGCTCAGATGATCAAAGAGCTTTGCCCCGATGCAAAGACAGTTGGTGTTATCTATTGTTCAGCAGAAGCAAACTCAAAGTATCAGTATGATGTAATCAAGGGTTATCTTGAAGAGCTTGGTCTTACAGTAAACGAGTATACATTCACAGACTCAAATGATGTTTCCAATGTTGCTGCTCAGGCTGCAGAAAACAGTGATGTTCTCTTCGCTCCCACAGATAACACTGTTGCTTCAAATGCAGAAGCTATTTACAATGCTATCGAAAGCTTCAATGTTCCTCTTGTTGCAGGTGAATCAGGTATCTGTAAGGGAACAGGTATTGCAACTCTTTCCATTGACTATTATGACATCGGTTATAAGGCCGGCGAAATGGCTTACGATATTCTCGTAAATGGTGCAGATCCCGCAGAGATGGAAATTGCTTACTCTGACAGTCCCGTTAAGATGTATATGGCTGATCGTTGTGAAGCTCTCGGTATCACAGTTGATGACACATACGAAGCAATTGTCATTGAATAAAATTATTGATTACGGAAAGCGGTATAATATTACCGCTTTCCTGATGTTATTAATGAAAGGAAGCAGTACTTTGCAGTACTGCGATTTGTGGTTTTATGCTTAATTTTCTTTCTTCTTTGCCTACTCCCGTAGCTCAGGGTATGATATGGGGTGTTATGGCAATCGGCGTTTATATAACATATAAGGTGCTTGATCTTGCAGACCTTACCGTTGACGGCTCCTTTGCCACAGGCGGTGCAGTTCTTGTTTCTCTTACAATAAGCGGAGTTAATCTTTATGTCGCTATGATTTTTGCTTTTATTGCAGGATGTATAGCAGGTCTTATTACGGGAATACTTCATACTAAGTTCGGTATTCCTGCAATTCTTGCCGGTATTCTTACTCAGCTTGCATTATATTCCATTAATCTTCGTATTATGTCAGGCAGAGCTAACCAGGCTCTCAGTTGGAGAAATTATGATCTTCTTGTTTCTTCACGCGCTGATGTGATTTTTGAAACAATTATAGTCTGCGCTGTTTTTATTATTATACTTATTGCTGCTCTTTATTGGTTCTTCGGTACTGAGCTTGGTCATGCAATCCGTTCAACCGGCTGCAATCCTGCAATGTCAAGAGCAAACGGTATCAATACAAATACCTGTAAGGTTCTCGGACTTGTTTTGTCAAACGGTATTGTTGCTCTTTCAGGTGCACTCCTTTCGCAGTTCCAGGGTTCCGCAGATATCAATATGGGTAAAGGTGCAATCGTTATCGGTCTTGCTGCCGTAATTATCGGAGAGGTTGTTTTCGGTAAGATTTTCAGAAATTTTGCTTTGCGTCTTGTTGCTGTGGTTTTCGGTGCAATTATCTATTATATTGTAATTACCGTTGTTCTTAAGCTTGGTCTCAGCACCGATGATCTTAAGTTATTCTCAGCACTTGTTGTTGCATTGTTCCTTGGTATTCCTTATTGGAAAAGCAAGGTTAGTTTTTCAAAGAAAAAAGTAGCGGGAGGAAAGAAAAATGCTTGAAATCAAAAATGTTCATAAAACCTTCAATCCCGGTACAATCAATGAAAAGAAAGCACTTAATGGTATTGATCTTACGCTCAATGATGGTGATTTTGTAACAGTTATCGGAGGTAACGGTGCTGGTAAATCCACTCTTCTTAATATGATAACTGGTGTATATCCTGTTGATTCAGGTTCAATTGTGCTTGATGGTGTTGATATTACTAAGCTTCCTGAGCACAAGCGTGCAAAGTTTCTCGGAAGAGTTTTTCAGGATCCTATGACAGGAACATCTGCAGGTATGCAGATTGATGAAAATATGGCAATTGCTGCAAGAAGAGGTAAATTCAGAAGTCTTCTTCCCGGAGTTACAAAAAAGGAAAGAGAAGAATTCAAACTTCTGCTTAAGAAACTTGATCTCGGTCTTGAAGACAGATTATCCTCTAAGGTTGGTCTTTTGTCGGGCGGTCAGCGTCAGGCTGTAACTCTTCTTATGGCTTCAATGCAGAATCCCAAGCTGCTTCTTCTTGATGAACATACAGCAGCCCTTGATCCTCAGACAGCATCCAAGGTTCTTGCTCTTACAGAAGAAATTGTCAGCGAATCAAAAATTACAACTCTTATGATTACTCATAATATGAAGGATGCCATAAGGCTCGGCAACCGTCTCATAATGATGAATAACGGTCAGATTATTTATGATATTTCAGGTGAAGAAAAGAAAAATCTTAAAGTTTCCGACCTTATGGAGCTTTTTGCAAAGGCAAGCTCAGGCGAATTTGCAAACGACAGAATGCTTCTCAGCTGACGGTCAAATAAGAAAAAATCTTACGATTTGTCAACCCCCTGCCCCCAATCTTGGGGGAATCGGTGTTTCTTGATATATGCAAATTGCTCACTTTTGCGAGCAATTTCCTATATATTAAAAAAGTGCTTCAGGTTAAGTGAAGCACTTTTTTTGTTTATATCAATGTCATTTTTTTGATTACTACAGGAACAACAGGTCTGTCACCGAATGTAGTTTTTGTGCAGGCGATTTCATCAACAGCATCCAGACCGTCAATAACCTTTCCGAAAGCTGCATAGCTGCCGTCAAGGTGAGGTGCATCCTCGTGCATTATAAAAAACTGCGAGCTTGCAGAATTAGGTGCCATAGAACGAGCCATAGAAATTACACCCTTTGTGTGCTTAAGATCATTCTGAGGGAAGCCGTTTGATGCAAATTCACCGTAAATTTTTTCTTTAGCTCCGCCCATACCGGTGCCTTCGGGGTCACCGCCCTGAATCATAAAGCCTCTGATGATTCTGTGGAAAGTAAGTCCGTCATAAAATCCTGACTTAACAAGCTTTTCAAAATTAGCAACGGTTTCGGGAGCCTTATCGGGATAAAGCTCTATATCAATAATTGCACCGTTATCCATTTCAATTCTAACCATAACTGATCTCCTTTTTTTTTATTTTTCTATAAATATATCATATTTATTGTGTGTTTAGCAACACTTTTAGTTTATTTCGGTGTGATATATTTTTTTTACAATTTGCATATTATTAATTGAATAATTTGCAGGGGAGTATGTTATATGGAAGAAAAAACTGTCAAAAAACCACACTGCTGTATTATTAATGACAGAAACAGTATATCTCTGACCGGCATTACGGATGTCGGAAATTTTGATGAGAATACGGTTGTTTTGTTCAGCGATTACGGAATGATCAGTGTCAGCGGTGAAAATATACAGGTTTTATGCGTAGATACACAGACGGGGAAATTTGAAGCTCAAGGTATATTTTACAGTGTGACCTATTGTGATAATAAGAAAAAGCATCAGAGCTTTATTTCAAAGGTGTTCAGATGATAACCGGTTTCAGACAAGTTGTCCAACTATCTGTTTTTATTAAAAGTATCGGGGCAGGTTTTTTTATTGGACTGATATTTTTGTTTTATATTGCGATGAATACTATAAACGGAAGAAATAAATATATAGTAGCAGTCCGTGATGTAATTTTTTTTGTTTCATCGGCAATAATAACTTTTTTGTTTTCATTAAAATATAATGCGGGAATTCTCAGATTTTATATTCTTGCAGGAGAGCTTATCGGTTTTATTTTGTGTTATCTGTCCTTATCGGGTACAGTGCGTAAATACACTTATAGGTTCTTTATTCTTTTGTTAACAATAGTCAAAAAAATCAAAGAAAAAATATCAAAAAATACAAAAAAATTATATAAAAACTCTTGATATCGATAAAATGATGGTATATAATTACTGTATGTATGAAGTTTTATAAGGAAGATGGTGTAATAGTGACTAAAACAACCGGTAGACGCAGTATAATACTGGTATTTTTTGTTATTGCAATACTTTCGTTTTCAATAGGTCTTTTTGCTTGGTTAAATATAGATACTAATGACAAACAAGTTCAGCTTGATTCTCTCAATGCTCAGCTTCAGCAGCTTCAGCAGGAAAATCAGGAGATTGATTATCTTATAAATAATGCAGATGAAGCGGAATTATACGAGCATCTTGCCCGTGAAAGAGGTTATGTCTATCCCGATGAAAAAGTCTTTTATGATGTAACCCCCGGAAAATAATTGTATTATAACCCCAGCGGTTTATATATAACTCTATTTAATTCAGGAGGACCTATCTTTTTATGCAGTCACAGGTTGGCGAAATTTATGAAGGTAAGGTAACAGGCCTTACCAACTTTGGGGCATTTGTTAAAATGTCAAACGGTGAATCAGGAATGGTTCATATTTCGGAAGTTGCTTCTGTTTTTGTCAAGGATATAAATGAGCATCTTACGGAAGGTCAGGATGTAAAGGTAAAAGTTCTTGCGATAAATGAGAACAATAAAATCAGTTTATCAATCAAGCAAGCAGCACCCCCTGCACCTAAAACAAATAATATGCCCCCCAAGAGAACACAGCAAAATTCCTATTCCAACAGAAATTCTGCTAAACCGGGAGCGTCCTCTAATCCCAGAAATTCAAATCAGGCACCTGCACCTATGTCTTTTGAAGATATGATGGCAAAGTTTAAGCAGGAAAGTGATGAGAAAATGTCTGTTCTCAAGCGTTCGGGAGATTTTAAGACAGGTACCAGACGCGGATACGGCAACAACAAATAAGTTACATAATTACAAAATATCCGCCTTTCAGCTATGTTTATACAGGCTCAGGCGGTTATTTTTGTTTGATGAGGATAATAATGCGAAATATTGATACGGAAATAATAATTAATGTTATAAAAGAAGCTTTTATTGAAGCAAATATTAAATTGCCTGTAAGCTTATGTGATAGGATTGATTCCTTTTCTCAAACAGAAACCAATGAGCTTGCAAAGAGTATTTTTTCTGATATGAAAAAGAATCTTGCAATTGCCGAAAACTGCAGTATCCCGATATGTCAGGATTGCGGTATGGCAATTGTTTTTGCTGAAATCGGTCAGGATGTACATATTACGGGTGGTGATTTTCAGGAAGCTGTTAATGAAGGTATCAGAAGAGGATATGAAGAAGGATACCTTCGGAAATCTGTGGTTTCCGATCCTCTTAATAGGGTAAATACCGGAGATAATACACCCGGGATTATTTACACAACTATTGTTCCAGGTGATAAAATACGTTTTACTGTAGCACCCAAGGGATTCGGCAGCGAAAATATGAGCAGAATAAAAATGTTTAATCCTACAGCAAGTGAAAAAGATATTATTGACTTTGTTGTCGAAACAGTTACAATTGCTGATGCAAAACCCTGTCCGCCTGTCGTAATAGGGGTCGGAATAGGCGGTGATTTTGAGTATTGTGCACTGTTGTCAAAAAAAGCTTTGTGCAGAGATGTGAATATCTGTAATAAATCTGATTTTTATGCAAGTATGGAAAAGAAAATTCTTGATAGAGTTAATGCTACAGGAATCGGACCTCAGGGCTTTTCAGGCGATTGCACTGCACTTGCCTGTAATATAGAAGTATATCCTACACATATTGCAGGGTTGCCTGTAGCCGTAAACATAGGTTGTCATGTAACAAGACATATTGAAGTTGAGATTTGATTTTGTATATTTCGACAAAATAAATAAAATATTTTTGTATAATTATAAAAAAGTAGTAAAATTGAATAAAAGGTGTTTACTTTTATATATTTTGATGCTATAATAACATTGAAACAAAAAGAGAAGGGCGGTGTTTGAAGGAAAGACAGTTTTCTTCGGCAGCGTCCGTTTTTTTGTTAATCTATTCCAAAAGGGGATGTAGTTATGAAAATTACAGTTATAGGCAGAAAGTGTACTCCGAGAGATTCATTCAAAGAACATGCTGAAAAAAAGCTCAGCAAAATTGATAGATTTTTTGGAGACGAAGCCACCGCAAAAGTAACTGCAACCGTGGAGAAAAGCTCTCAGACAGTAGAGATTACAGTTATGAATGAAGGTATGATTTTCAGAGCACAGGCAAAGGCCGAGAATATGAATGAAGCCCTTGATGATTGTGTTGACCTTCTTATCCGTCAGATAAGGAAGAATAAGACAAAGCTTGAAAAACGTTTGCGCTCAGGTGCTTTTGACGGATATGCAGAGGCAGAAATTGAAGAAGAACCCGAATTTGAGCTTGTAAGAACCAAGAGTATTCCTATTAAACCTCAGTCTGTTGATGAGGCTATTCTTCAGATGAATCTGTTGGGACATCAGTTTTATATGTTCCGTAATTCTGCAAATGAGTCGGTTGCTGTTGTATATCGCAGAGATGACGGAGGCTACGGACTTATCGAACCTGAAGCAGAAGAATAATTTAAATATGCAGGTACATTTTTCAGAGAAACACTTGACAAATTACCTGATATGAGATAAAATACCCACATCAGCAATGGGGCTGCAGTTATCTGCGGTCCCTTTATTTTTTTTGAAAGAGGTTGAAAATATGGCTAAAGTCAGTGAATATTTCGGATCTTATGTTTTCAATGATAATGTGATGAAGGAAAAGCTTCCTCATGAAACATACAAGCTTCTTCAGCGTACTATCAAGCTTGGTAAGCATCTTGAACTCGGTCTTGCAAATGTCGTTGCAAATGCAATGAAGGATTGGGCTATTGAGAAAGGTGCCACTCATTATACACACTGGTTTCAGCCTATGACAGGCATTACAGCTGAAAAGCATGACAGCTTTATTTCTCCTGTTGACGGAAATAAAGTTATTATGGAATTTTCCGGTAAAGAGCTTATTCAGGGTGAGCCTGATGCATCTTCTTTCCCTTCAGGCGGTCTCAGAGCCACATTTGAAGCAAGAGGTTATACTGCATGGGATGCAACATCATATGCATTTATAAAAGACGGTGTTCTCTGTATTCCCACAGCTTTCTGTTCTTACGGCGGGCATGCGCTTGATGCAAAAACCCCGCTTTTGCGTTCAATGGAAGCAATAAACAGACAGGCCATGAGAGTAATCAGGCTTTTCGGTCACGCTGATGTTACAAGAGTTCTTACAACCGTCGGTGCTGAGCAGGAGTATTTCCTTATTGATAAAGATGTTTTTGAAAAGCGTAAGGACCTTGTTTATACAGGCAGAACTCTTTTCGGTGCAAAGCCTCCCAAGGGTCAGGAGCTTGATGACCATTATTTCGGTGCTATCAAGCCCAGAGTCAAGGCATTTATGACAGAGCTTGATGAAGAACTCTGGAAATTAGGTATATTTGCAAAAACAGAGCATAATGAAGCAGCTCCCGCACAGCATGAGCTTGCTCCCGTGTTTACGACAACAAACATAGCAGCTGATCAGAATCAGCTGACAATGGAACTTATGCAGAAGATTGCCAAGAGACATAATATGGTGTGTCTTCTCCATGAAAAGCCCTTTGCAGGTGTTAACGGCAGCGGTAAACATAATAACTGGTCAATAACTACAGATACAGGTGTAAATCTTCTTAATCCCGGTGATACACCTGCAGAAAATGCACAGTTTCTTCTTTTCCTTTGTGCCGTTATCAAGGCTGTTGATGATTATCAGGATCTTCTCAGAGTTTCTGTTGCTGCTGCCGGAAATGATCACAGACTCGGTGCACTTGAAGCACCTCCTGCTGTTGTTTCTATGTTCCTCGGCGATGAGCTTACAGAGATTCTTGAATCAATTGAAGCTGATGAGTCATACGGAACAAAAGAAAAAGAATTGCTCAGAATAGGTGTTCATACTTTACCCAAGTTCCCAAAGGATACTACCGACAGAAACAGAACATCTCCCTTTGCCTTTACCGGTAATAAGTTTGAGTTCAGAATGCTTGGTTCATCAAATACAATTTCTAATGCCAATGTTGTTCTTAATACTGCGGTTGCAGAAGTACTCAGACAGTTTGCGGATGTTCTTGAAAACTGTAATGATTTTGATTCCTGCTTACACGAGCTCATAAAATCTACAATTTCTGCTCATAAGAGAATTATTTTCAACGGAAACGGCTATGATGATGCCTGGATTTTTGAGGCAGAAAAGAGAGGCCTTCTCAATATGAAGACTACTCCCGATGCTTTACCCAGTCTCGTTGCTGACAAAAATATTGAATTGTTTACAACACATAAGGTTTATTCCGTTGAAGAGCTTAATGCAAGATATGAGATTCTTTCCGAAAACTATTGTAAGATAATAAATATTGAAGCTCTTACAATGCTTGATATGGTAAATAAAGATATTCTTCCTGCAGTAAGCAGCTATACGCATGAGCTTGCAGAAACTGCTCTTGCAAAAAAGAGTTTGTGCAGTGATATTCCCTGTGACTATGAAACGGAAATTGTCAGGGAGCTTTCTGTCCTTAATAATGCTGTTTTCACAAAGAAGAAAGAACTTGAAAGATATATGATTGAAGCTCTTGAATGCGCAGATAATACTCAGCTTGCACTGTTCAGTAAAGATAAGATACTTTCCTGTATGACAGAGCTGAGAATCCTTGTTGATGAGCTTGAAACAAAGACAGATTCCGATTTCTGGTCCTATCCCTCATACGGAGAGATTCTTTTCAGTGTAAAATAATTTTTAATGACCGTGTATACTGCACGGTCATTTTTTGTTGCTAATTTATTTTGTATATGATATTATAACAGAAGAGGTGTTTTTGATGCTGAAGATGGATTTTGAATTTTACAAAAAAAGTGCTGATTATGTAAAATCAGTGATACAGGATGAACCTGAAATTGCAATTATTCTCGGCTCCGGATTAAAGGATTTTGCTTCAAGAATTACGGATGCTGTATCTGTTGATTATAAGGATATACCAAATTTTCTTGTTTCCACTGTCGAATCCCATGAAGGCAGACTTATATACGGTAAGGTCAGGGGCAGAAAGGTTATATGTATGTCCGGCAGATTCCATCATTATGAAGGTTATCCCTTTGAGGTTCTTACCTTACCGATAAGATTGTTCAAGCTTCTCGGTGTCCGAAAAACAATCATAACAAATGCAGCAGGTGCTGTTAATACAGAATATAATGTCGGTGATATCATGATTATAAAGGACCATCTTAAGCTGACCGGTGCAAGTCCCTTACAGGGAGATAATATACCGGAATTCGGTCCTCGTTTTTTTGATACAACAGATATGTATACAAAATCACTCAGAGATATTGCAAAAGAGTGCGCAGAAGGAAGTCCTCTGACATTCCGTGAAGGTGTATATATGTATTTTACCGGACCTCAGTTTGAAACTCCTGCAGAAATAAGGGCTGCAAGAATTCTCGGAGCAGATGCCGTAGGTATGTCCACTGTCACGGAAGCGCTTACAGCAGCACATTGCTCAATGCCCTTGCTCGGTCTGTCAGTTATGACAAATATGGCAGCAGGTGTTCTTGACAGAAAGCTTACCGATGAAGAGGTAGGGGAGACCGCTGCCCGTATCAGCAAGCCCTTCGGTGATTATGTAGAAGAAGTAATAAGTAGGTTATAATAATGAAAACTTTATTTAAGAATGCAACAATTGTTAATTTTGTTAATAATGAAATCAATGTGATAAATAACGGGTTTCTGGCTGTTGACGGAGAATATATAAGCTATATAGGAACGCAAGCACCCCATACAGAATTTGATGTTATAAAAGATATGAAGGGCAGTATTCTTATGCCCGGACTCTATAATTGCCATACTCATTCTCCGATGACCTTGTTAAGAGGAGTGGGAAGTGATCTCCCTCTTGATAAGTGGCTTTTCGAAGAAGTGTTTCCTGTTGAAGATAAGCTTACTGCTGATGATATTGAGGCTGCAAGCTATCTTGCCCTTATGGAAATGGTAGCTTCAGGTACTGTCAGCTTTTCGGATATGTATTTTGAGCCTGAAAGAACATGTGAAGCAGTAGGCAAGGTAGGAATTAAAGCTAATATTTCACGGCCGGTACAGTGCTTTGATCCTGCAGAAAATCCTGCGGATTCTACCCGCATAAAGCAGTCTCTGAGTCTGTTTGATAACTATCATAAGGCTTTTTCGGACAGAGTGCTTGTTGATTTCTGTATCCATGCCGAATATACCTGTGATGAAAAAACAACACGTTATTACAGTGAACTTTGCAACGAAAGAAATGGTAATATGCATATCCATCTTTCTGAAACAGATAATGAGCATAATAACTGTATAGATAAATACGGAAAAACTCCTGCAATGTGGTTTAATGACCTGGGAACATTTGATTCCCGTGCGTTTGCTGCTCATTGTGTTGTTGTCAGTGATGACGATATACAGTTGCTTAAAGAAAAAAATGTAAGCATTGTACATAATCCCACCAGTAATATGAAGCTTGGCTCAGGCTTTGCTCCCATCGGCAAGTTTATTGATAACGGCTTAAACATTACTCTCGGTACAGACGGAACTGCAAGTAATAACAATCTTGATATGTTTGAAGAAATGCATCTGGCGTCTGTTATTCATAACGGATATCATAAGGATGCAACAATTATGAAGGCCAAAGAAATACTAAGATTTGCAACCGTCAACGGTGCCGTTCTCCAGGGACGTGAAAACTGCGGTAATCTTCTTGTCGGTTATAAAGCCGATATTGTTGCAGTATCGACTGATGCACCCAATATGGTACCTTGTCTTGATCCTGTTGCGCTTCTTGTTTATTCCGCAGGCAGAAGTGATGTTTCAATGACAATGTGCGACGGTAAAATTGTTTATGAAAACGGTGAATATCTCACCATAGATAAAGAAAAGGTATATTATAACATCCGTCGTGCAGCGGACAGACTTTATAAATAAGGAGAGATATTTATGGAAAGAGCTGATAAAGATCTTGCATTTATGCTGCAGTATGAAAATATTGCATGGTATGAAGGCGGAGCAGTCAGAATTTTAGACCGCCGTGTATATCCCCGGAAAATAGAATTTGTTACCTGTAAAAATCATTTTGAGGTAACTGCAGCTCTGAAAGATATGGTAACTCAGAGTGCCGGTCCTTATACCGCTGCTGCAGCGGGTATGGCACTTGCTGCTTATGAGTGCAGAGATAAAAATGAGGCAGAGCAGATTAAGTATCTCACGGATGCCGCATATACCATAGCTCATGCGAGACCGACCACAGCCAACAGAATGAGCCTTATAACAAATGGTTGTTTAGATGCTGCAAAAACTGCTCTTTCGGAGGGTAAAAATGTTTCTGAGGCTATTGTTGAATACACAGTAAAAATCAACAATATGAGATATAATAAGGTTTACAAAATGGCTGAATATCTTGTTGATATGATACCTGCTCACGGTGCTGTTATGACACAGTGCTTCGGTGAGACAATTGTCGGTCAGATGTGCCGTGTTCTTAAAGAGCAGGGTAAGAATGATGTTCGCATTTTCTGTCCCGAAACAAGACCCTATTTTCAGGGGGCTCGTCTTACTGCTACAGTTTGTAATGATATGGGTATGGATGTTACCGTAATTACAGATAATATGCCTGCATTTGTTATGAAAAATGAAAACATTGATGTGTTTACATCTGCGGCAGATGCAATATGTATGGATGGCTATGTTGTAAATAAGGTCGGTACTTTCCAGATTGCAATTGCAGCGAAGTATAATAAAATTCCTTATTTTGTTACAGGTGCGCCTGACCATGTTCACCCCACAATCGATACTGTTAAAATTGAAATGCGCGATCCCGATTTTACATTACAGGCAATGGGCGTAAAGACAGCAGCTGATGGTGTAAAGGGTTATTACCCCGCTTTTGATATTACTCCGCCCGAGCTTGTCAGCGGTGTTGTGACAGATACCGGTATATATGCGCCCTATGATCTTAAGCGTTATTTTGAAAACGGTAATATGGGTGAATATGAAATGGTAATTTAAGGAGTGGTTTTTATGAGACTTATTCCTCAGCCCGAAAGTATAGAGGTATTCAGCTGTGTAAGTAATTGCAGTGAAATTACCTGTACTGAAAAAAACGAGTGTTTTTCTCCCGAAGCATATGAGCTGATTATAGAGGCGGATAAAATTACGGCAAGAGCAGCTGATGAAAAAGGTTTGTTTTACGCGTCTGTTACACTCAAACAGATAAAGCTTCTATATTCGCAGATTCCTTGTCTTGTAATAAAAGATAAGCCGAGATATAAACACCGCGGCTTTATGATAGATTGTGCAAGACATATGTTCAGTGTTGATCAGCTTAAAAAGATGATTGATACGGCTTCTCAGTTCAAATTTAATAAGTTCCATTGGCATCTTTCTGATGATCAGGGGTTCAGAATTGAGCTGGAATCATATCCCGAGCTTACTGAAAAGGGAAGTGTAAGAAAATGTGACAGCTTTATCAATTGTAAAAGCGATAAAGAATATTCGGGATATTATCTTAAAAGTGAAATCCGAGAGATTGTTTCATATTGCAAAGACAGGTTTATTGATGTAATCCCCGAATTTGATATGCCGGGGCATCAGAGTGCGCTTTTGCATGTTTTTCCACAGTTTACTTGTACGGGAGAAGATGTTGAAGTCAAAACAATGCAAGGAATTTTCAAGGATGTAATTTGTGTCGGAAATGATGATGCATACCAATGTCTTGAAAAAATCCTTGACGAAATTTCTGATCTTTTTCCCTATGATAAATTTCATATCGGCGGAGATGAAGTTCCGAAATCAAATTGGAAGACCTGTCCGAAGTGTGGTAAAATTATGGCAGATAACAGCTTTTCCGGTGTCAATGAGCTGCATGGTTACTTTATTAATAAAATGGCTGCATATATGAAAAATAAGGGCAAAAAATGTATTGTCTGGAATGATTGTCTTAAAAGCAATATACTGACGGATGATGTTATGATTCAGCACTGGCAGAAAAATCCCGTAAAAACTGCAGATGCGGCAAATAACGGACAGAAAATTATTCTTTCTCCCTTTTATGGGTATTATGTAGACTATCCGTATGCCATGCACCCTCTGAGGGTTACGTATAAATTTGAGCCTGAAAGCTTCAGTAAGCTTGATGAAAACGGAAAAGTCAATATTGAGGGTGTTGAATCACCTGTGTGGACAGAGTATATTAATAACAATGAGCGTCTTGAGTATATGTGCTTCCCTCGTTGGTTTGCTGTAGCAGAAACAGGATGGACAATAAAGAATAATAAGGATTATAAAGCATTTGAGCAAGCTTGCGAGCAGCTTTGTTCAGTTTACAGAGCAAACGGCTTTAATATTGCCGATAAAAAAGAATGGAATCCCTCAGCTCCTGCACGTCTTTATCATACGATAAAGTTTTTTATACCTGAAAAATAAGAAAAAATCTTACGATTTGTCAACCCCCTGCCCCCAATCTTGGGGGAATCGGTGTTTCTTGATATATGCAAATTGCTCACTTTTGCGAGCAATTTCCTATATATTAAAAAATTAAACAGTCTGAATCACTGCTTTGTACAGTGATCAGACTGTTATTTTTTACGGTTTACATCTTTTGCAGGGGGTAAATCCTGATGAAATTGCATCTGATCTGTCTGCAAAATATACTCTGTTGGACTCCTTCGGTAATGATGAACAGGAGGGAAGATGGAATATTTTCGAATTCTTGTTTCCGATATAAGAAGAGGGAATATCTTCAGGTTCTTCAACCGGCGGTTTTTCAGGTTCCTCAGCGGGCGGTGTCTCAGGTTCTTCTGTCGGAGGTATCTCAGGTTCAGAAGGCAAAGGATCAACAGGATCAGGTTTTGAAGGATTTGTATCAGCATCCTGATTTTTTTCGGTTGTAACATTCAGATTGTTGCCGTCACTTGTAATTACAATATGTCCCTGCATATCGGTTCTGTATACTCTGACATCAGCATCGCGTAATCTTGTCAGTACCTCTGCTTCGGGGTGTCCGTAATTCTTTGCAGCAGCGACGCTTATTACAGCAATCGAAGGCTCAGCTTCTCTTAAAAGACGGTAGCCTGTTGAAGTTTCACTTCCGTGATGACCGATTTTTATAACATCGGTCTTTACATCTGCACCGGCATCAAGCATATCTCTTTCGGATTCATATTCTGCATCACCCATGAATAGGAAAGATGTATTCTGATAAGTAATCTTTACTACAAGGGAAGTATTGTTTATATTTGAATAATTCTCGTGCACGGGACCAATAAACTTAACCTCAGCACTTCCGAGAGTGAATTTATATCCGGTTACAGGTACGGTAATTTCTTTATTTTG
Organism: Acutalibacteraceae bacterium; assembly: GCA_045588855.1. GTDB lineage: Bacteria > Bacillota > Clostridia > Oscillospirales > Acutalibacteraceae > RUG806. The sequence goes on from JAZNEX010000119.1 coordinate 38,308, forward strand.
CTTTTTGACAGCATTTATAAAGTCGTTATAGCAATCAGTGGATGCTCCTGTTGCAGGTGCAAATATCCGTTCTTTTACAGTGAATTTATTCAAGGGGCCGTTAAGACCGCCCACGTGATCCTCGTGTGCATGGGTATTGATTACATAATCAAGTGAGTCAATGTTGAGCTTCAGCAGATAAGATACAACGAGAGAGCTGTCTGCCACATTCCCGCCGTCAATCAGAAGGCTTTTGCCGTCACACAGCACAAGTGCACTGTCTGCCTGACCGACATCTATAAAATGAACTTCAAAGCTTGAGTTTTCAGGCTGAGTGTCAACATAGATCAAGTCTTCGAGTTTGACTGACATTCGTAGAATTATGCGTGCATCAGCTGCCGTGACAGAATTATTTCCGTCAATATCAGCCAGGAAAGCTTTATCTGCTGATAACTGTTCAAGATTTACCGAAGCTCTTAAAGCAATACGTGCATCAGCAGCTTCAACATTTCCGTTTGAATTAATATCTCCCATAAGCACAGAAGATGCAGAAGCATTTATTGAAAATGATGTCAGTATAATTAATAGAACAGATATAATTAAAAATATTTTCTTTTTCATATTTAATCACCCTTTTCATTATAGCATACTCTTTTTATTAATGGCAACATCATCTGAATATTATTCACAATATTTGTCCTGATGAATAAAATAAAACTGGATACGGACAGATCGTTCATATCCCATAAAACCGAGAAAGGAGATTAAAATGAAAAACGAATGCGGTAATTTTGACAGTTTTAAGATATTAACGCCCCTTCCCGAAAACACTGTCACTACTATGGCATATGTGCCTTTTCAGACAGATAAAGAGATGTTTGAAGTTGAAAAAGCCCTGAGTAAAGGTACATTATTTGTTGATTTGTATAAGCCTTTCTGCAGAGGTGCTTTGAAATGAGCAGCAGAGAAAAATTACTGAGAAGTTTATCTTCGGTACAATTTGCCATATGGGAATTGCACCTGTATCTTAATACACATCCGAATGATTTAAGTGCTATTGCCATGCACGAAAAATATGAAGCCAAATGCCGTAAGCTGAAGGAAGAATATGAGGAAAATTACGGTCCTCTTTCTCCAAAAACAGGTGAGGGCATAGAGTGGCTGAAAAATCCCTGGCCGTGGGATGTAGGAGGTTGTGATTGCTGATGTGGACTTATGAGAAAAAACTTCAGTATCCCGTGAAAATAACAAAACCGAATCCTAAACTTGCGCAGATAATAATCAGTCAGTACGGTGGTCCCGATGGCGAGCTGGGTGCTTCACTCAGATATCTTTCTCAGAGATATGCAATGCCGTATCCCGAGCTCAAAGGATTGCTGACGGACATAGGCACAGAAGAGCTTTCTCATCTTGAAATGATCGGTGCCATTGTTTATCAGCTTACCCGTAATCTGTCAAGACAGGAAATTGAAGCTTCGGGCTTTGATAAATACTTTGTGGATCATACAACAGGCATTTATCCTGTTGCCGCTTCAGGTGCTCCTTTTACTGCAGCATATATCCAGTCAAAGGGAGATGTTATAACTGACCTTCATGAAAACCTTGCGGCTGAACAGAAGGCCAGAACAACATATGATAATATACTTCGATTTGTTGACGATCCCGATGTTGCTGATCCTATTAAATTCCTCCGAGAAAGGGAAGTCGTTCATTATCAGAGATTTGGTGAGGGGCTGAGACTTGCGACCGACCGACTCGACAGCAAGAATTTTTATCAGTGCAATCCCTCTTTTGACAAAAACTGCAAATAATCTGAAAAAGAAAGCATTCTGCATTCTTTATGGAATACAGAATGCTTTCTTTGTGCTAAAAAACGGCAACTGTTTTAAATGATTATCAGAAACCCTTGAAAAGCAGGTTGATGATATACTCGGCAAAATGGCTGATAAGCAATTATAGACCGTTTCTGATTATCTCAACACCTGTTATGAAGACGGCTTTGTTGGTACAATGTTTGACCTTCAGGGGCAGGGAATACCGCTGTGTTTTCCCCTTGACCAGGAATCAATAGTAAGGGCAGTGCAGCTTGATTCTCCCATTAGTTCAGGCTTATATAATCACTTAGGTGAGAATGTAAATGAGCTGAAGCAAAGAATCACAGCAGAAGTCAGCAGGGGCATTGCTACAGGAATGTCATTTGAAAGAATAGCAAAGCAAATCAGCCTTAATATGAAAGGCACATACGAGAATCCGGGCGGCTCTTATGCTTATGCTTTAAGGGTAGCAAGGACAGAAGGACACAGAATACAATGTCAGGCTTCAATGGATGCTTGCTATAAGGCAAAGGAAAAGGGTGCTGATGTTGTTAAGCAGAGGGATTCAACACTTGATGGCAAAACCCGTGAAAGTCATCAGAAGGTTGATGGGGAAATCCGTGAAATTGATGAAAAATTCAGCAACGGTTTAATGTTTCCCGGTGACCCTTCGGGCGGTGCTGCAGAGGTTGTCAATTGCCGTTGTTCACTGCTTGAAAGGGCAAGGTGGGCTTTGGATGATGACTTCACCAAAATGGACAACGAATCCGGGGAATATGTCGAAATAAAAGCCAAGGATTATGACAGTTTCAAGCAGAAGTATTTTGAGGAAGCCAAAAAAAATACAAAAAACAGACTTGCAGCCAAGGCTGACACGGAACAGTTTGAAAGATATCGTTCTGTTCTCGGTAAAAATGTGCCAAAAACTATTGACGAATTCAGAAATATCAAATATAATGACAGCGAAAAATGGAAAGAACTCAAATACCAATATAGAACAGCTAATCGGTATGAAGTTGACGGAAATGTCAGTGCTGATAAGATTCTTCAATTGGATAAAGTTGCTTTCTATGACAAAAAGAAGGGATTTGATTATTCCGATTTTTCAGGCAAGGAAAAACGAAGGATAGAAAATGATATTGCTAACTGTGGTAATTCCGCATCTATGGAATTTGAAGGAAAAATTTATTTTTCGCACAGTAAGTTTGGTTTGCCCGGTTCTTTTGAACATAGTCTTTATAATGGTGAACATTCAACCGTGACACTGTCTGCTAACAGAATATTCAAGGTGAAGGACTTGGGTGATGATATTCCAAGGCAATTTGATACTGAAGCAAAGTTTCTTGAATTTGTTGCTTCCAAAAAAAATCCGGAAGACAAATTCACAGTATCAATATTATCAGAAAAGCATATTTGCGAAAGCTGTCAAGGTGTAGTTGAACAATTCAAACAAAAGTTCCCAAATGCAACAGTAAACATTGTTTCAGGCAAAAGGGGTTATAACAGTGATGAAGAAGGATTGCACACTTGGAAGCACAGAAAGAAGGTGAAATAGTATATGGACAAGCACGATAAACTTCAAAAGGTTGCAATGTACGATTATCCAAACTGTGGATATGAGGATGTAAAGAAAATGCACTTTAGAAGTTTCAATCAATTTCTTGAAGCTGATTGCACTGTGCTTCAAGCCGTTAATGGTCATTATTATCACGGATTTGATACTGCAATGGATGAAAACGGAATGGACAAGTTTGTTGCAATGCTTGTTGGTATGCTATTTATGATAGAACATAATGATGTCGAACCAGACCAAGCCTTTGGAACAAATTGGGATATCAACGATTTTGAAACCGGCAATTATGATGACCTATTCACTAATGAAGATTTAAGACTTATAAAAGCAGACATTAAAATAATCAAAGAATATTTAACGGAACATCCCGAATTATTAAAAGATTAAGCACCCTGCAGCAATGCAAGGTGCTATTTTTATGCAGTAAAGAGGTAAAAGAGTATGGAACACAAGCACAATATTATTGACACAGATGTGCGCTTCTTAATTGATTCGATTCACCGCAGAATTAAGAGTGAATCAAAGAAAATCACTCTTATGCAGGATGACCATAATTCTGAAAGATATACTTTTGAACTTCCCCGATATATTGAGGGGCATGATATGTCACTTTGCAATGCGGTCGAAGTGCATTATTGAATTCTGATAAAAAATCTGCCTTGTGAAAACAGGGCAGATTTTATATATTTATTAATCATTATCTTTTTCAGAATCTATTGTTTGCTGCAGAAGTTTTTCAATTTCTTCTGTAACCTCAAATCCTTCTGTACTTTCTTTGCTGAACAGAATCGGTACTGTCAGAAGAATAAGCTTGATATCAAGCAATAAAGAGTAATTCTGTATATAAATAAGGTCAAGTCTTAATTTATCATAATGGCTGGTGTTATATTTTCCGTAAACCTGAGCATACCCGGTAAGACCTCCCTTGACATTAAGTCTGTAAGCAAACTCAGGAACCTCTTCTGAGTATTTATAAACATGCTCAAGTCTTTCGGGGCGCGGACCTACAATGCTCATATCTCCCTTAATGATGTTAATAAGCTGAGGAAGCTCATCAAGCCTGAATGGTCTTATAATCCTTCCGATTTTTGTGATTCTTGAGTCAAGACCGGTTGCGGGAATTGAATAACCGCCCTTTTCAGCATCAACTATCATGCTTCTGAATTTGAGTATTTCAAATTCTTTCTCGTTTAAGGTTGCGCGCTTCTGCTTATAGAATACAGGACCGCCGTCTTCTGTTTTTATCGCCAATGCAATTACAAGCATTAACGGAGACACTGCAACCAAAGCAGGAACAGTGAGGCATATGTCCATAATTCTTTTGACAAGGCGCTGCATCGAGGTAAGTCCGCCCTTGTCAATAAACAGAATGGGAGTGTCGGTTACATTATATTCTCTGGCAGTTCTGATAAGAATGTCAGTGACCTTAGGAATTACATAAACCGGTTTTTTTATTTTATAGCAATACTTAAGAATATCATTTCTCTTTTGTCCCTTGAGATCATTCAGCATAACTGCATCACAATTCTTAATGCTTTCCTTGATATAATTAATATCCTTATCTGCAGAAATAAGCTTTGTTATGTTATACTCATTATGCAGTGCATCAAGCTTAATTTTTATGCTGACACCATTTTTGTTGCCGTAAATAAGTACAATGTTAATCTTAGGATTAATTTTCTTGTTGAGCATTGCAAAGAAAAGAACAGAAGCTATTGCAATAAGCAGATCTGCGGCAAAATTTATAAGGATTGCAAGAGGAGAAATGAGAGAGTTTGCAATAAGGCACAACAGAATATAAAAGACAGAATTGATTGCAACCACTGAGACAAACTGACCGATTGCAATATTGATACTTTTGACACTGCCGTATGCACAGGCTTTTGATGCTCTGAATATCAGAATCAGTGTTCCAAGAAAAATAAAGGGTAAAATAAAGTTACCGCTTAAAAAATTTTCAGTGAAATACTTATCTTCATAGAAAAATTTCCATAAAAGAATATAAACTGCAGTAATGATTCCCGATTCGCTTATGCAGGAGACAAATTGCAGAATACTTCTGTTTTTAGAAGAAAGGCTTAATTTGTTCATATATTCACACTTTCAATAGCGTTGTTTTCTTAACGAGTATAATAATTACATTATTTAGTATACATTAACTGAAAAACTATGTCAACTTTGTTTGCTGATAAATAAAAACAATCTCCGTTTTTTGCGGAGATTGTTTTGTTGTTTTTTTCAGATTTTGCGTTTGATTATATCCGTATCAGAATTTTGTCTGCCCGTGATAATAGTCGCACCTTTTCTTCTTCCGAACCAGACTATTTCCTTTGCAAAGCTTTTCCAGTCAGAATATGTTTTGCCGACAATAAATTCATATTCTGCAGTTTCTTTATTAAGTGCGCATGGTGTGTTCTTATAAATACTGTCAAAGAATGTGAAGAAATCGTAATTGAAAATATGCTTCTGATTTGCTTGGGTGGGTTTTCTCAGACTTGCCGCCTGATAATGTAACAGTTCATTCAGTAAATCATTGTTGGTGAATAAACTATCAAAAAACGGTGCAAGCTCAATTAACATTGAGTCATAGCTTCTTAAAAGCTCAAGATAAGCACCTTCTTCAAATGCCCACGAAACTTCTCCGAAATCAGCGTTTGTATAATTCCACTCACCACATAGAGATGATGACAGTCTGCTTCTGAATTCGGAAAAAAGTCGGTTAGCTGCGGTATTCTCCTCGTTGAGAATAAATTCAAGAAGAGATGAGTAGAAGGAGTAGTAAGATATGTTTTGCTCATATCGAAGATATAAAGCAATATATCTTAATAATCCGAGAGCGTGAAAACACTGAACACAAACGGAAAACAGATTGCAATAAACCCAATCCTCTTTGCTCATAGTGGCAGTTGATTGTACCAGGTTTGAGTATTCTGCAATTTCATTTTGTTTTTTTATGCTGTGCATATGATTGAATTCAACCTGAACGGATCTGATCCCGTGCCTGTTCATATATGCTTTTTTTGACATTTCCGAATTCGGCAGTAGTTCAAGATAATATACGCTCAAGGAGTTATGCTGGCCCGATTCAAGAATTTTACATATGCCGTTACAAAAGCTTTCTTTGGTTTCACCCGGTAAACCGAGAATCAATTCCGAATAAGTCGGAATGCCTGCCGCATTATATTTATTCAGTAAGGTTGAAAAATGTTCAAGTGTCAGATTTTTTCTGTTGATATTCCTTAATGCCTCTTCTGACAGCGTCTGATAGGCAAGTGTTGCTCCTTTATCCATCCGTGCCTTATTAAGAATTTCGGAAATACGGAAAACATTATCATTGCTTTCTTTTGCAAAAGATGAACGAAAAACCGCAGGGTAACCGTATTTTGCTTTTGTCTCAGCAATAAAAGCTGCAATGTCGACATCGCGTTCAAATATTCCGAAGTTTGAATCGGCACAGAAGCAATATTCTATTTTTTGTCGTGCAAACCACTCAATTTCAGCATAAATCTTTTCTTGTGGAAATTTTCTTACCTTTTTGCCTGCACACCAATCGCAGTACGAACAAGAATAAGGACAACCCCTGGTAGTTTCAAGAATACATAAAAGGTTAGAATGATTTTCCTTATCAAGGATATCTGAAAAAATGCCCGTGAGATAGGGGGATGGTAAGCAATCCAACTCAGGGGGAGGAGCAAACGGAGTATAAACAATATTATCTTTATATCTGAAGATAATATTATCGGTCGTTATAAGTTCAGGTGAATCAATTCTGCAGAGAATATCATAAAATACCTTTTCGCCCTCACCGGTTACGAGGATATCTATAAAAGGATAGATATGAAGAAATCTGCTGTCTGAAGTGATATTATGACCGCCGAAAATTATCTTACATTCAGGGAATCTTTCTTTGATTTTTTTTGCAAGTGTAAGGTTAAACTGCTGATTCCAGATACAACAAGAAAAACCGACAATATAAGGATTATCGAGCCTCTCAATAATACTGTCAGTTTGTTCTCGGCGGTATATAAAACCCGCAAGATTAAATTTTTCATCGAAGCAGCCTTTACTTTTGAGATAAGCTGCAATTGTTCCCGTTGCGTAGGGAAGATATACATCTTTATCAAAAGAAAAGCCTGCTTCAACAAAATAAATGTTTTTCATATTAAATTATGCGAATCGCACTTACACCGTCAATAGCCTTTAATTGCATAATGCATTCGTCGGTAATTTCATTATCTGTATCAAAAATTGCATAACCGACATTCTTTCTGACAGCAGAAGCCTTTGCACTGATTGCAATATTCTGAGCTGTGAGCGCTGCTTCAAGCGCATCTGCTTTATCACCGTCGCTAAGTGCAGTGATTCTGACTTTTGCGTTCTTTTCAAGAGCGACAGCAGGGAAGTTTACGGAATTCTTTACGTTACCGTACAGGAGATAATCCGAAAGCTGGCAGACAGCCATTACTGCGCAGTTTTCTTCTGCCTCAGGAGTAGATGCACCGAGATGAGGAATTGCTATAACGCCGTCAACTCCGAGCTGGTCATCAGTGGGGAAGTCTGTTACATAAGCGGCACACTTGCCGTTGCTGAGAGCTTCTATAATATCATTGTTATCAACCAGCTCTGCTCTTGAGAAATTAAGCACACGGATACCGTCTTTGCATTTTTCAAGGTTTTCTTTGCCTATCATTCCTCTTGTGCCGTCGTTCAGAGGAGCATGAAGGGTAATGTAATCAGCTGCAGCAAAAATGTCATCAAGATTTGCTGTAACGGTAATGTTGTCATCAAGAGCAGTCTTTGCTGCGTCAGAAATAAAAGGATCGTATCCGATAACTGTCATACCAAGTGCCTTTGCTGCATTAGCAACCTTAATGCCGATTGCACCGAGACCTGCAACACCGAGAGTTTTACCGAAAATTTCGGGGCCTACAAAATTACCCTTGCCTTTTTCAACAAGCTTTGAAACACCGTCACCGTTCCCCTTGAGTGTATCGCACCATTTTGAACCTGCAACGATTTTACGTGAAGCAAGGAAAAGTGAGCATATAACAAGCTCTTTAACAGCATTTGCATTCGCACCGGGTGTATTGAATACACAGATGCCGTTTTCTGTGCATCTGTCAATCGGAATATTGTTTACACCTGCACCTGCACGTGCAACTGCGAGAAGATTTGGTTTGAATTCCATTTCGTGCATTGCAGCACTTCTGACAATAATTGCATCAGGTGCATCAAAATTGTCAGCACATATGAATTTTTCCGTATCAAAGTTAGCAAGACCGCTTGCGGAAATTTTATTTAATGTAAGAATGTTATACATAATGTGTGGCTCCTTAGATTTTATGCGTTTTCTGCTTCGAATTTCTTCATAAATTCAACAAGCTTTTCGACACCTTCGATGGGCATTGCATTATAGACTGAAGCTCTCATGCCGCCTGTTGTTCTGTGGCCCTTAAGATTGATAAAGCCTGCAGCCGTTGATTCTTTGACAAATTTAGCGTCAAGCTCTTCGTTACCTGTTACGAACGGAATATTCATAAGAGAACGGTCTTCTTCAGGGATAACACTCTTGAACATCTTTGATTCTTCAAAGAAATCATAAAGAAGCTTTGCCTTCTTGATGTTGTTTTCTTTTATAGCTTCAAGACCGCCCATATCCTTTATCCATTCAAGAACGAGCTTGCACATGTAAATTGTGAAGCAGGGAGGTGTATTGTAAAGAGAATCATTATCTGCATGAATCTTGTAGTTGAACATTGTAGGAGTGATATCCATAGCATTGCCGAGCATATCTTCTCTGACAATCACAACAGTAAGACCTGCGGGTGCAATATTCTTCTGAGCACCGCCGTAAACAACAGCAAATTTTGTTACGTCAAGAGGCTCTGAAAGGAAGCATGAAGAAATATCTGCAATAAGGGGTACATCGCCTGTTTCGGGAATGTAGGGATACTTTGTACCGTAAATGGTATTGTTCATGCAATAATAAACATAGTCAGCTTCGGGATCTATATCTTCTTTGGTTACCTTGGGAATGTATGAATATGTTTTATCTGCAGATGATGCAATGACTCTTGCGTTACCGTATCTTTTTGCTTCCTGGAACGCTTTTTTTGCCCATACACCTGTTTCGATGTAGTCAGCCTTATTGTTTTTATTCATAAAGTTCATAGGGATTGCTGCAAACTGTGAAGATGCACCGCCCTGAAGGAAAAGAACTTTATAGTTGTCGGGAATGTTCATAATTTCGCGCATAAGCTTTTCTGCATCCTTGATAATGCCGTCAAAAACCTTTGAACGGTGGGACATTTCCATTACAGACTGACCGCTTCCTTCATAATCAAGAAGCTCTGCCTGTGCTTTTTTTAATGCTTCGAGAGGAAGCATTGAGGGACCTGCTGAAAAATTGTAAACTCTTGCCATTTTATTTATCTCCTTTTTAAGACATTATACTTAATTATATGCGTGATACACCGCTTTGCACAGCTGCCTGCGATACAGCGGCTGCCACTTCTTTACCTACTCTTTCGTCGAAAGCATACGGGAGTATATATTCGGATGAAAGCTCTGAATCCGAAACAAGACCTGCAATAGCATTTGCAGCAGCAAGCTTCATTTCTTCGTTGATGTCAGATGCTCTAACATCGAGGGCACCTCTGAAAATGCCGGGGAAGGCAAGTACATTGTTGACCTGGTTAGGAAAATCGCTTCTGCCTGTTCCGACAATTGCGGCACCTGCTTCTTTTGCAATATCAGGCATTATTTCAGGAGTAGGGTTTGCCATTGCAAATATTATAGGATTATCAGCCATTGATCGAACCATATCAGTATTGACAATTCCGGGGGCCGATACCCCGATAAATATGTCAGCGTCAATTAGCGCATCGGCTAAACCACCTGTTATCATTTCATTATTTGTGATTAGAGACAACTGATGCTGAGCATCGTTGAGTGTTGTGTCATTCCTGTTGAGGATGCCGTTTTTGTCGCAGACAATAACATTTTTGATACCTAATGAAACAAGCATTTTTGCGATTGCCGTACCGGCAGCACCTGCTCCGCAGATTACAGCCTTGCACAGTGATTTGTCTTTATTCAACAGCTTAAGTGAATTGATTATACCTGCTGTTACTATAATTGCAGTACCGTGCTGATCATCATGAAAAACGGGAATGTCACATTCTTTTTTCAGTCTTTCTTCAATTTCAAAGCATCTCGGAGCTGAAATATCTTCAAGATTGATACCGCCGAAGCTTTTTGAAATGAGCTTTACGGTATTTACTATTTCATCGGTGTCTTTTGAATCAATACAAATGGGGAGGGCATCGACATCTGCAAACTCCTTGAATAAAATACATTTGCCTTCCATAACGGGCATTCCGGCTTCAGGGCCTATATCTCCGAGACCGAGTACGGCTGTGCCGTCGGTTATAACAGCTACAGTGTTCCATTTCCGTGTTAACTCATAAACCTTTGAGTTATCTTTTTTTATTTCGATGCATGCTTCCGCAACCCCGGGGGTATATGCCAAAGCAAGATCTTCTTTTGTTTTTACTGCTACTCTTGAGTGTATTTCGAGTTTGCCCCTGAGTTTTTTATGCAGTTCAAGAGATTGCGCTTTTATATCCATTTGTGAATTTCCTCAGTTTTCTTCTTTTTCTTCCCATGACATTGCACGTTTAACGGCCTTTTTCCATCCGCTATAGAGCTTTGTTCTTGTATCTTCATCCATTTCAGGAGTGAAAACCTTAGAAACTTCACGGATTTTTTCTATTTCATCCTTACTGTTCCAGAAGCCGACAGCAAGACCGGCAAGATATGCGGCACCGAGTGCTGTTGTTTCTACGCATTTTGGACGGTTTACAGGGGTGTTGATAAGATTTGCCTGTATCTGCATCATAATATTGCTTACGCTTGCGCCGCCGTCAACTCTTAATTCCGTTAAATCAATTCCCGAGTCGGCTTTCATAGCTTCAAGAAGATCTGTCATCTGATATGTGATTGATTCAAGAACGGCCCTGCAAAGATGTCTCTTGTTAACGCCTCTTGTGAGACCTACCATACATCCTCTTGCGTACATATCCCAATAAGGAGCACCGAGACCGGTGAATGCGGGAACAAGGTAAACACCGTTTGCATCGGGTACCTGTTCGGCATATTTGTCACACTTCTGTGCACTGTCAACGATTTCAAGTTCATCGCGCAGCCACTGAATTACCGAACCTGCATTGAACGCAGAACCTTCAATGCAGTATTCTACTTCGTTGCCAAGTCCCCAAGCGATGCCGGTAACAAGGTTATTCTCAGAATGTACACGTTCCTTACCTGTGTTCATAAGGAGGAAACAACCTGTACCGTAAGTGTTTTTTGCCTGACCGGGATTAAAGCAAGCCTGACCGAAAAGTGCAGCCTGCTGATCACCGATTGCCGAGCAAATCGGAATACCTGCAAGAGCTTCTATACCGGGAATTCCCTGAGCTACCGCACCGTAAACCTCACTTGAAGGAGCTACACGAGGAAGTATTGACATGGGAATGTCAAGCTTTTCGCAAAGATATTTATCCCAACATAGATTATCTACATCAAAAAGCATGGTTCTTGAAGCATTTGAGTAGTCAGTGACATGTACGTGCTTTCCTGTCAGATTCCAGATGAGCCATGTGTCAATTGTTCCGAAAAGAAGATTGCCTTCTTCTGCAAGCTGACGGGCACCTTCTACATTGTCAAGAATCCATTTGATCTTTGTTGCAGAGAAATAAGCATCTATAATCAGACCGGTGTGTTCCTTTATATAGTCTGCGAGACCTTCTGATTTTAATTGCTCGCACATTGATGCAGTTCTTCTGCACTGCCAGACTATTGCATTATATACAGGTTCACCTGTGCGCTTATCCCATAGAACCGTGGTTTCTCGTTGGTTGGTAATACCGATAGCAGCTATTTCTTTTGCTTCAATACCTCCGTCAATAAGTGCCTGTGCAAGAGAACGCAGCTGACTTTTAAGAATTGCATCGGGATTATGTTCAACCCAGCCAGCCTTCGGATAAATCTGTTCATACTCAAACTGAGCCTTTGAAACAATTTCGCCCTGTTTGTTGAAAACTATTGTTCTGGAGCTTGTTGTTCCCTGATCAAGAGAAAGTATATATTTCAGCATTAATATACCACCTGACGTTTTTCTTTAAATTTTAATCCTTTAATGTCGGATTGTCAATAGATTAACAATGATAAATATTAAAATATATAATAAAAAAAATAAAGCATCGGGAGACCGATGCTTTATTAGTATTTAGTTGTCCTGTAAAACTCCTTTTATTCCGTTTGCCAAAGCGGCAATTCCCTGAATTTCGGAAGGAATAATAATCTTTGTTGCCTTGCCGTCAGCAGCCTTTTCGAATGCTTCAAGGCTCTTGAGTGTAAGAACAGCCTGTGCGGGATTAGATTTGTTGATAAGCTCTATACCCTTTGCAGTAGCTTCCTGAATAGCAAGAATAGCCTGAGCTTCACCTTCTGATTCTCTGATTTTTGCCTCTTTTATGGCTTCTGCACGAAGAATAGCTGATTCCTTTTCACCCTGTGCATAAAGAATCTGAGATTCCTTTTTACCTTCGGCAACAAGAATTGCAGATGCCTTTTCACCTTCAGCCTTAAGGATAGACTCTCGGCGTTCACGTTCAGCCTTCATCTGCTTTTCCATTGCTTCCTGAATTTCTCTGGGCGGGAAAATATTTTTAAGCTCAACTCTGTTAACCTTTATACCCCATGCATCGGTAGCCTCATCAAGAATAACTCTGATCTGTGCATTGATTGTATCACGGGATGTGAGAGTGTGGTCAAGCTCAAGGTCACCAATGATATTACGAAGAGTAGTTGCTGTAAGATTTTCAATAGCAGCAAGGGGTCTTTCTACACCGTAGCAATAAAGCTTGGGGTCAGTGATCTGATAGAATACAACTGTATCTATCTGCATTGTAACGTTATCCTTTGTGATAACAGGCTGAGGAGGGAAGTCGGCAACCTGTTCCTTAAGTGAAACGATTTTTGCGATTCTTTCTATAACAGGAATTTTGAAGTGGAAACCTGTCTGCCATGTTCCGTTATATGCACCGAGTCTTTCGATAACGTATGCTTTTGACTGAGGAACAATCTTGATGTTTGCAACGAGAATAACAATTATAAGAATGATAATAACAGCAAATGCGATTAACATAATGAAAACCTCCGAATCTATTTTACTATAAGTTTGACACCATCTATTCTGACAACGTTAACGGTAGTACCTGCTGCTATGATTTCCCCGGATTCAGATCGGGCAGTCCATACTGTGCCGTTGATTTTTGCTGCACCCTTGCCCACCAGATTGTCAATTTCTTCGGTGACAATGGCAGGCTTTCCGATGCATCTGTCAGCATTAGTCGGTTGTGCTTTCTGATTGATATGTTTTTTTACAATCGGCCGCGTTGATATTAATAAGACAATCGAAACAACGATAAAAACAGCGATCTGAATTGCAACATTGTCAACTCCGACAGCAGCAAGTATCATCGATACAAGCGCCCCTCCGGCAAACCAGACGGTAGTGAGCTGAACAGTAACTACTTCAGCTATAATAAACAACACCAACAAGCCGAGCCATATCCAGACTGCATACTCGATCATTTGCATCACCTCCAATATAAATATATATTGTAGTGAGGCGTAAGTCAATACCATTCAACGACAAAAATAGAGCCATTCAAAAATATGAAAAAAAATAAAAAAATGTACTTGCATTTACTGTTTTGTTGTGCTATAATTGTCGAGCAAAACGCACGTAAAGGTCAGTTTGCGGGTGTGCGGATGTTCGACATAGCATCTGTTCCCGTCTGCGTCAATACTTTACGGTGGTTAAACAAAAGGAGGAAAAAAAATATGTCAGTAGTATCAATGAAGCAGCTGCTTGAAGCAGGTGTGCACTTCGGTCACCAGACCAGAAGATGGAACCCCAAAATGGCTCCCTACATTTTCACAGAAAGAAACGGAATTTACATCATCGATCTTCAGAAGACCGTAAAGAAGCTTGAAGAAGCTTACATGTTTATCCGTGAAATCGCAGCTGACGGCGGCGAAATCCTTTTTGTAGGTACAAAGAAGCAGGCTATGGATTCCATCAAGGAAGAAGCAGAACGTTGTGATATGCCTTTCGTTAACGCTCGTTGGCTCGGCGGTATGCTTACAAACTTCAGCACAATCAAGAGAAGAATTAAGAGACTTGAACAGCTCAACAAGATGGAAGAAGACGGTACATTCGATCTTCTCCCCAAGAAGGAAGTTATCAAGCTCAAGCTCGAAAGAGAAAAGCTCGAAAAGTTCATGGGTGGTATCACAAAGATGAAGAAGCAGCCCGCTGCTATGTTCATTGTTGACCCCAGAAAAGAAAGAATTGCAGTTCTTGAAGCAAAGAAGCTCGGTATTCCGATCGTTGCTATCGTTGACACAAACTGTGATCCCGACGAAGTTGATTATGTAATCCCCGGTAACGATGATGCTATCAGAGCAGTTAAGCTTATCGCAGGCGCTATGGCTGATGCAGTTATCGAAGGCAGACAGGGCGAAACAGCTCCCGCTGCTGAAGAAGCAGAAGTTGTAGAAGAAACAGCTGAATTTACAGAATAATTTAACAGTTAATTTTATAAGCCCGTAATTTTTGCGGGCTTTATTTCGATAAATAGTATATTTAGGAGGAAAATAAAATGGCATTTACAGCTAAAGACGTACAGGCTCTTCGTGAAAAAACAGGCGTTGGTATGATGGATTGTAAGAAGGCTCTTGTTGAAACAGACGGTGATATCGACAAGGCTATTGATATTCTCAGAGAAAAGGGACTTGCTTCCGCTGCTAAGAAGGCAAGCCGTGTTGCTGCAGAAGGTATTGTTGCTACTTGTTCAGATGACAAGGCAGGCGTTCTTGTTGAACTTAACTGTGAAACAGACTTCGTTGCTAAGGGTGCTCCCTTTGTAGAACTTTCCGCTAAGGTTGCTAAGACTGTTCTTGCAACAAAGCCCGCTGACCTTGAAGCTCTTCTTGCAACAAAGGCAGTTGATTCAGAAATGACTGTTGAACAGGAAGTTCAGGAAGTTTTCCTTGCTCTTCGTGAAAACCTTAAGGTAAGAAGATTTACAGTTGTTGAAGGTCACACCGCTACTTATATTCATGCCGGCGGCTCAGTTGGTGTTATCGTTGCTTTTGATACAGATGATGCAACTGCTGCTAAGGCAGAATTTGCTGAAATGGGTAAGAACGTTGCAATGCAGGTTGCAGCTATGAGCCCTGAATTCTTAAGCAAGAATGATATCTCAGCTGATGAACTTGCTAAGATGGAAAATATCACAATTGAAAGTGCTCTCAATAAGCCCGATTCTCTTCCCGTACCGATTCTTAACAGCCTTATTGCTGAAGTTATCGATACAAAGAAGTGGAATGACGAAGACGCAACAATTTACAATGGTCTTGATCAGCAGCAGAGAAAGAACTTCTTCAACTTCATCTCCAAGGAAGCTTATGCTGAGCTTGCAGCTCTTGCAGTTGCAAAGAAGGCTGAAATCGTTGAAAACAAAATTTTCAATGGTCTTGTACAGGGTCGTCTTTCAAAGCAGCTTAAAGAAGTTTGTCTCCTTGAACAGGCATTTGTTCGTTCCGATCTTTTCGACGGTGATGTAAAGGGTTATGTTGCTTCCGTAGCAAAGACACTCGGTGCAGAAATTTCTGTTAAGAGCTTCACACGTTTTGCTAAGGGCGAAGGTATTGAAAAGAAGGTTGACGATTTCGCAGCAGAAATCGCAAGCATGGTTAAATAAGTTAATTATAGCTTTTTACAGAGAGAAGTTTCGGCTTCTCTCTTTTTTTATTTGACACAATGACTTATTGATGTTAATATTTTATTGCAAATTAAGTAAAAGGTGATGTGTTGTTATGATGAATAAAATATATCTGTGGGAAGAGAATGTTCCTTATTTTAATTCTGATTTTAATCAGGAGCCTCCGTCAATTACGGAATATTTTCTTGATAACGGGAAAAAGAATGCTTGTGTGCTTGTAATTCCCGGTGGTGGCTACGGCTTTGTTTGTATTGATCATGAGGGAGATGCTATATGCAGATATCTCAATGATCAAGGTATATCAGCAGCTTATCTCAATTACCGTATTGCTCCTTATAAGCATCCCGTAATGGAAACCGATGCAAGAAGAGCTATACGACTTATCAGATATAATGCGGAAAAATGGAATATTGATCCTGAAAAAATCGGAACAATGGGCTTTTCGGCAGGCGGCCATCTTACCTGTATGACAGGACTTCGTTTTGATTACGGATTAACAGACGGTGATGAAATTGATTCTGTTTCTTCCCGTCCTGATACCTTTGCACCCTGTTATGCAGTTGCTTCTCTTAATCCTGAAATTACTCATGACGGCACTTTGCATAATCTTTTAGGTGAAAATCCTGATGAAGATATGATAAAGCTGCTTTCATCCGAAAATATCGTTCGTGTTGATACGCCGCCCGCATTTTTGTGGCACACGGCAGAGGATGCTGCCGTTAATCCCGAATGTTCACTTCGCTTTGCGTCAAGTCTTATAAAAGCAAAGATTCCCTGTGAGCTTCATATTTTCCCCTATGGCGGACACGGTCTCGGAAAAGCAGACGGACAGCCTCTTGCAGAACAATGGATGCCTCTCTATGTTGAATGGCTCAGATATTATGGTTTTTAATAAAAAAACACAGCTCCTTTTCTTGTCGGAAAAGGAGCTGTAATATTTTACATCAAGTCTTTGATTTTTGAAAGTCTTTCGAGTGCTTCGTAAAGTGTTTCGTCCTTCTTGGCAAAGTGGAAACGTGCAAGGTGATTTACATCTTCTTTGAAGAATGAAGAACCGGGAACAGCCGCAACACCTACTTTATAAGCAAGCTCTTCGCAGAATTCTATATCTGTTCTGCCTTTCTGGAATTCAGAAATATCTACCATCATAAAGTATGAGCCTTCGGGCTCAGAGAATTTCCAGCCGAGATCCTTAAGTCCGCCTACAAAAATATCTCTCATATGAGTATAGTGATCCTGAAGCTCTTTGTAATATGACATAGGTGCTTCAAGACCTGCAACAATAGCTTCCTGAAGGGGAGAGGGTGCGCAAACAGTAAGGAAGTCATGAATCTTTTTGCAACGGTTCATAAGCTCTTCACAAGCAACAATATATCCGAGTCTCCAGCCTGTGATTGAATATGTTTTTGAAAGAGATGAGCAACAGATTGTTCTTTCCCACATACCGGGAAGAGAAGCTATATATGTGTGCTTGTGGGGTTCAAAAATAATATGCTCATATACTTCGTCAGTAATGACAATAACATCATATTTGATTGCGAGATCAGCAATTACCTGAAGCTCATCCTTTGTGAAAACTCTGCCGGAGGGGTTTGATGGATTGCAAAGAAGCATAGCCTTTGTTTTGGGATCCTTGAATGCATCTTCAAGCTTGTTTGCATCAAAAGTGAATGCCGGGGGCTCAAGGGGAACAAAAATTGGTTCCATTGAGTTGAAGAGGCTTTGTGCGGCATAGTTTTCAAAGTAGGGAGAGAATATAACAATCTTATCTCTGGGATTTGAAATTGCCATCATAGTTGCCATCATAGCTTCTGTGCTGCCGATTGTACCAAGAACATTCTTATCGGGATCAAGCTCAATGCCCATAAAAGTGCCTACTTTTTTTGCAACTGCTGCTCTGTAATTGTATGCGCCCCATGTGGGAGAATACTGATGAGGGCCTGCTGTTGCAACCTTTGCAAGAGCATCCATAATAAACTGAGGAGGATCGAAATCAGGGAATCCCTGAGAAAGGTTAATAGCTCCGCATTCCATTGAAATTCTCGTCATTCTTCTGATAACGGAATCAGAAAGATGTTCTATTTTTCTGTTTAATTCTTTCATTTTTATTTCTCCTTATGAATTGTATCCGAGTTCGAATGCCTTGAGATTGATTTCAAGGAATTTTTCAGGAACGGTATTCTTTATTGTATCAATCCAGACTTCATAGGGAATATCCCAATTTTTTGCAAGAACACCGATAAGTACAACATTTACAGTCTTCTGATTTCCTGCCTGTTTTGCAAGTGAAAGTGCATTAACAACAGTTGTATCTGCCGTGTCTGTGAGTTCTGTTTCAATTGCAGGGGGATATTTACAAGCGCCTATAATGACAGGCATAGGATCAATTTCCTGATTATTTACAATTATTTTCCCGTTATCCTTGAGATAAGGCAATGCACGCTTGGCTTCAAGCAATTCAAATGCAAGGATAATATCTGCCCCTTTTTTATCAATGATAGGGGAGTGAACCTTTTCACCGTAACGAACATAAGTTACAACAGAGCCGCCACGCTGACTCATTCCGTGAACTTCAGAAACCTTAACGTCATATCCCTGGCTGATAACTGCATTACCAAGGATTCGGCTTGCAAGGAGAGTACCCTGTCCGCCTACGCCGACGATCATAATGCTTTTTGTATCCATTTAAGCCTCCTCCTTTTCTATAGCTTCAAAGGGACATATGTTTATACAAAGTCCGCAGCCGTTACACTGAGTTGTGTCAATAACGGGTTTTCCGTCTTTTACTGTAATAGCAGGACAGCCGGCCTTGAGGCACATTTTACAATTTCTGCATTTATCTGTCACAACACATCTGCCTGTATACTTTACAGTTTTGAGAAGTGCACAGGGACGCTGAGCAATAATAACAGAGGGTTCATCTTTAGATGTTTCTTCTTTTACAACTTTTTCAAAGTTTTTGACGTCAAACGGATCAGCAATAACTACGTTGTCAATTCCTACTGCCTTGCAAAGAAGCTCAAGATCAACCTGCTTTGTTGCTTCTCCGCGGATTGTTTTTCCTGTAGTGGGATTTTCCTGATGTCCTGTCATACCTGTGATAGAGTTATCAAGAATAATAACGGTATTTGCACCTTTGTTATAGACAATATCAATGAGGCCTGTAATTCCGGAATGCATAAAGGTTGAATCTCCGATGACAGATACCAGCTTTTTATTGAATTCTTCGCCTCTAGCCTTTGCCATACCGTGTGCAGCACTGACAGAAGCACCCATACAGATTGTTGTATCTATTGCATTAAGAGGAGCTGCAGCTCCGAGTGTATAACATCCGATATCACCTGAAACTGTGAGGCCGAGCTTTTTAAGTACATAGAAAGTACCTCTGTGTGGACAGCCTGCACACATAACCGGAGGACGTACAGGGATGGGATCAGACTTTACATCTTCTGTTTCTTCACCGAGAACAACCTTCTTTATAAGATTAACACTGTACTCACCAAGGAGAGTAAATACTTCCTTACCTATAACATCAATACCGTTGACCTTACAATGCTCTTCAATAAAAGGATCCAGTTCTTCAACTACATAAACCTTATCACATTGGTCAGCAAAATCTTTAATAAGCTTTACAGGCATCGGATAAGCCATACCGAGTTTCAGGAAATTAGCTTTATTTCCGAGTGCTTCCTTTGCATAAGCGTAAGTAATCCCCGAAGTTATAATGCCGATTTGGGCACCGTTATCTTCAACCGTGTTGATAGGAGAGATTTCAGCGTATTCTTCAAGGGCTCTCATTCTGTTTTCGACATCAATATGTCTTTTTATAGCATTACCGGGCATCATAACGTACTTTGCAGGATTCTTTTCATAGTCTTTAAGACTGTCGTTCTCTCTGTCATTAAGCTCAACAAGGCTCTGTGAATGAGAAACTCTTGTTGAAAGACGAAGAAAAACGGGAGTATCAAATTTTTCACTGAGTTCGTAAGCAAGCTTTGTGAATTCTTTACATTCTGAAGAATCGGAGGGCTCAAGCATCATAATTTTTGAAGCCTTTGCATAATGGCGTGAATCCTGTTCGTTCTGAGAAGAATGCATACCGGGGTCGTCAGCAACTGCAATTACAAGACCTGCATTGATGCCGGTATAAGAAGCCGTAAAAACGGGGTCAGCCATAACGTTGAGTCCGACATGCTTACAGCAAGTCATAGCTCTTGCGCCTGCGATTGCAGCGCCAATTGCTACTTCCGCACCAACCTTTTCATTTGGTGCCCATTCACAGTAAATTTCATCATATTTAACCGCATTTTCGGTGATTTCCGTACTGGGGGTACCGGGATAAGAAGATACAACTCTGACACCGGCTTCATAGCAACCGCGTGCTACGGCTGCATTTCCGAGTAATAACTGTTTCATTTATTTAATCCTTTTCGTTAATTAATTTCATTCTGTATTGCTACAAGATTTTCACTCTGATACTTCTTTCTCAGAGCAGGCTTTTCAATTTTTCCGGTGGGGTTACGGGGAACATCAGCAAATATTATTTTATGAGGCCTTTTATAACGGGGAAGATCAAGACAGAAATCTGCAATTTCTTCTTCGCTGAGTGTATAGCCTTCCTTTGTTTCAATAATTGCTGCGGCAATTTCACCGAGTCTCGGATGTGCAAGACCGATAACTGCAACATCCTTAATGGAGTCATGCTTTCTTAAGAAATCCTCTATCTGAACAGGGTAAATATTTTCGCCGCCGGAGATAATGACGTCCTTTTTTCTGTCAACAAGATAAATAAAGCCATCGTTGTCATACATTGCCATGTCGCCTGTATAAAGCCATTCACCCTTGAGAATTTCGTCCGTAGCCTTTTCGTCTTTATAATAGCATTTCATAACACCGGGGCCTTTAACGGCAAGTTCACCTACATCGCCATGGGGAACGTCGTTTCCGTTTTCGTCTGCAATTTTTACTTCCCAACCGTAGCCGGCCTTTCCGATAGCACCGACTTTATGTATATTTTCGACACCGAGATGAACACAGCCCGGGCCGATGGATTCGCTTAATCCGTAGTTGGTATCATACTGATGATTTGGAAAAACAGACTGCCATCTTTTGATGAGTGAAGGAGGTACAGGCTGTGCTCCGATGTGCATAAGTCTCCAACGGGAAAGATCATACTGAGAAAGATCAATTTCACCGGCATCAACGGCATCGAGTATATCCTGAGCCCACGGTACAAGCAGCCATACGATTGAGCAGCTTTCCTCACTTGCTGTGTTTATAATCCATTCAGGTTTTATGCCCTTAAGAATTACAGCCTTCGCACCGACCAGAAAAGAGCCGAACCAATGCATTTTTGCGCCTGTATGATACAGAGGCGGAATGAGGAGGAATACGTCATCCTTAGTCTGAGAATGGTGAGCCTGTTCTGTCATACATGCATGCATCAGAGCTTTATGTGTATGGAGAATTGCCTTGGGAAAACCTGTTGTGCCCGAAGAATAGTATATTGCGGCATCATCACTGTCGGTAAGTTGAATTTTAGGAGCCTTTGATGAGCAATAAGAAATAAGCTCGTCAAGACTGTCTGCAAATGAAGGACAGTCTTCACCACAGTAAAGCCACATTTTGACCCTGGGAACTCTGTGACAGATTTCTTCTATTCGTCCGGTAAATTCAGGACCGAAAACAATAAAATCAGCATCAGCTTTATTAATACAATATTTGATTTCATCTGCGGTATATCTGTAGTTAAGAGGAACAACAATAGCACCTGTCTTTAATATACCGAAATATACGGGCAGCCATTCAATGCAATTCATCATAAGAACGGCAACCTTATCTCCTTTTTTTATGCCGCGTGTAAGAAGCAGATTTGCAAATCTGTTTGAAATTTTATTGAACTCGCCCCATGTCATTTCGCGTCTGTATGCCTGAGACGGATCAGTGACAATCAGTGAATATTCGCGCCATGTCATCTTATTCTTGTTGTCAAGCTTTGGGTTTATTTCAACAAGAGCTACATCATTAGGATAAAAGTCGGCATTTTTCTGCAGAATTTCTGTAATAGGCATTGTAGAAAAATTCCTTTCTGTAGTGATAATAAAAAAACGAATACAGGGTATAATTTAACATTTTTCAGAGAGTAAGTCAATGTAATTTTTATTATAATACTTATTTTTTAATTATTAACATTTATATTTACGTAATCTTTTTGTTTGATTTACAGTTTATTAAAGAATTATCAATTCTTATTAATAAATATTTAATCACAATGAAAAACTAAACAAATAAAAAAATACACATAAATTTGTTTAATGTTGATTAATGAGGTTGTTTGTCAGATGAATTATCCTAAAATTTCTTCCATCAGACATATGCTGGATATGGCTGTTTCTGAAGATGGCAATAAATGTGCATTCAGGTATCGAATAAAAAAGGATAATATTGCAGAAATTACATTTTCGGAATTTGCGGAAGAAACGAGAATTCTCGGTGCCGGTTTGTGTGAATTGAGTTTGTCTTCTTCTCATATTGCTTGTGCTGCAAATAATAGCTATCGATGGATTGTGACTTATATTTCAAGATTGCAGTCCGAGGGTGTATTTGTTCCCGTAGACAAGGAATTACCCGAAAATGACCTTATTGATATTCTTAAAAAAAGCGACAGTAAAGCTGTTTTTTATGATTCTGCCGTGTGTAAAATTCTGGAAAACAGAGCAGATGAATTGCCGGATATCAAATATTTTATATGCCTTGACAAGAATATTGACGAAGGCAGATTCATTTCATATGACAAGGTTATAGACATCGGAAAAAATGCCGGTGTCGAAAAGTTTCTTTATTCAAGGGATGAAGATCATGATGAAATGAAGCTTCTAGTGTTTACTTCAGGCACAACCGGGGCTTCAAAAGGCGTAATGCTTACAGAGAATAATCTTATTGCACAGGTAAATTACGGACTCGAAGTATGCAATGTCCTTACTGTAGGCTTGTCGCTTCTTCCGTATTGTCACACATATGCAAGTGTTGTTGATATTCTGTCTTCAATTCATTGTCGTTGTGCAATGTGTATCAATACTTCGCTCAAAAGAGTTCTTGCTGATTTTAAGCTTTTTAAACCTGATTATGTAATTATTGTTCCTTTATTTGCCGAAATGTTTATCAACGGCATTCAACGAAACATAAAAAAGCAAGGTAAAGAAAAAAATTCGACACCGGTGTAAAAATTTCGCGTTTTCTCCGAAAATTAGGAATTGATGTAAGAAGAAAGATTTTTGCAGAAATCCTTAATGAATTCGGCGGTAATCTGAAACTTATTATTTGCGGAGGAGCTGCTATCAGAAAAGAAATTGGTGAATTTTTTGATATTTTAGGTATTACCCTCATCGGCGGATACGGTATTACCGAGTGTTCACCTCTTGTCAGCGTTAATTCGTTCAGTGATAATTCTTTTGATTCCGTCGGTCACAAGCTTCCGTGCGTTGAATGGAAGATTAATGATCCCGATGAAGAGGGCGAGGGTGAAATATTTGTCCGTGGTGACAATGTAATGAAGGGGTATTATAAAGCACCGGAACTCTCATCAGAAGCTTTTGAGCACGGTTGGTTCAAAACCGGTGATTACGGTAAGCTTACAAAGGATAACAAACTGATTATAACAGGAAGAAAAAAGAATCTCATTGTTCTCAATAATGGTGAAAATATTTATCCTGAAGAAATTGAGAACTACATAATGAGTCTTCCTTATGTTTCTGAGGTTGTTGTAAAATCCACAAGGAACCGCCACGGAGATGAAACCGGTCTTATTGCAGAGATTTACGGTGAAGAGCCGATAACAAAGGATATTGCCGAGATCGAAAAAGATATCTCAGACGTGCTTGCAGAGTTACCCGCATATAAACATATTACTGAAGTTGTAATCAGAAAAAAACCGTTCAGGAAAACAACATCACGAAAAATTGTAAGACAGAGTTAAGGGGCTTATGTTCCTTAACTCTTTTCTTTTAAGTGTGATTTAAGTTCATTGAAATAAAGTCTTTATATGAATAAAAAAATATGATATAATTGCGTTAAAGAACAGGCGTAACAGGAGGTAAGTATGCAGGTATTGGTTGTTGAAGATGAAAAACGTCTTGCGGATGCACTTGCGCAGATTCTTACAGAACAAAAATATATGGTCGATATTGCCTATGACGGAATAGACGGTCTTGATTATGCATTAAGTGGCATTTACGATATAATAATTCTTGATATAATGCTGCCTAAACTTGACGGCTATGAGGTTGCATCCAGGCTGCGAAAAGAAAAAATCGGTACACCGATTCTTATGCTGACTGCAAAGGATCAGATTTCTGATAAGGTAAAAGGACTTGACGCAGGTGCAGATGATTATATGACAAAGCCCTTTGCCCCCGAGGAATTGCTCGCAAGAATTCGTGCTTTGACCCGCCGTCAGGGTGAAGTTGTTATAGACGAGCTTACTTTTGAAGATATTGTCCTTAATTTGTCAACATGCGATCTTTCATGTTCTGTTAAAAGCGTGCATCTTAATTTCAAGGAATTTGAGATTATGAAGATACTTATGCAGAATCCTCAGATTGTGACAACTAAAGATGATCTGATAGTAAAGGTCTGGGGCTATGATTCAAATGCAGTAGATAATAATGTTGAAGTATATATCTCATTTCTTCGTAAGAAGCTTGACTTTATTTCGAGTAAGGTAGAGATTTTGTCTTTGAGAAAAATCGGTTATCGCCTTGAGGTGAAAAACGATGCTTAAAAAATTAAGACGTCGTTTTGTTGCAATTTCGATGACAATTATTAGTGCAGTTCTGATGACGTTTTATCTGTTTGCCGTTGCTTTGTTTTTTGTTACCATGACCTTTGATCTTCGTGCAGTTCTGCAGCAGTATTCTGCATCTGCTGAACTGCAATCTGTTCCGTATATAGGTGAAAAAGATGAAAATGATTCAATTTTTGCCTTGTATTCAGGTACGATTTGTGTTGTTGAGGTTAAAGAATTCGGATCAATTGCAGTTATGGAATACAGCCGGGCAAATATTGATGAAGCCATTCTTAAAAAGGCTGTTACTTATGTTATTAATCAGGATTATGAATTCGGTCATGTGGGTTCTGTTAATCTGTTTTACAGCAGAAGCAGAATAGATTTCGGATATCGTATAGCTTTTGCAGACTCAACGCAGTACTATACGTATATGAAGACTTTCTTTGTAGACGGATCAATATTGATTATTCTTACACTATTGTTTTTCTGGGGCATTATGCGTTTTCTTGCAACAATGTGTCTTCGCCCTGTTGAAAAAGCGTGGATGCAGCAGAAAAACTTTATTGCAGATGCTTCCCATGAACTGAAAACACCGCTTACCGTTATTCTTACCAACAGCGGAATCCTGAAATCTCATAAGGCAGATACTGTTGAGAATCAGATAAAGTGGATTGACAGTACTTATGAAGAGGCAACACATATGAAGGAGCTTGTTGATAAGCTGCTGTTGCTGGCAAAAACAGATAATCTTAATGAGAAGAATATGTTTACTGATGTTGATTTATCTGAATTGGCTATGCAGCTTGCACTTCAGTATGAGCCCGTTGCCTTCGAAAAAGGTGTTCTGCTGTTATCCGACATAGATAACAATATTCACATAAACGGTGACAGTGTTGCATTAAATCAGATTATTCATATTTTGCTTGATAATGCAATCAAATATTCAGGAATCGGCGGGGAAGTCAATCTGATGCTTAAACAAAGATATTCCTATTCTCTGCGCGGCAGGACAAACTATGTATATCTTTCCACAAGAAACACAGGAACTCCCATTCCGCAGGAGGATATCCCGCATATTTTTGAACGCTTCTACCGTTCAGACAAAGCACGTACAAGTGGCAGCGGCTATGGTCTCGGTTTGTCAATCTGTAAAAATCTCGCACAGCTTCATAATGCAGATATATCTGTTGTCAGTAACGAAAAGAACGGTACAATTTTTACTGTAAAATTTAAGATATAGAGTAAAAATCCCCGTTATCGGAATTTTTAAATATTTTTGCACTTAAAACCAACACTTTTGCAGATGTGCGTTCAAAGTTGTTGACAATTTACGGTAACAGTATTAAAATTAAATAAAATATTGAAAGGCAGGTGGACAAAATGATGAAGAATATTAACATCCGAAATCGGAGAGCCGTTTTGTCCGTTTGCGATTGATGTAAAATATCTTTCTGAACTTACAGGCATCTCCGTATATTTTCGGAGGTGCCTATATTTTTTGCAGAAAGAGGATTTTATGAACACAGAATTTACATTTACAACTATCACAAGAGATAATATAAGCCAATATAAGAAGCTTAGAAAAAAATTCGCATTGTATAAGATTAAAACGCTTCGCAATCACGGCGAAGCTCCCGGTGGCAAGAAGATGTTTTATAAGCTTTTTGACGGTATCATTTCAAGAGCTTCGGATAGTGATTCAGATTATTTTGTTGTTATGCAGTCGGGTAAAGAGATTATAGGTTTTGCTTCTGTTTCTATAACGGCAACTGATATTGTTGACATTCCCTTTAGATATGGAACGGTTAATGATTTTTACATTTCACCGAAACACAGAAGAAAAGGCTATGGCAGAATTCTGAATAACTACATAGAGGAAATCTTCAGAGATAATGGAACTGCTACTGTATTGTTATATCCCGACCCCATTAACGGAATCCCGTTTTGGAAAGCTATTGGATACTATGATACAGGAATTAATCAGGGTTGGGGACATTATCTGGTTTACCGTAAGCATTTGATACAGAATGAGTATACAACGGAAATTGATACTACGATTTCTGAACTTGTTAAGCCTACTGATTTAATCAGCATAAATCCCTATAATAAACCGCAGATAAAAGAGGTTTACGGTGTATGGAAGGAATATTGCAAGGAAGTAAACCAAAAGCCACACAGAAAAGATGTTAAAAATATGGCTTGGAGCGCAAGGGAAAACAGAAATGTCAGTTTCAAAGCCTTATATTACAAAGGTAAAATTATAGGTTTTGCATATGAAGCTGATTGTAAAATTAATTATATATTACCTGAATACAGAGAGATTATTATGTAAAGGAAGTTTTAATAATGGCAAAACGAGTTGTAGTTGTTCCATATAGAGAGCAATGGAAAACGAATTTTGAGACAATTAAACAGTATGTTTTACCTGCAATAAGTGATGTAGTAATTGGCATTGAGCATATCGGCAGCACATCTGTTGAGGGGCTTTCTGCAAAACCGATTATTGACATTGATATTGTCATCAAAGACTATTCAGTATTCAATACTGTAGTTGAAAGATTAGCAACTCTTGGTTACATGCACGAAGGAAATCTCGGCATAAAAGACAGAGAAGCCTTTGATTACAAAGGCAACGCAGATTTGCCAAAGCATCATTTATATGTTTGTCCTGAATTTTCAGCAGAACTTCACAGGCATATTGCTTTCAGAGATTATTTGAGAAGCAATTCTAATGCAGTGCAGAAATACAGCAACGTCAAAGAAGAAGGTGCAAGATTATTTCCTGACAGCATAGATGATTATATTGCATATAAGTCTCCCTGTATCGAGGAGATTTATAAAAAATGCGGATTAATAAAAAAAGTTGCTTTTACAAAGATAAATCGCAATGAATTCAAAGTTTTTGCAAAATGGTCTGTAAAGAATTATGCAGACAATCTGATTAAATCAGGTGATGAAAAATTCAGATTTAAAGCTCTGAAAACTGCAAAAAGTGAATTCAAGGATATTTTCCCTGATGGAGCCGATTCAGCTGACAACTATTTGTATGTCATTATAAATGAAAAAGGTGAAAAAATCGGTGTTATCGGGTATCAGAAAAGCCCCTTTGAAGAAAATGCAGCATTCGTTACGGAGAATGTTATAAAAGAAGAATATCGTGGAAAAGGTTACGGCAAAAGAGCTTTTATAAAAATTCAGGAGGATGCCAAAGAAAAAGGTTTTGCTAAAATGGTACTGAATGTCTTCAAGCATACACCGATATCATATACGATGTATGAGAAAGACGGATTTGAAGTAATAGAAGACTACGGCGGAAGCGTAATAATGGAGAAATATTTTAACAATGAAAATCATCAATACATGTGAAATAATAAAATCAGTTTTTGCTGACGGTTTTGGTATTGACTTATGGCGGAAGTATGCAGAAGAGATATCAAAAGAACTTCCGTCAAAATGTGAAAAAGATGGAAAAGAATATGATTTCAATAAGGATGTTCTGCCTGTTCTTGAAGCTGCTTTGAACAATGAAAAAATCGATTTTGTCAGCAGAAATTTTCAGACAGTTATTGATACACTGAATGATAATTTATCAAAGCTGTTTGACAAAGAGCCTGATATTAATATTATCCTGTATCTCGGGCGTTGTAACGGTGCAGGCTGGGCAACGACTCTTGACGGCAAAAATACAGTTTTGTTGGGGATCGAAAAAATCATTGAGCTTAACTGGGGCGACGAAACAAATATGCGTGCCCTGATTCTGCACGAAATCGGTCATCTTTGGCACAAGATTAACGGCAGGTTATATATCCCCGATTTCACAAAGCGAAGAAAAGCCATTCAGCAGCTTTATCAGGAAGGTGTTGCTATGGTTTGCGAACACATCTTATGTGGTGATGATGATTTTTATCATCAGGACAAAGACGGTTGGCTTGATTGGTGCTATAAAAATGAGAACCAAATAAAAAGAGAATATCTACGTCGTCTTGATAAAAAAGAAAGTGTACAGGATTTCTTCGGAGATTGGTGTTCTTACAACGGTCATTCAGATGTCGGTTATTTTCTCGGTTGTCGCTTTGTTAATCATCTTATGAAAACACATTCATTGAAAGATATTGCGAACATGAAGTATCGGGTATTAAATAAAAAATTTACAGAATTTGCAAATACTGTTATAGAATCTCTCAGACTTGAAGATTATCACAAGTGTTCAAACATATGGAATATGGAGTCACAACCTCTTGCTGAAAAATGGCGTCAGGAAATTGTATCGGGAGACAGACTTGTATTTGTGTATAAAATCAATGGTGAATTCATCGGTGAAGGTGCATTGGTTTTAGATGCAGGTGACGCTGACTACACAATCCCTGACAAGCGAGTCTATGTTTCAAGAATGATTGTCAAAAAGGAATACCGAAACCGTGGTATAGGCAGTACGATTCTTGAGTTTCTAATCCGTAAAGCAAAGGATATGGGATATTCTGAAATGACTATCGGTGTTGATAAGGATAACGAAACCGCTTTACATATGTATTGCAAATACGGCTTCACAGAAGTTCTTTTTGACGGTGCAGATGAAAACGGTGAATATTTCAAGTTAATGAAGAGGATATAAAAATGAAAATTGCAGTTTTGGGTTATGCAGGCAGCGGAAAAACATATCTGTCGGATTACATATCCGAAATGAAGAATATTCCTGCTCTTCATCTTGATTCGATTAAGTTTGACAAAGAATGGAAGCCGATTGACGATTCTGTTGTATTGCCGAAAGTTGCAGATTTTATGAAAAATGAACACTGGATTATTGATGGATACTATACTTATCTGATGATTGATAAGCGATTGCAGGATGCAGATAAAATTGTTTTGTTGCTTCTTCCGAGAATTACTTGTTTTGTTCGAGCTTTGAAACGAACATCATTACACAGAAAAGCCGGATATAAAAATGATATGAACTGGTGGTTCGTAAAGTTTACATTGTTCGGATGCAGAAATAAGAAAAGACGAAACTATTATGCAGAAATAGCGAAAAAGTATAAAAATAAAACCGTTGTTCTGAAAACAAAACGACAGGTTGATGATTTTATGAGGCTGTATAGGTGATAATATGAAACTGACAAACTACGGTATGCCCACACTGATTGAAACGAGCACACTTGAAGAATGTGCAAAGCTATGTGCGGAATTGGGGCTTGATTTTATTGAACTTAATATGAATCTACCACAATATCAGCTTGATAAAATTGATGTGAAATTTTTCAAAAGCATTGCTGATAAATACGGCATTTACTACACAATTCACCTTGATGAAAATCTGAATATAAGCGATTTCAATACTTATGTTGCAGAAGCCTATAAAAAGACTGTTGCGGATACCATAGAAATTGCAAAGCAACTTGATATTAAGGTGTTAAATATGCATATGGCTAAAGGTGTATATTTCACTTTACCTGACAGAAAAGTGCTTCTTTTTTCGGAATACAAAGAGCAGTATCTTAAAAGTGTTTTTGATTTCAGGAATATGTGTGAATCTGCTATAGGTGATGCTGATATAAAAATATGTATTGAAAACAGTGACGGATATGAGGAATTTCAGAAAGAAGCCATTGAACTGCTTTTAGAAAGTAAAGTTTTTGCCTTGACTTTTGATGTCGGACATAATCACGGTATAGGCGGTACAGATGAAGAATTCATTATGAATCACAAAGACCGTTTGCATCATATTCATCTGCACGATGCAAAAGGCAGAAAAAATCACCTTGCACTCGGTACAGGTGAAATGGATATTGAAAAATATATTAGTCTTGCAAAAGAGCAAAACTGTCGTGTGGTTTTAGAAACAAAAACCATTGAAGGATTGAAACAATCTGTTGAATGGTTGAAAGGTTGTTGAAAATGATAAGAAAAGCAATACATAACGATATACCTGCAATATCAGAATTGTATCGTGAGCAATTCAGAGAAATGTCAAAACTGATATCTGATTTCATAAAAGAGGGCGACCAAAGTATAGAGTTTCTTAAAAATATGATTTCAAATGATGATTCTGATATCCTTGTTTATGAAAACGATGGTACAGTTGTTGGTTTTATTCTACTTCAGGCAAAGGTAAGACCTGATTTTGACTTTATGATTCCCGGTAAATATTGTTATATAATGGATGTAATTGTAACGAAAACTCACAGAAATAAAGGCTTCGGTACAGCTCTTATGAATTCGGCAAAGGACTGGGCAAACGAACAAAATTGCAGTTTTATAAATCTTGATGTCCTTGTTAACAATCCCGGAGCAATCAAACTTTATGAAAATCTTGGTTTTATACCAAAAGCTCAGGAGATGTATTGTAAATTATAAAAGAAGGTGTTGCTTATGGCAAAAGTGATTTTAATCTGTGGCAAAATCTGTAGCGGAAAAAGTACATATGCTGAGCTGTTGCGTATTCAGAATAATGCTGTGTTGCTCTCTACAGACGAAATAACCCTTGCTTTGTTCGGTCAGCATTGTGGTGATAAGCACGATGATTATGTGGAAAGAACACAAAACTACTTATTTAATAAATCTTTGGAACTCATAGAGGTCGGAATTAATGTTATTCTTGATTGGGGCTTTTGGATGAAAGAAGAACG
This sequence comes from Acutalibacteraceae bacterium, assembly GCA_045588855.1. GTDB lineage: Bacteria > Bacillota > Clostridia > Oscillospirales > Acutalibacteraceae > RUG806. The sequence goes on from JAZNEX010000119.1 coordinate 69,939, forward strand.
GGATTTTGCCCAAGAGTTCTATAAAAGCCGAAATATAGAGTGCGAATTTCATTATATTAATATCAGCGATGAAACTTGGAAGGCACGCCTAAAGAAAAGAAACAGTGAGGTATTATCCGAAACAACAAGCGCTTATTATATTGATGATAATCTCGCTGAAAAATTTGCTTCAATATTTGAAGTGCCGGGTGAAGATGAAATAGATGTTATTGCAAAAAGTAATTAAATGGAGATAAATATTATGTCTGAATTTATAAAAGGAATGGACTTATGCGAAGGCTTTTTCAATGAATACGCAAAACCGATTATTGAAAAGCACTTTCCGAATTTAAAACATTCAGCCGGGTTAATTGGCTACGGCTCTGATGTGTTGGGTTATGATGATGCAGTTTCCACCGACCATATGTGGGGACCTCGCTTCTATTTGTTTTTAAGTGAGGCTGACATTTCAAAGAAGAACGATATTATAAATGCACTGTCTGAAAAACTACCTTATACATATAAAGGTTACAGCGTTAATTTTACCGAACCTGATCCGAATGATTGTGGTGTTCAGCACCCTGAATTCATAACAGAAGGTAAGGTTAATCCTTTGGTTTTTATACACACTTTTGAAGAGTATCTGAACGAGCAACTTGGCACAACAGATTTAGATAATATTTCATCCGTTCAATGGCTCGCTTTTTCGGAACACAGACTATTATCGTTGGTATCAGGCAAGTTCTTTGTTGATGGTCTTAACTGTTCAGAGAAAGTCAAAAAAATTAAGTACTATCCCAACGAAGTAAAATTATATATGATTGCTTCTAATTGGGAAATCATTGCGTCAGAACAGGCTTTTGTAAAGCGTTGCGGTGAATGTGGTGATGAAATAGGCTCACAGCTTGTCTGTGCAAGAATTGCAGAACGACTGATGAGATTATGTTTCTTGTATAAAGATACCTATGCGCCTTATAGTAAATGGTTCGGAACAGCGTTCAACCATCTTGGTATTGATGAAAGTATAAAACAAACAATTCAAGCGGCACTTTCAGCAAACACTTTATCCGAACGTGAAGATAACATTGTAAAGGCTCAGGCTATGGTCGCTGATATGCACAACTCAAGCGGTTTGACAGATGTTGTTGACTACAAAATCGAAAGTTATTTCGGCAGAGATATTAAAGTTATATTTGCAGATAAGTTTGCTGAAGCAACAGCAGATAAATTGAAAGGTACAGCTTTAGAAAATGTACCTCTTATCGGTACATTAAGTCAGTTCGGAGGACTTTCATCATTTGCAGATGAGAAAGAGTTTTATCCGCAGATTATGAGATTATACGGAGAATAAAAGAGTGATAGACAGAAGTATTCCATATTACAATTTGATATTAAAATGCACTAAAATTTGCACAACGCCTGTTTCGTTACCTGAAGGTTATAGCTTTAAGTTGTATGATGTGGGCGATGAAAAGTATTGGGCAAAACTTGAATATGAAATCGGTGATTTTTCATCCGTTAAAGAAGCTGAAATGTATTTCAAAACAATTTATTGCAACCAAAGTGATGAACTACAAAAGCGCTGTGTTTTTGTTGTTGATTCTTACGGCGATGTTGTAGGCTCGTGTATCGCCTGGCACGATTTAAAAGACAATGATACAGTCGCTTCACTTCATTGGCTCGTTGTTTCACCTAAACATCAAGGCAAACGTATAGGTTTAGTTCTCTGCCAAAAAGTGATGGATATATTCAATGAACGTGGTGAAACTCCCGTATATATTCACACACAACCGTGGAGTTATAAAGCTATACTGCTTTATATTAAACTCGGCTTCAAAATTCAGAAAACCGATACATTCTCGCATTATAAGAATCAATATAAAAAAGCCATAAAAACATTAGAAAATGTACTTTCAGAAAGTCAATTAAATCAAATTATTTTAAGTTCGGAGTAAACTACTATACGGTTGGTGTGATAAAAATGGTGAAGTCTTTATTTTTTACACCATTGCCGAGACAAGTGTAATGCTTGGCTGTGGTCATGACAAAGCAACAAGACTGCAGCGTGAGCTTGTAAAACATAATCTGCTTCGTCGTAAATATCAGGGCAAAGGAAAACCAGCGAAACTGTATGTATTAACTGTGCCGAAAATAAGCACTGAGCCTCCGTAAAAGTCGCAAGTAATAAGACTGAGTGGAGTAAGACTGAAAGTTATATACCAGCCGAGAAGAGAAAAATATTCTTTAATTAAGTTAGCAGTAACTTTAAGAATATATGACAGTTCAGCTGAATGAGAAAAGCTGATGAAACAACGCATTTCTTCTTCGGCTCGTATAATAAAAATTTGGCAAATCAGACGATAGAAATTCACAAAATGAACAGTACCCCGTCAGCAAAATTTCCATTAAAAATCGGTGCATTCTGCCCGTAGTACAAAGGGCAAAATGCACTCGAAATGGCTCTGTTGAAAAAAATATAAATTTTTCAAACAAACGAAAACTGCCCACAAATAAAAAATTCGGGCAGAACACCGAAATGTCCTGCCCTTTGTGTTAGTCCGTATTTCAGAAAAGTTGTCCCGGAAGCTTCAATTTTTCTTTCGATGGGAATTGTTTGTCAAACTCTTCAGCATCGACTTCATTTACAAAATACCCCTGAGGCGGAGAATATTCACCTGTAACATCGTCAAGATAGCCTTTTTTCAGTTCTTTGCAAAGGAAGAATGATGCATCTGCACCTTCAGGTAAACCGTGATAACGGATATCGAAATCAGATGCAAAGGTAAAACCGCTTTTTCCGTAAAAGTCAATATTCCCCTCAAAGCAAACTGCACCAAAACCCATTTCAGTTGCCTTCTGCAGTGAATAATCAAGCAGGATTTTGCCGTAGCCCCGACGCTTCAGTTCATTTGCAATACAGATAGGACCCATTGTGATAATCGGAACATCTTCGCCATTGTCAGCCTTGATAACGGCCTTCATAAACATATTCTGTCCTATTATTCTGCCGTCCTTTTCCATTACTAAATTAAGCTCAGGAATAAAATCGGCATCATCACGAAGCTGATTGAGAACATAGTGTTCAAGACAGCCGGGACGATAAACATTCCAAAATGATTCTCTAACAAGAAACTCAACTTCTCTTTGTTCTTCTTTTCTTTCATTACGAATTATACAGTCATTTTTATTCATTGTTTTTCCTCCTGAAATTTGTTGACCAACAATAAGTGGGAGGTCGGATAGATTATAAGCCTTCCTCCCGGTTAAGCTACAATCTCCGTTGTTCTGATTGTCTTTTTCAAAAAGCAATCTCCTTTAATAAAAATTTTATTTAATCAAGCCTTTTGGCAGGATTAACAATATAGTTATCTCTTTTTGTATACAACCAATTCCGGATTTTCTCCGTTTTCTTCATAAGTGCATACGAGCAGAAAATCCATATTAGCAGCGATGCCGAAGCAACGGTCACCACCGAATTCACACTCAAGCTGATTGCCGAGATAGGTTGCGTTATCATCAAGGAATTTTACTGTCTGACCATTCGGAAGACGGTATTCGAGATTAATATATCCGCCCACAAGTGCGTTAAGCTTTTCGACCTTGGGCATTCCGTCTATATGTAAATCATTAAACTCGCTGATAAGTTGTTGTTTGAATTCTTCAAACTTTTCTGCACCGCCGAGGTATTTATACTTCTTCCAATAATCAAGTTTCGGAAGCATATTCTTCATATACTCACGGGCTTGTTCAGAAGAAAACTGTTCATTTGCCATATTATGTACACAGACCTCAATAAGCTCATCCATATCGTGATACATATATTCACCATCTGCATAGCACCATTTACAATATTCTTCATTGAAAATGCCGTCTTTTTCTTTGCTGATGTTTGAATCCTCAAGTGGCATACCGCAACACTGACAAAAAAGTTCTCGAGGAGAACCTAAAAGAGTGTTTATAGAAACATCAAACAGCTTTGACAACAACTTTAATGTTTCTGTGTTAGGTATTGTTTCTCCGTTTTCCCAACGCGAAACAGCCTGACGAGTAACAAAAATCTTTTCGGCAAGCTCTTCCTGAGATAAACCTTTTTTAGTTCTCAATTCAAGAATAATATCTTTAGTTTCCATATTGTTATCACCTCAGTGTTATTTTATCACTGAATATTTTATTGAACAAGCAACTATCGGTTGCTGTCAGTTCGACAAATTGGAATTTGTCAATCAGAAGACACCGTTATTATATTTTTTCTGCACGCAAAAAATGCAAATAAATCCGATTATTAATCCAACAATTAATACTGCAACCGCAACCAATGTAATCTTTTCCGAATCTCCCAGCAGACTTACTATTCCGCTAAGCAAAAGTGTCGTTGAGATAACAAACATAGCTTTTCCGAAAGATTTTCCATATGCAGATTTATCGGTAACGTTTGTTTGATGATAATCATGAATCAAATTGGTTTTTCCCCGATATATTGCAACACCAAGCACAGCAAAAAGTACCGCTGTCAAAAACATAATTATCGAATATGTAATCATAATATTACCTCGTCAAATTCTTATTTGTCGCTCTAAAAACTAAACAAATTCTCGTCCTTTTCTAATATGGTATCCTTCTTGAATTGCAGAAAGTGTTGCAAGAAAACACACAACTATGGCAGTGTATTTTAATTCCACTAAGGATACTGTCAAAGGCAACAGGAACAGCAGTAATCCCGTTATTTTATTCATAACCGTATGCAGGGATACAAACTGTTTTTCAGCAACATATCCCCATATGATATTGCTGATTTTAATAGCCGCAATCACACCGCCCCATATCCACAACCATCCCGGAATATGAATTGCCGGCACCAGCTTAAACAAAGATACCACTACAAAAATGAGGTCGGCAACAGTGTCCAGTCGGCTTCCGAATTTGCTGATACTGTTTGTTTTTCTGGCAATGGTACCGTCTATCATATCACTAAAACCGCAGATGAGATATGTGATATAAAAAGCTAAGGAAAAAGTAGGAAAGAACAGCAACAGAATACTGCCGGTAATACGGCAACCGGTAATTATATTTGCTATATGTTTTGTCATTTGTTCACCTACAATTTTTATTTGTCGAAACAATTATACCACATCCTCACCAAACAAATCAACCTGAATACATATCCTCGTACTTTAAGTTTCAGTGCGGGGATTTTTTTATGCAAAATTTTAATAAAAGGAAGTGAAAAAATGCTTTAGCAAACCAACCCAAAAAACAGTAAAAAAGCGTGGCATAAGTCTTAGCAAGCATTGAATTTGTGCATACAAATTCTACTTGTTAGGGACAGCCCTAAAACCCGTATAAAGACAAATAAATATCACACCGGCTGAGCCGGTGGTTTTATAACAGCTCTAAAAGGGCAAAATACTGGCTTACCCCTGAAGGGGTAAGCATTAAGCTAAAACTACCAACCGCAAAGGGGTGCGTTATTCCTTGAAAGGATCAGCGTACTCCTTTAGTGTTAGTTGGTTATATATTTGATCTTCGTGCACTTGCTCTCTAATGTATTTTGCTATGCCTTCTTTATTACCGCCTACTGTGCTGACATAGTACCCTCTACACCAAAAATGTCTATTTCCATATTTGTATTTCAGGTTGGAAAAGCGTTCAAATATTATCATTGTGCTTTACCTTTCAGGTATCCCATAAAATCACTTACTCTTTGATTCGGTGGTATCTCTACAAGCATATGGATGTGATCCGGCATTGCATGCGCCTCTATTATATTTACGTGTTTGCGCTCGCACAACTCACGTAGTATTGCGCCTATCTCTGCTTTCAATTTCCCATATATGGCTTTCCTGCGATACTTGGGCGCAAACACTATGTGATATTGACACTTCCAACTCGTATGTGATAAACTGTACGTGTCATTAGCTTT
>JAZNEX010000120.1:0-29853 GCA_045588855.1 Acutalibacteraceae bacterium
ATACAACGCCAGTTTTATTCGCCTCTCGGCGAGTTTTATTGCTTCGCAGTTTTATTGTGCTTCGCACAGTGTTATTCGCTTCGCGAGTTTGCCTACGAATAAAATAACACTGAATCCGCAGGATTCAATAACACTATTGTCCGGGGACAATAATATCACTCTGCCGCAAGGCAGATATTCCACTTATAACGAAGCAATGAATTTCACTATCAAAATTTATCGGTCTTCGGACCGATAATCTGCGATTTGTGGTTTTGTATAAAAAACACAGGGAAATTTCTATGCTGTGTGATTTTTCTATTTTGTAAAATATATTGAAAATATTTATTATGTGTGATATTATGACTATAACTATAATTGTCTTTATATGCATTAAATTATAAGGAGATGTAAAGCTATGCGAACATTCAAAAAGGCTCTCAGCGTATTTTTATGCGCAGTGCTGATGTTTACAACTATGTGCTTCTTCCCTCTTAATGTGGGTGTAGATGTAAGTGCGGCTGTTGTAAATACCGGCAGCAGGACGGCATTCTATGTTCCGGAAACAATTTATCTTTATCCGGAGGTTTCCTCATGGAAGAACACTTCTAAAACTCCCTTCCAGTATTATGTAGGTAATACTGTTGATACGGAAAATATTTATGCTGCTCCCACGGTAAATGCCGACACGGCAGATGTGGGAAAGATATATTTTGCCGCCCAAGAGGGTATGAGTGATGTTGCTCTTACCGTAAAGTATATTGACCTTCTCGGTAATTATATGGAAGAAAGCAAATACGGTTCTGTCAGCTTCACTTCTGCATACAAGGGTGACTACTATGAATTTACCGTAACCGACGGTATGTCCCCCGAGCTTCAGGCAAGTGAGACAGGTGCTTATATTGAATGGTGTATTACATACAAAAACCCCGAGGGTGAGAAAAAGGCTGTATTTAACTACACATATATTTATAAGCCCTATGTTGTACCCTACGGTGCTGCAACAAGAATTGTTAACGAAAAAGACGATGTAAACGTATTCGGTCAGCATATAACATGGGTATCGGGTGTTCATTCCGCAGACAACACTGCTGCACAGACAAACACTCTTTATCCCAGATATATACCTGTTTCTGAGGCTGTTGTTTCAACTGATAATACAAGAGGCGAATATCCTTTCTCTCCCTTCTTAAGTAAGGATAACAAGGCTTATGTAAACGGTACTGAGGTTACAGGTGCGGCTCCCGTTGCAAACGGCGGCTATAACGCTGTTTTTGCAGGTACTGATGCTGATAATGCTTATTTCTGGGCAAATCAGTCAGGCGCTGCTTTTGCAAGAAGCTACAGAGTAAGAGAATTTTTCTACACAGCTCAGACAGATGTTACATATCCCGTAGCATTCGACTATATGTACCGTGATGCTGTTTCGACTCAGTATGCACTTTCACAGGTTACACCTACAAGAATCGGTACAATTACTGTTGATATAAGCCGTTATTCCAACCTTAAGGATATCCCCAATCTTGCAGTAGGTATGATGTCAACGGATACTGACGTAGATGATGCAGTTGCAGGAAATCCCGATGAGGCTGATGCACAGTGGTATATCGGTGATGCTACAGGTAGATCACATCTTGCAACAGGTACTTACAGCTCTGTCAATGACATCAATAATACACAAAGAGCAATCGGTGTGAAGTTCGCATCAGGTACTGACCTTACAGCTCCTCTTGCCAAGGGTATATGGTATGCAGGTGCATGGAATAAGGAGCTTACAAACGGTACAGGTCTTAAGACATATACCGTAAAGAGCTATTATGAGGCAGAGGACAGAGAGGGCGACCGTCAGGCAGCTTCTTCTGCTGTTAACCTTAATGTCAATCAGGTTGATAAGACATATCTTCGTTCTGTAGTAAATGAGGCTGTTTCATATCTCGGTACTCTCGGTATCAAGGAAAACTGGAATTCATATTATTATGATATAAATTACATTGACCCCGATACAAATGCATCCGCATGGAGCAGATTCCGGGCAGCATATATAAATGCCTGCGGAGCTTTAGGCAATGTCAATACTGATTTACCCGTAACATATGATGAATATGCTTCTGAGCTTGAGGCTTCTCTTGATGCTCTTTGTTCAGGTAAGGGACTCAGAGTCTATTTTGATGTAAACCACGATGATATCGGTATAAATCTCTGGATTAATCCCAATACCACTTACTATTCATGGAATGCTGAGGATGAAACAGCTGTCATCAACGGTAATTTCTATGCTGACTCACAGTACGGCGTAACAGCATTTACTCCCGATGCAGGTGCTTACACATTAAGTGCAACTCAGGTTTCGGGTACCTTCAACGGAAACGGCTGCTCGGTTCTTGAGCCTGTTGATATGAACAGAGCAAATGCTCTTAACTCTGCAGGTAATAGATATAACTTTGACTTCAAGGGCTCTGTAACAAGGGTTTTCAATTACGAAGAAGCAAACTTTATCAATATTGAAGGTCTTAAATTCTGGAGCTGGTACAACAAGGATGCAGGCGACAGCATTTATAATAACTTTACATTCCGTATAAAGGTTGAAAAGGGTGATAAGGCTACTGCTTATTCACCTGTAGGTAAGGTTACAGGTACAACCTACGGCACACTTCCTGCTCCCGAGCGTGAAGGCTACCTCTTTGCAGGCTGGTGCACAGACGAAACACTTTCAACCGTAGTTGATGCTTCAAGTGCGGTCAGCGCAAGAATACTTTATGCAAAGTGGGAAAAGGCTCAGTATAATGTAGTATTTGACGGCAACGGTGCCACAGGCGGTACAATGGCTGAGCAGACCTTCTTATATGATGAGCAGGGTACTCTTAATGCAAACAAATATGAAAAGACAGGTTATGTATTTGCAGGCTGGAAGGATGCCGAGGGCAACAGCTATGCCGATACAGGCGCTGTTTTCAATCTTACAAGCGAGCATCAGGGTAAGTACACACTTTATGCACAGTGGACACCTAATCAGTACAGTGTATCCTTTGACGGAAACACAGGTCTCGGGGGCTTAGGTGTTATGAATGCAGTTTATGACACTCCCTTTGATCTTCCCTCTAACTACTTTATAAAGACAGGCTATACATTTGCAGGCTGGGCACTTACTCCTGACGGTGAAGTTGTTTATACTGATACAGAAGAGGTAAGCAATCTTACAAGCGATGTTGACGGCTCAGTTACACTTTATGCAGTATGGACTCCCAATGAGTTTACTGTTAAGTTTGATGCAAATACAGGCTCGGGCTCTATGGCTGATGCTGTTGTTGCTTATGACAGCGATGTTCAGCTTCCCGTATGCAGCTTTACAAAGACAGGCTACACATTCACAGGCTGGTCTCTTACTGCTGACGGTACAACTCTTATAACAAAGGAAGAGTATGACAATCTCAGAACAGAAAACGGTGATGAGGTAACTCTTTATGCAGTATGGAGCGAAAACACCTACACATTAAGCTTTGACAAAAACGGCGGTACAGGTGAAAATATTCCTGCCACACCTCACGGCTATGACGAGGAATTCACAATTGCAAAGAATATTTTCTCAAAGACAGGTTATATTCTTGCAGGTTGGTCTCTTGAAAAGGGCGGTGCCCTTGTTTACGAAAACGGCGCAACTGTCAAGAATATCTGCCCCGACAATAACGGCAAGGTAACTCTTTATGCAGTATGGACTCCCGTAAGCTACACTGTCAGATTCAACGGCAGCGGCGCTGAGGGCACAATGGCAGATATGACACTCAGCTATGATACCGAGGCTGTTCTTACGGCAAATGCCTTTACAAAGGAAGGCTATCATCTCAAGGGCTGGGCAACTGCAGCAAACGGTAATGTTGTTTATACCGACAAGCAGACCGTAAAGAATATCACAGCCGAGGACGGCAAGGTTATCACACTTTATGCAGTATGGGAAATCAACACCTATACAGTAAAATTCTCATACATCAATAATCAGGGTGTGAGAGTAACAACAAACGTAAATGTAAAGCACGGTGAGGCTGCAATGGTTCCCTCTGACTTTACAACAACACCCTATATGGATACTTCATCTCATTGCGTATTCTCAAAATGGGATAAGGATATTACAAATGTTACATCCGATATGACTGTTACTGCAGTTTATCCTGCAGACTTAGTTGTTCCTCATTCAATGAAGTCAGAGTTTACTCCTTCTACCTGTAAGGTATACGGACAGACCGTTTACTATTGCGAAAACTGTTCTTACAGATACACAGTACCCGAAACATCACTTAAGGCTCACAGCTTTGACGGCGGTAAGGTTGATGTTGAGCCCGGCTGTGTAACACCCGGCTCTATGGTTTATACCTGTGAAGTATGCGGTGATACAAAGGCAGAAAGCATTGAGCCCACAAAGCACAGCTTTGTAAACTTCCCGGCAAAGGAACCTACCTGCTCAGAGGAAGGTAATATTGCTCACAAGCATTGCGAAAAGTGTGAGCAGTGCTTTGCAAGCGGTGCGCTTATCACAGCTCCCGATTCAGAGGCTCTTACAGATGAACAGGTTAAGATTGCAAAGCTTCCCCATACAGAGGGTGCAGAGGCTACATGTACAACAGCTCAGCTTTGTACAGTATGTAACGAGGAGCTTGTTGCTGCTCTCGGACATAAGGAAGTTACCGAATATATCACGGCTGATGCAACATGTACCGTAAGCGGTACTTATACCGAAAAGGTTACCTGCTCGGTATGTAATGAAACCGTCAGAAAAGAAACAAAGACCGGCACAATTCCTCACAGCTATACTGAAAAAGTAACTGCTCCCACATGTACAGACGAAGGTTATACAACATTCACATGTACAGTATGCGGTGATACATATAAGGATAACTATGTGGATGCAAACGGCCATACAGAGGGTGCATGGAGAGTGACAACTGCTGCTACATGTACCGATACAGGTATTGAAACCAACAAGTGCTCCGTATGTAATGCCGACTGGAAGACAAGAAGCATTGCAGCCGAGGGTCACGATTCAGGCAAGTGGACAGTAACAGCTGCCGCAACCTGTGAAGGCTGGGGTACAGAATCACTTGTTTGTACAAAGTGTAATATGACAATCACCACAAGAGGTATTGCTCCCAAGGGACACGGTGAAACAAAGACAGAGGTAACTGTTGAACCCGGCTGTGAAAGTGCAGGCCGTATGTCAGTTATCTGTGTTGACTGCGGGGCTGAGCTGAGCTTCTCTGTTATTCCCGAAACAGGCCATAAGCCTGACGGCGCAGCTTCCTGTGAAAAGGACAGCGTATGTACAGTATGTAAAACTGTTCTTGCAGCTCACTTCGGACACAAGTGGGATGGCGGTGTTGTAACCAAGGAGCCCACAGAGGAAGAAGAAGGTATCAGAACATTTACCTGCGCTAACGACAGCTCTCACACTTACACAGAAGCAATTCCCGTAAGAGTTGTTATTGAGCTTCCCGAAATTCCCGCTGACGGCACATATGACCTTGATGCTGACGAAAACGGCAAGGCAGGCAATATTTATAATATTGTGTTTGCAGAAACCGGTATGACCTTCAAGGCTTCTTCATCGGATGAAAGCATCGTCAGATTTGACAGTAACGGTAATATCATTGTTACAGCTGACGGTGAGGCAGTTATTACAATAAAGACCACAGACGGTAAGCACGAAAAGAGCTTCAGAGTTACAGCAAGAACTCTTAAGACTGTTACATTTGATGTAAGAGGTACTCTTACTTCAGTTAAGGCATATGCAGGTGATACCGTAACAGGTCCCGAGGTTGAGTCATACACAGACGAAAACGGCTTCTGGCATAAGTTCAGGGCATGGACAGTAAACGGTGTTGAAGTTTCCGGGCTTGTTGTTACAGGCGATATGACATTTGTTGCCGCATACAGCTCTGCTTGTGATTATGCCGAATTTGACAGACTTGCAGCTCTGTTTGAAGATGTTATCAGCGGCAGCTTTGATAATGCTGATGAAATCAACATCTATCAGGCAGAAATCAAGAATGCTCAGGATATTATTGCTGAATTCACTGCTTCAAGAGATGAAAGAGATGACAGCAAGCAGGATATGGTTGATGCTGCTGCACTTATGATAAGCGCAGTTATTGCAAAGCTTTATCCCGAAGAGGCTTCAACTCTTGAAATCAGAGGTATTCCCTCACAGTGTAATGCAGGTTCATCATATGATGCAAAGGTATTTGTATTACCTCTTGATGTTGAAACATCAGCTGTAGTATGGGAGTCTTCCGACCCCGCAACAGGCTTTATTTCAGGCGGCAGATTCTATGCGGTAAAGACAGGTACAGTTACACTCACTGCAACAACCGGTAATATCTCAACAACATTTGATGTAAACATCACAGGCATTTCAGGTGCAAGAGTTCTTATGTTTGATACTCTTGTTTCAAATGTAAACTTCATTGTGGCAGGCTCATACATCATCAAGGAAACAACAAATATCTTCTGGGCACCCGATGCTCCCGTAAGCTTCAGAGTTATCGATGACGGTACATTTGAAGAATATGTTGTTTACATCAACGATGAGGTTGCAACACCCGACATCAACGGTGTTTACACTATCCCTGCAAACACAGGCGATGCTCACATCAGAGCAGACGGCCTTGTAAATGACTTTGACCAGGACGGCACAAAGCATTCATTCTGGGATATAATCAGAGAATTCTTCAACAAGATAGCAGAATTCTTCAGAAACCTTTTCGGAATAGGCTGATAAAAGCATAAAAGAATACCTGAGGGCTCAGCGCTCTCAGGTATTTTTGTTTTGTAGTTCTTTTAACATTTGTCCTCTGTTGCTTTGCTTTTGCTTAAGCATATTCAGTATTGAATCGGCATTTTCAGTTGTTGTGACATGAGGGTAGTTGTGCTGAAATTCGATCAGAATTTCCTTTGATTTCTGTTCTTCTCTGCAGACAGACTCATATAATTTAATGAAATTTTTCTGTCTGAATGCATTTGTAATAAAATTGATTGAATCAGTCGGCAATTGTTCCCAACTGTTATAAAGGTTGATAACTGCCGTTTTTATATCATCGAAGGATATGGGACTGTTGAGTTTTTCGTGTTCTGCCGGAATACCGATAATATCGGATAAATCATTTTTATATTTTCTGCCTGCCATAAGTTTCATTGCAATAAGATATTCTGCTTTGATTGTGCGTACCTGCAGTTTTTTTGTATTCTTTGGCAAGCTCTTTCAGGTAGAGGTCAAGCTTATCCTTGTTGAAGGTATTGTGATTATCAGCAGACATTTCTTACTTCACCTTCTACAATATTGTGTCGGAGAAATTCAGGGATTGCTTCCTTCAGTGCCCGTTCTTTTTCTGAGGTTATATCAGAAACAAGAGAAGACGCGACAACACCTGACGGATACAGAGGCTGTTTAAGCTTTTGAGTTCTTAAATCATTATATTCTTCACACAACGGAATACTGTTGATTCTGCTGATATAGTCAAGCATCGCAAGAAGATAGAAGCATTCCGGAAACCACCTACAGTTATAAAACTTTCGGATTTCATCTTTTTCAAGTGTTTCAATGATAAAATCAATATCGCCGGTTTTGTTTAATCTGTGACAGACATTACTTTTGAACAGTTCGAAGCTCGTTCTCTTAGTGAAGCATGATTCAAGAAGGGCTTCCATTGATACATCAAGTGACTTTGAAAGCAGATAAACAGTCTGAGCACTGCATTTTTCAAGCTTAGCCTTACCTGTGATAATATCAGAAACAGTTGTATAGGGAATGCCGCTGTTTTTAGACAGATTATAAACAGACATATTTTTTTCTTGTAATAATTGTTTGATGAACAAAATAATCACCTTCTTGTAAAAATATTATAACGGTTAACCGTGATAATGTCAATATGTGTTATTGATTATTATCGGATAAAACTGAGTATGATATTCTTTGCTTGTTGTGATTGCTGAAGACTGTTAATCGTATATACAGCAAGGTTTTTATGAATTGCATAAAATGAAGTATTAAATTTTGGTTAATGTGTGGGGGACTTTTTTGGTGGATTATATTGTTTTAACGGAAAAATGATGATAAAATAATTATAACTATAAATGTATATTTTATAGACTAATGAAGCGGAAATCGGATAGTTTTTGTTTTATGTGTTAAATTTTCCGATAAACAGAGAGGGTCAGGCTCTGTGGAAAAAGTAAATACAGAATACAGAAACAACAATTTCAACGCTTCGCAAAAAATATTTTTTTAAGGAGATGTGAGAATATGAATAAGTTAAAAAAATCTCTCAGCATTATTTTAACTTTAGTAATGCTTTTCACAACATTATGCTTCTTTCACCTTGATCTTGGTGCGATAGAAGCTGAAGCTGCAATAGCAGGTGTCAAGATAGTTGTTCCCGAAACAATTTATCTTACTCCATCTACAAGCGCTTCAACTACAGGACAATACTATGTAAATAACAATGCAGACGGCAGTGTTAAGACTGCCTATGATACATCAGCTTTTGTTGCTGTTACATATCCCGGGGCAACACTTAAGAGTGTAAGTGTTGCTAATGCTGATATAGGTGCTATCACAGGACTTAACGGAACAAGTCTTGGTACAAGTGCTGCAACTGCATCAGGTGCGATTAAATTAAATTCAGGACTTAATGCAGGCAGTACAGCTCTTATTGAGTGGGTGTTTGTATTTGAAAAGGACGGCAAGACACAGACTCATTATGCATATTCAGTAGCTTATGCTCCCTGGTATCAGCCCGTCGGTGCCGCAGCAAAGGCTGTAGGTGCATGGCATAATACTTATGCCAGCTCAATTCTCTGGGTATCAGGCGTTCACGGTTATACGACAGGCAACAGTGCTAATCTGAAATATGTTCAGACCGCCAATTTCCTTCCTATGCTCGGTTTGATTAAGGCTCCTAGTAATAATAATCCTGAAACGAACTGGATTCAGGATGGAAGCAACGGACTTTCTGCTACTATATCCTATCAGGCAATAACTGAAAGCGGAACAAATTATCATGCCCGAGCAAATTCAATCAGCCCTACGGCAACGCTTACGGTTGATACCAGCCGTTATAATAATTTTAACCAGATTCCCAATTTTAAGGTAGGCTTTATGGTTACCGATAAAGATGGTATTACCGAAAATAAAGGTACGCATGCATGGTATGTTTCGGATTACGGAACAAACAACGGCAGCAGCTATTATAACGGAACCGATAGAGGCAGCAGCCAGTATACCGGTGATTGGAATGACACCGGTACAAAAATCTGGTATAGTGACAGTGATAATGCTTGTGGTATCAAGGTTAATCAGCAGTCATGGAACAAAGGAATTTCCGGTACAGCTGATTTCCGTCTTAAATCTGCTGCAAGAAGTGAATATAAGGCTACTATTACTTCAACCGGTTGGAATAATAACTTTGTAAATATCAGCGTTACGGGCGCTAACAAGAGTTCACTTCGTACTTCTGTTATGAACGGTACTTCCTATGCGAAGGAAAACTATACTACTGAATCATGGAATACCTATTACAATGCATTAAAGGCTGCAGCGACAAATCTTTGCAACCCCTTGAGTGCAACTGTTGATACATCTGCTCTTACTTCTGCTGAAAATGCGCTTCAGACAACCGCTTACTTTAGTGCAAACGGCGGTTCACTTGGTTCAACTCCCTCTTCTGTAGTATTTACAATTGGTGGAAAAACTTCAGAATCTTTTGCACAGACAGAGCTTATTGCGGCATATCCTGCAACAAGAACAGGCTATACTTTCCTCGGTTGGTCAACTGACAAGAATGCAACAACAGCTCCCTCTTCTCTTACAGTAGGCTTCAATCAGACTGTTTATGCAGTATGGCAGGCAAATAAATATGATGTTTTATTTGATAACCTTGTCAATGTTCCCGAATGGGGCGAGAAAACTTCAGGCAGTGCTGTGGTTTCTAATGCAACAAACAGCGGCTTTACACTTACATCAAACAGCGATGTAGGAGAAGGTACTCTGGAGTCTCCCAATTTCCCTGTAACTGCAGGTAAGCAGTATAAGGTTGAAATGGACTTTGAGGGTGACAACTGGGATGTATATATCTTCTTCCGTAATGAAACTGTCGCAGGAACAGGTATAGAATTCGCAGACGGTCCTTCAAACAGATATTCTTCAAACGGTTCAACAGGTCTTGACCCTGATAATGTCGTGTTTACAGCTCCTGCAGGGGCTACAAAGGCATGTCTTCGTGTGGATGCCAACGGTGCAGATAATGCTGTTACATTCAATAATATCCGTATTTACGAGGTTGGTACCGTAGATGAAGGAGCATCCTATACTGCAGCTGCTGAATATGCTTATGATTCAGTTTACGGAAATCAGCTTCCCACACCCACAAGATACGGCTATGCCTTCAACGGTTGGGTTGATGCAAGCGGAAATAAGATAGCAGATAATGCTAAGGTTGATTTTACAACCACAAAGTATCTCTATTCAACATGGACTCCCGGCACATATACCATGACCTTTGATACAGACGGCGGCAGTGCAGTGAGCGCAATCACAGGCACATATGATACAGCTTATACAAAGCCCGCTGATCCTACAAAGACAGGTTATACATTTACCGGTTGGAATCCTGCTCTTCCCGAAAGCATTCCCGGTGTTGATTCAACATACAAGGCAACCTGGTCTGAAAACTGGTATGCTGTTTACTTTGCAGGTAACACCAATGACGGCGGTACAGCTCCCGAACAGATCAATACTCCTTATACAAATACTATCACTCTTCCCGAAAATACCTTTACAAAGACCGGCTATACTTTTGCAGGCTGGGATACCAAGGCTGACGGCACAGGTACAAGATATCAGGCTCTTCAGAGTTTATCAGGACTTTCATCTGCAATGGACGGTCAGGTAACACTTTATGCAATCTGGGAAAAGACTCCCTATAAGATAATATTTGACCACAACAACGGTACAGATACTAAGGAAGAAGTTAATTATAACATTACCGATACAGTTACAGCACCTGCTGCACCCGTAAAGGAAGGCTACACATTCAAGGGCTGGAAGGTTACAACAGCAGACGGTAACTGGGTTTCAGGCAATGTTGCAGATGCAGGCATTACTGCAACAGGTATGTACGGTAATGTAACACTTACTGCACAGTGGGAAATCAATCAGTATACAATCACTTTTGATACTCTTGGCGGCAGTGTGGTAGCTCCCATTACTCAGGACTACAACACAGATATCACAGCTCCCGAAGACCCCACAAGAGAAGGCTACACCTTCGGCGGCTGGGAAAATCTCCCCGAAAAGATGCCTGCAGGCAATGTAACAGTAAAGGCAAAGTGGACAGTCAATGAGTATACAATCACATATGATGCTGACAACGGCACAGAAAATATTGTACAGACTTATGATTATAACGAAGCAGTTACAGCACCCACTGATCCCGTAAAGACAGGCTATACATTTACAGGCTGGAGCCCCGAGGTTCCTGCAAATATGCCTGCCGGCAATATAACAGTAACGGCACAGTGGCAAATCAATGAGTATACAATCACATATGATGCTGACAACGGCACAACAGATATTGTACATACTTATAACTACGGTGCAGATGTTACAGCACCCGAAAATCCCGTAAAGACAGGCTATACATTTACAGGCTGGAGCCCCGAGGTTCCCGCAACTATGCCTGCAAACAATGTAACAGTAAAGGCACAGTGGACAATCAATCTCTACACAGTAACATTTAAGTATTATAATACTACAGGTGAAGAACAGACTGTTACAATCAATGATGTTCCTCACGGCACAGCATTCAGCTCACTTTCTGCACCCGAAGTCGGCACATATTACAAGGCTTCTCTTACAACACCTGAAGAAAATACAGTTCACTATGTATTTGATAATAAATGGGGTAACAAGGTTGATACAATAACATCTGACATTACCTTTGTTGCTCTTTACAGAGAAGAAAACCACGCATACAATATCGGTGCAGCTAACAAGGCACCCACTTGTCAGGAAACGGGCGTTGAAGCAAGAGATTGTGCTTGCGGATTCAGCTATGAAAAGGGTCTCGACAAGCTTGACCACGCCTGGGTAAAAACAGGCGAAGTAGTTGAATGTACCGTCAAGATTACTGTCAGCTACAAGTGTGCAGGAAACGGCTGCGTATGTGATGCTACAAAGCAGGAAATACTTGATGCTCCCGGACACGCTTTCTCAGAAGTAACCGAAAGACAGGCTCCCTCTTGTGTAGACACAGGTATGGAGGCTTACAAGACATGTACGGTATGTAATCTCTACTTTGCTGAAGATGCTGACATTATGTCAGAAGACGGCGCATCTGACCTTTCAGGCTTTGTAATCGGTGCCGGCGGTCATTCAGAAAAGGTACTTGCAGCAAAAGAGCCCACATGTACAGAAACCGGTCTTACAGAAGGTAAGCAGTGTACAATCTGCGGAGAAATCACAGTCCCTCAGACTGTTATCCCCGAAAACGGACACAGCCTCGGTGATTATATCATTGATGTAGAAGCTAAGTGTACAGAGGACGGTTCAAAGCATAAGGAATGTGCGAACTGTGACTACAAGACAGAAGCAGAGGTTATTCCTCAGCTTGGTCACGCAGAAGTAAATCACGATGCAAAGGCTCCCACCTGTGAAGAAGAAGGCTGGGATGCATATGTGACCTGCTCAAGATGTGACTACACCACAAAGGTAACTATCCCTGCAAACGGTCACGATTACGGTACACTTATCCCCGAAACTCCCGCAACATGTGTAAGCGAAGGTATCAAGCAGCACTACACCTGCTCAGTATGTAAGAAGAACTTTGATGCAGATAAGAATGAGCTTGAAACTATCGTAATAGAAAAGAATGACAACCACGCTCTTGTAAGTGTTGATGCAAAGACTCCCACTTGTGAAGAAATCGGTTGGGATGCTTATGTATACTGCTCAAGAGAAGGCTGTAATTACACAACATATAATGAGTTTGATGCTCTTAAGCACGACTATGTAGGTGAGGTAACAACCGAGCCCACATGTACTGTAAAGGGTGAAAAGACATACGTATGTCAGAATGATCCCACACATACATATACGGAAGCTGTTGACGCACTGGGTCACGCAGAAGTAAAGCACGATGCAAAGGCAGCTACCTGTGAGGAAGACGGCTGGAAGGCTTATGTAACATGCTCAAGATGTGACTACACAACCTATGAAAAGGTAGATAAGCTGGGTCACGATTACAGTGCAGTTGTTACACTTCCCGGTTGTGAAACTCAGGGTTATACAACATACATCTGTAAGAATGATAATACTCATACCTATGTTGCTGATTATGTTGATGCAAAAGGTCATACAGCAGGCACTCCCGTAAAGGAAAAAGATGTTCCCGCAAGCTGTACCGTAAACGGCAGCTACCAGGAGGTTGTTTACTGTTCAGTATGCGGAGAAGAGCTTTCAAGAGTAGACAAGGTAAATGTTGCTCCCGGTCATACAAATACTACAAGACAGGAAAACATCAAGAATGCAACCTGTACCGTAGCCGGCTCTTATGACAATATCACATATTGCTCAGTATGTAATGAAGAGCTTGCTAAAGAGCACGTAACAGGAGTTACACTTCCCCATACATACACAGAAGAAAAGATTGATGCAGATCATCTTAAGGCTGAAGCTACATGTTATTCACTTGCAGTTTACTACTATGACTGTCAGGATTGTGATGCAAACGCAAAGGCTGATGTAAATGCTGACAGCTATACCTACACAACAGGTGAACTGAAGGCTCATACACCAGGTGTTGCAGTAGAAGAAAATGTTGTTCCTGCTACCTGCTATAAGGAAGGCAGCTACAATGAGGTAGTTTACTGCTCAGTTGAAGAATGTAAGGCAAAGCTCAGCTCAACACCTAAGACAATCGAAACTATTGATCATACACCAGGTGTTGCAGTAGAAGAAGATACCGTTCCTGCTACCTGCTATAAGGAAGGCAGCTACAACGAGGTAGTTTACTGTTCAGTTGAAGAATGTCATGAAAAGCTCAGCACAACTCCTAAGACAATCGCAAAGATTGCTCATACAAAGGGCGAAGCTGTAAGAGAAAATGTCAAGGATTCTACCTGCTACGCTACAGGTACTTATGACGAGGTTATTTACTGCTCAGTTTGTGAAGCACAGAACATAAAGACTCAGATGAGCCGTATTGAAAAGGTAATTGCCAAGAAGAATCATACAGCAGGCGCACCTGTAGATGAAGTAACCACAGAACCTACCTGCTACAGCGAAGGTAAGTACAACGAAGTAGTTTACTGCTCAGTATGTAAGGCTGCAGGCATTGACGAAGTATTGACAAGCGTTGAAAAGACAAGCGCAATGATTGCTCATACACTCGGAGAGGCAGTAACAGAAGACTTCACAGATTCTACCTGTTATGCCCAAGGCAGCTACAACGAAGTAGTTTACTGTTCTGTATGTAAGGCTGCAGGTATCAGTGAAATACTCAGCACTACAGAAAAGACAGTAGAAAAGAAGGCTCATACAAAGGGCGAAACAGTAGTAGAAAACAATGTTGCACCCACCTGCTACAGCAAGGGCTCATATGACAATGTAACCTATTGTACAGTATGTGAAGCTGCAGGCAAGAAAACTGAAACATCAAGAGATACAGTTATCGTAGAAATGGTTGCCCATACTCCTGCTGAGGCAGTAACAGAAAATGTTGTTGCTCCCAAGTGTGAGGAAGACGGACATCACGATGAAGTAGTTTACTGCTCAGTATGTGCTGCTGCAGGCAAGACTACTCAGATTTCAAGAGAAACCGTTACTGATCCTGCAACAGGACACGTAAGCGGAACATATGAAGGCAAGAAAAATGTAGTTGCAGGTACATGTATGACAGAAGCTACATGGACACTTGTAAAATACTGTAATGCTTGTGACAAGGCTCTTGAAAGCATTGCTCAGACAGGCGCAAAGGATCCTGCAAAACATACAGGCAACAATACTGTAGTAAAAGAAGATACCGTACCCGGCACATGTATCAGTGAAGAGACATGGAACGATGTAACATACTGCGAATGCGGTGAGAAGCTCGGCACTGTTGCAAAGACCGGTGAAAAGGATGCTTCTAACCATACAGGCACACCCACAAAGACAGAAGGCTATGTTGCTCCCACATGTAAGGACGAAGGATTCACAGGTGATACTGTTTACACATGCTGTGGTGCAGTATATCAGACAGGTACAGCTATTCCCACTGTTGACCATACAGCAGGCGAAGCAGTAGTTGAAAACGACAATAAGGCAACATGTACCGTAAACGGCAGCTATCAGGAGGTTGTTTACTGTACAGTATGCTCAACAGAGCTTTCAAGAGAAAATAAGGTTCACGTTGCTCCCGGCCATACAGACGGCGAAGCAGTAATTGAAAACGACAAGCCTGCAACATGTACCGTAAACGGCAGCTATCAGGAGGTTGTTTATTGTACTGTATGTAAGGAAGAGGTTTCAAGAACAGACAAGGTACACGTGGCTCCCGGTCATAAGGCAGCCGCCGCTGTTAAGGAAAATGTTGTTAATCCCACAGAGACAGAAGACGGACATTATGACAGCGTTGTTTACTGCTCAGTATGTAAAGAAGAGCTTTCAAGAGAAACAATTGTTGTACGTCCCGAAAGAACAATCACATTCGTGCTTCACGATGAAACAATCGTAGTAACCGCATATCTCGGTGATACCGTAACTGCTCCCGTAGTTCCTGATTACACATCAGCTGACGGATTTATCCACAAGTTCAAGACATGGGATAAGCCTCTCACAGTTGTTGCAGGCAACACAACATATACAGCTGTATATACCGAGCCCTGTGACTACACCGAGCTTGATGCACTCGAGGATATCCTTAACGATGTTCTTGAAGGCGGTCTCGCAGACGAAGCTCTCCTTGAAGAAAACAAGGCTAAGATAGAAGAAATCCTTAAGAATATCGAAGGCATCAAGAAGGACAGAAATACCCGTGATAAGGAAGATCAGGCAATTGTTGACTTTGTTACAGGTCAGGTTGAAGATATCATTGATATTATCTATCCCGATGCAGGTCTTACACTTACAATTCAGGGCTCAGCCGTTGCATACGCAGGTACAATTCTTGACCTTAAGGCTGTCAAGATGCCCATAGGCGTAGTTGCAACAGATGCACAGTGGACATCAAGTGATGAAAACATTGTATTCTTTGCAAACGGCAAGCTTTATGCAGTAGGTACAGGTACTGTTACTCTTACCGCAACAAGAGGTATTCTCAAGGCTTCAAAGACTGTTACAATCATTGAAGGCGGTAACACAAGAGGTATCACATTCACATCCATCAACAACGCTCACTTCACAATTGAAGATTATATGGTTGTTTACAACTCTGCAAGAATTTACTGGTCAGATGACTTTGACCTTCGCTTCAGAGTAAGAACATACTCAAACTTCATGTTTGAAGATTACATCGTTTATGTAAACGGTGAAGAGATTGAACCCGATTCAGAAGGCTATTATGTAATTCCTGCAGGTACAGGTGACGCAAGAGTTACCATCGCAGGTGCTATGTACGGCACAGAAGACGGTGATGACGGTGAAGTTGTTACAAAGTGGTCATTCTGGGAATGGCTCCTTAACCTCTTCAGAAAGATCGGCGATTTCTTCAAGAATCTTTTCGGTTAAGATATAACCAAACCATAAAAGGCACAGAGTTAACGCTCTGTGCCTTTTGTTGTTCTGCTGCGGTTTTTCAACAAGTATTATATCGGTACTATCGGAATATCTGCTGTATGAAATTATCTGAAAACTGAGCAAGGGATGTGAAGTCCATTGCATTGATATAATATTTTTCAAGCTCATCGTGTACAGCCTTTGCGTTTGTCAGATTGTTAAGAGCCTCTGTCAGCAGTTCATCTCTTGAACGGTTGTTGAATGCAATACGGTTTTTGTGCCGTGACAGAATATCGGTGTTAAGAAAACGCTTGCAGTCTATGTGCTTTGCATTTCTGAAATCATCGGGATGATACCTGTTTGAGGTATAAAAGCCTAAGGATAAATCGGGGAAGATAAGGTGCTCAACCTTGTATTCGGGTGACATGGGGCAGTGGCAGATAATACTGTCAATGCCCTGCTCCCGCGCCTTTATGGAAAGCACCTTGAGTATTACTGCGGCTGCGTGGCCGTAGGGGTCGTCAAGCACATATATATCCTCACACAAGCAAGACACGGTGTCTCTGAAAACCACATAGCCTTCACTTGTCACGGCACTCAGAAATCTTTTTGCGGTTACAGGAGTGTTGTCGGAATATGAGCTGAGCTTTACCCCTGCAAGCTTTTCGGCAAATTTATGAAGTCTTTCTATTTTCAGGGAGGACGCAATTATGCTTGCCGTATCATTGTCTACACCCTTGGCTGCATACAGAAAATCCGTACACTTTTTGTGCCGTGCCTTGTTTTTTTTGGTAAGCTCAATAATTTTATCACGGCTTTCATTAAGCTTTTCGTCGTTTCTGAATTGTCCCAGGTCAAGGGTAATTTCACTGACACCCGGGTATTGAGGCTCAATCACGTGAGGTGCTGTGCCGTCGGCAAGGCTGATTTTCAGTGACGGAATAATAACGGCATCAAGGCTCGACGGGTCTGAGGAACAGAATATTTTTTCAAAATATAGCCCTCTCTTTTCAGCTTCGTGCGCAACTTTTTTCATAAGAGTGGATTTACCCGTACCGGGTCCGCCCTTGATTATATAAAGCCGCCAGTCCTGTTCGGGAAAATGAAGCCCCGAAAACAGTGAGCAGAAGCCTGAGGGCGTAGAAGCACCCATAAAAAAGGAAGAAGACGGACATTTATACATAAAACCACCCCACGGAAAAGTATCTGGTTTATAGTATTCACAAATGAAATAAGTGTTACAATAGCCGAGTGTCCTTACGAACACTCGGCAGTTTTATTCGCCAAACGGCGAGTTTTATTGCTTCGCAGTTTTATTGTGCTTTGCACAGTGCTATTGTCCTTCGGACAGTTTTCTGCGAATAAAATAACACTAAAGCCGTAAGGCTTTAATAACACTTTTGATTTATCAAAAATATCACTGCAAATTTTAATTTGCAATATCACTTATACACACCGAAGAAAATGTTTTCAGATTGGCATAATTGATTTCAAAGTATATAACCCACTATGACACTTTCAAGCCGAAAGTGTCATTTTTTAATTATTAAAGTGTGATTTCTTTTCCGGTTTTTGCAGATTCGTAAATTGCGCAGAGGATTTTTATCATATCGATACCCTGCTGACCCTCGAAAATTGGCTTTTTGCCTTCTATTACCACATCATAGAAGTGTCTTAAGTTGTTGAAGTGGCCGTTATCCTCTCTTGTGCCGGGAGCTGTGATGTTAAGCTGCTGACCGTATTCCTCGGTGAAGAGCTCAAGCACACCGTTACGCCAGTTCATACCCGACTTTGTACCTCTGAGCTCTACATAGCGTACCTCTTCCTTTATGTTTGAAGCCCAGCTGAATTCTATCTGAAGAACAGCACCGTTGTCAAAACGGATCATACCCATTGCAAGGTCTTCGACATCAAATGTGCCGTCTTCCTTTTTGTCACCGAAATCGGAGTTTACGGAGTCGGATGAATCGTTGTCGGCAAACTTCATATATGTATTGCCCGAAACCGCAACGGGAGTGGGATTGCCCATAAGCCATATTGCAAGGTCAATCATATGAACGCCAAGGTCAATAAGGGGACCGCCGCCGGACTGCTCCTTGGTTGTGAACCAACCGCCCTTGCCGGGGATACCGCGTCTTCTCTGCCAGCCTGCTCTGCCGCAGTAGATATCACCCATTCTGCCATCCTCGATATATTTTTTAGCAAATCTTGAAGCATCAACAAAGCGGTTATTTCTCATAACCATAAGGGTTTTGCCTGCTTTCTTTGCGGCTTCATTCATTCTGATAACTTCACCTACGTCAACAGCATCGGGCTTTTCGCAGAAAACGTGCTTGCCTGCTTCAAAGGCTGCAACCGCAATGATTGAGTGAAGATAGTTGGGTGTACATATATCAACGGAATCAATTGATTCATCCTTAAGAAGCTCATTGAAATCTGTGTAAACAACAGCATCGGGGAAGTAGTTATCCTTAAGGAACTGTGCTCTTTCTTCGATAATATCGCAGACTGCGGCAACCTCAAGTCTTTCATCTGTGAGATATGTACTTAAGTGGGCACCCTTGCAGATACCGCCGTTACCGATAATGCCAACACGCCATTTTTTCATAGAATTTCTCCTTGTTGTCTTTTTTAATATAATATATCATACTTTTGCAGCATAATCAATAAAAATATTATTTGTGCATATCAATTTTTTGTGTGTTTGTTGACTTATTTCAGGTTTTTTTGTATACTGACATACGAGGTGATTTAAATGAAATTAGGTATTATCAACGGTTGGGAAGAAGGCCATTTCAAGGCAGTAAAGGCTAAGGGTCTTGAAGCGGTTGAATTCTGTATTAATCATAACTATGATTCTTATGAAGTGCTCAAAAAGGCTGAGGAAATCAAGGCTAATTCCGAAAAATACGGTGTTATTGTAGGCTCAATAGGAAGATGGGGTATGGACAGAATCGACGATGACGGAAATGTTATCCCCGAAGCCTTACAGCACGATAAAAACCTGATTGACCTTGCTTCAATTGTAGGCTGTCCCGTATTTAATGTGGGATGTAATTTTATTGAAAGTAAGACATATTATGAAAACTGTCAGCTGGCAATTGAATATTTCAGAACTCTTATTGAATATGCAAAGCCCAAGGGAGTAAAGATTGCAACATATAACTGCGACTGGGCAAACTTTGTCTGTGAGGAAAAGGCATGGTCTGTTGTTCACGGAGCACTTCCTGAGCTTGGTATCAAATATGATGCTTCCCATTGCATCAACCGCGGCGGGGATTATCTCAAGGAGCTTCGCGATTGGGGCAGCAGAGTTTATCACTTCCATGTAAAGGGTATACTTTATGTGGCAGGTGAAGGCTTTGACGATCCTCCTGCAGGTCTTGATCAGATAAACTGGGGCGCTGTTATGACAATGCTTTATGTGAATAACTATAACGGTGTGCTTTCTATTGAGCCCCATTCAGGCAAGTGGAAGGGCGCAAAGGGTCAGTGGGGCGTTGACTTCACAATCAACTATATGCGTCAGTTTATTATGCCCGAGGACTATGAGGCATCAGCTGATCCCTATATGCCGTAATTCTGAAACATTTCTTAATGTGCATTATTGACTTTTTTTAACGAATGATTTATACTTTATTCATAAATCGTTCAGAATTGGAGATTTATATGGCTTCTTACAGATTGGCTTTTATTGCCGATATTCATCATTATTCCGAAAAGCTCGGTGTTACAGGCAGGGCTTATGAATTAAGAGAGGGCAGCGACCAGAAATGTCTTAAAGAGACAGGTGCTGTGCTTGATACCGTCTTTGAAAAGCTCCTTGATGACGGTACGGATTGTGTGTGTATCGCAGGAGATATTACAAATGACGGTGAAAAGGTAAGCCACGATGAGGTAAAGGCAAAATTCTTAAGGTTCAATGAAAAAAAGAAGCTTTATGTTATTACCTCCACCCACGATTGGTGCTCTGACCATAATCCGAGGCGCTTTGAGGGCAATGAGATTTTTCATGATGTAGATACCCTTACTGCTTCAGAGCTTACGGAATATTATTCGGTATTCGGTGAAAAGGACTGCATTTCGTCATATACAACTCCCTTGGGGCTTGTTTCAAGGTGCTTTCAGGTGTGCGACGGGCTGAGACTTCTTGCAGTGCACGATGACTGCGATGCCGAGGGAGGAAAGTCAGGCTACAGTGAGGCACATCTCGGCTGGATGGTTAAAATGCTTAAGGAAGCCGAAAGAGATAACTGCAAGGTTATCGCTATGGAGCATCATCTGCTTTTGCACCCATTCTGTAAGCTTATAAACGGCGGACAGTCTATAGGCAGTAATTTTGAAACAGCCTCCGTGCTTGCAGACAACGGCTTAAGGCTTATGCTTGTGGGACATTCCCATATGCAGAGAACCACAGAGTTTGTATCCGAAAAAGGGAATAAAATCACGCAGATCAATTTAGGCTCACTTACAGGCTATCCTGCCCCCGTTACATATCTTGACTTTGACGGTGAAAATGTAAAGGTCAGTGTTGAATTTACACAAGAGTTTACATATAAGGGTATTAAGTGTGACGCTGATTATCTGAAAAAGCATACCACGGGAGTGCTCATAAATCTTATTGAAGCAGGTACATCCGACAAGACGGATTTTTATGAGCGTCTCAGAGCAAACGGTATAAAAATCCCTTCATATAATCTTTTATATCCCTTTATCCGCTTTGTATGTAAAAGCCTTACAAAAGCAAAGTGCGGCGGCGCAGGCAGGCTTATAAACTTCTTCACATTCGGCAAGGGTGTTGATAAAAAGGCACTTAAGGAAATTAAAAAAATGCCCCTGCTGGGACTTGTGACAAAGGTATTTTTAAGCATATTTGACGGCTCTTATGCGGTTAAGGATTCAACGGAAGCCGAGCGCAGGGTTGTATGCAGTGTAGGCAGTCTTCCTTCAAGGGTTATAAAGAAATTACCCATAAAGAATAAAGAAAAAATACTTGTTACCACAAATCAGATAGATGCTCTTACAAAGGAGCTTATGTATCCCTCTTCACCCGATAATATGAATACGGTTATTGCCTTATGAAAGAGGATGCACTTAAAATTGTAAGGGCGGGGATTGCTGCTGCTGACCCCTATGACAGCACATATAAGATTCTCAGAAATCTCAGTATTCCGGAAAATATATATGTGCTCAGTGTAGGAAAGGCGGCTGTGCCCATGGCAAGGGCTGCGGCAGATTTTTTCAAAGACAGAATCCGCAAGGGGCTACTTGTTACAAAATATCATCACACGGGGGATTTTTCCTCGCCTTATTTTGAAATAATTGAGGCAGGACACCCCATAAGCGACGATAACAGCATAAAGGCAGCCGAAAAGGGACTTGCCATAGCAAATGAGCTTACGGAAAAGGATGTACTCATTGTGCTTTTATCAGGAGGCGGCAGTGCTCTTTTTGAAAAAAGCAGAGTTTCTTCAGACATTCAGCGTGATATTACCGCAAGGCTTCTTTCATCCGGTGCTGACATAAGAGAAATAAATGCCGTAAGAAAACGGCTGTCTATGGTAAAGGGCGGACTTATTTCTGATGCGGCGTACCCTGCAAGGGTTATCACCGTTGCCTTAAGCGATGTGCTGACCAACGACAAGGGTGTTATTGCATCGGGTATCACCGTAAGGGATGAGGAAGCCGATGAGTTTATCTCAGGTGTGGTTTCCCGTTATCTTCCGGGACTTGGTGAAGATATAAAAAATATAATTTTAACAAAAAACCATATTAAAATAAATGACGGCGGCTATTATTTTGCAGGGGATATAAACATTCTCTGTAATGCCGCAGGAAAAAAGGCTGATGAGCTGGGTTATACTGTTCATCATATGAACAGATTTCTTACAGGCGAAGCACAGCTTACCGCCGAAGAAATTATTGACGCTGTTCCTTATGTTAAAGGAAAGCACTGTTACATCTATGGGGGAGAGACTGTTGTAACACTTAAGGGCAGCGGCAAGGGCGGAAGAAATCAGGAGACAGCCCTTTCGGCTGCAATAAGACTTCGGGATAAAAGAGGCATAGCCCTTATATCCGTCGGCTCTGACGGTACAGACGGACCGACAGACGCTGCAGGCGGATATGCTGACACAGGAAGCTATGACAGAATGGTAAGTCTTGGCATAAGTCCCGAAAAGGAATTGAATGACAACAATTCCTACTATGCCCTGAAAATGGCAGGAGAGCTGATTGTTACAGGGCCTACAGGTACTAATGTAAATGATATTATAGTTTTGCTGACAGATGATTATGAAGACTGACAGCATTGAGTAAGGCAGCAGATATGCCGGTATTAAGAGTGAATATATATTTTAAGGTATTCTTCTTATACCCTGACGTCAATTGCTTTATTACGGATAAAAACATTTTTTTTTACAACTTTTTTGAGGTGGAGTATATGGAGAAAAGAACAGTTTGTCTCACAGGTGCTACGGGCCACGTAGGTTATGCGGTTCTTAAGGAGCTGCAGAATTACACAGACAGGGATGTAAGAATTCTGCTCAGAAAGGATCCCGGCTATTTTGAAGGTCTTGTCTGTGAAAAGATAAAGGGCGATATCACAGAATATGATTCACTTATTGAAGCATTCAGGGGCTGTGATACCGTATATCACGTTGCAGGCTGTGTTGAAATCAAGCCCGGCAACGAGGACTTTGTTTATAAAGTAAACGTGACAGGCACGGAAAATGTAATAAAGGCTTGTCTTGAAACAGGTGTTAAAAAGCTTGTTTATATGTCAAGTGTTGATACATATGTACCTCTTCCCGATAATCAGGTTATGAGAGAAGTATATGAATACAATCCCGATGAGCTTGAGGGCACATATGCAAAGACCAAGGCAGAGGCTACGGCAAAGGTGCTTGCTGCCAATAAAGAGGGTGTTCTTGAAACTGTTGTATGTCAGCCCAGTGCTTGTATGGGTCCTTATGATTTTAAGGTGTCAAGCATCGGCAGTATGGTTAGAATGTTTTCATCAGGCAAATTCCCTATTACAATGACCTTCGGTGCATATAACTTTGTTGATGTGCGCGATGTTGCTATCGGTACAATCCTTGCAGGTGACAAGGCTAAGGGCGGAGAGGTTTATCTTCTTTGTAACAAGAGCTGCTCTGTTGACGAGTTTATCAGACTTCTTGCTGAGGTAAGCGGAAACAAGCCTCCGAAAATCAAGCTGGGCAAGGGAATTATTGACCTTGCTGCTCCTGTTATGGAGGTATTCTATAAGGTTTCGGGGCAGTCTCCCATATTTACACGCTATGCCGTAAGAAAGCTTGTTTCAAACTGCAACTTTACTTACGAAAAGGCTCAGAAGGAGCTGGGTTATAACCCCAGACCTCTTAAGGAAAGCCTTGCCGATGCTCTTAAGTGGATTGCGGAGAATGAAAAGAAATAAGGGCGCACTTATATGTAAATAAAATAATACGAGGCAGAACGGTTTTTCACCGCTTTGCCTCTTTTTCTGTTTGTTATTCAATAACTCTGAAAAATTCAAGCTGCTCGTTGTCATTGCCTTTTACAAAGGCTACCTGTATGGTCATCTTTTCGGGGCTTGAATCGAGGGGTACTGTTTTTGGTGCCGTAAGTGATGTAAAACCTGCCTTAAGAGCTGCTTCGTAAGCAAGCTCAACATCTTCCGTTGTTACGGCAAAGTGCTGCCATTTGCCTTCTTCTGCGTATTTGTCGCCGCCGTCTGCAAAAAGCTCTATTATGTCACCGTTGCCGATATCAATCATAACTATAAGGCTTTCATTTTCACCCCAGCGCACCTTTTCGGTCATACCGAGAGCCTTATACATCTCAAGGCTTTTTTCTATATCCTTACATCTTAATGCAACGTGGTGAAAGCCTGCGCTTTTCAATACTTCGTTTGCCATATTAAGCCTCCGTATATTTTTTCGTGAATTCACAGAACTTATCTATGCACAGCCTTCCTTCTTCACTGTAAGGCTTAAGACAGGCAAAGACATGGGGAAGATTTTTTCCGTTGAATCGGGGAAAATCAAGAAGCTTAGCTTCAATTCCCATAGTGAGCATCTCTTTATACAGGCGTCTTGTCTGAGAGTGGGCAAGGGTGTCACCTGAGCTTGTAATGAGAAGCGTAGGCGGAAAATCAGGGGTTTCTCTTAAAAGCTCGTCAATGTTCATATATTTTCTTGTGCTTTTCTTAAGTCCTTTTTCGCCCCACATCATACGGCAGTAAAGTCCCATGGGAAGCTCATCATTCATATAAGCTACGGGAGATGTAAGTACTGCACAGTTGAATCTGATGCCGTGGTCGGCAGTGTCAAAGTATGCACGAAGCTTTTCGGATTCCGAAAGAGCCGCAGTAAAGGAAGCCAGCTGACCGCCTGCAGAGTCACCCGTAAGAATGATTTTGTCAGTATCACAGGGAAGTCCGGGGAAAAGCTCCTTTGCCTTTGCTATTGCAAGTGCTATATCCTGAAGCTGCTCGGTTACCGTGACCTCGGGCACAAGACGATAGCTGAGGTTAAATACCACAAAGCCTCTTGCGGCAAGATATTCGGCATATATCTTATTAAGGTCCTTTGTACCGTACATCCAGCCGCCGCCGTGGATTTCGATAATCACAGGGAGCTTTTCAGATGTATTTTCGGGGTAATACACATCGAACATATGGTATTCACTGCCTGAGTCGGTATAGGGAATATTGTTGATTTCCTTTATGCCTTCGGGCAGCACAAGAGTTGCAATTCTTTTGTCGTCATCAGCCTTTACGAATTTGTTCCAGAATAAATCAAAAACATTGATAAGAGCATTCATATTATTTTCCCTCGCTTGTTTCAACTGAAGCTGAGATGCTGAGAATAAGTGTAATTGCAAAAATAAGAAGCACAATTGTGTATGCAACACCGAGCTTCATATAATCAAAGGATGCAACATTTCCCAGAAGTGCACCGAGAAGCTGATTTGTGTTGCCGAGAATTGTGTTGAGGTTGAATGCACCGTTGAGGAAGGGCTTTGCAAAAGCATTGAAGGCTGCATTCATAATAACAGCTGAAAGTATACCGCCTGCAGAGATAAGTGCGGATATTTTGGGCTTATTTGCCGCAGCCGTGAACACTGCAAGGACAACAGCTATAAGAACTACAATTACAAGGAAAACAAGGAATACGATACCCCAATGAAGTCCGGGGAGCATATCGATAATCTGCTCCTTTTTATCGGTAGCCAGCATATCCCATATTGTTTTGAATATATTGCCTGAGTCGGCTGAGCCTGATGTAATGGCGCTGTAAATGGTTTTGATGCTGATAAATTCACCGAATCCGAAGGTATCAAGCAGATTGGTTTTTGTTTCTCCGCCCATAAGACCTGATGAAATCATAATTCTGAATAAGGGCAGGAATATGAGCACGGGAATTGAGCAAAGAGAAAGTATGGGAGTAAGAATTCTGTTAAGAAGTTTCATTTTGTATCACCCTTTATTTTTTGTAAGATGAGTTGAGCTGTACTGTTCTGTTAAAAATAAGCTTTCCGTCAGTGCTGTCCTTATCAACGGCAAAGTATCCGTTACGGACAAACTGGAAGGATTCTTCAGCCTTTGCATCCTTGAGACAGGGCTCTACGAGGCAGTCTTTAAGAACAATGAGAGAATCCTTGTTAATGGCATCAACGAATTCTTCATCGGGGATGGAAGCAGGGTCTTCAACGTCAAAGAGCTTGTCATAAAGACGAACCTCAGCTCTTAAAGAATCTGCACCTGCCCAGTGAATTGTACCCTTAACCTTTCTGCCGTCGGGAGCATCGCCGCCCTTTGTTGCAGGGTCATAGGTACAGTGGATGCAGGTAACCTCACCGTTTTCATCTGTTTCGTAGGATGTGCAGGTAAGGAAGTATGCACCCTTGAAGCGTACTTCATTTCCGGGGAACATTCTGAAATACTTCTTGGGGGGATCGATCATAAAGTCGTTCTTTTCGATATAGATTTCTTTTCCGAAGGTAACCTCGCTTTGTCCCATTTCGGGGTGGTCGGGGTGACGGTCAACAAGAAGCTTTTCTGTCTGTCCATCGGGGTAGTTGTCTATGATAACCTTAAGAGGATCAAGAACAGCCATAACACGGGGAGCGTTGGCATTGAGCTCGTCTCTTACACAGCTTTCAAGCAGACCGTAATCAACAACGCTGTATGCCTTTGAAACACCCACCTTTTCGATGAAATTACGGATAGCCTTTGCAGGATAGCCTCTTCTTCTCATACCGCAGATTGTTGCCATTCTGGGGTCATCCCAGCCTGAAACAAGGTTGTCGGTTACAAGGCGGATATTTCTTCTTTTGCTTGTGATACAATAGTTGATATTAAGACGGGCAAACTCAATCTGTCTGGGGGGCTCACTGAAGCCGATTTCCTTGATAAACCAGTCATAAAGAGGTCTGTGGTTTTCAAATTCGAGAGAGCACAGTGAATATGTTACGTTTTCCTTTGCATCGGAAAGGGGATGGGCAAAGTCGTACATGGGATATACACACCACTTGTCACCTGTCTGATGATGGGAAACGTGCATAATTCTGTAAATTACGGGGTCACGCATATTGAGATTGGGCGAAGCCATATCAATCTTTGCTCTGAGCACCTTTTCACCGTTGGCATACTTGCCCTCGGTCATTTCTTTGAAAAGACGCATATTTTCTTCAACGCTTCTGTCTCTGTAGGGACTGTTTTTGCCGGGCTCTGTGAGAGTGCCGCGGTATTCACGCATTTCTTCTGCAGTAAGGTCATCAACATATGCCTTGCCGTTTTCAATAAGCTTTATTGCACATTCGTAAATGAAATCAAAATATTCGGAAGCGTAGTATACATTTTCCCAGTTGAAGCCCAGCCACTTGATATCTTCCTTGATGGATTCAACATATTCAACGTCTTCCTTTGAGGGGTTGGTGTCATCAAGACGGAGATTGCATATGCCGCCGTATTTTTCGGCTGTGGCAAAGTCAATGCATATAGCCTTTGCGTGGCCTATATGAAGGTAACCGTTGGGCTCGGGAGGAAAACGGGTCTGTACACGGGTATTTACCCCTGCAGCTAAATCCTCATCAATAAAATCGTGTATAAAATTGCTCGAAAGAGCAGAGGTTTCAATATCAGCCATAAAATATTATCCTTTCGCAAATTATGATTTATATATAGCTTTTCCGATGCAGTGCAAATTCCAGAGGTTTTTTATCATTTTGCACTTTGCATTTTTAAAGTGTTTCCTTGTAGCTGTCGAGTCTTGCGAATACTCTTTCTTTGCCTAATGCCTTAAGAATTGCGTGGAGGTCGGGAGTGTTTGTTCTGCCGGTTACTGCTACACGGATAACCGTTGAAACATCGCCTACGTGACCCTTATATGCTTCGGGATTCTTTTTGTATTCCTTTACATTGGGTGTAAAGTCTAAGGGCTCGCAGAGGTCCTTGATTTTTGTGAACCATACATCCTTGTCATCGTTTTCGTCAAAGACATTCTTATATGCATCGATAACTGCCTTTGCATCCTCTGAACAGATGTTTTCGGGGAGCTTTGTTTCGTTTTTATAAAGGCTGTCATAGAAGTATTCAACATATCCCTTTACATCTGACCAGCTGATAATGTCCTTTCTGGGCTTGGGGGTTTCGCGGTCTATGTTGAGAATGAACTTTGCGTAATCGGGATCAGCGGTGAAAAGGTCATATAATTCCTTATCATAGCCTTCTGCCCAGCTTACGGTGTTGTTATAAACTTGCTCGGCGCTCATAAGAGAAATAACATTTTTACAGATGTCGTTGAGCTTGAGTATATCGAAAAGTGCACCCGATGAGCTCATCTTTTTGAAGGAGAAGGGGAAGGAGTACTTGTCTGCAGTGGGGTTAGCCTTTCTCCAGTCTTCAAAATTGGAGTTGGCAAGTGTCATAAGATACTCAATAACACCGTCTGCAGGGAAACCCTGTTCAACATAGAAGCTGACACTTGCTTCGGGGTCCTTTCTCTTGCTGAGCTTTCTCTTGTTGCCGTCATCAAGCTTCATAATGGGGGAGATGTGGGCAAACTTGGGAGGCTTGTAGCCTAAGAGCTTGAAAAGCTGAATGTGTAAGGGAAGTGAGGATATCCATTCATCACCGCGAACAACGTGGGTTGTTCTCATAAGATGGTCATCAACTGCGTGTGCAAAATGGTATGTGGGGATACCGTCGGTTTTGAGAAGAACAAGGTCCTGAATGTTTTCGGGCATTTCAATCTTGCCCTTTATCTGGTCTTCTACAACAATTTTTCTGCTTTCGTCTCCGTCAGAGCGAAGGCGTACTGTGTAGGGGATACCTTCCTTGATTTTTTCTTCCTGCTGTTCTATGGTAAGATTTCTGCAGGCGGCATACTTACCGTAGTAACCGGGGTTTGCTCCCTCTTTTTCCTGATTTTCTCTGAGTGCACTGAGTTCATCTTCGGTGCAGAAGCATGGGTAGGCATAGCCTTTAAGCACAAGCTCCTTTGCAAAGGCCTGATAGATGTCCTTACGGAGGCTCTGCTTGTAGGGGCCGTATGCACCCTTTTCGGAGTCCTTGCCCGAAATACCCTCTGTGGGAGAGATGCCGAAGGCGCTGAGACCCTCGATGATTTTATCTATAGCATCGTGTACCTCTCTCTTTTTGTCGGTGTCC
Organism: Acutalibacteraceae bacterium; assembly: GCA_045588855.1. Lineage (GTDB taxonomy): Bacteria > Bacillota > Clostridia > Oscillospirales > Acutalibacteraceae > RUG806. The sequence continues at coordinate 29,391 of JAZNEX010000120.1, forward strand.
TCTATACGCAGATAGAAAACACTGTCATCGGTAGCACATGCAAGTCTGTCAATAAGGCAGGAGAACATATTGCCTATGTGCATATATCCTGTGGGGCTGGGAGCAAATCTTGTAACTCTTGCGCCCTCGCTTAAATTTCTTACGGGATAGATTTCTTCGTAGTCGGCAATAGTCTTTGTTATATCCGGAAACAAAAGTCCGGCAAGTCTTTCATAATCTGTCATTTTGTTCAATCCTTTTTATATAGATATACAGGGTAATTATATATTAATTTTTTGAGAATGTAAATATATATTATTAATTTTATTATAAAGGAAGACCGCAAAAAAAGGGGCTGTAAAAAAAGTGCAGACCGCATAAAACAAGATAACTAAAGGGTTTCTTTCGGTATTTAACTACCAAAGAAACCCTTTAAAACTGTAAAAATCAGCAAAAGCAGGCAAAAACAAGGTTTTTGCGTTTT
>JAZNEX010000121.1:0-1708 GCA_045588855.1 Acutalibacteraceae bacterium
ACAGAAACTCAAAAAAAACTTCCGAAAGATATCCATTTCGTAGATGGAAAGAGGGATGCTCTTATTTTTTGTGTACTTTTATTTCTATTTTATATAATAATAAGAAGAAAAAAAGGAGTATCTTATGAATGGGTTACGTTCGATTGTATGTATTGCTAAGGATATCGATGATCCACGTATTGAAAGAACAAAGCTTCATAAACTTACCGATATAATGTTCATTGTTATTTGTGCCATGATATGTGGATTTACTGGCTGGGAACAATTTGAATTATTTGCGCTCTCCAAAGTTAGATGGCTAAAAAAGTATATCTCTTTAGAAAATGGTGTTCCGTCACATGATACGATAAGGAGAGTCTTTGAAAGAATAGACCCTAATCAATTAAAAAAAGCTCTTACAGAATGGGTAAAGGTTTTGGATATATGCCTTGAAGGAAAAGTTGTTGCTATTGATGGAAAAACATTACGTTCTTCTTTTTCTAAAACAAAATCGCTTGCCCCCTTGCATACCTTATCGGCTTGGGCTGTTGAAAATAGAGTCGTGCTTGGTGAGTGTGACGTTGACAGAAAAAGCAATGAAATCGTTATGATTCCTGAATTGTTACAAATGCTTGAACTCAAAGGGGCAATCGTCACTATCGATGCTATGGGATGCCAGAAGCATATCGCAGAACAGATCGTGAATAAAAACAAGGCAGACTATGTACTCGCTTTGAAAAAGAATCAAAAGCAGCTATATGAAGAAGTAGAGCTTTTGTTCAAGTGTGCTGAATATAATAGAGATATTTGCACCACGTATTATCAGACAAAAGAAAAAAAGCATGGCCGTATGGAAGAACGGCTCTGCCTGTGTGCAGAAGTGGGAAACTGGCTTGGTGAGCTCGGAAAGGAATGGGCTAACCTGCAAACAGTGGCAAAGATGATCTCTACAAGAGAAGTAAGTGGAGAGAAAAGCACTGAAATCAGGTATTATATCTCAAGCTTACCTCTTGATGCTCAAAAAATCGCTCAAAGTATACGCAATCATTGGGGAATAGAAAATACGCTCCACTGGGGATTGGATGTTGTCTTCCACGAGGACAGATGTCACATCTGGAAAGATAACTCTCCCCAAAACTTGGCTACGATACGAAGGATAGCTTTTTCTCTGGCGAAACAGCGAACTCCAGAGGGCATGTCTACCAGAAAGGCTCAGCTGCTTACGGCTCTGAATTTCGATGAAGAGTTTCAATTCCTTCTGAAATAATCTTCATCATCGAAGGGGACTGGGGAGAATGGTATGCCAAATAAAAATCTACGATTATAACGCAAACTAGCAGAAATACCATAGCCTGTAAGCTATGTTTTTTTCGAGCTGTTCCTTGGAAAACTTTTGGATTCTCTCTGTGCAGCGAGAGGGGATCCGAAAGGAGTTTTTCATGGAACACCCTGATATTCACGATCTTTTGAATAATCCTGGATTAAGTATCCTGCTTCTTTGCGAAGCTCACGACATGACAAGAGAAAAATTGGCAGAACTTGCTGGCCTGTCGATTTCTCAGGTCTCAAGACTCATTAATGCCACGCCCGATTTGAAAAGAAGCACGATCATAAGTATCGCCAACGTGTTTGGCATACTTAGAAGAGAGAATTAAACCAAGCACTTTCTTGTAACCTATAACAGGATCCCCTCTCGACACAATTATAAAATTTAGATGCGCTCACCCTG
>JAZNEX010000122.1:0-4446 GCA_045588855.1 Acutalibacteraceae bacterium
GAATCCTGAACAACCGCCATTACTGTATTTGACAAGACAGGAGCATATTAGCCATTGGGATATTCTATCCTGAGAAGGAGTGTTCCTGAAGTGGGCATATCCACTGCATCATAAGTCAGGATACCTGCCGTGTCTTTTTAGGTTCAACACAACTTTGGTGAGAAGAGTGCAACCGATTTATCGCCGCATTGCGGCTTTGGGTTTGCATTCTTTTTTAATTTTGTAGAGCCAAAGCCTTTTTTCGCTATGCCGTGTTTTAAATCTGTTGTACTCTTTTGACCTATTTGGTTGAAAGGGTATTTTTTATTTGTAAAGGAGGGTTGATAAGTGACACAAGATGAGAAAAAGTCCTGGGCGGAAGAACTTTTGAAAAGAAAAGCTACGGAACTCGGAAGACTGCCCAAAAAGGATGATTTTGATGAACCGACAAGGTCACGAATCAAAGCCTTCTTAGGTCCTTGGCCAAGAGCATTGGAGGCTGCCGGATTAAAGGAAGCAAAGCCTGTTCCCAAAAAATCCAAAAAGAGAAAAAAAGCAACTATCAAATCAAAAAATCAAACCATTTCTGCACGTCAGAAGTTGGGGAGGCACAGAACCAAAGCGAAAGAACAGAATACTTTCGATGAAAACAAAATGAAAAATATCAAAAAGGAGATTCAATAATGAAAAAGCGAATTTTAAGCGTTATTCTCGCTATTGCAATGCTGATAACAGCAATACCACTTATGTCTGTTGCATCAGAAAGCGAATATGTTTATATGTCCGTAAGCTATGATGATAAATATATAAATGACAAAAATGGTACACCTATTGCTTATATTCCCGTATCCTTTGAAACACTTAAATCTGTTGATTTGAATGAATACGGTCTTTCTGAATATCTCTATGATGAAGACGGTGACGGTAAATATGATATTACCGCCTTACAGCTTATCATCTATGCTCACGAAGAGCTTTACGGCGGTGAGTGGAGCGAGGTAGCTTTTACAGGTAGTCCCGGAAGCTCATATTTTGCAGGAGGTCTTTTCGGCAGAGATGAAAATCTCAACTATTATCTGAACGGTCAGTATCCTCTTGCAAGTGCGGGTTGGGGTGCAACTTCTGACCAGATTGTTCTTGAAGCAGGCGACTTTATTGACCTTGCAGGCTTCACAAGCTGGGATTTTTATCAGGACTCGGCATACGGCTTCCATTATTTTGCTGATGCTGATGGTAATGTAACACATTCCTATACTGCAGAAAAGGGTAAGACTTGTGACATCAAGCTTATTAAGGGCACTAAGGATTACGAATACAATTCTGTTTTCCTTGAAATTCCTGATTACGAAGTGCATTACGGTAAAGCACTCTATAACGAAACAGGATCTGTTACAACTGATGACAACGGCTGTGCATCTATCACTTTCCCCTCTGCAGGAAAATGGTATTTATGGGTTGACGGCGGTTACGGTAACGAATATCCCGATTCAATCGTTTCTGCTCCCGGCTATGCAGAGGTAGCAGTTACATCAGCGGATGCTCCCCGTGAGCCTCAGGATGTAAGCGCTGTGCTTAATGCTACAATGGCTAAACTTGCTGACACAGTAAAAGAACCTGCTTTCGGTACAAATGCAGGTGAATGGACTGTTCTCAGTCTTGCGCGTGGCGAATATTACAATACAGATAATGCATACTTTACAGATTATTATAATCGCATTGTGACCACTGTGAATGAAACTGCTTCTTCAGTCAATATGAACGGTGCGCTCCACAAAAACAAATCAACTGAAAATTCCCGTCTTATTGTCGCACTTTCATCTATCGGTAAGGATGCAACTGCTGTTGGTGATTGGAATTTAGTTGAAGCTTACAGTGTTAACGGTTTTGATTGGATTAAAAAGCAGGGTCTTAACGGTACGATATGGGCACTTATTGCGTTGGATTCGGGCAATTATGAAACGAGCGACGAAACCATCCGTCAGCAGTGTATTGATTCCATTCTCTCACTTCAGCATGATGATGGCGGTTGGGCATTACAGGCAAACAAGACTTACGCATCTGACCCTGATGTTACGGGCATGGCACTTCAGGCTTTGTATCCCTACCGCAATCAGACAGCTGTAGCTGAAGCTTGTGAAAAAGCATTTGATTGTCTTTCTGAAATGCAGCATGAAAACGGCACATTTGCATCGGGCGGAAGTGAATGCTCTGAAAGCTGTGCGTGGGTAATTGTTGCCTGCACAACATGGGGTATCAATCCCGATACAGACATCCGTTTTGTAAAGAACGGAAAATCTGTTGTTGACGGACTGCTTCTTCATTATCTTGAAGATAAGGCACAGTTTGAACATATTGCAGGCGCAGGTGCAAACGGTATGGCTACTGACCAATCCTGTTATGCCCTTGTTGCTTACAACCGCTTTGTAAACGGAAAGGCATCACTTTTCGATATGTCAGATGTCAGCTTCGGTGACAGAGAAGAAGTAGTTGAAGGTAAGCCTAAAGCAACACTCGGCCTTCCCGCTGAAATTACAGATGATGCAGGAAAAACCTTTAATGCAACAATAAGTATCGACCAATGGAATAACAACGGTGCATATAAGCTCATTGACCTTGTTATGAATATTCCTGAAGGTCTCAGCGTTACATCAGTAACAGCAGAAAAACGTCTTGCAGGCGGAACAGTAAACTATCATCTTGATGAAACAGGCAAACTCCGTGTAGTTTACTTTGATGCAAATAATCATAGCGATATTACGGTAACCGGTACTGCATTTCCTGTACAGCTTTTCACGGTAACCTTCCGTGTTGACTCAGCAAATGCAGGTAATAAATTTGATATCAGTATCGGCGGTATGTCAATAAAGCTGAATTCCGATTCAACTGACGACGGTTCAATGATTGTTGTTGACACAGCAAAGGCTAACGGTTCTGTTTCAGTTGTCAAAGGCATTTCTTACAGTGCAGTTTGCCTTTACACAGGTGATGATATTGACCTTATCCCGTCAAGCAAAAAGGCAGTTGCTGTATCTGTAACAGGTGTGGAAAGCAAGGCAAAGCTTACATACAATGACGGCACAAAGACTTACGAATTTAAGTACAGTGCTGAAATTTCTGAAAATACAGGGGTTGCAACATATGTTGCATTGGTAGATTCTTCTGTTGATATGGCACAGTTTGTGAACAAAGCAAACTTCACCCTTGAGGGTGACAATACTGAAGAACTCACATTCGGTGATGCAAACGGTGACGGTGTTGTCAATGCACAGGATGCACTTTCAGCAGTTGACACATGGCTTCGTAAAGTTGATGCTCCTTCAGATGATGAAATTCTTGCACTCAACGTTAACAGTGACAGCCGAATCAACACATTTGATGCTCTCGGTATTGTTGAAGCTTATGTTGATGGCAGTGAATATATTGTTGTTACAAAGGCTGCAACCCTTACAACAACTAATTAACTGAAATTAAGGGGTGGGATTAACACTCCCACCTCGTATCTTTAAGGAGAATGATTATGAGCAAAAGACCAATGAGTCCTGAAAATAAAAAGAAACTGATAATCGGTACAGGTATCGGTGTTTTTCTGCTTTTGCTGATACTTGTTTTTCTTTTTATAAGTTGGGATAAAACTCCCTTCGGAGCCCCTGTTTTAACTATTGAGACTCCACAAAAAATAAGCATATCAGAAACAGATGAATTCACGGTGGATGTTACCATTTCCGCTTTTGGTGATACTATATACCCTGCGGCAAGCATGAGCATTGCATTTGATTCTTCCCGCCTTGAATTTATAGGTGTTGAGGAAGGTAATGTTTTTATCCGTAACGATGAGAGTGATGTAGCACAGAAGCTTCCCGAATGGAGCTGTAATCCTTCTCAATGCAACAAAACAGGAAAAATCAATATTATGTATCTTGACACAACAGGTGGCAAAAATGCTTTCAGTAAGGAGCTTCTCAGTGATGAAGATAATGTTGTATTAAGACTAAGATTCCGACTTCGCGGAAGTGCAAGAAAAAACGATGTATATGACCTGATTTTTGAGGATGCTGTTTTTGCGGCTTCTGACGAAAAAGACAGTCTTGCGATGACAACTGATACATTAAAAGTAAGAAACGGCAAAATTGTTATAGGAGATTAAAATGAAAAGAATAATATGTTTAATATTAGCCTTAGTGCTTCTTATGACTACTACGGCTTGCAGCGGTAATTTTGCACAGGTGAATCTGAATGAGCCGATATCAATTTCCGAAAACGGAATTGTTGAGAAAAGTGTTTTTGATAAAATAAAAAACGAGAATGCTATTGCCACTTTCACAGGTGCATCAAATGACATTAAATACGAATGGACTGTTTTCGGCAGTGACATCAATGAAACAAAGGATGTAAATTTATCCGTTGTCCTGAACAAATCAGATAAGGGCATAAAGGTTATTTTTTCCGAAACGAAGGATTTGGGTTTTC
>JAZNEX010000123.1:0-24604 GCA_045588855.1 Acutalibacteraceae bacterium
GGCGATGACGATGATGAAGATTTCTTCGGTGCTGAAGGCTTTTATATCTTCTGATTATTTTTCGCCTGTTTTTCTATGCCTGCTTTTTCGCAGGCTTATTTTTTTGCTTCTTTTGTTTTCGAGGAATTTCCTATAAAGTAAAAAAGCGGTACGGAATAAACCGCACCGCAAATCTTATTATTCAGCAACTTATTCTGCTGCTTCTTCTGAAAGCTCCTCGGAGGTTTCTTCTTCGGAAAGTGCTTCGTCTGAGCTTTCCTCATCAATTACAGCTTCTTCGTCTGCTGAGATTTCTTCATCAATTGAAGTTTCTTCTGCAGCAGTGGTTTCTGCAGCAGTTGTTTCTTCTGCAGTAATTTCAGCTTCAGCAATCTGTCTTGCATCTGCTGCTTCGCTTTCTGCAGCTGTCTTAATCTTAAGACCATTCAGTGCCACACTATCGAGCACAGAATATATCTCTGCACCTGATTCATCGGTTGCAACATCAAAGCTGAGACCTGCAACATCAAACTTCAGGGTCTTACCGGTCTTCATATCTTCGGGAACCTTGAATGTAAGAGCAGCGACATCATAATTATTGAGAGTGTATGCCTGCATATGGATAACGGCAATAAGATAACCCTCCTGTCCGTTTTCCTCCTGCTTATTACATTCAATAAACAGACCTGTCTCACCGACAATACCCTGACAATCAACATATTCAAGCTCAGTGTCTGCCGTAACAAAAACCTCAAAGCAGGCTACATTTTCAGCTTTGTCAACATTTACAAAAACAACAACCTCATCACCGGGGGCAACTGCTTTTTTATCGGCAAAAAGAGTTACAGACGGACCGTCACCGTTCTTTGAAGAGCTGCCTGAGTTTTTGCCGCATGCAGCAAAGCATACAATTATAGTAAGAACAAGAATAAAGCTTACAATTTTTTTCATTATATGTAACTCCTTTTATCAAACAAAATCTCTGAGACGCTTGCTGCGGTTGGGATGACGGAGCTTTCTGAGTGCCTTTGCCTCAATCTGACGAATACGCTCTCTTGTAACATTAAACTCCTTGCCTACCTCTTCAAGCGTTCTTGGATGTCCGTCCTCAAGACCGAAACGAAGAGAAAGAACCTTTGCTTCTCTGGGAGTAAGTGTGCTGAGAGCTGTTGCAATCTCCTCTTTAAGAAGCGCCTGGAATGCGGCATCTGCGGGAGCAAGAGCTTCTTCATCGGGAATAAAGTCACCGAGATGGCTGTCTTCCTCTTCACCGATGGGAGTTTCGAGAGAAACGGGCTCCTGAGCCACACGCATAATTTCTCTTACCTTTTCAACGGACATATCAAGAACCTCTGCAATATCATCTGCTGTGGGCTCTTTTCCGTTCTGATGTAAAAGCTGTGAATTTGCTTTCTTTACCTTGTTAATGGTTTCTACCATATGAACGGGGATTCGGATGGTTCTTGCCTGATCAGCAATAGCTCTTGTAATAGCCTGTCTTATCCACCATGTTGCATATGTTGAGAATTTGAAGCCCTTTGTATAGTCAAACTTTTCAACAGCCTTGATAAGACCGAGATTACCTTCCTGAATAAGATCAAGGAACTGCATACCTCTGCCTGAATATTTTTTTGCGATACTTACAACAAGTCTGAGGTTTGCCTCTTCAAGACGGCGCTTTGCTGCAACATCGTCCTGAGCAATTCTTATTGCAAGGTCAATTTCTTCTTCTGCCGTAAGAAGAGGAATCTTACCGATTTCCTTAAGATATACCTTTACGGGGTCATCCATTGTAAGAGACTTGCTGTCCTCACTTGTATCATAAGCCTTTGCGATATCCGCATCGAAGCTTAAATTATCCATTGCAGCCTCGTTCATATCGTCAATAAGCTCAATATTATTTGCATCAATAAGCTCATAAAGCTTGTCCAGCTCTTCAACATCGAAATCAAGCTCTATCATTATAGAGTCGATATCCTGTGTTGAAAGCTTACCTGCAGCCTTACCTCTTTCAATCAGATGATTGATTACCGTTTTTTTATCCTGTCCTTCCATATTTACACACCCTCCGGTTTATTCTTTTCCCTTTTCTTTCTGAATAAATCAAGATATTCTTCCGTTGACAGTTTTCCTACCTCGGGAATATTCTTTTTTGTTTTTTCCTCAAGCAATGTCTTTATACACTGGCTGCATTCGGAAACGGAATTGGCAAGCTCATTTCCCTTTGCCATAAGATATGACAGATAGCTCATCTCTTCATTTTCCGAATACTCTCCGAAGGAAAAAAGCTCAAGACTTTTTCCCGATAATATACGCCCTGAAATATTCTCAAAATATCTTCTGTTAAAATCAGTAACAAAAATATCAGCCGAAAGCTCGCCTGAAAGCTTTTTAAGATAATCGGGATGTCTTAAAAGCGAAGCAAGAATTATCTCCTCAGCCTTAACAGCCCTGACATTACCACGTTTTTCAGGATTGGGGGATTTGATTTTATCATCCCCCATAACCGTTTTCATAGCCTGATCAAACCTTGCATTTTCCCGAGCCTTTTTATTGAAGCGCTTCTGCTTTTCTATCTGTGCCGAAATAGCATTTTTTTCAACACTCAGCTCGTTAGCAAGCTTTGAGATATAAATATCCCTTTCAATGGCATTGCCTATAGACGCAAGCACAGCAACAGCCTCATTAAGGTAACCGAGCTTTCCGTCTTCCTTGGAGATATCATATCTGCTTTTTGCATCTGCCAGAGCAAATTCGGTATCATTAACGGCTTCATTTATTATGTTATTCATTTTTTCTCTGCCCTGAGATTTTATTATCTCATCAGGGTCTTTACCGTCGACTAAAGACATTACCTTCAGCTTCATCGGAGAAGACGAAAGCATAGACAAGGCTCTTTTGGTAGCCTTCTTGCCGGCTTCGTCAGAGTCGAAGCATAATGTCAGCTCATCACAGTATCTTGACAGCAGTGAAATCTGCTCTGTTGTGAAAGCAGTACCGAGACCTGCTACGGCATTTGTAAAGCCTGCCTGATGCATGGCAATAACATCCATATAGCCTTCACAAAGGATAAGCCTTCTGTCACTGTTGTTTTTTGCAAAATTCAGTGCGTACAATGCCTGACTTTTTTTATAAACCACAGTATCCGATGTATTGAGATACTTGGGCTTTGAATCATCAAGCACACGTCCGCCGAACGCAATTACATTTCCTCTTAAATCTATTATGGGAAACATAAGACGGTTTCTGAAAGCATCTATAGTGCCGCCCTTTGATGTCTTTTTTGCAAGGTCGAAGGAAACAAGCTCTGTCTCCGTAAAGCCCTTTTCTTTCATATACTTTATAAGGGCATCCCATTTATCCGGAGCATAACCCAGACCGAAATGCTTTACGGTTTCGGGAGCAAGCTTTCTTTTATCAAGATACTCACGGGCAGCTTTTGCCTCACTTGTCTGTAGTGAGAAGTGATAAAATCTTGCTGCCTCCCTGTTTGCCTCATAACACCTGCGTCTTAATCGGTTATACTCATCGTCAACGGGATCAAGAGGCATATTCATTCCTGCACGCTCACACAGATATCTGACGGCATCGGTATAGTCAAGGCGCTCTATATTTTTTACAAATGTCACGGCATCGCCGCCTGCACCGCATCCGAAGCAATAGTAGGACTGTGTATCACGGTAAACAACAAAGCTGGGAGTTTTTTCTGTGTGAAACGGGCACAGGGCAACAGGAGTTCTTGAACCTCTGTGTCTGATCTCGGTATATTTTCCGATAAGCTCTTCAATATCCGTTCTTGCTCTTAACTCAGACAAAAACTCTTCACTGAACCGCATTTTCACACCTCCCTTTCAGCAGACAAAATCACTTTCAATAACTATATACGATAAAAAACTTAAAAGTCCTTTATTTTTCTCAACATTTTTATTTATTTTATATGCTGTCGAATTTTTCTCCGATTTTCTCGGCAAAAACCTTACCGAAGCTCTCTTCGGTAAGCTCTTTTACAAAGTTCTCCTCATTTTTTGAGGGAAGTCTGAAAACAAGAGTCACATTTTCGGCAAAATCGGTACTTTCGGTAATTCCTCCGAATTCGGGTACAAGCGTCACAAGTCTTCCGTAAAAGCCGTAGTCACATACAACCTTAAGCACGCTGCACGGACTCATTGTGATAATCCCCGCAGCTTCAACAGCTAACTTTGCACTATGGGAATATGCCCTTACAAGTCCTCCTGCCCCGAGAAGTATTCCGCCGAAATATCTTGTTACTACCACACACACATCGGTAAGACCGTTCTTTTTGATAACATCAAGCACGGGCATACCTGCCGTGCCCTGCGGCTCACCGTCATCGGAATATCTGGAATATTCGGGAGTGCGTATCATATATGCATATACATTATGAGTTGCATCGGAATGCCTCTTTTTTATCTGATTGACAAATTCCACTGCCTCCTCCTGTGTGGTCACGGGGGCACAGTAGCCGATAAATCTTGATTTATTGACAATGTATTCTTCTGCAGAATTTTCTGATACGGTAATATATTCTTTCATAAACATTTTCCTTAAATAAAATCGGGAATAATGAAAAAAACGGCATTATGAAAAATGCCGTTTCAAAAGCGTATGTCAACTTATTTGGTTTCGATATTATAGCGCTTCTTGAATCTGTCAACACGTCCGCCGGTATCAACGAGCTTCTGTTTACCTGTAAAGAAAGGATGGCAACTTGAGCAGATATCAACACGAAGGTTTTCCTTTGTTGATGCAGTTTCAAAAGTTGCACCGCAAGCACACTTTACAACGGTGGGCTTATAGTTGGGATGGATTCCCTGCTTCATAATACGTTTCACCTCTTTCAATAAAGTTCACAGCATAAATAAACAGTCGAAATACACTAAAACACATACTTCCGCTTAAATAGCAAAGGCATTTTATCATATAAATGCAACAAAAGCAAGAGTTATTTTTAATTTTCTGCAACTTTTTTATCACAGATCAAGCTTTATACTGTCCTTGAGCTTAAGTGAATACAGAATACATTCATCTGCATCAGCATCAAGTGACTTTTTCAGAGCCTCGGCATAAACCTCCATCTGCTGTCTGTAGCGTTCGGACAACACTGTGATATCCGTTACATTGTCCGTTTTATAGTCAACAATAACAGCCTTTCCGTTTTCAATAAACACGAGGTCAATCTTACCTATAATAACAGTTTTCTCATCCCTGTATTTTTCATCAATACCTTTTTCGGTATCGCATATACTTCTGAGAATTGTAAACTGCTTTTCACGGTATATTCTGTCGGCTTTCTGTGCGCGCTTCATTATATCCGAGTTTACAAACACCTTAATTGCTTCCATATCAACGCTTTCTGCCTGCTTACGGGTAAAGCGTCCTTCGCAAATGAGCCTTTCACACTCAGCATACGGATCGGTTTTACACACATCAAAATCACAGTACTGTAAAAATCTGTGGGTAAGAGTTCCTATATCGGCAGGCGACAAAGCATCAGAATACATAAATGCAGGTACGGATTTGCCGAAGCCTGCAGGGTCAAAATGCTCATCCCTGAGAGTTGATGCGGTGTGCTTGGATAATACGGATGAAACATCCGAATACTTATACCTGAAAGAGGCTCTGCGGCTTATTTCCTCCTTGAGCCCGGCATCTGCTTTACAGATTTCCTCTGTATTAAATTCTTCATTATCCGAAGGCAGTGCTTCAATAAAATCAATATCCGCTTCACCACGGGGCACCTTATCAACGGGACGTGCGGTACGGATTCCGGCTGCATCATTATGGTTAAGGAAGCATATTTTCAGCCACTCAGAGGCGCTTGAAGCATTTCTGACAAGATGCGGATGAATACCGTCGCAGTTAGACAGAAGATATTCCGTATCATCAAGAGCTTTTCTTGCTTTTTTGAGTGCCACAGGAATATAAAGCTTCTGTTTTGCTCTTGTAAGGGCAACATAATATATTCTCAGCTCTTCGGACATCATATCGGAATTATTGATTTTTCTGACACTGACAGAAGACAAAGTATCAAAATTCTTAATATTCTGCAACTCTCTTCTTTTCATACCGAAGCCAAGCTCATGGTTGATTATAAGATTGCTGCGAAGGTCTGTTTTATTAAAGGTCTTTGACGAGCCTGCAATAAACACAAACGGAAATTCGAGTCCCTTTGATTTATGCATACTCATAATCTTGACACCGTTACCCGACACCGAAGCACCCGGATCGGCACCGTTATCTCTGAGCATATCCATATATCGGACAAAGGCTGCTGTTTCCGTGAAGCCTTCGGGACACTTTTCCGCTTTTTCAAGCAGGGTATAAAGATTCTTTTTACGAACTTCTCCGTCGCTCATTGCTTCTGCAACAAGCGGATATGCGGATTCCGAATATATTTCGCGTATAAGCCTCGAAGCAGGCATACAGGCTGCAAGTGCTTTATAAGCACTGATTTTATCCCTGAGTGCAATGCATTTTTTATCCCCCTGTGCCGCAGACTTCAGCACTGCGGAATACAAGGAGGTTTTTCTGCCGTATTTTACACGAAGCCCTGCGGCATCATCGGCATTGAAGCCGAAAAGCGGCGACATCATAACAGCAAGCAGATCAATATCCTTCCCGGGATTATCAATAACCCTCAGATACGACATTATTGTTTTTATTTCGGGAGTCTCAAAAAAGCTCTGGTTAACATCAGATGACACGGGAATACCTGCATTCTTAAGAGCCTTTATGTAATAAGCTGCATTGCCGGAGGGTGAACGAAGCAGAATACAATAATCTGACGGTTTTGCATTTCTGATGCGGTCCCCTTCAATTACGGTATCTGCACCTGCAATACCTGCCGATACGGTACGGGCAATAAAATCTGCTTCTGTTTCCGCCGGTCTTCTGTCTCCCGTGTCAATAAACCTGACAACCGTATCAACGGTATTTTCCGCCTCTTTGACCGCAGGAAAATTAAGTCTTTCATCCTCGTTATATTCTATATCACCGCACAAGGGTGTCATAAGCATTGAGAATACAAAATTAACCGTATCGAGAATTCCCTTACGGCTTCTGAAGTTTTCACCGAGAATTATCTTTGATTCCTCGCTTTTTCCGTCATAATACGGAAAAGCATTGCATTTTTCAATAAATATTTCCGGACTTGCAAGACGGAAACGGTAAATACTCTGCTTCACATCTCCCACAAGGAACATATTTTTTCCGTTTTTTGAAACGGCCCTGAAAAGACCGTCCTGAGCACGGTTTGTGTCCTGATATTCGTCAATAAGAATTTCGCTGAATCGCTCTGTCAGTTCTCTTGCAAGATCGGTTTTTCTGTCAGGGCTGTTTTTATCAATGAGAAGGTCAAGTGCAAAATGGGAAATATCCGGAAAATCATATACGGACATTTCTTTTTTCATTTCCGTAAGCTCACGGTTATACTCAATAACCGTATCAATAAGCTCTGAAGCAATTGCTCCGATTATCGGCAGATCATCCCTGTTGTCATCTTCCGTAATATTGAAATATTCCGTAATTTTATCAAGGACATCCTTTATTTCATTACGCTTTGCCTGAGCTGACAGCTTTGAGGGGTTATCGGAATAGCCTCGCGGCAGAGACGGAAGACGGCTGCTTTTTACAATATCCCTTGTATGCTTTATCAGGGCAATTTTTTCATTCCATAAAGCGTTTTTCAGCTTTTCGGCAGTATCCTTAAGAAGAGCATTCTCCGCACTGAACAATCCGAGATATCCTGCGCTCAGCTCCTCATCCTCATCGATATCTTTAAGTGAAGCATCTGAAAGATATATACAATAGCCAAGGTCAAAAAATACCTCATCGGTAAGCTTTTTACCCCAGATGCTTTCATCCGCCGTAACAACATCAAACTGCTCTCTTATTTTTTCAAGCCAGTCACCCGGGGAGGGTTCACTCATAGAAAAATCAGAAAGTCTTATGACAGTTTCAATAAGACGTGTATCATTTTTTCCCGAATCAAACATCCCTGCAAGCGGAAGAAATGCCTCAGAATTTTCAACAAAGCGTCTTTCAAGTACCTTTACCGCAGCTTTTTTCTTAAGTTCGGCGCTTTCACCCTGTTCAAGCATTCTGAAATCTGCTTCTATGTCAAGAGCGTGGCAGTTTTCCTTAACAAGATTCATACAGAATGAGTCCATTGTACATACTTGCATTTCACTGAGCTTTGACAAAAGCATAATATAATCGTTACGGCGCTGAGGCTCTGCAGCAGCTTTTTTTGATATAGCGGAATATATACGGCTGCGCATTTCGGCAGCAGCTGCATTTGTAAAGGTAACAACCAGCAGAGAGTCGGGAGACACCGCATTATTCTCTGATGTAAGCTTACGGATAATGCGCTCAACAAGAACACTTGTCTTTCCGCTGCCTGCAGCAGCAGATACAATAACAGTACCGCTGTCGGCATCTATTGCATTTTTCTGAGCAGGGGTCCACTTACGCTCAGCCATTATCCTCACTTCCTTTCAGCTTCTCAAGAGCCTTTGCATGTGTAAGCCCCAGAGGTTCTTTTTTCGGACTTTCATCCGTGCGTCTGCATATATCCTTATAGTCGCAATAATCGCATGTATATTTGTAAGATGAAGAGCCTATAACGGGAACCGCACCGATTTTTCCTTGGTGAAGAGCTGTCCCCATTGCAATAAGCACATCATCAATTTTTTCTTTCAGAGTCTTAAAGCCGTTAAGGGATAAGAATGTACCCTTCATTCTGCCCTTATCGTCAATATAAGCATTAATGAATCTGCCCTCACAGCTTTCTTCCATTCCCTTAAGAACATTTTCATCCTCAAGAATCATTCCGTTCATTCTGCCGTTGATAAGCTTCTGATTCTCGATGTCTTCATTTTCAGCGTTACGGGGAAGAAAATCTCCCGAATTATTTGCAGGCACATAAAGTATTCCTGCCGGGGTAAGCTCGGGATAATTCTCAAGTCCTTTGTCCCATATGCACATAAGATATATCAGCATCTGCATATTAAGACCGTCAAAAACATCACTGAGCTTAAAATCCTTACCGCCTGTCTTGTAGTCAACAACACGCACATAAGCACGGCTGCTGTCCTCCATAACATCAACTCTGTCAACCTTTCCGCCTACAGTAATACTTCCGCCGTCGGGCAAACGGAGTGAATAAGGCGCGACATCGCCTTTGCTGCTTATTTCAAGCTCAACCGCAACGGTAGAAAACTTACTTGAAGCAAATTCTTTTATCATTCTTGAAAGAATCGCAAAAGCCGTATCCTTTGTTTTATCGAGGCTTCTGTTGAGAAGCACACCCTTGTCCTGTCTGCCGCCCATAAAATCCTCAATGAATTTTTCCGTGATATCATTTATCAGAGCCTTAAGCTCATCTGCCGTAATTTCGGAAAGCTCTTTATTTGTTTTAACTATCAATATATTTTCAAGAAGATGATGTATCAGCAGACCGTTGATTCTTGCATCAAGGTCAGCAGGCTTAAGCTTTCTGATATTCATTCCGTACTGACAGAAATATCTGAATGCACAGCTGTGGAAGGTCTCCGCCTTTGAAGGAGATATATACATATCCGTGCCGAAAAGAGCCTTTGCCGTATCGGTATCATTCATAACAGCCACACTGTCCGTTGCAGCCGCTCTGACGGCATCGGTACGATGAGAAAAGCTGCTCTCTTTCGCATATTCTTTAAGTGTTGCGGAATATACGGAGTTTTCACGGTAATTGGAGGCAAACTGCTCGAAAGCAGTGTCCTCGCTTCCGATATATCTGACTGCAGGGATATCCTCTGCTGCAATCACATTTACATCGGGTAATATGCTTTTTATTTCGCTTATTATTTCAGAGGGCTGAGCCTCGGCACCGTCGGAGGTTTCAAGAGAATATGACACAAAAAGCTTTCGCGCAGTACCTGTCAGCACGGAATAAGCAATCGTTCTTTCTTCTGCATACATATTTTCGGGAATATTTTCAAGAGGAAATTCATTTGAGCACAAAAGTCTTCTTTCCTGAGATGTAAAGAGTCCTCCGCTTACGGGGGGCAAAGGGAAAGCACCGTCATTACAGCCAAGCACAAAAACCGCATCCGGCTCAAGGTGTCTTGTCCTGCCTGCATTACCTATGACAATTTCATCAATGCCCGCAGGTATTCTGCCCACATCGGATGAAGTCAGAATTATTTTAAGCAGCTCATAAAAGCGCTTCGGTGTCACACTTCTGCCCGAAAGCGTTTCATACAGTGCATCAAGCGAACCCGTTACACAGTCCCATACTGCCGAACATTCCGTTGCAGCGGCTTCATTACCCTGTTCATAAAGCCCCTTTGCATACTGAAGGAAATTTTCCGATGCCTTTGTCTTTACCAAAAACTGATATATTGCCTTACAGGAGGTCGCACCGTCATTTTTTTCAAGCTCTTTTTTCAGTTTTACAACAGGCGTAATAATCTTTTCTCTGATTTCATTGATTTTCTGAAGCCTCTGCTCTGCTTCGGGGGTCTTCTCCTCACCGAATCCGTCCGGATGTCCGCTGAAGGGCTTAAGCCATGCATTTCTGTCAATCTGCCATATATAAGCATAGTTTTCAAGCATGGAGCATTCGGGAATATCAACTCCTGTTATACCCGTTTTTATATAGGAAAACACAACATCCGTTGAAAAGCCGAAGGCTGCCGCCGAAACAGCATTCAGTATCATTTTTATAAGAGGATATTCATACAACGGGATGCGCTTGTCATTGAATACGGGAATACCGTATTTTTTCAGCGAAGCCGTCATTGTTTCCGTATAATCTCCGTTTCTCTCGGTAATACATATATTTTTACAGCGCAGGCCGTCATTTTCAAGCAGCTCCTTCACCTTCAGGGCAACAAGATCACACTCGGCATACTTATCCTTTGCCCTGAGAATGGTTACCCCCTCAGCATCTTCGCATGCTTCCTTTTCTGCAGCAAAAAGAGAATTACTCAGTGCATCAATTGCCTTTACGGGGTGATCACCTATGATTTTTTCCTCAAAGCATCTTACCCCGCGCCTGTTGGCACATTCCCTCAGTTTTCTGCAATTTCTTACCGTATGTGTAAAGCTTCCCGAATCATAATCATTCACACTTCCGGGAGCCGAAACAGAAACCCAGCATTCCTCTGCCTGTGCAAAAATCTCCTCCATAAGCTTTATCTGAGCTCCCGTAAATCCCCTGAAATCATCAAAGAAAATATATGCTCCTTCAAAAATCCTGTTTTCACGAAGAAAAGCGTGCATAACTCTGATATTATCCGAAGAATCCGAAAATCTCTGTGTAATTATGCCCTCATATGCAGAAAAGACCCTTGCAAGCTCAAGAGTCTTATTTTTTAACATTCCGTCGGGCAAAGAAGCGGATACGGCAAAAAGCTCCTTTGTGCCGAGCCCCGCCTGCTTTATTTCAGAGTATTCATCAAGAAGCTTTTTTACAAGTGACATTTTCCCCTGATATTTTCTGAAAATTTCAAGGTCATCTCCGCATTCCTCACAGGCAATACTCATAAGAACATTTCTTGCCGCCTCGTCAGCCTCGGGCTTAACCCTTAATCCATTTTCCTCAAGTACATCCCTTGAAAGATGCGTAAAGCTTGTAACTGTAAGCATATTGCTGAGCTTTTCACCGTAAGTCATAAGAAAATCTCTGTCACGGTCAAAGCTCGCCTGCTCGGGCACAATAAGATATACCTTTTTTCCGTCCTCAAGCAATGCACGGATTTTTTCGTATATATATTCTTTTTTTGCGGTAAAATAGGTTCCCGTCAGAAAAGTCAGCATATTATCACCCGTTTTCTTATTCTTCCTCTATGTTAACGTACAGACTGTACCGATTATGGTACTTCTGTCCTGTTTTGTGATATTTTTTCCGTAATATCGGATTTTTCGCAGATTATAACTGCGTCAATACCGTCAAATGCAGAATGAAGAAATACTTTTTCACGTTCATCCATTCCGCAGTCAACAGCCATAACAGAGCATCTCTTTGAAAGGCCCAATGCGGTAAGAACACTCAGCGCACAACTGATTTTCACACAGCATTCACTGTCGTTTTCAAAAAAAGGACAAAGCACAAAGAATCTCATTTTTCTGTCGGGACATGCCGCCTTTATAAGCAGCCAGCTGATAACTGCCGTAAGACCCGTAACAAAAAATATCATAATAAATGCAAGTATTATACTGTTATACATAAAAAGCACCCCATAACATTATATGGAATGCTTGAAAATATGTGCGAGTCGGTCTGTAAGCCGGGTTCTGTCATTTAAGGCAATCATCTGTCTTGGCGCAGAATTGCTTCTGCGCTCACGCCACCTTTCAAAGTTATGGCCGAGCAAGCCACTTTTATCGGTGTTGCTCCGGATAGGGTTTACAGGGCACAGCAGTCTCCTGTGTGCCGGTGAGCTCTTACCTCGCCTTTCCACCCTTACCTGCATTATGCAGGCGGTATATCTCTGTTGCACTTTCCCTTAAGGTCACCCTCGGCGGCCGTTAGCCGTTATCCTGCTCTGCGGAGCCCGGACTTTCCTCACACATTGTGCGTAACTGCCCAACCTACTCGCAACCGTTATTTTATACCATATATAATAAAAAGTCAATGAATGTACGCCAATTAATATTATTTATATGTTAAATATTATTGAACACACCCATATCGTATTGAAATTCTTAGTATATTATGGTATCATTAGCTTGATATGTTTTTAATTAAGGAATTAATTTATGATTAAGCTTTTTGATTTGTTTGTACGTTCATATGCACTCTCCCCCGAAAAGGAGCCTGAGTTTTTTCAGCTTGTAGGAGACTTATATGCCACTGACGAAGTACAGTCCATGCGCGTATATCCTCAGCACAGTGTTGCCAACAGACTTGATCACATAAGAGCAGTTACCTACATTTCTTATGTGCTTTCGAAGAAATTCTCGCTTGATGTAAAAAAATGCTCCCGTGCGGCACTTTTGCACGACCTTGTGTATTATGACTGGCACGACCCGGATATGAGCCACCGTCCCCACGGCTACAGACATCCTGCATTTGCAGCTATGAATGCAAAGCTTCTGTGTCCCGATCTTTCAAAAAAGGAAGAACGCATTATTTTAAGGCATATGTGGCCTCTTACAATTCTACCTCCCTCATCAAAAGAAGGATTTATTGTTACATTTGCCGATAAATACTGTGCATCAAAGGAAATGAAAATTTCAAACAAAGCAAAGCATAAAAACAGATTCGATAAAAAGCTTTCTCAGATAAACAATGAAATAAATAACTGATATTCAGGTGAATAATATGCTTGATACATTACACCCGGTTACGGGATATATATTTTTATTTTTCATCTTCAGCGCTCTGGGCTGGGCAGTTGAATGTACATACCGTTCTCTCGGAGAAAGAAGAATTATAAACAGCGGATTTCTGTACGGTCCTATGTGCCCCATATACGGCACGGGATGTCTCGTATTTGAGGTTATTCTCGTTCCTATGTCAAAGCCGATAGGTGAAAGACTGTGGCTTGTTATTCTGCTGGGCATAATACTTGCCGATACCGTTGAATATACCACCAGCTGGCTTATGGAAAAGCTTTTCCATGCGCGATGGTGGGATTATTCGAATAATTTTCTTAATCTTCACGGAAGAATCTGCTTCAAGCACTCCTGCTACTGGGTGATTTTTGCTTTCCTTTATGTTTATCTTATTTCCCCTATGTATCATCTTGCCGTAAGCTATGTTTCACCGAGAGTGATAAACATAACCCTTATCGTGATTTTCTGTATATTCATTGTTGACCTTATTCTGACAGTCAAGGCGGCAGCTGACATAAACAAGCTTATGAAAAAGGTATCAGGGCTTAAGGCTACGGTATTTGAATTCGGTGAAAGCGTTAAGGAAAAAGCAGAAAGTATCATCCCGTCGGAAATTTTATCCGCCCCCGAAAAGCTGTCCGAATGGAAAACTGAAACCCGTAATCAATATTATGAAATCAAAAAAACCATCGAGTCATATTCCGATCCTGCAAATAAGTTCGGAGGCAGAATTTTCAGAATATATGATTCAATAAGAAAAACTGCTGATGACACTATGGATGAAATAGAAAAATACTGGCACGAAATTAAATCAAAAATCACTGACAGTGACAGTGAAAAGTAAAAAATGGAGATAACAAATGAAAAACATATACAAAACAAGCGGCACATGTGCGGCTGCGATTGAAATTGAGCTTAACGAAAACAATATTATTGAAAACGTTAAATTCATCGGCGGCTGCAAGGGTAATACACAAGGCATAGCAGCACTCGTTAAAGGTATGGATGCACACGATGTAATCAACCGTGTTGAAGGTATACGCTGCGGCTTCAAGCCCACCTCCTGTCCCGACCAGCTTGCAAAGGCACTCAGACAGATGCTCGGAGAATAAATATGGCGCTGATACTTGCTTCACAATCTCCCAGACGAAAGGAATTACTCGGATATATTACAGAGGACTTTACAATAAAGGTATCAGATGCCGATGAAAGCTTTGACCCCTCGCTTTCTCCCGAAGAAATTGCGAAAACACTGGCATCCGTCAAGGGCGAGGCTGTTTTTTCGCTTTATCCCGAAGATACCGTAATTTCTGCCGATACCATTGTAGTCCTCGGTGAAAGAATTCTCGGCAAGCCCCATTCTGAGCAGGAGGCCTTTTCAATGCTTAAAAGCCTTTCGGGTAAAAGCCATACGGTTTTTACGGGTGTATGTATCCTTTCAGGTGATAAAAAAATCTGCTTTGCCGAAAAAACAGAGGTTAACTTCTGTGCGCTCAGCGACGACGATATCAACAGTTACATTGCATCAAAGGAGCCTTTTGACAAAGCAGGCTCATACGGAATCCAGGGTAAGGGTTCGGTTATGATAAGCTCCATAAACGGTGATTATTATAATGTTATGGGACTTCCCGTTGCACGGCTGAATAAAGCCCTTAAAGAAAACGGATTGATATGACACTTTCAAAAATCACAGACCTGATATTTCCCGTCCGCTGTCCGTCGTGTGACAAACCGGCGGATACGGACTTCCCTTTATGTACTTCCTGCAGAGCTCTTATGCTGCATCCTGCAAAAGGAAAAAAATACTGCAGTGTCTGTGCTATGAGCATCAATGAATGCATCTGCACCGGCAGACAGTATTTTGATAAGCTTGCCGTACCGCTTTATTATGAACCACCGGTAAAGCAGACCGTTCACCGCTTCAAATTCAAGGGAAGAAGAGATCTCGGGAAGCAATATGCAAGACTTCTTGTTACGACTCTTGAAGAGAGAAAGCTGTTGGGTAAAATTGATTATATCACAAATATTCCCATGAGCCGGATGGACAGATTTATCAGAGGCTATAATCAGTCACAGATTATTGCAAAGCATATTTCAACAATAACCGGTATTCCTTACGAGGAGTTTCTTTATAAAAAATGCAGAACCAAGAAACAGCGCACCCTCGGAAAAGAAGCCCGAAGCGGAAATCTTCTCGGTGTTTTTGAGCCGCATAAAGAGCTTATAAAAAAGTTTGAAGGCAGAACCGTGCTTGTGGCAGATGACATAATAACAACAGGCAGCACACTCAATGAAATTTCAAAAACTCTGCTGATTTTCGGGGCGGACAAGGTCTATGTAAGCGCCTGTGCAGCAACAAAATTTCAAAAAAATCATTGATTACACAAAAAAAATGTGATATACTATTTTTTAAGAAATAAAATCAAAAGGAGCAAGTATTATGAGAAAGTTCAGATCAGCTTTTGCTGTTGTTCTTGCTGCGGTTATGTGTCTCCCGTTCGCACTCTTCGCATCCGCTGCGGCAGAAGACGGCTCTTATGAAATCACAAACCCCTATGAAAATATCAATTGGGAAAGTGTAAAGGCTTACAAAACAGCTCTTCATACACATACAAACGCAAGTGACGGTGACGACATTCTTGCTGCTTCAATTGAACGCCATGCTCAGACAGGTTTTGATATTGTTGCTACAACTGACCACGGCACAGTAAACTATTCATGGATTGATCCCAATCCCAACAAGCTTGTTTACGGTGTTATGAGCCTTATAGGCAAAACAGAGGGCGACCTTGTTTATCTCGGCAAGGAAGGTACATTTTCAGACGGCACAGCATACACGGTTGCAATCAATGAAAAGGGTGATGAATATCTTACACTTGCTGACGGCAAGCAGATTCTCAGAGTACCCTACGGCATCGAAAACAATGCTGTTTCCGTAAACGCACACGTAAACAGTTGGTTTGCCGACTATTCCGACAACTCAATCACAACATATGAGGATGCTGTTATCGGTGTTGATAAAGCAGGCGGTGTCAGTGTAATCAACCATCCCGGTGAATACACAAAGGCAAGATATGAAATCCGCTCCGAAAATGCTTACGACGAAAGCAATCCCGCATACAGCTACTATATCAATAAGTTTGCAACTCTTATCAATGATTATGATTCATGTATCGGCATTGATATCAACTCAAAGGGTGACAACAGAACACGCTTTGACCGAATTCTCTGGGATACCCTTCTTAAGAGATTTGCTGCAAACGGTGAAAATGTTTACGCTATTGCCACATCCGATGCTCATCAGCTCAATGTAATTGATACAGGCTACACACTGGCTCTTATGGAAGACAATTCTTCCGCTTCTCTCAAAGCTGCTCTTCAGAACGGTGAAATCTTTGCAGCAAGCCATTGTCTCGGCAACTATGACGAGCTTGTTGACATCGCAGCTGCTCTTAAGGAATACTACGGCGAAACTGCTCTTTATAACAAGGTAAATACAACTGCACTCGAAATGGAAGCAAAGATTCTCGGTATTGAAAACGGTGAATATGATGCTGATGAAAGCATCGGTATCACATATTCAACTCTTGAAAACGGTTTCAACACAGCAAGTGCAGATCCCCGCATCACAGCTATTGAAGTAAATGAAGCTACAGATGAAATTACAGTAAGCACAACAGATGCACTTATTGTACGTTTCATTTCTGACGGCAATCTCATCTGCACAAAGAAGGCAGACGATGCAACAATCGACCTTAACGATTATGCAGATGTTCTCGGTGATTATGTAAGAATAGAAGTTTTCGGTGAAGGCGGCATGGTTTATACACAGGCTTTCCTTCTTGATGCAGCTGCAAAAGCAGGTACATCCGATCCCGTTGATTCCTCTTATGTAAATCTCGGTGTTCTCGATTTCCTCTTTGCCGAATTCAATAACTGGTATGCAGTTATCGTAAGATTCTTCAGCAACCTCTTTTAATCAGAATATATAATTTCAGCCGTGTGTATACTCTGCACACGGCTTTATTTTTTATTATTTCGCAAAAAAACGGGGTTGTTTTTCTCTCAAAGAAACATTAAAATTCTGTGTCAGCAAAATACATTTTTCTGCATTTGAAATATAAAATTGGTATTTTTATCAAAATAATTACTGTTTTCATAAAATTTTTACATATTTTAGCGTAAAAATAGTAAAAAATGAGCAAAAATCACGGTGTTTGCTATTGACAAATGAAAAAATATTTCGTAAGATAGAATTGTTATATTTTCAAGAAGGAACAGATATGACCTCAACGACTGATAATTCCCCCACACTGACAGATGAAGCATTGATTAAGCTTACCATAAACGGTGATACAAATGCGGAAACATGCCTGATTGAAAGATATCGCAACAATGTAAAAATCACTGCCGCAGCATATACTGCAAATTACATTGCAAAGCAGTCACTGTCTTCAATTGAGTTTGATGACCTCTTTCAGGAAGGGCTCACGGGGCTTATGTCAGCAATATATTCTTTTCAGGAAGACAAAAATACGTCTTTCAGAACCTATGCGGAAAAATGTATTTCAAACCGTATTCTGAGCGTACTCAAATCCTGTACCCGTAAAAAGAATACTCCCCCCGGCGGTGTTGTTTCCCTTGAAGACATAGAGATTCCGTCAACCTTCTCCCCCGAGGATAAGGTAATCTCGGATGAGCAGACAGAGGATATTTACAGCTTTCTGAATAATGAGCTTTCTTCTCTTGAAAATTCGGTTATCCGCCTTTATCTTGCAGGTGAAAGCTACGGTAAGATTGCCCTTAACCTCGGCATCACGGAAAAATCCGTAGATAATGCCGTACAGAGGGTAAGAAGCAAGCTCAGAGGTTTTCTGAACAAATAGTTCATAACAGTGCAACACTGTAATGATAGATGCCATAGTACCATAAAGGCACTTTCGGTAAAAAATTTAAGCGAGGTAGCGACATGTACGAAGACAAGACACTCCAGTGCAAAGAATGCGGCAATGAATTCGTGTTCACAGCTGGCGAACAGGAATTCTATGCAGAAAAGGGTTTTGTAAATGAACCCCAGCGTTGTAAGGAATGCCGTAATGCACGCAAGCAGGCAGCTAAGGGAGAAAGAGAATACTTTGTAACAACCTGCAGCCAGTGCGGTGGCGAAGCTAAGGTTCCCTTCAAGCCCCGTGATGACAGAGCTGTTCTCTGCAGCGAATGCTTTGCAAAGTCCAAGGCTTAAGTTCTGAGCATTGGCAAGATTGATGAAAAACATAATATAACGTATAAGTAATACTTATGGTTTCGGTATTATTGCTTGAAGTTTTTTTGCAGAAAGAAATAATATAGTTTATCACAATCTGAAGATGTACCTTTGTTACAAAGGTACATCTTTTTTTGTTTTCATAAACAAAAAAACCTGAAGCAATCATAACGCGACTGCTTCAGGGGTATTTTACAAAAATAACCTTAATTTATTCTGTTTTTATGCTGAAATCTGCAATTGCTTTTTCAAGGGCTGCAACATTTTCGTCGGTTGTTGCCCATGAAGCGCAGAAGCGTACACAGGAATGCTCGTCATCAACTCTGCACCAATAATCCCATGAGAAATTCTCTGATAAAATCTCAAGCACCGTATCGGGCAGCACGGGGAACTGCTGATTTGTATTTGATTCATAAAGGAAGGGGAAACCTGCATTTCTGAAAGCATCTCTGATTCTGTATGCTTTTTCTATGCCGTTTCTGCCCATTTCATAATAGAGACCGTCCTTGAACATTTCACGGAACTGAAGTCCCATAAGTCTGCCCTTTGCAAACATACCGCAGTGTCTTTTCTGCATATAACGGAAGTCTTTCTTAATATTCTCATTCTTTATAACAAGTGCTTCTCCGAAAAGAGCACCTACCTTTGTACCGCCTATATAGAAAACATCGGTAAGCTCATACAGCAAAGGTAAAGTAACATCATTTCCCTCTGCCATAAGACCGTAGCCCATTCTTGCACCGTCAACATAGAATATCATATTATACTTATCGCAGATGCTTCTGAGAGCCTTAAGCTCAGATGCGGTATAGAGAGTACCGTTTTCAGTGGGCTGAGAAATATAGAGCATACCGGGCTGTACCATATGGTCATATGTGCCGTCTGCCCAGTAGTTTTTACAATAATTTTCAAAAACATCAGCACTGACCTTGCCGTCATCGGAAGGAAGTGCAAGGCACTTATGTCCCGTTGCTTCAATTGCACCTGCCTCATGTACATTAATATGTCCGGTAACTGCACACACAACGCCCTGATAAGGTCTCAGAGAGGATGCAATAACAGTTGTATTTGTACCTGTTCCGCCTACAATAAAATGAACATCAGCATCGGGAGATTCACATTCTTTTCTGATAAGCGCTCTTGCTTCCTCGCAATAATGATCAACAGCATAGCCTGATGTCTGCTCAAAATTTGTTTTAATCAAGGCTTCAAGTATTCTGGGGTGTGCGCCTTCAAGATAATCGCAGTCAAATTTAATCATTTTTCTTCTCCATATCTATTGTTATTTTATCATCGTCACCTGTTCGGTTATTATACATAAAAGGGGTTGCAATATCAAGCAAAGATTCATCGCCCGGCATAATACTGTTAATATCAAATTTAAATGCCGAAAGGATTTTTTCAAGCCTTGCAAGACATCCCACAAGAGTTTTATACTCGGGTGAAGAGGGCGGATAACAGCCGTTTCCCGCAAAAACATTACCTGCAACATTAAATACGGTTTCAAGCAGGGTTATATTCCTCAGGTAATTTATATCACTGTCCGAAAGACCGCCTGCTTTTTTGCCGAATCTTCCGAAAAATGACATTTTAAGCTTAGGAAGATTGCTGATAACTGCTTTTGCCAGGGCAGGGTGTTTTTTAAGCTTACTGAGATTAACAACATGCGAAACCTCATCGATAAATCCGTCAAAGTCCGTTTTTACCTTGGGAAGCCATTTTTCGGCAAGTCCCACAAAGTTAAGAGCATATATATACTCCTCGGCAGTTTTCCCGCCGGTATCAAAACCGTCTATTGTGTCTATACCGATGCTTTCGATATCGCAGGTTTTTAATTCCTCATCAAAAACAAGCTTTCTCATTCTTCCCTTTGCCGAAGGCAGAGCGCTTGTTGTTACATCATAGAAAAAGCTGCCGTCTTCATCGGTATATTTTTTTATTCCGTGAACATGTGTATGTCCTGTAAGAATCAGCTTTACCCCATACTTGCACATAAGCTCACTGAGCCTTTTGTATCCGCCGAACATTTCAAACTCAGCAAGATCCTTATAAATATTCCAGGGAGGTATGACCGGATGATGCACGGCAAGAAAAACCGTTTCACCGCTCTCCCCTGCCTTTATTATTTCATTTTCAAGCCAGCTGAACCCCTCGTCAAAAAGTCCGCAGTGGCTTCTGCCGTTACCGTTATCATATATCGCAATAAGTCTGAAGCCGCAGGGCAGCTTAACGGAATATGAGCCGCTTTCGGGGTCAATACTGTCGGCATACTTATGTCCGTATTCATAATATAATTCCGGCAGCTCTGTTTTGTATACTCTCTCAGCAGTTTCACAGCCGTTTTCCGTATAGGTGACTGCATGGAAAATATTTTCGTCATCTCCGAGACCTGCATAGTCGTGTGTAGCACAGGTAACAAGCACCTTTTTACCTGCATCCGTAAGAATCTTCAGCTCCTTCTGAAAATCAATGTGGCTCTGCCTGTCACCGTTATTGATAAGGTCACCTGTAATAAGCACATATTCATTTTCTTTATCCTCAACTATTTTTCTGAAAAAAGTTCTTAGAATCTGCGGAGTACACTTAATTGCAATCTGATCTCCCTTTTCACGGTTATTGATGCTGTCACCCTCAACCCACATAGCAGGTGAAAGATAATGGGTATCTGTCAGCACATACATTGAAAATTTAGAAGACATAACATCACCTTTTTCCGATTTTTTAGAAAAAACAAAAAATAATGTAGCAATAAGATTGATTCTGTTATATAATATAATAAATATCTATCCATGTAAAGACAATCCGGCAAATTAATCAGAAAGGCGGTGCAAAAAAATGACGGATAATCAGGGGATACTCATAATAAGCAGTTCTGTGAAGTTCTCGGATTCTCTTTCTCCCATAGTAAAAAGACTCACGGGAAGAGACACCTTCTGTGCGCTGAGTATAGCAGAAGCACAAAAAATACTTATGACAAATCCCGTATACGCCATCATATTGAATGCACCCCTCTCTGACAGCTTCGGTATTGATTTTTCAGTAAAATGTGCGAAGGAGAAAAATTATGCCGTGCTTATGTTTATTCCGAAGGAGTTTACCGAGCAGGCAGCAGCTAAGACCTCGGAGCACGGTATTCTGATTCTGCCAAAGCCTAACACACAGGATGTTGTCGGACAATCCGTATCACTTCTTGATGCCACTGCAAAAAAAATCAGCTCGCTGAAAAATACCGAGAATGTCAGCACAGACAAAATAGAGGAATTAAGACTCATTACCCGTGCAAAGCTCATACTTATAAGCTCATTCGGAATGACAGAAATGAGTGCACACAAGTTTATCGAAAAACGCGCAATGGAATCAAGAAAAACAAAAGCAGATATTGCCAGGGGTATAATAACCTCGTACGGCAGCTGAAATAAAATGCGGGAGGAAATATTATGAAGCTCAGAAAAATCACAGCATCAGTTTTATCAATCATTATGCTTATGCAGTTGTTTTCACTATGCGTAAGCGCCTCTGTCATCGATCCCACTCAGTGGGCAGCAACTGACGGACTGGGAAGAACTCTTTCAACATCCGAGCAGCTCAGTGAAAAAAGAGATGACAGATTCGTAGGTATGTTTTATTGGATTTGGCATTATCCCTGGGTAAATGATACCGCCCCCATAACAACGGGCAGTGTTCTTGATATTTATCCCGAAGCGGTAAATGACTGGGATCATCCCGCATGGAATAACACTTATGACGGAAGACCCTATTTCTGGGGAGAGCCTCTTTACGGCTTCTATACCAATACAGATGAATATATTCTCAGAAAACACGCCGAGCTTCTTGCCGATGCCGATATCGATACCGTAATTTTTGATACAACAAACCAGGATATTGTTTTTGAAGAAGGCTATGAAGCACTCCTCAGGGTATGGAGCGAAGCAAGGCAGGACGGTGTCAACACACCTGACATAGCCTTTATTCTCAATTTCGGCGGTGCGGAGGATGCACGTTCTCAGCTGATTCAGCTTTATGACAATCTTTACAGTCAGGGCAGATACGAGGATATGTGGTTTATATGGGAAGACAAGCCTCTTATAATGGCAGATATCAGCTGTCTTGATCTTACACAGTCCAAGGATCGGGAAATTTATAAATTCTTCACATTCAGAGATAATGAGGCTACATATTTTGCCGCTGACACAAGTGCATTCAAGGATACCTGGGGCTGGTGCTCCGATTATCCTCAGACGCTTTTCGGAAAAGATATGTGCGGTAATGTTGAACAGATATGTGTCTCCGTTGCTCAGAATGCAAATGAAAACGGGCTTTCCGCTATGAATAACCCCGAAGGCACCGTTCAGGGCAGAAGCTTTACGGACGGATATTTTTCATACTCTTATACATACGGCGGCAAAGAAATTACCGTTGATAAAAATATTGAAAATTCCCTTCTCTACGGTCTTAATTTCCAGCAGCAATGGGATTATGCCATAGAAAAGGATCCCGAGTTCATTTTTGTAACAGGCTTCAATGAATGGATTGCAGGACGCTTCGAAGAATGGAACGGTGTTGAAAATGCTTTTCCCGATCAGTTCAGCCCCGAATACAGCCGTGATATTGAGCCTTCGGCAGGAATTCTCAAGGATCACTATTACTATCAGCTTGTAGAAAATGTAAGAAGATTCAAGGGTGTGTCTTCACGTGAAGAAAATTCTGCAGAAAAAACCATCGATATCAACGGTGATATTTCTCAGTGGGATGATGTATTTCCCGAATACAATCACTATGAAGGCGGAAAAACAAGAGACAGCAAGGGCTGGATGGGTTATTATTACACAAATGATACCTTCCGTAATGACATCATTCAGAGTAAGGTTGCATACGACGATGACTGTGTTTACTTCTTTGTAAAAACAAAGGATACACTTTCGCCCTGCACAGACAGCGACTGGATGCGTCTTCTTATCGACACCGACACAAGCGGTATTTCAGCAAACTGGGAAAGCTTTGAATATATTATCAACCGTACTTCTCCCGAAAACGGAAAAGCCACTCTTGAAAAATCTGTGGGCGGCACTCAGTTTGAAGAAGTCTGCAAGGTTGATATTTCAATCAATGACAATGTGCTTCAGATTAAAGTTCCGAGAACCGCGCTGGAACTTACTTCGGAAATTGTAAAATTCAATTTCAAGTGGTCGGACAATCTTCTCTCCGCTGATGCAACAGATTTCTATGTTAACGGTGACACAGCCCCCGGCGGAAGATTTGCCTATATTTTTGATTCAACCGATGAAGCCGCAGAATCTGATACGCAGGATAACAATCCGGACAGCATAAATTCAATATTTGAAACAATAAAATCATATTTTACGCTTATTTTTACCGAAATCAAAAAATTAACATTATATCTTTTCAGATAAATGTTTTTACCTTTATTTACCTATAATTTTATTCCTTTTACCGAGAATAATACTCTCAGCACACAAAATTAAAAATCAGTTATCAAATGGGAAAAGCTTCCTGTAATAACACCGGCTTTTGTGTGCATAATACTAATGCAAAACCAACAAAACTTTTTGCAAAAGGAGTGAAATATGGTGAAGGGTAGTAATTCAAGTCTTGTACCCGAAGCAAGAGAAGCTCTTAACAAGTTTAAGATGGAAGCTGCTTCAGAAGTAGGCGTAAACCTCAAGCAGGGTTACAACGGTGATCTTACCTCTCGTCAGGCAGGTTCTGTCGGCGGTCAGATGGTAAAGAAGATGATCGAAGCTTACGAGCAGAATCTGCAGTAAGGTTCCGGGCGGACAGTCAATGCTGTCCGCCCTTTTCTCTTTTTTAAGATTTTGACGGTTTCTTGCATTTCCTGCGGCAATATGCTAAAATATTAAATTATTATATTGACCGGAGGCTTTTCCATGAAGATTCAATACCGGAAGCTCCTTCAGCTGACACTGTGCCTGCTGATGATCCTTTCCCTTTTTTCCGGCGGCGCACTGGATGAGGATGCCGAGCCCACCATTCCCCGTT
>JAZNEX010000124.1:0-8975 GCA_045588855.1 Acutalibacteraceae bacterium
CGAAAGTCTGAGTTGATTGTTGTCTCTTAACATTTTCATCATCCACCCTGTATTTTATGATTAAATTATATCACAAAATACGAAAAAAATCTACGCTTTATGCAGTACTTATGCATTGCGTAGACTTTTTCAGTGCCCTTGATATATAAGGGATTATGTGACTTTCGGAAAATGAGTTTTCTGAGCTTGTGTCAGAGGTATTTCTGAGGTTCATTACGGGCTGTACATACAATTATATATAAAAGAATGACAATAATTTAAATAATTCCCCACAATGAAGAATTTACATTCTTGAGAATGAAAATAAGAAGACAGAAGAAAAATATTTACAAAAAAATAAAAATATTTTTTTGTTTTTTGGGGGGGATAAAAATATTTTCAAAAATCCCCCTTTCGGGGGAGAGAAAAAAATTATTTTCTGATAGAATTTCCGCAGTACAGATTCTTCAGGAGGTAATTATGCTTAAAGGTTATTTTGCAAAGATTTCAAGAAACATCGTGAACACTCCCTATTACAACAATGCAACTCTTCTTCGTGCGTGGATGGGACTTGTGCTTTCAGTACGTTTCACCCCTACGGTGGTTGACGGTATCGAGGTGGGTATCAATGAGGTGCTTGTGACAAAGGACGGAATTGCCGAGCTTTTCGGAGTGCCCAAATCAAGGGCATATTATGTGCTGAAGAAAATGGAGAATGACGGTCTTGTGACCTGGCTTAATATACGCAACAAATATACCCTGATAACGCTTAAGGAAGAAAATTTTGCTTCGCTTATAAACCGCAGGATTGAAAGACCCGACGGGGTAAAAACCAGCATCAGCATTGAGGAAGCCAACAATATGTCAATTGATGAGGAGTTGTTTCCCGAAGACTGCAATAATGAATCAGACACCCGGTATATCTGTGCAGATGAGGGCTGCTCTGAAGCATATGACAATAAGTCAGAATATGAAGTCAGCTGCAGTGATATCTGTGATGACGGTGAAGGCGAGAATCTGCCCGGACTGTCAGATGAAGGCTTTGAGACTATATTCGGCTATGTGCCCGATACCGTGGAGGAGAAAAAAAGGCTGTATGAGGAAATAAAGGATGCCTTGGGTGAGCCTTATCAGGATTATGACGATGATGACGACGATGATGATTACAGAGGCTATTATCCGAAAAAGAAAAATTACGGGTACTATAAAAAGAATTATAACAAGCCGTCAGGGTACAAAAAAAGCTCCCGTAAGGAGAGCGATTTTATTCCGTATGAGGCTTACTTAAGTGGTCAGAGGAAGGATTATAATAAGTCAGATGATTATTACACCTGCAGCAGTCCCGGTAATGTGCAGAATACCTACGCTCAGAAGAAGGCTTCTGCAGATGAAGCCGTCTGCAGAACTTCGGGAGCGTCCGAAGTAAAAAGCAGTCCGGCTGCATCTGACTTTTACGGAATATATAATCCGAAGACTGTTCCTGCAAAGAAGTCGCCCGAGGATAATAAAATGAAGTTCGGTGAATACAGCAACGTGCTTCTGAGTCGTGACGAATACAATGATCTGAATATGAGGCTGATTAAAGCAAGAGTCTACATAGACGAGCTGTCCTCGGAAATTGCGAAAAGCCACCGAAAATATGACAGTCACTATCAGGAGCTTCTGAGCCGTTACAAGGATGAGCTGCTTACGGTATAGCTGTAGTGCCTGGGCTCAGCTTATACTGATGTAGCCTGTCTGCTCTATAAGGGATTGACCTTCTTCGCTTAAGAGCCAGTCAATTATCAGGGGGATGTTTTCGTTTTTGTTGTCGGCACGGTAGATTGCATAGAATTTTGCTATGACAGGGTAGGTGCCGTTGCGGATGTTTTCGGGGGAGGGGTATATGCCGTTGAGTGACAGCATTTTTACATCTGAGTTATCCACCATACCGTCAAGGTAATATCGGAATGAAAAGCCGAGAGACCCTCCTAAGGGGGCAAGCAGGGACTTTTGTCCGTAGGGGACATCCTTCATAAAGCTGTCCATGGCAGACTGACTTCCGCTGCCCTCTATTCTGAGGATGGGGTTTATGATTCTGTCTGTTCCGCCTACATCCTTCCAGTTTTTTATATTACCTGCGTAAATCCCGCGTACCTGGTCTGCCGTCAGATTGTCAACAGGGTTGCTTTTGTTTACAAAAAAGACGAAGGCTTCAAGTCCTATAGGGACATATACCAGCTCTGCGCCCTTATCCTCTGCATACTTTTTCTGCTCGGCAGAGGGGGCAGCTGACAGGAAAATATCCGTTTCACCGTCGGTGACAGCCTTGTAGCCTCTGACAGTGTTTTTATACTGCATCTTACTGTCGGGTGCAAAGTTTTCGCCGTAAAAATTATCGTCACTGAATACTCCGCCCTCGAAGGTGACAGAGCTTTCGGGGTAGAGGGAGTTTATAACGGATGCATATACCGGTACAAGCGCCGCCGCACCGTCAAGCACGGGAAGCTCTCCCGATAATTTCAGCTCAGTTTCGATTTTTACAAGGTCTGAGTCTTCATTGAAGGGCAGGAAATTTTTTACATCCACCATTTTAAGCTGTGTGGCATCGCTGAAATTATTACCCAGTCTTACGGTGAATACCTTGTACATACACATATTGAATAAGCCGAAGGTGAGTACAAGGGCAAGCAGCAGGGATATCTGTTTTACAAGCTTCATATCACCACAGCTCCTTTGATATAAAATGAATTATCGAACTGTTGCCGTAAGCCTCGGCTATATATACCATATGAACCACGGTAAGTATAACAAGAAGGGCAAGGGTCAGCAATAAAACAATTCTGAAGGTTCTGTTTTTCATATTCTGCCTCACATTGATGTTATAATCATAAGAGCCATTATTCCCATAAGTATAAGTGCGCTCACAAAAACCCCGGTGATTATACCTGTTACAAGACAGGCGGTTTTCAGGTTCTTCAGCTTTTCACGGTGCTGCTCGTCGGTGTTCCCATCGGATTTTTTCTTTTCCCTGAGATAAAAGCAAAGACACAGGATAAATGCAATCAGTGTGACTGCAGGGATAGCTACAAATAAAGTGATTATTTCAATTCCGTCCATATTAAGCTCTCCTGTTTATATTATTTAACCGAAAAAGACCCTGCCCATGCTGTCGGGCACAGGTAAAGGGTCTTTTATATGATTCAATATGACTTTTATCAGTATGTAATAGTGAAGTCCTTAACGAAGGTCATACCGACGGTAGCATTGATGCCGATTGATGAAGCAACATTCATAACAATGGGAGTAGAGAAGTTTATCCAGGTTATGTTGCCTGTTGCCTTGTCAACCTTGCATTTTGCGGTACAGTCATAATATTCGGTTTCGAAGCTTTTTACAATAAAGCTTGCAGCGTCCATAACATCCTCGGTCTTGATGATTTCAAAGCCTGCTGAAACGCCCTGACCGTATGTGGGATTTTTTTCTGTAACGGCAACAATGGTGATTTCGTATTCACTGCCGTTATCGGTGCAGGTTGCTGATTTTATCTGAGCCTCTGTGAGCTTGCTTGTGTAGTCTTCACCGGGAATGGGGAAGCCGCCTTTGATGGCATCTGCGCCTTCATAGGTTTCGGGAGTTTCATTCTTTTTAAGGAAGCTGCCTATAAGCCCTTCACCTGCATTCTTGAGAAGTGAGGGAAGCTCAAGCTTTTCGGGGTTATGCTGATAGTCCTCATAATTTCTTGTAACGGACTTTGCATTTTTCTTTACATTGTTTACTGCATTGTTATAGTAGGCAAGGATTTCTGCCGTGGTCTGAGGAGCACCTGTTGAGGGAGCAGGAGTATCCTGAGCGCCCGCAGTTGTTGCTTCCGTGCTTTCGGAGGGAGCTTCTGAGGGAGCACTCTGAGAGGGAGCTTCTGCGGCACCCGAATCAGGTGTGGGTGCAGGAGAGGGCTCGGGAGTAGGTGTGGGTGTGGGTGTGGGAGCAGGTGTCGGAGCACTGCCTGTATTTTCGGGAATGTTCAGTTCGATAATCATTTCGGTAGTACAAGCCGTACATGAGAAAACAAGGATTGCGCTGAGAAGTAATGCAAGTAATTTTTTGATTTTCATAACATGCCTCCGTATTTTTCTTTAATATAATAATAGTATCCGGCGGACATTTTGTCAAGTAAATGCTTTTTTCCTGAATCTGTTAAATAAGCCGAAAAAAAAATACCCTGCGGAAATTCACCGCAGGGTAAAGGATATTATCGATTAATATGCAATGTCATACTTCTGATTGAAGAGAAGACCGATTTCGCATACGCCTACATTGATGATCTTAACTGCTGAAACGCTGTCAAAGTGAAGGATACAGGGAGTAACATACTCAAGGTGAGTGATCTTGCCGTCTTTGGTGATGTGAGCAGTTACTGTAGCTGCTTCATAGTAGGAATGAAGACCCTGGAATTCAATAAAGCCTGCGGCTGCACCGGAAACGTCTTCTGAACGAAGAAGAGGACCGAAGGAGCCTACGGAGCCTGAACCGGGAACTGAGTCAACCTCACGGTTAGCAGCTGTACCTGTTGAAGTAAGAACTACTTCATAATAGTCACCCTTGTCAGTACATGTTGCATTGGCAAGAACATTGGGGTCAATGTTGATGGATGTGCTGCCTACGGGAGGAAGAGCAGCGTGATCTACTGCGAGAGCCTCTGTGTTTTCTACCATGAACATACCCATAAGCTTGTTGGCAATACCTGCAAGTGTGGAGTTACCGCCGTCAATATCAAGGATGTTGTTGTAGTTTGAGGTATAGTCATATGTTCTTGTGATAGACTTAGCTGTGGAGATATTGTTATAAGCATCACAGTACATCTTTACTACATCAGCCTTTGCTGTAGGTGCGCCTGTTGAAGGAGCAGGAGTTTCTGTGCCGCCCTGAGAGGGAGTTTCTGTACCGCCCTGAGAGGGAGTCTCTGTGCTCTGTGAAGGAGTCTCCTGTGTATCGGGAGTGGGTGTGGGTGTGGGAGTGGGAGTGGGAGTGGGGGTAGGTGTGGGGGCAGGTGTTGATGAACCGCCTGAGCTCTGAGGAACATTGAGCTCAATTATCATCTCAGTTGTACAAGCAGTACAAGAGAAAACAATGATTGCAGTAAGAAGCAGTGCAATAATCTTTTTTGCTTTCATAATAAACCTCCGTGGTATTAAAACATTTCCGCTATATAATAGTATTTTATAGGGGTTTTTGTCAATAGATAAATTGTTAATTAATTCACATTTTTTTCTTACTCTCATGTAATACATAAATATGTCTTGATTTTTCAGGGAGCTTTATGTATAATAAACATAGAAATATACCTTCGAAAGGATATGATTGATATGAAAAAGCTCCTCGCAATTGTTCTTGCTGTTATTACCGTATTTTCCTGCCTTTCAGTTGTTGCTTTTGCTGCTGACGGTTACACCAAATCTTACTCCGTTGCCGTTGCTCCCGACTGTGCCGAAAAGCTTGCTCTTACAAGTGTTTCAGGTGTGAATTATGTGGTAGAGGGCGGCACCTTCAAGTTTACCGTAGAAGCAATCAACGGCTACACCTTTGACCAGACAACCGTTCTCAAGGTTGCAAATGTTGACTACTATGTTGATGTTATGAACGGTCTTGAAACCGACTACGGCTACATCATTGAATGCGATGCAGACGGCGTGTACACCATTGAAAACGTAACGGAAGATCTTTATATCTATGTTGCAAATCTCGAAAAGGCATCCTTTGCAAGTCTCAAGGATTTTCTTATGAATATGATGTACTTCTTCCTTAACGCTATGAAGTGGTTCTTCGGTATCAAATAAATAAAACGCGATTTATCTCCGGCAGCTCCCTGATGGGAAGTGCCGGAGAGATTTTTTTTTGCAGGGGACGGCGGGAGAAGAAAGAATAAAGAATAGATAATAAAGAATAAACAATAGATAATAGATAGTAGTGAAAACACTTTGTGTTTGGGGGGCGGTGAGGGGTGTTATGTATATTTACCAAAAAAATATATACATTTATCTGCATTTTATCAAAAAAATTACTTGCAAATTACTTATATGTTTTGGTATAATATGTAAGGTTAATTGTAACCGTTCCGATGCGCACTGCATCGGGGATTACTTTCGTAAAATAAGCGGTGCTGAAAATTCAGGCTGCATAAGATTTTGGAGGAATAAAAATGAGCAAAAAATTCGTTTATTTGTTCAGAGAAGGCGACGCTTCCATGCGCGAACTTCTCGGTGGTAAGGGTGCTAACCTTGCTGAAATGACAAAGATCGGTCTTCCCGTTCCCCAGGGCTTCACAATCACAACTGA
This sequence comes from Acutalibacteraceae bacterium, assembly GCA_045588855.1. Taxonomy (GTDB): domain Bacteria; phylum Bacillota; class Clostridia; order Oscillospirales; family Acutalibacteraceae; genus RUG806. The sequence goes on from JAZNEX010000124.1 coordinate 6,295, forward strand.
AGCTTGCACACAGTACTATGAAGACGGCCGTAAGATCAATGATGAAATTCAGGCTGAAATTATGGAATACATCGTTAAGATGGAAGAAATCACCGGCAAGAAGTTCGGCGACCTTGAAAAGCCCCTTCTTGTTTCAGTTCGTTCAGGTGCTCGTGCTTCCATGCCCGGTATGATGGATACTATCCTCAACCTCGGTCTTAACGAAGAAGTTGTAGAAGTTATGGCTGCTAAGTCAGGCAATGCTCGTTGGGCATATGACTGCTACAGAAGATTCATCCAGATGTACTCTGACGTTGTTATGGAAGTTGGTAAGAAGTACTTCGAAGAGCTCATCGACAAGATGAAGGAAGAAAAGGGCGTTACTCAGGACGTTGACCTTACAGCTGAAGACCTTAAGGAACTCGCTGCACAGTTCAAGGCTGAATATAAGTCCAAGATCGGTAAGGACTTCCCCTCCGATCCTAAAGAACAGCTTATGGGCGCTGTTGAAGCTGTTTTCCGTTCATGGGACAACCCCCGTGCAAACGTTTACAGAAGAGACAACGACATTCCCTATTCTTGGGGTACTGCTGTTAACGTACAGGCTATGGCATTCGGTAACATGGGCGACAACTGCGGTACAGGTGTTGCTTTCACACGTGACCCCGCTACAGGTGAAAAGGGTCTTATGGGTGAATTCCTTACAAATGCACAGGGTGAAGACGTTGTTGCAGGTGTTCGTACTCCCATGCCCATCGCTGAAATGGCTGAAAAGTTCCCCGAAGCTTTCGAGGAATTCAATAAGGTTTGTGCAATTCTTGAAGACCACTACAGAGATATGCAGGATATGGAATTCACCGTTGAAGACGGTAAGCTCTATATGCTTCAGACAAGAAACGGTAAGAGAACTGCAAAGGCTGCTCTCAAGATCGCTTGTGACCTCGTTGACGAAGGCATGATCGACGAAAAGAAGGCAGTTGCTATGATCGATCCCAGAAACCTTGACACACTCCTTCATCCTCAGTTTGATGTAAAGGCTCTCAAGGCTGCTACTCCTGCAGGTAAGGGTCTCGGTGCTTCTCCCGGTGCTGCTTGCGGTAAGGTTGTATTCACAGCTGAAGATGCTGTTGAATGGAACGAAAGAGGCGAAAAGGTTGTTCTTGTTCGTCTTGAAACATCTCCCGAAGACATCACAGGTATGAAGGCTGCTCAGGGTATCCTTACAGTTCGCGGCGGTATGACATCTCACGCAGCTGTTGTTGCTCGTGGTATGGGTACTTGCTGTGTATCAGGTTGCGGCGAAATCAAGATGGACGAAGAAAACAAGAAGTTCGAACTCGCAGGTAAGGTTTACAACGAAGGCGACTACATCTCCATCGACGGTTCAACAGGTAACATCTATGACGGTATCATCCCCACAGTTGATGCTGAAATCGCAGGCGAATTCGGCAGGATTATGGCTTGGGCTGATGAATTCAGAACTCTTAAGGTTCGTACAAATGCTGATACACCCGCAGACGCTAAGAAGGCTCGTGAACTCGGTGCAGAAGGTATCGGTCTTTGCCGTACAGAGCATATGTTCTTCGAAGCTGACAGAATCGCTGCTTTCCGTGAAATGATCTGTGCTGACACAGTTGCTGAAAGAGAAGCTGCTCTTGAAAAGATCCTTCCCTATCAGCAGGGCGACTTCGAAGCTCTCTATGAAGCTCTTGAAGGCAACCCCGTTACAATCCGTTTCCTCGATCCCCCTCTTCATGAGTTCGTTCCCACAGAAGAAGCTGACATCAAGCTCCTTGCTGATGCTCAGGGCAAGTCAGTAGACGCTAACAAGGCTCTCATCGCTTCTCTCCACGAATTCAACCCCATGATGGGTCACAGAGGATGCCGTCTTGCAGTAACATATCCCGAAATCGCTGCAATGCAGACAAAGGCTGTTATCCGTGCAGCTATCAATGTTCAGAAGGCTCACGCTGACTGGAACGTTGTTCCCGAAATTATGATTCCCCTCGTAGGCGATATCAAGGAACTCAAGTTCGTTAAGAAGGTTGTTGTTGAAACAGCTGACGCTGAAATCGCAGCAGCAGGTTCTGACCTCAAGTATGAAGTTGGTACAATGATCGAAATTCCCAGAGCATGTCTCACAGCTGATGAAATTGCTAAGGAAGCTGACTTCTTCTGCTTCGGTACAAACGACCTTACACAGATGACATACGGCTTCAGCCGTGATGACGCAGGTAAGTTCCTCAATGCTTACTATGATACAAAGATCTTCGAAAACGATCCCTTCGCAAAGCTTGACCAGACAGGTGTAGGCTCACTTATGGAAATGGCAGTAGCAAAGGGTAAGGCATCAGGCAAGAACCTTCACTACGGTATCTGCGGTGAACACGGCGGTGACCCCGTATCAGTTGAATTCTGCCACAAGATCGGCCTCAACTACGTATCCTGCTCACCCTTCCGCGTACCGATCGCTCGCCTCGCAGCAGCACAGGCAGCTATAAAGGATATGAAATAATTAAAATTACATAATCCAATTTACCCGCCCGAAGAAATCCGGCCGTATTTTTTAATATATAGGAAATTGCTCGCAAAAGTGAGCAATTTGCATATATCAAGAAACACCGATTCCCCCAAGATTGGTATGAGTGTTATTAACGGATTTAAAAATTCACTTCTTCACTATTACTTATTACTTTTTACCT
>JAZNEX010000125.1:0-6130 GCA_045588855.1 Acutalibacteraceae bacterium
CATTCGATGAGGCATCACGAACAATAGTTGATTACATCGAACTTTACTACAATTCATCAAGACTGCATTCAGGTATAGGTTATTGTATTCCGAATCATTTTTTCACTCTTTTATCTGTCCACTAATCTTGACAAGTTTCAGGTAAAAAGTAAATCCCCGTACTTTCGTACGAGGATTTCTGGGGGGCAGGGGGTTGACAAATCGTAAGATTTTTTCTTATTATCGGTGATTTTATTTCTTGTAAATGAAGCCGTATTTATGTATAATGAAAATAACTATAAAAAAAGAGGTTTTTTTATGAGAGACAAAAATATTTGTGCACCTACCCCTCCCCGCGGATTCAATTCATGGGACTGCTACGGTGCTGCAATAAATGAAGAACAGCTTATGGCAAATGCAAGATATCAGGCTGAGCATCTTAAGGAGTTCGGCTGGGAATATGTTGTATGCGATATACAATGGTATGAGCCTACTGCTTCATCATACTATTATCATAATTTTACTGAGCTTTGTTATGATGAATATTCCCGCGTTATTCCTGCGCCCAATCGTTTCCCTTCCTCGGCAAACGGTGTAGGCTTTAAAAAAATTGCTGATGAAATTCACGCAATGGGACTTAAGTTCGGCATACATATATTAAGAGGTATACCCCGTCAGTGTGTTCATCTGGGTACACCTACCATCACTCCCGGTGTAACTGCCCGGGATATAGCACAGCAGTTTTCAATATGCCCCTGGAATACCGATATGTACGGTGTTCAACCCGGTATAAAGGGTGCTCAGGAATATTATAATTCAATTTTTGAACTGTACGCCTCATGGGGTGTTGACTTTGTAAAGGTAGACGATATTGCAAATACCGAATTCAAGCCTCATGACCCCTATTCAGCAAAAAAAGAAATCGAAATGATAAAAGAAGCAATTGATAACTGCGGCAGAGATATGGTTCTGAGCCTTTCTCCCGGACCTGCACCCTTATGGGAGGCAGAGCACCTTAAGACTTATGCAAATATGTGGAGAATGAGCGGTGATTTCTGGGATTCCTCCGAAGCACTCGATAAGATGTTTGACCTTTGCTATAACTGGTATCCTCATACCGCCAAGGGCTGCTATCCCGACTGTGATATGCTGCCTTTGGGAATAATTCAGCTTACTGAGGAATTGCCCGAATACAGAGCAAGAAAAACACGCTTTACCGAAGCTGAACAGTATATGGTAATGAATTTATGGTGCATTTTCCGTTCACCTCTTATGTTCGGTGGTGAAATGACCATGATGGATGATTTCACATATTCACTTATTACAAACAAAGAGCTGCTTGACATAAATGAATGTTCATCGGAAAACCGTCCTCTTTTATGGGATAAAGAAACCGCCGTATGGACCTGCAAGGACAAAAACGGAAAAAATGTTTTCGCCTTCTTTAATCTTACTGATGAGAAAAAAGAGATATCAATAGATAACATCTGTGCTGATGTGTTTTCCTTCGGTACTCTTTATGATATATGGACAAAAGAAAAGATAACGGCAGATAAAAAACTTACCGTTGATTTTGACGGCAGAGGCTCAAGACTGCTCGTTACGGAATAAGGAGAACTTATGCTTTATATAGGAATAGATTTAGGAACATCAAGCGTAAAGCTTCTGCTGACAGACGAAAAGGGAAATATTCTTAAATCAGCTTCAAGGGAATATCCTCTTATATTCCCCCGTGACGGTTGGTCTGAGCAGAATCCTGAGGACTGGGAAAACAGTACCCTGTCAGCACTTGATGAAATACTCGATGGAACAGACCGCGCACTTATAAAAGGTATCGGTGTTGCCGGACAGATGCACGGTCTTGTTATACTTGATGAGAATGATAAGGTTATCCGTCCTGCTATTTTGTGGAATGACGGCAGAACCGAAAAAGAGGTTGAATACCTCAATAACACCGTCGGTAAGGACTTTCTTTCGGAATATACGGCAAATATCGCCTTTGCAGGCTTTACGGCACCTAAAATTTTATGGGTAAAAAACAATGAGCCCGAAAACTTCGCTAAGATAAAGAAGATAATGCTCCCGAAGGATTATATAAATTATATTCTCACAGGAGTCCATGCCTGCGATTATTCGGATGCCTCGGGTATGCTTCTTCTTGATGTCAAAAACCGCAGATGGTCTGAAAAAATGCTTGAAATATGCAGTGTTTCTGAAGATATGATGCCTTCTCTTTTTGAAAGCTATGAAGTTATAGGCGAGGTAAAGGAAGAATTCAAGCTTCCCGGTGTAAAGGTTGTTGCAGGTGCAGGTGATAATGCTGCTGCAGCCATCGGTACAGGCACTGTAGGAAACGGCAAGTGTAATATTTCTCTCGGCACATCGGGCACAATATTTATTTCAAGTGAGAGCTTTGGGGTGGATTCCTTCAATTCACTTCATTCCTTCTGCCACGCTGACGGAAAGTATCATCTTATGGGCTGTATGCTTTCTGCAGCCTCATGCAATAAATGGTTTGCGGAAGAAATCCTTAATGAAAATGACTTCGGTGAATTACAGAAAAACATTACGGATGAAATGCCCGGAAATAACAGCATATATTTCCTTCCCTATCTTATGGGTGAAAGAAGCCCCATTAACGATACGGATGCAAGAGGTGTATTCCTGGGTCTTTCGCTTGATACTTCAAGAGAGGATATGGTACTCGCTGTACTTGAGGGTGTTTCCTTTGCAATAAGAGATTCATTTGAGGTTGCAAAAAATCTCGGTATAAATATTACGGAAAGCTGTCTTGTGGGCGGCGGTGCAAAAAGCCCCTTATGGAGAAGAATTCTTGCAAATGTCCTCGGCATAAAGCTTAATATTCTCAAAACAGAGCAGGGACCGGGTCTCGGCGGTGCAATACTTGCCATGGTAGGTGCAGAGGAATATTCCTCGGTAAATGAAGCCGCAGAAAAAATTATTGAAATTGCCGAGACTGTTGAGCCTGAAAAAGAGCTTACGGCTTTGTATGAAGACAGATATAACAAATACAGACAGATTTATCCCGCACTTAAAAATGTGTTCGGAAATTTAAGATAAGGAGCAATTAAAATGAGCGAAATTTTCAAAAACATTGACACAATAAAATACGAAGGACCTGCATCTGCAAATCCTCTCGCTTTTAAGTTTTATGACCCCGAAAAGGTTATTCTCGGCAAAAAAATGAAGGAGCACCTTCCCTTTGCTATGGCATGGTGGCACAACCTGGGCGCTGCAGGCACCGATATGTTCGGCAGAGACACTGCTGACAAGTCCTTCGGTGCAGCCGAAAAGGGCACAATGGAGCACGCTTTTAAAAAGGTTGATGCAGGCTTTGAATTTATGACAAAGCTCGGTATCGAATACTTCTGCTTCCACGATGTTGACCTTGTTCCCGAAGCTGATGATATAAAAGAAACAAACAGAAGACTTGATGAAATTTCAGATTATATTCTCGGCAAAATGAAAGAAACAGGCATCAAGTGTCTCTGGGGTACAGCAAATATGTTCTCAAATCCCCGTTTTATGAACGGTGCGGGCAGCACAAACAGTGCAGAGGTTTTCTGCTTTGCCGCAGCACAGATCAAAAAGGCTCTTGATATCACGGTAAAGCTCGGCGGTAAGGGCTATGTTTTCTGGGGCGGCAGAGAAGGATATGAAACACTTCTTAACACAGATATGAAGTTCGAACAGGACAATATTGCCCGTCTTATGAAAATGGCTGTTACCTACGGCAGAAGCATCGGATTTACAGGCGACTTCTACATTGAGCCCAAGCCCAAAGAACCTATGAAGCACCAGTATGATTTTGATGCTGCAACCGCTATAGGCTTCCTTCGTCAGCACGGCCTTGATAAGGACTTTAAGATGAATATTGAAGCAAACCACGCAACACTTGCAGGCCACACCTTCCAGCATGAACTTCGTACCTCTGCAATAAACGGTATGCTCGGCTCAATTGATGCAAACCAGGGCGACCTTCTCCTCGGCTGGGATACAGATGAATTCCCCTACGATGTTTATGAAACAACAATGTGTATGTATGAGGTTATAAAGGCAGGCGGTCTTACAGGCGGCTTTAACTTTGATGCAAAAACAAGAAGACCCTCAAATACATATGAAGATATGTTCGAAGCATTTATTCTCGGTATGGATGCATTTGCACTCGGTCTTATAAATGCCGCAAAAATCATTGAAGACGGCAGAATTGATGAGTTTGTAAAAAACAGATATGCTTCATATAACGAAGGAATAGGCAAGAAAATTATTGACGGTGAGGCTAACCTTGAAGAACTTTCTGCATATGCAGAAAGCCTCGGTAACACCTCAATCCCCTGCCCCGGCAAGCAGGAAAGACTGCAGGGAATAGTAAATTCTATACTCTTTAATTAAATGCAAGGTTAATCGTGTCCTGTATACAGAACAGTTTCACTCACAGCAAGGCTATAATCACTATCATATATTTATGCGGACATTTGCCCGTAAAATTATGATTTGCCGGAGGAATTTATGACACAGAAAGAATACTTAAAGCTTATTGATGAAGTAATTGAAAAAGGTAAATATAAGGACAATTGGGCTTCTCTTTCGGGACATAAGGCTCCTGATTGGTTTACATACGGAAAATTCGGTATTTTTATCCACTTCGGGCTTTATGCCGTACCGGGCTTCGGTAACGAATGGTATTCAAGATGTATGTATGAAAAAAATTGCCGTGAATTTCAGTATCACATAGATAATTTCGGTCCTCATAACAAATTCGGTTATAAGGATTTTATCCCTATGTTCACGCTTGAAAAGTTTTCTTCCGATGAATGGGCAGAACTTTTCAGAAAATCCGGTGCAAAATATGTTATGCCCGTTGCAGAGCACCATGACGGTTTCGCTATGTATAACACTGAATTTAACCGCTGGAATATCTGCGAAATGGGTGCAAAGAGAGATTATCTCGGTGAGCTCAAAGCCTCTTTCGAAAAGAATGACATTACATTCTGTGCATCCACACACAGAGCAGAGCATTATTTCTTTATGAATCCCGGCAGAGAATTTGACAGTGATATAGCTTCGGGGGAATATGAAGACTTCTACGGTCCTGCCGTATATAATGAAACCTACTGCCCCGAAAACATGACTCCCTCCACATGGGATATTGAGGCAGAGGGTGCAACTGAGGAATATCTTACCGATTGGATGGTAAGAACTCTTGAGCTGGTTGATAAATATCAGCCATCTTCTCTTTACTTTGACTGGTGGATTCATAACAATTCATTCAAGCCCTATCTTAAGAAAATTGCAGCTTACTATTATAACCGTGCCGAAGAATGGGGCAAGGAGGTTACAATAAACTATAAGCACAATGCGTTTCCTCCCACTGTTGCAACATTTGATGTTGAAAGAGGTGCACTTACCGATATTTCACCTATACCGTGGCAGACCTGTACTTCTGTAAGCAAACGCTCATGGGGTTATATAAAGGATAATGAGTTCAAAACTCCCGAACAGATACTCTGTGATTTTATTGATATTGTAAGTAAAAACGGATGCCTTCTTCTGAATGTAGGCCCCGCACCCGACGGTACAATTGTAAAAGAAGAGGCTGATATACTTCTTGCAATAGGCAAATGGTTTGAAATAAACGGTGAAGGTATTTACGGCACCACCTACTGGAATAAATTCGGTGAGGGCGAAGTAAATGTTGAAGAGGGCTTCTTCAAGGACAATGATGATAAGGGATATACGGCAAAGGATTTCCGTTTTACATACAAAAATGGTTGTATCTATGCATTCCAGATGAAGCCTGACGGAAATACAGTTGAAATAAAGAGCCTTTTCTATAAAAAAGAAGCGGGTCTCGGCATAAAGGAAATAACCCTTTTAGGCAGTGACAGAAAAGTAAAATACGAAAGAGATGAAAACTCCCTTCGTATCACTGACTATGAAAGAACCGACACAAAGGCTCCCATCTGCTTCAGAATCGAATTAATCTGATAAACAAAAAGGGGCTGTAAAAAAAGTGCAGACCGCATAAAACAAGATAACTAAAGGGTTTCTTTCGGTATTTAACTACCAAAGAAACCCTTTAAAACTGTAAAAATCAGCAAAAGCAGGCAAAAACAAGGTTTTTGCGTTT
>JAZNEX010000126.1:0-5107 GCA_045588855.1 Acutalibacteraceae bacterium
TATGCCTGATTTTGAAAATTACGGTATGAAGGGCAGAACATACAGATATATTGAAGGTGATGCACTTTATCCGTTTGGCTTTGGGCTTTCATATACAAATTATAAGTATTACAATGCAAAGCTTGTTTCGGCAGACGGTGAAAAAATAACCGTAAGTGCAGAGGTTGAAAATGCAGGCTGTATCGCAGGCAAGGAGATTATTCAGGTTTATGCGGCATATACCGACAGCCGTGCCGCAACTCCTCATTGGCAGCTTTGCTCGCTCAAGTCTGTTAATCTCGAGGCAGGCGAAAAGAAAGAAGTGACGCTTGATATTGACCGTTATTGGGTCAAAGCTGTTACTTCGGACGGCGAAAGGGTTGCCCCCGACGGAAAGATTATTATTTATGTCGGAGGTCATCAGCCGGATGCCGTCAGCAACAGGATGCTTGGATATTCCTGCATTGAGATCATGCTGCAGAAGGGGTAACGGCAATGGCGAAAAAATATTTTGATCATATAATACACGGCGGAGATTATAACCCTGACCAGTGGATAAGAACCCCTGAGATATGGGATGAGGATATGCGTCTGATGAAGCTTGCCCATGTCAACAGTGCAACGGTCGGCGTATTTTCATGGGCAACACTTGAACCTGAAGAAGGCGTTTATAATTTTGAATGGCTTGATACTATACTTGATAAAATGCATCGGAATGGTATTGCCGCAATCCTTGCCACTCCGTCGGGCGCGCGGCCTGCATGGCTTGCCGAAAAATATCCCGAAGTTTTAAGAAAAGACGAAAACGGGATACGCCGCAAATTCAGTGACAGACACAATCATTGTCTCACTTCCCCGGTTTACAGAGAAAAAGTCCGCAGCATCAACAGAATACTTGCGGAAAGATACAAAAACCATCCTGCCCTGAAAATGTGGCATATTTCAAATGAATACAGCGGAGAATGCCGCTGTGAGCTTTGCTGCGAGGCTTTCAGAAAATGGCTCAGAGAATATTATCACAACGATATCGATGAGCTGAATTTCAAATGGTGGAATGCATTCTGGTCGCATTCCTTCAACGATTTTGACCAGATTAATCCGCCCGAAAAAAACGGAGAAGACAGTGCATCGGCTCTTAATCTTGCATGGCAGCGTTTTATAACCTACAGCCACATTTCTTTTTTTGAAAATGAAATTGCACCTCTGCGGGAAATTACACCGGATATTCCCGTGACCACCAACTTTATGAAAAGATATAACGGAATTGATTATCAAAAGTTCGCAAATTATGTTGATCTTGTATCTTGGGACAGTTATCCTGCCTGGGACAAGGGTAAAAATCTCGATGAGGCACTTGAAACAGCGTTTTTACACGATTTTTTCCGTTCATTAAAAAACGGTCGGCCGTTTTTCCTTATGGAAAGCACACCGTCATTAGTAAACTGGCAGGATGTCAACAAGCTCCCAAAATCGGGCATACATGAGCTTGCATCAATCCAGGCTGTTGCACACGGTGCGGACAGCATACAGTATTTCCAATGGAGAAAAAGCAGAGGCGGAGACGAAAAATTCCAGGGTGCGGTTATTGACCATTGCGGACACGAAAACACAAGAGTTTTCAGAAACGTAACAAGGCTTGGAGAAACACTTGAAAAATTGAATTCCGCTGTCGGAAGCGAAACCGAAAGCAGAGTTGCGGTTATATATGACTGGGAAAACGGCTGGGCAGTCAATGTTTTCCGGGGTTATAACAACATCCGCAGAGATTATGTGAAAGAATGTATAAAATGGTATGCTCCGTTTTATAAGAGAGGCATCAGCGTTGACGTTATTTCCATGCAGGATGATTATTCAAAATATGATATTGTTATCGCACCGTTTCTCTATATGCTTAAGAACGGCACGGAAAAACGGATTGAGGAATATGTTGAAAACGGCGGTAATTTTGTTGCAACGTATCTCTTAGGCATAGTCGATACTGATGACCTTTGCAGACTCGGCGGTTTCCCTGCAGGAAGGCTGAAGGAGGTTTTCGGCATATGGTGTGAGGAAACGGATTCTCTTCCTGAGGATATTACGGGCAAGGCCGGATTCAACGGCAAGGACTATGAAGTGAACCACATCTGCGACATCATCCATGCGAACGGAGCAAAAACTCTGGGCGAATATAAAAGCGATTTCTACTGTGGAATGCCCTGCGTTACAGAAAATGCATTTGGAAAAGGTAAGGCATACTATGCCGCCTTCAGAAACGACGGGACTTTTGCCGATGATTTCTGCGAAATGCTTATTACCGAAAATGCTGTTGCTGCCGATGCGGACATAAAACTCAGTGACGGAGTTTTCTCAAGAAAGCGTGGCGACATAATTTTTATTATGAACTTTGCAGATGAAGAACGAATAATCGTTCTTGATAAAGAGTATACAGATACACTTAAAAACGAAAGCGTTTCCGGAAAAATAACACTGCCTGTCTGCGGATATCTTATCATAAAAGCACATTAATAGGAGTTGACCTTATGAATAAATCGCCTGAAAAAAGAGCAGAAGAGCTTCTGAAAAAGCTGTCCCTTGAAGAAAAGATCTGTCAGCTTTCTTGTCAGATGCTCTATCCTATACGCGAGGATTACGAAGAAAGGCGAGAATATCGTTTCGGTAATTTCCGTAATCCTGGACATTTTATGCACGAGCAGCGAGGAGAACCTGTTTCTCCTGCGGAAGTTGCTGATGAAATTAACCGAGATATACGTCGTAGTATGGAGTGCAATTCGTTGTCTGTTCCGCCCATTGAACACGCAGAGGCTCTTCACGGAGCACAGTGGGGTATGGCAACCTGCTTCCCACAACCGATAGGTATGGCATCGATGTTTGATAAGGATTTAGTTGAACGGATAGGCGACGTTATAGGGAAGGAGTGTGCCGTTGTAGGTGTAAGGCAGGCTCTTACTCCGGTAGTAAATGTTGTCAGGGATTGTCGTTGGGGGAGAACAATTGAAAGCTTCGGTGAAGATGTGCTCCTGAACGGAGATATGGGTGCTGCAATTTGCAGAGGATTACAGAAAAACGGTGTTATCGCCACACCAAAGCATTATGCAGATAACTATTCTTATGGAGGAAGAGACTCCAATGTTTCCGATACAAGTGAAAGGACTATGCGAGAAGTTTATCTTAAGCCATTTGAAAAGTGTATCAAGCAAGGCGGAGCAATGTCTGTTATGGCTGCATATAACAGCTGGGACGGTGTTCCCTGCACTTGTAACGAAAAGCTCCTGTCCGATATTTTGCGTAACGAGTGGGGCTTTAAAGGCTTTGTTGTTTCTGATTACAATTCGGTTGAGGGCGTTTGGGAAGCACACAGACTTTTTGATACAGAATGGAAGGCTCAGGCAGCGAGCCTCAAAGCAGGTCTGGATGTTGATTTGCCACAAAACTCTTATGATGATTTGATGATTGCTTACAAAGAAGGTTGGATTGATGAATCTGATATTGACCGTGCACTTCTGCGTGTGTTGACTGCAAAGTTCAGCATCGGTCTTATGGACAAGCCTTTTGCAGACAGAAATGAGGCTCAGAGCCTTGTGCGCTGTGACGAGCATAAGCAACTGGCGCTTGAAGCAGCCCGCAGATCAATGGTGCTCTTGAAGAATGAAGGCGTTTTGCCTCTTAATAAGAAAAAAATGAAGAAGCTGGCTGTGTTCGGTATGGGTGCGGATGTTTTCCCGGTCGGAGAAAACTATTCCGGTCCTTTCGAAGTCAAATGGACGGCTGAGGATGCAAAAACACCGTTACAGTATCTCAGAGAATATCTTGACGGAGCCGTTGAGGTTGTTTTCGCGGAGGATGCTTACATCGAAGAGGTTGCCGCCGAGTGTGATGCAGCAATATATATGACTGCACTTGTTGAAGGTGAAGGACTTGACCGTTCGGATATCCGTCTTCCCGGTATTACGCGTACGGAACAAAAAGATAACAGTGCGGTTATTGTGGGCAAAATTGAGTTCACCGTCAAAACGGATCAGGAGGAAAGTATACGCAGAATGACTGCGGCAAATTCAAATTCAGCAGTTGTGCTTCTTAATGGTTCACCTGTAGATATGACTGCGTGGCTGGACGGCTGTGGTGCTGTTTTAGAAGCATGGTTCCCGGGTGAACAGGGTGCACAAGCTATATGTGAAATTCTTTTCGGAGAGATTTCTCCGAGTGGAAAGCTTCCCATAACATTCCCGAAAACTGTCGGACAGCTTCCTCTTTTCTATTCGATGAAGCCGTCAGGAAGAGGTTACGGCTATATTGAAAATGACGGAGCTCCGCTTTATCCGTTCGGCTTCGGACTGAGCTATACAGACTTTAAACTTGATAATTTTGAATGTATCAATCTGGCGGACAGTCTTAAGATAAATCTTACGGTTGAGAATACCGGTGACTTTGATGGTGCGGAGGTTATTCAGACTTACCTGACGGGGATTAACTGTGATGTTGTAATGCCCCTGAAGGAGCTGAAAGCATATGCGCGTGTTGAGATTAAAAAGGGAGAAAAAACTCAAATCAGTATACCTGTTCCCAACGAAGCCTTCTGCTACTATGACCGCCGTATGGTTTTAGGTATGCATAACGGTGATTACACGGTTTCTGTCGGAACTTCTTGTGTCGATATTCATAAAACCTTCAAAATCAAAGTACGTGACGGAAAAATTAGTCAGCTCTCCGACAACAGATAGAACTACGATTTTGATTATTTCCCTATAAAAGCACCGCATGTAAATTTAGCATCAAGCCTGAAACTTGATACAAAACCTAACATATTACTTTTTTCCGTAATATAAATCTTCAATGATATTTGACATTATGTATTCCTCCATATCTGAGGAAATATATTAGAGTACGAAAGATAGAATATGTATTGCCGGAGAACTACTTGTGTTATGAACATCCCCTTTTTAGGGGCTAGGAAAAAATGCGCAGAATGAACAAACTGAGCCAAAATAAAGCGTTCAGCTTTATTTTGGTTTACCCGACGGCGTACAAAGGTACTCCGAGGGCGAGGTTTGTTTATAGCATAAAACGCAAAAACCTTGTTTTTGCCTGCTTTTGCTGATTTTTACAGTTTTAAAGGGTTTCTTTGGTAGTT
>JAZNEX010000127.1:0-41910 GCA_045588855.1 Acutalibacteraceae bacterium
ATGTCTGCTACTTTTCTGTTCGATATGGCAATGATCGTATTGTTTCCCATTATGGGACAAGCGATGGGAATGACCGATCAGGCATTCGGTATTTGGGCGGGAACGGCAGTTAACGATACTTCTTCCGTTGTTGCGACCGGCTATGCCTTCTCAGAAGGCGCAGGTGATTTTGCCACAATGGTAAAGCTCACAAGAACCCTTGCGATTATTCCTACCGTTATTACCTTTTCTTTTGTGCAGCTCCGTCTTAAGCGCAAAGAAGCCCTTGCAAACAGCAAAAACGGAAGCGAACTGAAGGCAAATTTCAGCATTGCAAAGATATTCCCTTGGTTTATTCTCGGATTTCTTGCAATGTCTATTGTAGCAAGCGTGTTCCCAATTCCTGCCGCTGTTGTATCCGGCACCAAGAGTGCAAGCAAATTCCTTATGGTATGTGCATTGGCAGCCATCGGTTTGAACACATCCTTCTCAAGCATGAAGAAAGCCGGTATCCGTCCGATGATCCACGGTTTTATCATCTCGGCGTTGGTCGTTGTCGTTGCGTTGTTGGTAGAAATGGCAATGGGAATCGTATAAAGAGAAATAACACTATAAGAGAGCAATGAATAAATTATCCGATGCGAGTTACACTGTATTATAAATAAGAATTTATCGAATTGTTTTATGCCGATATCTAAATCGGTGCAACGTACCATGTAAAAAAACAAGTACACCATAAGGTGTACTTATTTTTTGTGCAAAAGGACTTGTGCCAACGGCCTCATAGGAGGAGTAGGGTTATTAACAAAAGTTCTTAAAGGTGTTGCTTTGGGAGATGTTTCCGATCAGGCAATAATCAAGCTGTAAACACAGTAAAGGAAGTAAGTCGGAAAATCTACATTTTCTTTTTTGAGAAAATTACCATAAAACCCATTGCACTTTCTGTTATAGTGCTATATAATAACATTATATTAACAATTGACCGTTTCAGGCAGAGGAAATGTCAGACTGATTTTTAAGTTACAGCTCAGAATTCACATCAATACGCCGGAAGGCTTGATGATTCCGTGCAGGTGCAGTTTTATCGTTATGTAGCAATGTAAGAAAGTGCTTTGCATTGATTACATATAAAAATATTTTTTTGAAAGGAAGATTCTGAATGAAGAAAGTACTATCAATTATTCTCTCAATTCTGATGGTGTTTTCCGTTACCCCCCTGGCATCAGCATTCATAATAATTGAATGCGAGCATCCTTACGGTGCTTTGGATGGAATTTGTAAAGAATGCGGCGAAGAGGATCCTCTTGTGGAATTGGAGGTTGGTGTTGACTATCCGACAACCTGCCTGACACAAAACGAGCTTGAATATGCTAAGTTTATTCCCGATGTAACGGCACTCTATGCTTTCAAGTCCTCCGACTATGACGACGGTTGGTACGGAGACGATGATGACATCATTATCGGCGATGGCGAAGGCGATGACTCGATAGGTTGGGACGAATTTTCCCTTTCTGTCGAAGACGAAACTGCCGAAAGTGACCCCTACATCTGTATTTACGATGCAGAGATGAATCTTATCGCAGAAAATGACAATGACGAAGAACCCAATGATGACGGTTGGTTTGGTGCCCTCAGCAACCATTTCGATTGTAAAGTGGAATTGGAAGCAGGCAAAACCTATTACGTTGGTGTCGGTGATAAGAATCTCGACCTTGGCCAGTTCAACTATCGTATAGAAAAAGTACTTAAGATTGCCCATCAGCCCACAGCTGACGAGCCTTATGTAGCACTTGATTATGAAGATAATGCAACATATCAGTGGTATGTTGTTACTGAAAACCGTGTTGAAATCACAGACGAAAATGCTTCACTCGTTGACGAAGCACAGACTCCTTACAATGCCGAAACAGGCTGGACTCCGGTTATTGAAAAAAGCACTGCAACCTTCTTCAGAGCTGATCTTGAAGCCGGTGATGTGGTTGAAGTTAATTTCAGCAAGAGAGCTGTAAAGGCATATCTCGACCCTAACGGAATAATCATCGGTGACGATGTTGGTGACGACGGCGTTGACTGGGGTGATATTGAAGGTGATGGCGATATAATCATCGGTGAAGGCGACGGTGACGACAGCATAAGCTGGGATGAGATTGTAAACGGACGCGGACAGAATGATTTCACTCTGACGGTTTCCGATACCTTCGAGTATGATCTGGTTGCTGAGGAAATAGCTTCCACTGCCATAACAGCTAAAGCTTATCGTGTTTCCAAGGTATACACAGCAGTTGACGGTGAAACAGCCGCTACACTGGTAAATTCCGTTGCTGATAGTGAATACCTTTGTAAGGTAACTCTTTCTGACGGTAATGTTCTTACAAGTAACAGCTTTATAGCTGAAGAAAAAGAAGAAGAAGAATTGACGATTGCCCATCAGCCTACAAACGACGAACCCTATGTAACACTTTCCGGTGAAGATGCAGGAGCTACATATCAGTGGTATACCGGTGCAAAAAACCGTGTAGAAATCACCGATGCAGATGCCGACAATGTTGACGTGTTCAATGGCGGCTACGATGCAGAAATCGGCTGGATTGGTGTGTATGACGATTGGTATTACTACCATTCTTACTTTACTCTCGACCTTAATGCAGGTGACGTTGTTGAAGTTGTATTCAGCGAAGGCGTTACAGATGCATACTTCGAAGTAGTAGGTGGCGGTGACGACTGGGGCGATGATGGTGATTTCGGAGATGGTGATTGGTCTGGTTGGGCACTTCCCAGAGCAACAACCAACACAACCTTCACCCTGACTGCTGACGAAGCAAATACATATTTCCTGGTTGCAGAGGGTGCAACTGACAGCACAACAGTAAGAGCATATTTCGTATCTGAAGGATACACAGCAGTTGAAGGCGAAACAGACGCAACTCTTGCAAATCCCGTTGGCGGAAATGAGTATTTCTGTAAAGTAACTCTTTCTGATAATACAGTTCTCACAAGTGACAGCTTTGTAGCTGCTTGCACACACGAAAATGCCGAGGACGACGGTGACTGCACAACTGCAGTTGTTTGTCCTGTTTGCGGTGCAACAACAGTTGAAGCAAATGAAAATCATACAGGCGGCACAGCAACCTGCACAGAACAGGCAAAGTGTGACGTTTGCGGTACAGCATATGGTGACCTTGCTTCTCACAACACAGACGGTTATGTAGAACCCAAGGCTGCAACCTGCACTGAAACAGGTATTGTCGGCGGTACATACTGTACAGCTTGTAATTACGGTAAGGAAGCAGCAGAAGCAGTAATTCCCACTGTAGATCATAACACAGACGGTGTTGTAGCTCATAAGGATGCAACCTGTACTGAAACAGGCGTTGTTGGTGGTACATACTGCACAGCCTGTGGTGAAGGCAAGGAAGCAGCTGAAGCAGTAATTCCCACTGTAGATCATAACACAGACGGTGTTGTAGCTCATAAGGATGCAACCTGTACTGAAACAGGTGTTGTCGGCGGTACTTACTGTACAGCTTGTAATTACGGCAAGGAAGCAGCAGAAGAAGTAATTCCTCTTGCAGCGCATACCGAAAAAATTATTAAGGGTAAGAAGGCCACCTGTAAGGCAACAGGTCTTACAGATGGTGTTAAGTGCTCGGTTTGCGGTGAAATTCTTGTACCTCAGGAAGTAATTCCTCTTTCAACTGAGCATACTATGAGAACTATTAATCATAGAGATCCCACCTGTTCCGTAGTGGGTATTGTTGGTGGTGATTACTGTGCAATCTGTAGAATGGGCTTCGAGGAAGCAAGAGCACAAATTCCTAAGTTACCTCATACAGAAGATATAGTGATTCCCGGTAAGCCTGCAACCTGTAAGGAAACAGGTCTCACAGACGGTTACAAGTGTTCAGTTTGTAACAAGATTACTACAAAGCAGGAAGAAATTCCTCTTGCAGACCACAATCAGGACGGCGTTATTAAACACAAAGAACCGACCTGCTACACAGTCGGAATAGTCGGCGGTAATTTCTGCACAGTTTGTCGATACGGCAGAGAAGAAGCGCTTGCAACAATTCCCGCAAAGGGCCATAACTCAGATGGTTATATAGAGCATAAGGATGCAACCTGCACAGAGGACGGTGTAGTTGGCGGTACTTACTGCACAGATTGTACATCCGGTAAGGATGCAGCTAATAAGGTAATTCCTGCTGCACATACTCCGGGAGAAGCAGTTAAGGAAAATATAACTCCTGCAACCTGCGCAAAGAATGAGACCTACGAGCTCACCACATATTGTACAGTATGCGGCGAGGAAGTAAGCCGTCAGCTTACTACTACTCCCGATTCCACTCTTCCCCATACAGAAGAAATAATCCCCGCCAAGAAGGCAACATGTACGGAAACAGGTCTTACAGAGGGTAAAAAGTGTTCAGTTTGCGGTGAAATTCTTGTAGCACAGAAATCTACTCCTCTTGCAGAGCATAATTATGAAAATGATAAATGTACCGAATGTGGTGCAACTTACAATTGTCCCCACCTTTGCCATAAAGAAAATAATTTCTTTGCAAAAACCGTATGGACTATAATCCGTTTCATATGCAGCATCTTTGGTGTAGGCAGAACCTGCTCTTGCGGTGAACTGCACTATTGATAAATACGATTGCTGATTAATTATTTTCATTAATACAGATAAAAAAAAGGTATTCCACACGGAATACCTTTTTTTGCGCAGGAAGGACTTACACCAACTTCCCTCCGTAAGGATGAACCCGAGTGGGCTCATGACACGCAGTTTCTGCTGTCCGCGCCCGGTGGGCGATGAAGGGAGTGCTTGAAAAGCAAAAACAAGGATTATCGGACACGGCAGTGTCTGAGACAACTATGTTTTGCGGGTACAAGCAAAGGCAAAGCCTTTGCGCGAATTGGTTCAGGGAGCCATTATATAAATAATCGGTTATCCTTGCACGTGTATACCTCGGGAATATAAGTTCCCGTTTCAAGGGGGATTTCAGCATATATTTCTTTTAAGTCCTTATCAGAAAGCGGTTGAATTTTTATAATACCGTTTTTCTCTCTGATAAATCGAAGATCAATTACCCAGCTGTCACCGTTAAGATAAAAATCCGAAACTAATTGTTTATTTACAAAAAAGCCTGCAATATTTCCTTTTGCTTTTATAACAAGCCATTTATCCTCGTCAGTCCAGCAGACTTTATATTCTTCGGTTTTATCCTCGACGGGCAGATGCCCCAACAGTATATCCGCATCACAGCATTTTTCTGTTGCCGAAGCAGATATTTTATGAAGCTCTGATTTTTCATAGATATCATTTTTCAGAAGAACGACATCCGTTTCATTGATGCGGTTAAGACCCTCTTCAAGAGAATAAGTCTTTCCCTCTGAAAGAACAATAACCGGTGCAATACCCGTAATCTGCATAAGCTCCAGACGGTTTTCCGAATATGAAACAGGCTGTGCGGTTGCATAAAGGATGTCAAGATCGCCGACAGAAATATTCACGGGAATAAAGAATGAGCTGTCCTCAGGAATATCAAGGCTGAAGGACACTGTTCTCTCATTGAATTCAATATTAAAGCCGTGTGCAGGATGTGCAGGCATTTTATGAAGACGGATATGATTATTTATAAACAGAAAACCGCTGTTTCCGTCACTTCTCAAAGCACATCTCAGTGTATTTACATCATCCTTTGAATACGGTGCTTTATCGGGCATTATTGCAATCATAGGAGCAAGCAGCTCTCCGAATGAATGTAAAAATCTGTGAATAAAGGACAGACGGAAATAGCTTTCCCTTATTTGTCCCATATCCCCCACAGGAGCCTGAAAATCGTATGAAATAACGGGACAGTCATTTGAATATCCGCTTGCCTTACTTTCCTGCATAGTAGTAAGACCTATTGGATTCAGTCCTCCGCAGTACATATAATATCCTAAAAGATTCATACCGCTTCCGAGCTTACATATAACGAGAGCCTCAATATCACCAGAGCAGAATATCGGTCTTCGGTGGTAGGTGATCTGATTGCCGCCGCCCATTTCACAGGTCATAAAGGGTACATCGTCACGGCAGTCTGTTATATTTGTTGATGTTCCGAGAATATCCGAGCCGATACAGCCGTCTTCACGGATAAGAGAAAAGAAATAGTTGGGATTCGGCTCAAGCTCTCTTATGTGATTTGTCCAGGGTGCCTCGGGATATGCGCCGTACATAGGAAAAACCGTTTCGGGCAGCCTTGCTCTTCCCCAGGCTGTTGCAGTATATAAGGGTGCGTGAAGTCCCGCTTCCGTGACAAGCTGACGAACCGTCTCAATATAATCGGGATCTCTTTGCAATTCATTTTCAATCTGTATTGCAAAAAGAGGAAGTCCTTTCAGCTGACAGGCAATTTCATTTATATAGCGTTTTACATAAGATATATAAGGCTCCTTATTTGAGCGAAGAATATCGGAGCATTCATTCTGAAGCCAGTCGGGAAAGCCGCCGTTCCTGCATTCACCGTGAGCCCACGGACCGATACGAAGACAGAATTCGAGCCCTGTTTTATGACACAGCTCAACAAAGCGTCTTATATCACGGCTGCCGCTGAAATCAAATTCTCCCTTTCTCTCCTCGTGATGAATCCAGAAGACATATGAGGCAACAATATCAATACCGCCGTCCTTCATCTTCTGAAGATTCTCTTCCCATCTTTCACAGGGCACACGGCTGTAATGCATTTCTCCCATAACGGGAATCCACGCCCTGCCGTCTTTCATAAGCATCTGATTTGTAATCTTGATTCTGTCATCGCCTGAGTTGTCTGAAATTTGCACATTATTTTGGATTTCCCGTGTCTGAAAATTCATAATTAATATCCCCCGCTTACTACATAGCCGTACTCTTATCGTGAATTATATAGTATTCCGGCCTGTATGTCATAAAAATACCTGAAACCAAAAATATACCGGGCTTACAGCTTATGAAAATAATTATACCATATATCAGACTTATTTTCCATAAATAAATTTTTCGTTGTTCTGAATTGATTTTCAGACTCCTTCGTATCTTACAATCGGGAAAAGATTGACCTGAAAAGTGAAAGCGAGACAAACGGTCCAAGGCTTTCCCCTTATGCATAAACATACTCCGATTTTTGGTAAAAAGACACAAACGGCATCCTTTTTAATACACATATCACCATATTTCATATGCACAGTAACCAAAATTTTGTATATTGTTTTGTGCAATATCGTCAGTTTGATTCTTGATTTAAATGCAAAAACAAGTATAATTATTTATCGGTAACAAAACTATATCACGCAATGTATTTCAGAGGTAATTATGCAGAATTTTGTCACATTAATCGGTCACATTTTAGGTTTTATTGCAGTAGGCTTGTTTTTCTATTCATATCAGGTAAATGAAAAAAGAAAGCTTATGACGATCCAGACGGTTGCAACAGCATTGAGCTGTGTTCAGTATCTTCTTATCGGTGCTTATTCAGGCTTTGCTTTAAATGTTGTATGCATCATCCGTAATTTCATATTCTACTTCCGTGACAAGAATCAGCGTACAGACCTGACATCAACTGTTCTTATTTCTTTGTGCATAGCAGCAGCAAGTATTCTTTCATGGGAAGGTATCCACTCATTGCTGATAACACTCGGACTTGTTGTTAATACTATGTGCATGGGAATGTGCAATGCAAAGAGCTTCCGCAAGACAATACTTATTTCCTCATCACTTATTCTTGTTTACAACGCTTTTGCATTCTCCTACAGCGGAATTTTAAGTGAATCAATATCTCTTATTTCGGTTATTATCGGAATTATCCGTTACAGAAGCGCACAGCAGCCGCACAGAAAAAAGAAAGCTCTGCAGGCTGCATAAAATTCAGCATTGCCGCCTTTCGGATGAGCTTACCGATCGCTTTATACTTTTTCCGATTCGTATGGTTACCCGGGATATTATCCGGTAACCTTACGATTTTTTTGTGTAAAAGGACTTGTTCCGACGGATAATGAAGGGACGAGTACAAGACGGACTCATAATACGGAGCTTCGGATAAAAAGGGGAAATTTTCAGGAAGAATACAAAAAGTTCCCATTTCCTCTGATTTCCTTTAAGGCAGATAATAAAACCATTGACAAATAAATGCAAAGGTTGTATTATAAACCTGACAATTGAAGGGGTGCTGGTAATAAAACCGGCTGAGATTGAGTTAATACTCTGAACCCATGAACCTGATCCGGATAATGCCGGCGTAGGAATAAATGTTTCAATTTTATTATTGAAAGCTTTGCACCTGAGCTCGGCCGACTCAGGTGCTTTTTGTTTCGTCTGATTTTATCTGCGAAGCTTAATATTATATCCTGCATAAAGGAAAGCTGCTTTTTGCAAGGATATAATAACGAAAAAAATGATACAGTATTTCTGATACGGTATTTTTTCCGTGCACCGGTCGGCATTGTACACAGGTAACTTGTCAGATATCAGAAAAGGAGAATATGTCAATGAATTCAAGTATCGGTATACAGATAGTACCTAAGGTTTCATCTGACGAAGAGGTTATCGGAATTGTGGATGAAGTAATAGCTTACATAAAATCCACAGGTCTCAGCTACTTTGTAGGGCCTCTCGAAACATCTGTTGAAGGCAGCTTTGAAGAGCTTATTGAAGTTATAAAAAACTGCCATCTGATAGCAGCAAATGCCGGAGCAAAGGCTATGTCATCAAATATTAAAATCAATTACCGACCGGACGGAGATGTGCTTACAATTGAAGAAAAGGTTTCAAAGCATCACAGATAAATTACTGAGTGCTTCAGCAATAATAATTCTTGTCATCCTCTGGCAGGGTATATGCTCGCTGGGTCTTGTTGACAGCTTTATGCTGCCATCCCCCGTTGATGTTGCTTCTGCGCTTATTTCGGAATTCCCCACTCTTATGAAGCATTCGGGTACAACCCTTATTGAGGCATTTGCAGGGCTCGGGGCAGGTATTGCCGCAGGCTTTATAATTGCTGTCATAATGGACCGTTCCGAGGGGCTGTACAAGGCATTCTACCCTGTTATCATACTGACACAGACCGTGCCGGCAGTTTCTATAGCTCCCCTGCTGGTGCTGTGGTTCGGCTATGAAATGATGCCGAAAATTGTACTTATAGCAATAACAACGTTTTTCCCCATAACCGTAGGTCTGCTTGAGGGCTTCAGATCCTCTGACAAGGATTCAGTAAATCTTCTTAAGGCAATGGGGGCAGATAAAAATCAGATATTCCGACACATAAAGCTGCCCGGTGCCTTACCGCAGTTTTTTTCGGGACTGAGAATTTCCGTCTCCTATGCGGTTGTAGGTGCAGTCATTGCCGAATGGCTGGGCGGCTTTGACGGTCTCGGTGTTTATATGACCAGAGTAAAAAAAGCCTATGCCTTCGACAAGATGTTTGCTGTTATAATACTCATATCTGTTATAAGTCTTGTGCTTATGAAGCTCGTTGATTATCTCCACAAAAAAACCGTACGATGGGAAGGAAGTAATGACAAATGAAAAAATTAATAAATATAATAATATGTTTATGTCTTATATGCGTTCCTCTTACAATGAGCGGATGCGGTGATACAACCGAAACAGAAAAAATCACCTTTGTCCTTGACTGGACACCCAACACCAACCACACGGGAATTTATGTTGCCGAAAAGCTTGGTTACTTTGCCGAAGAAGGACTCAGTGTTGAAATCGCACAGCCCCCCGAAGACAGCTCCGTTATGCTTGTAGCTTCGGGCAAGGCAGATATCAGCATTTCATTCCAGGACTCTCTGGCTGCGGCATTCTCAGGCGGTGAGACATTACCCGTAACCGCAATCGGTGCAGTAATCCAGCACAACACATCGGGAATTATCTCACGCAAGGGTGAAGGTATGGATAAGCCTGCAGGTCTTGAAGGCCACTCATATGCCACATGGAACGGTGCAATTGAGCTTGCTACACTTGAAGCCGTTATAAAAGCAGACGGTGGTGATTTCAGCAAGGTAAATCTTATTCCGAGCACCGTGACCGACGAGGTTTCCGCACTTAAAACAAAATCTGTTGACTCAATCTGGGTTTTCTACGGCTGGGCAGGTGTCAAAACCGAGCTTGAAAACCTCCCCACAGACTATTTTGAATTCAGGGATATTGATCCTGTGTTTGACTATTACACACCCGTAATTATTGCAGGCAACTCTTTCCTTGAAAACCGTCCCGAGGCTGCAAAGGCATTTATGAGAGCCGTAAGCCGCGGCTATGAGTATGCAATAAATAACCCCGAAGAGGCAGCGGAAATTCTTTGTGAGGCTGCTCCCGAGCTTGATGCTGAGCTTGTAAAGGCAAGTCAGCTTTATCTTGCAGATAAATATCAGGCTGAAGCTTCTCAGTGGGGTATATTTGATGCCGACAGATGGAACGCATTCTATGAATGGGTAAATGAAAATCAGCTGACAGAGAACAGTGTACAACTCAATTACGGCTTTACAAACGATTATCTTCCCGCAAAATAACAGGAGAAAGCTTATGTCTGTTTTAGAAGCAAAAGGAATTTCAAAATCCTTCGGAAATGAAAAAATCATTGAAAATGTCAATATTTCACTGAAAAAGGGAGAAATTGCTGCCCTTTTAGGTGTCAGCGGCAGCGGTAAAACCACGCTTTTCAATATTATAGCAGGTCTTTCTGACCCTGACTGCGGTGAGGTTCTGCTTGACGGTGAAAATATAACAGGTGTGCCGGGTAAGGTAAGCTATATGCTTCAGAAGGATCTTCTTCTTCCCCACAAAACCATTCTCGACAATGTATCTCTTCCTCTGATAATAAGAGGCATAAAAAAGGAAGAAGCACGAAAAACCGCCTCGGAGCATTTTGCCGAATTCGGTCTTTCGGGCACCGAAAAAAAATTTCCCTTTCAGCTGTCGGGCGGTATGAAGCAGCGTGCTGCACTTCTGAGAACCTATCTGTTTTCGGAAAAGATAGCCTTACTTGACGAGCCGTTTTCGGCACTTGATATGCTTACAAAGGCAAATGTACACGGATGGTATCTCGGCATTATGGATAAAATAAAGCTGTCAACCCTCTTTATCACCCACGACATAGACGAAGCTATTCTTCTTTCGGATAAGGTATATATACTTTCAGGCAAGCCTGCAACAATAGTCAAAGAAATCGTGATTGATGAAAAAAAGCCCCGCAGCCGTGATTTTACCGTTTCGGAAAGCTTCTTAAGCTACAAAAAGCAGATAACGGAGTGCCTGTCGGAAAACAACTGACATATACAAAAATTAATATAAAAGGTTTTACCTGACAAAAAAGCGGTACAGAAAAAATCTGCACCGCTTTGTTATTTTATAATGTTTTTATCAGAAATCAACTTCTGTATCGTAGTAGCAGCACTTAAGGAGGGCTTCCATCTGAGCAGGGTCAATAGCTCTGGGGTTGGAGCCTGTACAAGCATCAGCAACTGCGTTCTTTGAGATTTCGGGAAGTCTTTCAAGGAATACTTCTTCAGGAACGAAGCCCTGTTCTGCAAAGTAGCTGTCAGCACCGTAGTTCTTTATACACTGAGGAATGTTAAGAGCATCATTGAGCTCTCTTACAAAAGCAATAAGAGCAGCTGTCTTTTCGGCATTTGTGTTACCGCCGAGCTTGATGTGGTCAGCGATTTCTGCATATCTTGCTTCTGCTGTTTCGTTCTTTGCGTTATAAGCGATAACCTTAGGAAGGTACATAGCATTAGCAGCACCGTGGATGATATGAGCACCGAAATCATCAAAAGCAGCACCTGTCTTGTGAGCCATTGAGTGAACAATACCTAAAAGTGCATTTGAGAATGCTTCACCTGCAAGGCACTGTGCGTTGTGCATAACTGCACGTGAATTCATATCACCGTTATAGGAAGCAACAAGATTCTCCTTGATAAGCTTGATAGCGTGAAGTGCAAGAGGATCTGTGAAGTCACTGTTTGCTGTGGAAACATAAGCTTCTACTGCGTGTGTAAGAGCGTCCATACCTGTATGAGCAACAAGCTTCTTGGGCATAGTCTCGGCAAGCTCGGGATCAACAATAGCAACATCGGGAGTAATCTGGAAATCTGCAAGAGGATATTTGATACCCTTTTCATAGTCTGTGATAACAGAGAAGGCAGTAACCTCAGTAGCAGTACCTGATGTGGATGAAACTGCACAGAAATGAGCCTTCTGACGAAGCTCGGGAATACCGAATACCTTACACATTTCGGGGAATGTGATTTCGGGATATTCATACTTTATCCACATAGCCTTTGCAGCATCAATGGGTGAACCGCCGCCGATTGCAACAATCCAGTCAGGCTGAAATTCTGCCATAACCTCTGCACCCTTCATAACGGTAGTAACTGAGGGGTCAGGCTCGATGCCTTCAAAGAGCTTAACCTCCATACCTGCTTCTTCAAGGTATGCTACTGCTCTGTCAAGGAAGCCGAACTTTTTCATTGAGCCGCCGCCGACACAAACAATAGCCTTTTTACCGCTGAGGGTCTTAAGAACCTCAAGTGCACCCTTGCCGTGGTAGATATCTCTGGGTAAAGTAAATCTCTGCATAGTAATTCTCCTTTTTTATACAAAAATTATAATTTACGGAAAGAATGTTAATTTTTTAACAAACCTTATTCATTATACACCATATCAATCTTTTTTTCAATAGCTATAGTTAAAATTTACAGTTTATTCATCCGATATTTTACATAAAAATTTATCTGACGGTCTTTACCGTACAAACTGTTTTATGGTATAATTAATTATATACAAATTGGAGTGATTCAGATGAGCAGAGATGTTTTTATCAGCTATAAATCAGACGAATACGATATTGCATATAATATATACAAAGCTCTTAAGGCTGACGGAGTTTCAGTATGGATGGCACCTCAGGATATTCCGGGGGGCTCAAGCTATGCTATGGAAATCACCAATGCAATAAAGGGCTGCAGGATTTTTGTGCTTGTCCTCTCAAAGGCGGCACAGACCTCACAATGGATTCCAAAGGAGATTGACGGTGCAATAAATGCCAAAAAGCTTATTCTCCCCTTTATGGTTGAAAAGTGTGATCTCAATGCAGAGTTCAGCTTCCTTCTTTCAAACATTCAGTTTAAGGACGGCTACACAAATCCCGATGAAGCTCTGAAGAAGCTCATAAAAGAGATAAAAAACAACCTGGGTATAAAGGGCACTCCCCCTGCCGCAGAACCTAAAAAGCCTGCTGAATGTGCCGAAGCTCCTGCAACAGCTGCAGTACCGCCCGAAAAAATCATTGAATTTGTAGGCAAACAGCTGAACGGTGAGAATCCCCCCATTGTTAAAGATGAGCCGAAGAAAAAGGAGCCTGAGAGAAAGGCTTATTCTCCTTATGAAAAAGACTTTGATAAAAAAGATGCCGCATCTCCGTCAGACACTTCAGGTGCAAAGGAAAAGACACCTGCAGCATCTTCTGCAGCCGCTTCTTCATCCGTATCGGTAAAAGCTGAAAAGAAAAGAAAAAAATCAAAGAAAAAAATTATTATTGCCGCTGCAGCTGCCCTGCTGATTTTGGCAGTCGTTCTTATTCCCGTTCTTACAGGCGGAAATATGTTTACTCCCACAATAACCATTGCAGGAAGTGAATATGAGTTGGACACATCCTACCTGTATTTCAGTGAGGATACAATCACTGGGGATGATATAAACAGTCTTTCAAGCTTCACCAATCTTTCAAGTCTGACCTTCACCGACTGTATAATTGAAGCACCCTTGTTCAATCAGGATATATTCTTTGACTTTTCTTCGGTAACCATTAAAAACTGCAATATATCCCAGGAATTTTATGACAGCATAAATTTAGGAGCCTGCGCAAATCTTTATCATCTTGATATTTCAGGCAATCCCCTTATTGAAAGTCTTAATATTAATGAGGGAGAATTATCCCGCCTTTCTACCCTGATAATTTCAGGCACTGCAATTGATAATATCGAAACCGTTTACAACAGCTGTCCGATGCTTACTCACATCGATATTTCAGATACTCCCATACGTGATATTGATTTTCTTACAGGCAATCAGAATATCACGGCTCTTGGAATTGCAAATCTTGAGCTTACCTCTCTTGAGAGTCTTAAGGAAATGATATTCCTTGAAGAAATCAATGCCTCGGGAAATAATATCGGCACACTTGACGGCATATCAAACTGCACACTTCTTGAAAAGGTAAGCCTTTCTGACTGCGGCATCAGTGATATTTCCGTACTCAGCAAATCCGCAGAGCATCTTAAGGAAGTAAAGCTCAGCAACAACAGTATTTCCGACTTATCCCCTCTTGAAGGCTGTATACATCTTATAACAATTGATGTTACATCAAACAATATAACATCCCTTGCGCCGCTTAAAAATTCTGCGGAAATGAAAAAGATTTTTGCATCCGACAACGAAATCACATCCACAGAGGGAATTGAAGCATTACCCTTACTCAATGAGCTTGACCTTTCAAAAAACAAAATTACAAAGATTTCCTCAACTCTGGTGTTTGACAATTATGCAAGTGTATATCTCAATGATAACGAGCTGACCGAGATAGCATTATCCTCTGAAAACAATTATAATAAAATCACGTTGCACAACAACAGCTTTTCGGACGGCACATATCTCAACAGTATAAATTCAAGCTCAATAACCCTTGACTATACCGAAGGCCTCAGCCTCGATGTACTTCAGAACAATTTCCTGAATCTGACAATCTACGGCTGTCCCCTTGACAAGCAGGCAGAAATCACCAACAGTGTCTACGGCGTAACATTTGCCGAATAAAAACCAAGTACCCTCTCCGTTTACTGTACGGAAAGGGTACTTTTTTTGTTTTCCGAAGAAAAAACGATTATTTTACTACACGGCTGAAGCTGTCTCTGATTTCGGAAACTGTGCCTGTGGAGAGATAGAATTCGTAGGATGTGGGGTTAAAGCTTCTGAATTCATACTGTTCAACTGCTGCAATATATGATGTGGGTCCCTCGGTTGCAGGGTCCTTTGTGGTACACTTGCCTCTTTCAAATACACCTGCAAGGAAGGATACCTCATTGTTTACATAAAGACCTATACCGAAGCTGTCATCAAATTCGCCGGTAAATGCTGCCCAGTTTTCGGTAGCACTAAAATTGGGATAGCCTGCATCGGGCCAGAAAATAAGGTCATTTTCATAAGAAAGCGTATTGTCGCCTGTCCAGGGCTTGTCACCTGAGTAGTAAACAAAACGGTTAAGGGGCTCTATACAATAGAATGCGGGGCATTCCTGAGTTGTTACGACTGCGGGATAGCCTGAATAATCAACAAAACGGCATACTGCCTTTACAAGAGAACCGTCAAGAGAATACTCTGCTTCCATATACGAGGGAGTAATATCTGCCTTTGCCTTTGCCCAGTCAAGAGGACGGCACTTTATATAAATACTTTCGTCTTCTATTCTGACATCTACAATCTTTGCGGCTTCGTTATTCAGATTTCCGCCCTGAACGGGATTGTAATTCCACTTGTTGTCCATATAATAGCCGCCTGTATACTGCTCACAATCGCCTGTGCCGTAATAGGACTGCTGAACAAGTCTGCCTGTATCGTTGGCATTAATAAGATTTACATGCTTGCTCTGTGCTCTTACACCGTAACGTGAGGAAGCATCGGAGTCAACCTTTGTCACACCGTTCACTTTAACTGCCTCAACATCGGAATTTTTGTCCTCAAGATAGCTGAGAGCACCGCCCCACTGAAGTGTGACACCGAGCTTAAGCTCATCATTTTCTATATAAATTTCATTTTTGAGTATTTCTCTGTTGAAAAGTCCGATTGCGTTAAGCTCAAAATCAGCTTCTGCCTTATCCAACGGCTCAAAGCTTACAGAAATAAGGCAATGTGACTTTTCCTTTTCGAGATAACCGTCAATAAGACTGAAAAATTCTCCGTCTTCCGAAGGCTCCAGGAAAAATTCCTCACTTCTTATCTCATCGAAAATTTTATAGGTAATAACACCCTTCATATATGCATCCGCAGTGTAGCTGATACCGAAGTAGTTAAAAAGGTCGGTTTTAAGCTCACCGAAGTCATAACAAAGTCCGTCCTCTGAAATTACAGGTGAAGAAGCCGCACCGTCAACAAGCAGCTCAGCTTCAGAAGCTGCTATATCAAATTCCGTATCAAAACTGCTGGGGAAAAAGCTCATAATCAGCTGAGGAAGAATCATAAGTAATGCCATTAAAAATGAAAATATATCTTTCATAAAATTTTCTCTCCTTACAGATGTGTGTTTCTGATGAAATAGTTAAGTCCGCCTTCAAAAAAGTCGGGGCGGCGCTTTGCCTTTTCACCCATAATAGCCATAAGCTTTATATGCCTTGTGAAAATTTCACCGTCCTCGGTGATATCTATAATTCTGCCGCCTCTTATATCATCGTGAGCAGACATATCATAGCCTACACAGGAAGCATATCCTAAAATAATACCGCAGTATGTGCCGTGATAGGCATTCATATGCTCGTGTCCGCAGAAAATTCCCTTCACATCGCCTCTTTCAAGGCATGCAGTAAACAGTCCGGAATTAAGCTCTGAGCAGCACACCGCCTCTCTCTTTTCTCCGTACATATCACATTCCTCGGGGTTACGGAAAATAAGATTATATTCAAGAATGGGATTGTGCATAAACATAAGAGCCGGTATTTTTCTGCCGTTTGCCTTTTCCATTTCCCTTGAGGTATTGTAATACCACATTACCTGCTGAAAAAAAGGCATAGCCTGTACACTTCCCGAGCCGAAGGCAAAGGGCAGACGGATGTTGTTATCCTCTTCCTTTATACCGAACTGCTCGGTATAGTCTGATATCTCACGGTTTGAATCAAGAGCAAACAGATTATAAGCAATTCTTTTTCCGTCAGATGAATACACCGGGATAACATAATTACATATACCGAAAATATCCTCGGGGCCTCTTTCCGAAAAGCAATGGGGAATGGTTTCATACACCTTCTGCTGTTCTTCGGTGCTCATAGGAGATTCTCTGTCATGGTTGCCGAATACCTGTGCCCAGGGAATGCTTCTGTCAAGCACAGGGAACATAATATCGGTAAAGGAATTATACAGATATTCAGGGCTTTTTCCTATACACTGATCGCCGCCTACCATAACAAAGTCCGGATGTGTTTCTTCCACAAGCGCCTCAATTGCCTCTTTTACCTTGGGGCTGTAGGGGTTTCCGTCCTCAAAGCCCTTACGCCTTGAGCCACAGTGGAAATCAGAAACCATAAGAATTCTGAATTTACCGTTATCATTGAATCTGAGCTGTTTTTTTTCAATATCGTACATAAAAAACCACCTCATATCAAAGAATAACAGAAACAAACGCAAAAAACAAGCACAAACCGCAGTAATATAATTTATATATTAAAAAAACAGCGGAGTGCCCTGCTACAGAGCACTCCGCATAATAACGGAAGTTATTTTATTTTACACTGTCAAAAACATCATAAAAGTGAGAGATGAATGTTGTTCCTGCGGTCTTACCATAGGAAATGAGACACCATGTGTCACTGTCAAATTCACCTGTTCCCTCATTGTACTGAAGACCTGCCATTACATAGTTTGCTTCATTTGCAACATAGCCTGCAGCATCATTCATAAGGTCCATAATAATGATATCCTCACCTGTGTACTCTCTGATGGGAGTAAGGGGGAAGCCTTCTGCACCGTCACCGCCGAAGAGAAGCTCACCGAATGTTTCACCGGGGGACATATAAACCTTCATTTCGTCACCGATTTCAAGGTAACCTACTTCGGAAATTGTGTAGAACTTGCCGTTGTCATCCTTGAGAACGATATTATCGGCAACTGATGTCTTACCGAGAAGTGCAATAACATTGTTTTCAATACGTACAAAGAACTGCTTTGTCTTGATATTAAGAACAGGCTCAACCTCAACAGCATCAACTGTGGGAATAGCATCATACCATACGCTGTAGCCTTCCTGATCACCGTAAAGCTCAACATCAAGGAAGTCACCTGTAGCGGCATTGAGTGCAATTCTGTCAGCCTTACTGAGGTTCATACCGAGAAGAAGATAACCGATTTCATAGCCGTAACGCACTGCGGTATAGTGAGCATTACCGTCGATACCGTCATTGGAATTACCTCTGCCGGATGTAACTGTAGAAACATTACCCTGGATGAAAATAAAGTTATAGCCTGCTGCATTCATAACCTTTTCTGTGTACCAGATAAAGTCTGCAGAGAACTTTTTATCAAAGGGAAGAAGATCGCCTGATCCGTCATCTGACCAGTCATAGCTTGCAGATTCGGGATGGCAGCCGAATGTAGCAACAATTGTGGGGGCAGCTGTGGTATCAAAAGGAACAAACTCAAGCTTGTACATATTTGTATCAAGCTCAATAGGAGCTGTACGGTCCCATACATATTCTTCAATATCAACTGAAGAATAGTAGAGCTTACCTGTCTTCATATCATTTACAGCGTCAATAACAGCCTGCTTTGAGCCTGCAACAACAGATTCAATAAAGCTTCTGTCAACACCGTATTCAACCTCTGTGCTTGAAACGTTGTTAAGAATATTGCCTACGGGGTCAGTCCATACACCCTGAGAGTCAATACCTGTGTGAATGTGAGTGCAGGAAACATTGATGCTTACGATATTATTTTCAGCTGCGAAGTCCTTGAGAGCTTCACGGATAAGTCTTACGTCAGCATTTGCAAATCCCATTGCATCAAGAGCAATAAATACTACCTTACCTCTGCCTGAGCCGTCGTCCATAACTACAGCTCTTGCCATAAGGTCTTCGTAGTTGCCCTCTTCATCCTGATACATTTCGTTACCGAAAACATAGGGAAGATAAGCACCCTTTGCATATGACTTTTCACCGAAATCAGCAGGAAGCACAGATGCCTTACCGTAGCCGAGGCTCCATACCTTGTCGCCCTGAGGCTCATCAATGAATTCATCCATACCTGCATAGAAATTGTCATAGGAATCAAGATCAAATTCTTCATAATCAAGAACTGCTGCAGATTCGGGGATTACGATATTAAGCAGACTGCCGAGAATATCATTGATAAACAGATTGCTTAACATATTGAGCAGCTTAGCAAAGAAAATCTTGAGCCTAAGCATACCGTCAACGGGAGTTTCGGTTTCTTCGTTTGCTTCAGCAACATAATCTGCAACAGAATCATAAGTTATTTCTGTCTCATTCTGAGAAGCAAAAGCAACTGATGCTGTAGGGATAAGAAGGCTGAGACAAAGAACCATGCAAATCATAATTTTCATTATTCTTTTCATAAAAATTGTCCTCCGTGTATTTTGTAATTATTCAGTTTAGCACAGAATAATCAGATTTACAAGTGATTTTTAATCAAAAGCTTTTTCAAGTGCAGCAACAAGCTCTTTTGCAATAAGCTCATGTCCTGCAGCTGTGGGATGAACGCCGTCACCAAGCCAGTATGAGGGCTCTGCCTTTTCTGTAGCCTTATCAAACTTTTCCTGTAAAGGAATAAAGGTAAGTCCGTACTTTTCGGCAACAACCTTTGCGCTTACTGCACGCATTTCGGTTTCTTTTCTGAAAACATTATACTTGTCCTCGGTGGCACATGCCTCAAGAACAAAGGGCTCAAGAATAAATATCTTCACATCGGGAAGCATTGCCTTTATTTCTTCAATAAGGTCGCAATAAACCTTGAAAAACTTTTTGTTATCAACACCGTTTCTTCCGCCAAGCTCATGCCAAACGTCATTGATACCGATAAGAATTGTAAGATAGTCGGGCTTTATATTTATGAAATCACACTTGATTCTTGCATAAAGGTCAACAATTCTGTTACCCGAAATACCTCTGTTTATAAACTTGTATTCACCGGGATACTTAAAGCCGAGCTCAGCGCTGACAAGAGTGGGATAGCCGGTACCTCTGTCATTATCATTATCTCTGCTTCTGCCTGCATCTGTTATGGAATCACCCTGAAACAATATGGTTTTCATAATATCTGCTCCTTATCTTAATATCTTTTCACCGTCAAATACAATAACACCGCATGCGCTGCCGCCCTTGTTGCCTGCCTTGAACCAGTCTGCATATGCTTTTCTGAGAGAAGTGTTTGTGGGAAGCTGATCAACGGGAAGGTCTGAGTATTTATCAAAGATTCTCCATGCATCGTGGAAATTCTCAGCCTCTGACCATGAAACGGTTTCAAAGTCACTCATAAACTTAAGTATATTTGAATTTTCGGGTAAAAATTCCTTATGTCTGGGATAAAGAAGCCAGCTGCCGCACCAGAAGTACATTATTCCGTCGGGGAAAAGATGCTTGTATGCTTCATATGCCTTTTTGTAAGCATCAAGTCTTACCTCGTCTGTAAGCGGAATGCCTGATGAAGGAATATGGAAGCCTATCATCTTCTGACCTGCGGTAAGTCTTCTGCCACACTTTGTAACAAAATCAAAGTTAAAATCATATTCTGTTTCCTCAAACTGGAATCTGCCGTAAGCAAATCTTTCAAGCTTGAAGAAGCCGTTATACCAGCCTGCAACAAATGTTCCGGGGACCTCTTCGCACTTGATACATTCAATAAGCTTGCATCTGAGATCATGCATTGTATCCCAGTAAATATACTCCGGAATATTCTTTTCCTTGTATCTTTCATAAACGATGGGAGTGCAAAGGAGAAGGAAAATAAAATCAAGTGTACATTCGTTTTCGTCATATTCCTTTGAAAGCTCAATAACACCGTTAAGGTATTCCTGCATATTGTCAGGCCAGGGATACATATAGCCTTCTACAAGTGCATCCATCCTGTCTCCGAATTCCTTTTCGTCATCAAGTCTCTTGAGAACTCTTGTAAAAGTCTCAATTGCCTCGGCGGGATATTCATATCTATCCATAAAATCTGCTATAAATTTGGTATAATGCTGCATAACAAATCACCTCTTGGTTTACTTTTCTTATATATAATAACAAAGCGTGTAAAAAAATGCAACATAAACAAAAAAATATATTTACCACGTAAAAAATTTGTGCTATCATTGAGATAACATTATAAAAGGATGTTTTTTATGAAAAATCGAGATTACTTTATCAGTGAAAATAATTTCAGCACTCTTATGGATAATACCGTTGTACCCTTTCTCGCGAAAATAAAAACCGACGGTTATTTTGAGGCTCTTGACGGCAAAAAAATACACTATGTCACATACCTTACGGAAAACGCAAAGGCTGATATAGTAATTTGCCACGGCTTTACCGAATCTCACGAAAAATTTGTTGAGATGGCTTATTATTTCGTGAATATGGGCTATAATGTCTATATCATTGAGCACAGAGGCCACGGGCATTCACACAGACACAACACCGACCCTCAGGTTGTGCACATAAAATACTTCGGTCAGTATGTTGACGACCTGCACAGCTTTATAAAAAGAGTGGTCAGACAGCAGGGCAGTAAGCTTCCTCTTTATATTTACTCACACTCAATGGGTGGTGCTGTTGCCGTACAGTATATGCAGACCCATCACGGAGTTTTTGACAAGGCAATTCTCTCTTCGCCCATGATAAAGGCAAGAACAGCCGGTATCCCCGAGAGTATCACCCGTTTTGCAACACGTGCATTTATTCTTTTCGGAAAAGAAAAGAATAAGGTCATAGGATACCGCGGCTTTGACCCTTCACGCACCTACGAGGACGGCAATGACACAAGCGAGGCACGTTACGAATACTATCTCAGAAAGAGAAAAGAAAATGAATGCTATCAGACCGCAGCTCCCTCTTATCGCTGGGTAAATGAAGCTATTCATGTTTCAAAGCTCAACCTTGACAAAAAAAGAAATGAAAACATCACAATCCCCGTGCTTTTATGTCAGCCCGAGGAGGATTCCACGGTTGTTTCCGAAATGGAGGATGTGTTCATAAAGCAGATAAAATACGGCAGACTTGTAAAATTCACCGGCTGCCGCCACACAATCTACAACAGCATTGACAGCACGGTAAAGGAATACCTGGATACAATTGAAGCTTTCCTTTGTGAATAACTGCCTTGAAAGTAAATATTATGAATTTTTTAAGAAAACCTTAACCTTGTTGCGTTAAGGTTTTTTTATGTTACAATAGACTTTAAAAGGTGGTGTTTCTTTTGATTGAAGTAAAAAATCTTTCAAAATTCTACGGCAACTATCACGCTCTTGATAAAATAAGCTTCAGGGTAAACGAGGGCTGTATATACGGTCTTATCGGATATAACGGCGCAGGTAAGACAACACTTCTCAAAACCGTTGCCGGTGTATACAAGGCAGAGGGCGGTCAGGTACTGTTTGACAATGAAAACATATATGACAACGCAAAACAGAAATCCCGTCTTTTTTATGTGCCCGATGATATTTATTTCAAGCCATATGCAAATATGAATAAAATGGCTGCATTCTACAACGGCTATTACAGCAATTTCAGCTATGATACATTCAGACAGCTGACAGGTGTTTTCGGACTTGACCCGAAAAAGAATCTCAACGGCTTTTCAAAGGGTATGCAGCGTCAGGCTGAGCTTGTACTTGCTATGGCAACAAATCCCGATTTTCTGCTTCTTGACGAATCCTTTGACGGTCTTGACCCTCAGAAAAGACAGATAATCAAAAATCTTGTAACCGAATATGTAAAAGACCGCGGTGCCCACGTTATAATATCATCCCATAATCTTCACGACCTTGGTGATATGTGTGACCGCTTCGGACTTATAAACGGTAAAAGACTTGTGCTTGACCACGATATGGCAGACATAGGAAACGATTACACAAAATACAGAATGGCATTCGCAGAGGGCGATGACAAAAGCGAAGAAGATTTCGCAGAAATTCCTCTCAGCAAATTCATAAAGGACGGCAGACTTATTACCGTTACCGTAAAAGGGGAAAAGGAAAAAGCACAGACTATGATACAGGCAATGAATCCCGTGTATCTTGAGCAATTCCCCATGACAATGGAGGAAATATTCCTTGAAAAAGTGGAGGGCGTGGATTATGATTTTTCACAAATCTTTAAATAAGAAAAAAGGCGCTGCCTATTCATTTTTCAGCGGACTCTCCGCCGGCTTTGTTCCTGCCGTTCTGATACTTCTGCTTCAGACCTTTATGACGGTAGGTGTGCCTCTTATTGAATTCATCAATACCGATTTCAGCACAGGAGATAAAAAATCAAAGGATTTATACGATTATTTCATCTATGCTGAAACTGACACGGTAACCATTTATTTCATCCTTGCAATTTCGGGCATTCTGGCAATTTTTACGGCAGTAAGACTTTTCAGCTTTATATGCGACAAAAGAACTGTCAATGTTTTTTACAGTCTCGGAATCAAACGAAGCACATTATTTTTGTCAAAGTATTCTGCAGGTGCCGTGCTTCTTATTGCTTCAGCCGTTGTTCCCGTAATACTTTCTTACATAGTAAACCTGATTTTCTTAGGACCTTCGTGGAGAATGTCTCTCACACTTTTCCATTTTTACTGCGGACTTTCGGTTTTCTCACTGATATGCTTTTCGGTTGCCGCCGTGGTATTTTCAAGCGTAGGTACGGTTTCCGAAGCGGTTGTCTATTCCGTTGCCCTGCTTTTTGCACCTACGATAATAATATTTATTACCGAAAACATTGCAGGTGCACTGCTTACCTCATCCACACTCAATGTGTATACGGAAACCTTCTCCGATATGAGCTATCATTACCGTGGCGGAACCTCTCTGCTTCAGGCTACTTCGGCCTATAATCCTCTTTTGTTCTTTGCAAGGCAGCTGCAGGATTTCTCAATAGGCTTTATTGACGGAGATAAAATTATACTCCGCGTCGGAAACGAAGAGTCACCCTGGCATTTACCCTCTCTTTTTGTATCAGTACCCTGGTTTGTTATTGCCGTGGCTCTCGGTGTTGCAGGCGCTCTTCTTTTCAGAAGAATAAAGGCAGAAAACTGCGGTTTCCTCAACACTAACAAAATTCTCAGCAACCTTACAATTTTCGAGCTGTGTCTTGTGGGCTCATCTATAATGCTGGGAGAAGTCAATTACACCGATATTGCAATCATCATTGCAGCAGGTGTTGCGGCAGCATTTGCGCTTTATCTCATAGCAGAAATTTTCCTCAAAAGAAACTTTATAAAAATTGTCAGAACACTTTATAAATTTGTTGCACATATGGCTGTTATCGGACTGATTTTCGGCATCTGCGCCACAGATATTTTCAATTACACCTCATACATCCCCGACAAGAGCAAAATTGAATCCGTTGAAATATCAACCCCCTTCTCATATTCTCCCATCACAACAAAATCTATGGGCTACGGTTGGAATTCCAACTCCTTCATATCCCTTATGGAGCCTTACAGCTTCTGCTTTATGCCCCAAATCACCACATCGGAAGAAATTGATAAAATCATTGAAATCAACCGTAAAATCGTAAAAACCGAAAAGGATGACGGGCTCGGCTGCGAAATAGTAATCCGCTATAATCTCAAAAACGGCAACACCTCGGAAAGAAAGCATGTGCTTACAAGCAAAGAAGAAACATCTGCACTTTTCGGCATTTTCGACCTTGGTGATGTAAAAAAGGAAATCAGCAGCTTGTTCTATAATTCGGGCGGAATTGATGCATTAAAGGAATTCAACGACAAATACGGTTGGGTAGATGAGCATATATTTATGCGTCTTGCATTTGATTATGAATATTCAGAGGTCGTTGCAAGAACCGTTTCCCTTCAGGAAAACAAAACACTGAGCCTTACAAAAGAACAGTTCACTGGCCTGAAGGATGCCGTATATGCAGACCTTATGTCACGGTCTGCAGCCGAATACTTTACGGGCAATTCACGTCAGCTGGGCGTACTCAGCTTCGGCATCAATGAAAAGGCCCGTCAGATTGAAGGCATAAACGGCTATTACAGTGACCTCGCATATGAAGAATTCACGGAAGATTTCGCAGTTCAGGAATCGGTAACCGAGGCTGTAACGGAAGATATACGCGTCGAAGACATCCTTACGGAAAATATATCCGGCGAAGCATTTTACGAGGACATCCCCGAAGAAATTCCGGAAATATCGGTATACAGCAATACCGACACCATACCCTACGAAGCTCTCGGAAGTATGCGCCGCGGCGGTACTTACGATATTATAGTTACGGAAAATATGATAAATACTCTGAATTTCCTCAACACAAACGGCTTCTCCGATTGCTTTACCTCTGAATATCAGATTGAATCAATATCATTCCGTCAGTATAATTCCGGAGAAATATTCAACTATTATTCATACAGAAGCAATAATTTCATTCATGATTTCTTCGCTTATCCCGTAGCCCCCAATGAATTTGACGGTATCTCCGCAGATGTCAATTTTGATCCTGTAGGTGTGATTTCCGAAAATATAATCACTGACGAAGCAAGAATCAAAGAGCTTGATTCACTTATGAAGCTACACGAATACAGCTTTGACAGCGGTTATTTCTGTCTGATAAAATACAAAAACGGTGCATATACAACAAGATACTTAAGCACCGAGGATGCACCGCAGTATGTAAACAGCCATACCTACACCCTTAATCTTAACCCCTTATTCTGATAAACATATGGGGCTGTAAAAAAAGTGCAGACCGCATAAAACAAGATAACTAAAGGGTTTCTTTCGGTATTTAACTACCAAAGAAACCCTTTAAAACTTAAAAATCAGCAAAAGCAGGCAAAAACAAGGTTTTTGCGTTTTATGCTATAAACAAACCTCGCCCTCGGAGTACCTTTGTACGCCGTCGGGTAAACCAAAATAAAGCTGCACGCTTTATTTTGGCTCGGTTTGTTCATTCTGCGCATTTTTTCCTAGCCCCTAAAAAGGTGATGTAAAAAACGAGTTTTTTTACATCACCACGGATTGTTTATATGTGCTCAGTTGAAGAGGTTCTTTAACCATTCAAAGATTCCTGTGAAGAAATCTATTATCTTCTGGAAGAAGCTCTTTTTCTCTGTGGGCTGCTTTACCTTAAGGTCCTTACCGCAATCATCACAGATTTCATCTGCATTTTCATCGGCATGGGGAAGTGCGGGCACATCCTCACTTACTGCAAAATTGCATATTGTACATACCTTATCGGTGTAGCCTGCCTCTGTGCATGAAGCGTATTTGACGGAAACAATTCTGTAATCGTGGCCTGAAGCGGGGAATACTGTAGTAATTGTTTCGTGACATAATGTGCAGAATTCCTTTGTATAACCGTCACTTGTGCATGTAGCCTCTACAGTGTCTGTAACGGTAAGTGCATGGTAGCCTACATTCTTGAGAAGGGGATGAGCAGCGTGAATTTCATTGATTGCCCATACATTGCTGAAATCCCAGTTTGCATAGGATGAAGCCTTTGCAATATCGGAAGCGCTGATTCCTGTAGCGCCTGTTTTTGATGTGCCTGTAACAAAAGCCTTTGCACCTGAAGCACTGTTGTAATAGCAGTCAGCTATGTTGCCGTTTGCAACTGCACCGATAGCAGCACCTGTGGATGTGCGTGATGTTACGGAAGCGGTGAAGAGACATCTTTCAACCGTTGCAGCTGAGCAATAGCCGAAGATACCTGCAACAAAGTCGGCAGAGTTGGTTACTTTTGCCTTTGAAAGACAGTCTGAAATCTTACCGCCTGTTACATAGCCTGCAATACCGCCTGTATAATTGCCGTCTGCATTAACGGCACCTTCATTGAGACATTCCTTTATAACAGCATCAGAAGCAACACCTGCGATACCGCCTGTTTTGCCTGAGCCTGTAACAGCTGACTTGTTTCTGCTGTAAGAAACTGATCCGTTTGTGTAGCCTGCGATACCGCCGCAGTTTACACCGCTTGCTTCAAGGCTGAATGCGTTGAGACAATAAGAAATATTACCTGAGCTTGAGCCTGCGATACCGCCTGTGTTCTTGATACCTTCAATATATGCATTGTTGGTACATCTGATGATGTCAGCCTTACCTGCACCGAGAATACCGCCTGTATATGCTTCGTAGCCGATGATAGCAGGGTCGGATGTGGTCGAGCAGTCAATAATTTTACCGCTTGCCATATAACCTGCAATACCGCCTGTATAGTTATCTGCATATACGCAGGCATTGCCTACACAGTTTTCGATAACAGTATCAACTGCATATGCTACGATACCGCCCGCATAATTGAATGCGAATACCTCGCCTGTTACCGTAAGGTCAGAAATTTCTGCACCGTCGGTAAAAGCAAAGAGACCTGCATAGTCACAATCGGGAGCAAGTCCTGAAATTTCATGGCCGTTGCCTTCAAACACACCTGCAAAGGGTGTATCCTTTGTGCCGATGGGTAAAAAGTCTGCATCAACGCTGATATCTGCAGTAAGAGAAACTGTAATGCCTGCAAAATCATCACCGTCAGCTACAGCCTTGCTGAATGCACTGAGCCCGGCAGCTGTCGAAATTGTGACACCGTCACCTTCAGCTGCAAAAGCCGTAACCGAAGCGAATGAGAAAACGAGGACAATACTGAGAATAACACTGAGTATTTTTGCGGATTTTCTTTTCATACCGTAAACCTCCGTAAATATTAATAATATAACAGTATAATTATAATACAAAACAAATCAAACTTCAATAGACAAATAATGAAATTTTCAAACCGGAACCTGCCTTCCCGGATTAAAAAATATGCATCCGTTTTTGTTCTGTCCGAAAAAAGTGCATTCCGGGGAATCTGCACTGTATATTTGCTTTTATGCGGAACACCGGGGGGACCGTCCCCTATAAGAAATGCCGGCAAAGTTTTGTGTATCAACGAACACCGCAGAGCCTCCGCTTTGCATTCTGCATTTGTCTAAGTATATTTATGTCTGGCTTAACAGTGTTCTTCCGCCGTAGAAGTATACTCTTGCCAGGAATTCAGCCATTTCCTCGGGCTGTGTCTGCATACCGTCATTCATCCAGGCAATAACGGTATTCCATATGGCATATACGGCAAAGCATGTGAGATATGCTCTTGAATCTGTGAGGGGAAACACCTTTTTTGAGTCGGGGATGTGCTCCAGCAGAGAAGCCTTGATTTTTGTTGCAAGAAAATCCTCGGGGTCATTATTTACCACAAATTTACAGATGCTTTCATACTCCTTGCAGAAGAGAAGAAAACGGATAATATATTCCGTAAAATCCTCAACGGTGACAAAGCTTGCCTGAGGCTTTATTACGGTTTCGTTGAACACATCAAAAATTTCATCCTGTATCTGACGCACCATATCGTGGATGTCTTTATAGTAAAAATAGAAGGTTGAACGGTTGACATCAGCCGCCTCGGTAAGCTCCTTTACCGAAATATCATTTATGCTTTTTTCTTTAAGCAGCTTAAAGAGGCATTCCCTCAGCACTCTTTTTGTTCTTTTTACTCTGCGGTCCTCAGTTTTATTAGTTTTTTTGTCATCCATAATTATTCTCCTTGTATGATATCGGACTTTGTGTATGATATCATATGGGTGTATTTTATCAGACGTAATATGCGAATTCAATGTTTTTTTTGTACACAGGATAAACTTTGTTGAAAATGTTTTATATATGCGCTATAATTTGTTT
Organism: Acutalibacteraceae bacterium; assembly: GCA_045588855.1. Taxonomy (GTDB): domain Bacteria; phylum Bacillota; class Clostridia; order Oscillospirales; family Acutalibacteraceae; genus RUG806. The sequence continues at coordinate 28,635 of JAZNEX010000127.1, forward strand.
ATCATAACAAGAGAAGGGGATGTATATGAGCAGTCTCAAGATGTACAATTTTTCTCCGAAGACAAGAGGAGTATCCTTGCCTGACGGGTTTACTGTTACAAAATTCAATTCGGATAAGGATATAAGGGATTGGGTCGAAATATGCTCACAGGGACTTATTGACCCTGATACAGCCTATGAAAGATTTGAAAATGAGCTTATAAAGCTTGACGGTCCCGACCCCTACAGAGATACATATTTTATCGAAAAAGACGGTGAAAGGGTTGCTACATATACCGTTGTGCCCGATATGTGGAGCACGGGAATGGGATATATACATATGGTTGCCGTCAAGGAAAGCTACAGAGGTAAGAAGCTTGGCAGCTTTATTGCCGATGATTCTCTGAGAAGACTTATTGATATAGGTAAGGAAAGGATTTTTCTTCTTACGGGAGATGCAAGACTTCCTGCTCTTGCAACCTACATAAAAGCAGGCTTTCTCCCCGTGAATTATATTGATGATGAGGGCAAGGATATGGTTGAGCGCTGGCAGAGGGTCGTAAATAACCTTAAGCTTGAAAGCCTTACACTTCTTGATGACAACGGAAATGCCGTGTATGACCTTCATTGTGAAAAATAAGATAAAAAAACAGAGATAACACAGCCATGAACGGTGTGTTATCTCATTTTTTTTAAGTGTTTCTCATTGTAAGCAGCTTTGTGAAGATTTCGTTTGCGGCTTCTTCCTTTGACATAAGGGGAAGCTCGGTTTTGTCGGTTTTGGTTATCATTGTTATAACATTTGTAGATGTACCGAAGCCTGCGCCCTCGGTTTTAAGGTTATTGGCGCATATCATATCCAGATTCTTTTTATAAAGCTTCTTTTCGGAGTTTTCTATAAGGTCGCGTGTTTCCATTGAAAAACCGCAGAGAAGCTGATTTTCTTTTTTATTTTCTCCCAGGAATTTAAGAATGTCATCCGTTCTTTCAAGCTTTATGCACGAATCGGCATCGCTTTTTTTGATTTTGTCATCTGCAATATTTTCCGGTCTGTAGTCTGCAACGGCTGCAGCCTTTACTATAATATCCGCATCGGAATATTCCTTTACTGCATTGAACATATCAAGTGCGCTGACAATGTGCACGGTGTTTACGCCTACAGGGTCGGGGAGGGAAACGCTTCCCGAAATAAGTGTGACATCTGCGCCTCGTCTTGCGGCATTTATTGCAAGGGCATAGCCCATTTTTCCCGTGGAGTGATTTGTGATATATCTTACGGGGTCTATAGCTTCCTTTGTTGCACCTGCCGTCACAAGCACCTTAAGACCTGCCATATCCTTTTCGTATGCGGCAGTATTAAGAATGTGCTGTAAAATCACATCGGGAGAGGGGAGCTTTCCGCTGCCTGTGTCTCCGCAGGCAAGTCTGCCCGAATCCGGAGTGATTACAAGCCAGCCGTATTTTTTAAGTGTATTGATATTATCCTGAGTAACGGGATTTTCGAACATCCTTGTATTCATAGCAGGGGCAATTATTTTTTTGCAGCTGCATGCAAGGGCAGTTGAAGTGAGTATATCATCGGCAATACCGTGGGCAAGCTTTGCAATAACATTTGCCGTAGCAGGGGCAATAACAAGCAGATCTGCCTTGCCCGACAGTGAGATATGGGGAATGAGAGTGCCGTCTTCCTTATCAAAAATATCAGTGTGCACCTTGTTGCCCGTAAGTGCCTCAAAGGTAAGAGGCGACATAAACTCCGTAGCACCCTTTGTCATAATGACATTTGTATTGCAGTGCTGCTTTACAAGAAGTGAGGTAAGCTCTGCCGCCTTGTAGCAGGCAATTCCTCCTGTTATACCTAAAATAACATTTTTATTTTTAAGCATAAAATGACCTCCCCATATGAATTTACCCGTAAATTATACAGAATTTTTCTCTTTTTGTAAATAGCAGGTGAAGATATTAAAACAAAATCCTAAAAAAAGACACAAAAAACTTGAATTATTTATAGTAAAAAGTTATAATTAAGCCGTGTATACGGATAAGTACTGTTTATTATTCATTATTCGAAAAATCAACGCGCATCGGGGGTCGTATTTATGGGCAGAAGAAAAAACAGTGAAAAAATCAGGGATATGGTTATTCTTGCAATGTTTGTTGCAATTGTGCTTCTGATGGCTTTTACTCCCATCGGTCTTATTGACCTGCCTCTGATAAAGGCGACTCTTCTTCACGTGCCTGTTATAATCGGCTCTGTTGTGCTGGGACCTAAAAAAGGCGGTATTCTCGGCTTTGTTTTCGGGCTTTCAAGCTTTTATAAAAACTCAATTGCACCCAGTGTTCTTTCATTTGCATTTACTCCCGTAGTACCTCTTCCGGGACTTACAAAGGGCAGTCTGCTTTCAATAATAATATGCTTTTTACCGAGAATACTTGTAGGTGTAGTGCCCTTCTTTGTTGTAAAGGGTATTGAGGCACTTGTTAAAAAGCTTTCGGGAAAAAGCTACCGCGGTATCAGGTCTGCTGCCGTTACCTTAGGGGCAATAGCCGGCTCATTTACCAATACCATACTTGTTATGGGTATGATTTTTATATTCTTCAGGGATTTTTATGCAGCAGCAAACAATATCCCTGTTGAAACCGTATTTTCCGTAATACTCGGCGTGGTGGGTACAAACGGTGTACCTGAGGCAATTGTTGCTGCCGTTCTCACGGCTCCCGTTTGCTTTGCGCTCGATAAGGTTTTTGAAAGAACAGGTATAAAAAAGTCACCTGCATATAAATAAGTATTATGACAATTGTTGTTGATATCGGAAATACGAATATATGTGTTGCCGTTTTTTCCTCTGAGGATGAAATTTCTTATATAGGAAATTACCCCGACAACCTGTTTCACACTGCCCGTGAATTTGCAGATGAGATTAAAAAAATCTGCACTGAGCCCCATAAGGCGGTGCTGTGCTCTGTTGTGCCCGCGCTGACAAATGAGGTGCTGAAGGCCCTTACAATGGTGTGCTCTGAGGATAATGTGACGGTAATTGACAGCAGCTTCAAGGACGGACTTGTTATCAAGGGGTATGACAGACGAAAGCTTGGTAATGACAGGGTTGCCGATATGACAGCGGCAAAAAAGCTCTACGGAGTGCCCTGCGTTGTATTTGATATGGGTACATGCACCACGGTTTCCGTGCTTGACAAAGAGGGGGCATTTGTAGGCGGTATGATAATGCCGGGTCTGGGGCTTTCAATAAATGCCCTTTCATCCGGTACGGCTCTTCTTCCCGGTATCAAGCCCCACGCACCGAATACGCTATTGGGTCAGGATACCGTAAGCTGTATAAATAACGGTGTCATATTTTCTCAGGCGTGTGCAATTGAGGGTATATGCAGCCGTGTGGAAGAAAGCTTCGGTGAAAAGGTGAAGGCTGTTGTGACAGGCGGTGCGGCAAGGTTTGTTCTGCCGGTTACAAGGCGTGATGTAATATATGATGAGCACCTTCTTATCAAGGGCATAAAGATGATGACGGACAACGCACACTGATGAAGGTCGGAGTGCGTTTTTATTTTTCTTATCAGATATTTTTTTGTAAAGCAATCAACAATGAAGAGTGAAGAAAGCACAATGAAAAATGCAGATGTATTTTCTAAGGCAAGAGAAATAGCAGAGAAGACGGCTCATGCAGGCGGCAGGGCTTATTTTGTGGGCGGCTTTGTCCGTGACAGGCTTCTGGGAATTGAAAATAAGGATATAGATATTGAGGTACACGGCATAGAAGCGGATGTGCTTCGTGAGATACTAGGCAGTGTGGGTGAAGTAATTGAAATAGGTGAGTTCTTCGGCATTTTTTCTCTTAAGGGACTCGGTATTGATGTGGCACTGCCACGGTATGAAGCACCTACAGGCAAGGGGCACAGGGATTTCAGGATAGATGTTTCCCCCTCTATCGGCACAAAAAAAGCGGCGATGCGCCGTGACTTTACCGTAAATGCCCTTATGCAGGATGTGCTTACAGGTGAAGTCATTGACCATTTCGAAGGAATAGCTGACCTTAATAATAAAATTCTTCGTCACGTGAATGATGAAAGCTTTCCCGAGGACCCTCTGAGAGTGCTTCGTCTTGCTCAGTTTGCCGCAAGATTCGGCTTTTGTGTCAGTGAAGACACAAAGGAGCTTTGCAGAAAAATCGACCTTTCCTATCTTTCAAAGGAAAGAGTTACCGAAGAATTGAAAAAGGCTCTGCTGAAATCAGACAAGCCATCTGTGTTTTTTGAAGTATTAAGAGAGGTCAACGCACTTGAAGTGTGGTTTCCTGAAATAAAAGCTCTTTCGGGATTAAAGCAGAATCCCGTTTTTCATCCCGAGGGGGATGTGTGGGTTCACACAATGAATGTGCTTGATGCAGCAGTCACTTTCCGTGACAGGGTAAGCAACCCTTATTATTTTATGATGGCATGTCTTTGCCACGATCTGGGAAAAATCACTAAAACCTCGGAAATAAACGGTGTTATACATTCATATAACCACGAGACGGCGGGTATAGGTATTGCAGAGGATTTTATAAAAAGGCTCACCAACGAAAAAGAGCTGCTGATGTATGTAAGCAATATGACAAGGCTTCATATGAAGCCTTATGTGATGATAAATGCAGGCTCTTCCGTAAAGTCAATGAACAGGCTTTTTGATGAAAGCATTGCCCCTGAGGATCTTATTTATCTTTCATCCTGCGATAATTTTTCATGGCATACTGAGGTACAGACACAGCTTTTTGAAAAATATGAAATATATAAAGAGTATATGTCCCGCCCCTTTGTGCAGGGCAGGGACCTGATAGAGGCTGGGCTTACTCCGGGAGAGGACTTTTCGGAAATATTAGCCTATGCCCACAAGCTTCGTCTTGCAGGAGAGAGCAAAAGCAGTGCGCTTAAACAGAGCATTGCCTATGCAAGGAAGAAAAGAAAAAATACATAATAAATACAGACAAACAGGTCGGAAGCCTTTTATGAGCCTCCGACCTGATGTTATATTGTTTTGTAGGTTCTTCTGTAAAGAGAATTTATTTTTCTGAAATATCCGGTATCCACACTGTCGATGGTTTCTTTTGTTGTTCTGTAGCGCCAGTTTTTTTCGGGGACACCGGGGATGTTCATTCTTGCATCGCTTCCGAAACCGCACATATCCTGGAATGCAATTATTGCCGTGTTGGAGGATGACTTCCATACGGCTTCCGTTATTTTACGGCAGCTTTCGGATTTATAGCCTCCGTCACCCCAGTTGTTACCCGTAAAGCCTACATAGTCAAGGGCAAAGGCCCTTTCCTTTTCCGATGCCTCCCACAGCCAGCCTAAAAGTGTGTTGTTGTCGTGGGTGCCGCAGTAGTTGACGGAATTGATTACGGTGTTGTGGGGCATATGAAGTGAATCTCCGTCAGGCTCAAAGCCGAACTGTACAACCTTCATCCCCGGGAAGCCCGTATCTGAAAGAAGCTTTGTTACATCCTCTCCGAAAATGCCTAAGTCCTCGGCAATTATGGGAAGCTCTCCGAAGGTTTCCTTTATTTTGTCAAAGAGCTTCATCTTCGGGCCGTCAACCCATTTGCCGTTTTTTGCAGTTTCTGAGTCGGCAGGAATTTCCCAGTATGAGGCAAAGGCTCTGAAATGGTCTATTCTTACGCAGTTGTAGGTGTTGAAGCACTGCTTTATTCTTGAAAGCCACCATTTGTAGCCGTCAGACTCCATATAATCCCAGTTGTATAAGGGATTGCCCCACAGCTGACCGTCCTCTGAGAAATAATCGGGGGGACAGCCTGCAACGGCTTCGGGCTTAAGTGTATCCTTATCTATGCGGAACTGTGCTGTGTTTGCCCACACATCAGCAGAGTCCATAGCCACATATATGGGCATATCGCCTATGACGGCAATATTTTTTTTATTGGCATATTCTTTGATTTCATTCCACTGTAAAAAGAAAATGTACTGTGTGAATTTATAAAAAGCACATTCCTTTTCGAGACTGCCCTTTAATTCTTTGGCTGTTTCATAGCGGGCATATTCCTTATCCCATTCCCACCAGGGGGCATCGTTGTGCTTTTCTTTAAGTGCCATAAACAGTGAAAAATCCTCAAGCCAGGGATTTTCAGCTGAAAATTCCCTTACCTTTTCAGCCATATCAGCAGAAATATTTGAAAAGGCGGTTTTCAGCAGTGCGAATCTGCTTTTATGGGCAAATTCATAGTCTGCCGTATAGGGAGTACCCTTATATATATTGCTTTTATAATCCTCCTCTGAGCAAAGCCCCTTTTCGTATAAAGCCTTAGGGTCAATAAAGAGAATGTTGCCTGCAAACGCAGATGCAGAGCAATAGGGTGAATTGGATTTGTCCACGGGATTGAAGGGCAGCACCTGCCAATAACCGAAATTCATGCTGTGAAGCTTGTCAATAAAATATTTACAGTTATGGTCAAATACGCCGATGCCATAGTCTGAGGGGATGGTTGAAATGTGCATAAGCACACCTGAAGCTCTTTGTTTTAACATTTGTACCGAGTCCTTTTGCAGAAAAATTTTTACCAACAACCAGAATAATGCTTCCGGCTTAAGTAAATGATTATAGAATAGTATTCTATCACAATGACTTTTTGTTGACAATAGATTTTTTACCTGTTATTATAAATTATGTACAAAATTATTAAAATAGGGGGAAGTTCATTATGCTTAATGACAAAAAATACAGACTCTCTTTTACAGAAGAAGCCGAAAAGCTTGTAGGTGAAATGTCACTTCGTGAAAAGGTAGTGCTGCTTGCAGGCCATTGCAAGTGGTATCAGAGTATGGGTATCGGCTCATATAACAGTGTGCCCTATGGGGCAGGGGGTAACGAAAGACTGGGAATTTCTCAGATGTATTTCTGTGACGGTCCCAGAGGCTGTGTCAGCGGTAATTCCACCTGCTTCCCTGTGTCTATGGCACGAGGTGCTACCTTTGACCCTGAGCTTGAAGAAAGAGTAGGTAAGGCTATAGCCAAAGAAATCAGAGCAAACGGCGGTAATTTCTACGGCGGTGTTTGTATAAACGTGCCCTATAATCCCGGCGGAGGCAGAAGTCAGGAGACCTTCGGTGAGGATTCAAGGCATATAGGTAAAATGGCAACTGCCCTTATCCGTGGTGTGCAGAGTGAAAGTGTTATTGCCTGTATCAAGCATTTTGCCTTCAACAGTATGGAGAATTCCCGTTTCTGGGTCAATATTGATGCAGACAAAAGAACGGAACGTGAAATATACTTCCGTCATTTCAAGGAATGTATTGATAACGGTGCAGCTGCCGTTATGAGCTCATACAACAGATATCTCGGTCACTTCAACGGAGCAAACACCTATCTTTTAAGAGATGTTCTCAAGGGTGAATGGGATTTTGACGGCTTTGTTGTGTCTGACTTTTTCTTCGGTCTTCATAATACCGCGGGCGGTATGAATGCAGGTCTTGATGTGGAAATGAACATCAGAAGAAAATATACATATACCAACATAAAGCGCGCTCTTAAAAAGGGTAAAATCACTATGGAACAGATTGACGAGGCAAGTGTAAGAATCGTAAGAACAATACTTGCTGCCGAAAATTCAAAGGGTGACAGGGAATATCCTGCTTCTCTTATTGCCTGTAAGGAGCATATTGCCCTTGCAAGAGAGGTTGCCGAAAAGAGCATCACACTTATTAAAAACGAGGATAAGCTGCTGCCTCTCAATAAGGATAAAATCAGAAGCATTGCCCTTGTAGGCGACCTTGCAGACGAAGAAAATATCGGTGACAACGGCTCAAGTCAGGTGCATCCTCCTTATATCGTAACCGTAAAGCAGGCAATAGAGGAAAATTATCCTGAGGCTCATATGACATATATCCCCACAAGAGAAGTAAAGGACCGTCATTATATTATAGAGCATGCCGATGCGGTTATTACAGTCTGCGGTATGAAGCACTCGGATGAGGGTGAATACATTGTTGTAATAGGCGGTGACAGAAAGGACCTCGGACTCAAAAAGACAGATGTAAATATGATAAACGAAATTGCCTCTCTTAACAAAAACAATATTGTTGTGCTTACAGGCGGCAATATGATAAGGGTTAATGAATGGCACGACAAGGTAAAAGCCATACTCTTTGCATATTATCCCGGTATGGAGGGTGGTAATGCCATTGCAGATATTATCTTCGGTAAGGTGAATCCCGGAGGTAAGCTTCCCTTTGTTATCGGTAAGTCGGATGAGGATTTCCCGCAGGTTGACTGGCTTTCACTGCAGCAGGAGTACGGCTATTATCACGGCTACAAAAAGCTCAATAAGGACAAAAAAGAGCCTGATTATCCCTACGGCTTCGGTCTTTCATATACGAGCTTTGAAATATCCGAGCCCGTGCTCAGCGTCAATGACGAAGAAAAAGCAGAATTTACCGTCAATGTAAAAAATACCGGTGAATATTACGGCAGTGAGACAATGCAGCTTTATATGGGCTATAAAAACAGTGCCGTCCATAGGCCCGAAAGAGAGCTGTATGACTTCAGCCGTGTATACCTTGCCCCCGGTGAAAGTGCCGAAGTGAAGCTCAGTGTAAAAAAATCGGAGCTGGGATATTACGGCAAGGACGGATTTGTGACAGAGGATATTGAATATATTGCGTATATAGGAAACAGCGAAAAGGATGCAAGAGAGCATACAATCATAATCTGACAGGATAAATTATGATTTCTGAGGTTTGTTATGGACAAAAATGATTTTTCACCTGATTTATTTTTTGAAAATCTTTATAAAAGCAGAGTTTCGCCTTTTGAGGGTATTGCACCTGAGGATATTAACGGCAGGTGTGAAAAAATCAGTGAGGAGCTTAAGAGAATACTGGCTATTGAAAATATTCCCCGTAAAATTACGGTGCTTTCTCCTGCTGTCATAAACGAAGAAAAGAGAAAAAGCTATACAATAAAAACACTGAGTGTGGGCATATGCGAAGACTGGAATATGCTTTGCTATATGCTGATTCCCGATAAATGTAACGGCACGGGTGTTGTCTGTGTGCCGGGGCACGGCTACGGAGTAAGGCAGATAATAAGACAGAGTAAAAAGGGAAAATACAGAAAAATCAACTTTTTTGACAACTATCAGAAAAATTTTGCCGAAGAGCTGGCGCTGAGGGGTAATACTGTTATTGCCTTTGAGCCTGTTGCCTTCGGAAAAGCAAGGCTTAAAAAGGACAGAAATAAGCCCTTTTATATTTCATCCTGTGAAACAGTGTCAATGCATTCGCTGATGTATGGCTTTTCTTGTGCCGCACTTCGTGTTTTTCAGGCAGTAAGATGCGTTGATATTCTCGCGGCTGATGGCTTTGATGATATCGGTATTATGGGAATATCGGGTGGCGGTCTTGTAGCTTTATATACGGCACTTGTTGATGAAAGAATCGCAAAAACCGTTGTATCAGGCTATGTCAACACCTTCGGCACAAGCGTTTTTGCCCGATGGCATTGTACGGATAACTATATCCCGGGGCTTCTTAATATCGGTGATATGTATGATTTTGCCTCGGCTTTAGCACCCCGTAAGCTTTTGATTGAATGCGGAAAAAATGATAAGCTTTTCAGTATTGACGGCTCACTTGAAGCGATAAAAAGAATAAGTGAGGTATATGAAAAGCTCGGTGTGAAAGAGAATTTCAGGGCAGATATCCATTCGGGAAAGCACGAGATTTCAGGGGCGCTGTCCTTTGATTTTTTCGGGAAGGAATGAATAAAATGAGAGAGCTTATATTCGGTACTGACTGGTGGACGGATTGCGATGACCTTGCTGCTTTGAGAATACTTCTGCGTGCGCACAAAAATGGTGAGATAAGGCTTCTCGGTGTAGGAATAAATGCCTGTATGGAGTATTCTGCCGCTTCTGTTGACGGATTTATTAATCTTCATTCAGTAAGGGATATTCCTCTGGGAATTGACCTTAAAGCCACGGATTTTGAGGGTACGCATCTTAAATATCAGAAAACACTGTCTCATTCAGCCGTAAAATATAAAAGTAATGAGGATGCAGAGGATGCCGTGCGCCTTTACAGAAGGCTTCTCAGTGAAAGCCGCGGCAATGTTGAAATTGTCGAGGTAGGCTTTTTACAGGTTTTTGCAGATTTATTGATGAGCGGTCCTGACGATATTTCTCCCGAAACAGGTTTGTCACTTGTCAAAAGCAAGGTTAAAAAGGTATGGGTAATGGCAGGTAAATGGGATGAGGAAGGCGGAAAGGAGCATAATTTCTGCAATAATCACCGTTCAATCAGGGGCGGTGAGATTTTCTGCGAAATGTGTCCCGTGCCGGTGACATTTCTCGGATTTGAAATCGGAATAAAGGTAGTAACAGGAGATAAGCTTTCTCACGATGACTTTTTGTATAAGAGCTTTTGTGAGCACGGCAGTGAAAAGGGCAGATATTCATGGGACCCCATGACGGCACTTATGGCAGTTATCGGAGATGAAGAAAGGGCAGGCTATGATACCGTAACAGGAAAAGCCCGTCTTGACGGTGCTACGGGTAAAAACTATTTTACCAAGGACAAAAACGGACTTCATAAATATGTAAAAATGAAGTATTCTCCCGATTATTATGAAAATATGATAAACTCACGGCTTCGCTGAGGTGAATTATGAAAAGTAAAATCAAAAAGGCAATAATTATTATTTCTTCCGTTCTTTTGTGCCTTGTGCTGATTGCGGGCGCGGTGCTTACATATCTTATGATACCCACCGTGAGCATTGATTTTTCGGCTCAGAGTGAGCTTACGGGCAGGGCATCAGGCTTTCTTTACGGCTTTGCTGAGGATAATATTCCGACAGCTGAAATAGCCGAAAGCATAGGTATAAATTCCCTTGCCACAAAAACGGCAGGAGGACTTCAGCACCCCATAGGCGACGTAAGGGATGTTTCGGAAACCTTCCTCAGTGCAGGGGGAGAAATGCTTATGGTATATACTCAGGATATGTATGACACCTGGTATTATCAGCTTGACTCACTCCCCGAATATAACGAAAAGGTAAGAAAAACCGTTACGGAAATGGAAAATTCAGCTTACCGTGACAGCCTTGTTTATTGTATATATAACGAGATGGACAACGGTGCGTGGCTCGGAAGCTTCTGGGAGGAAGACAACCGATATAAATTCTACAATGCGTGGAAGGATACCTATTCACTTGTAAAGGAAATTAATCCCGATGCAAAAATTGCAGGTCCGGGGCACTGCGGATATAACTATGACTTTATAAAGGAATTTCTTGTTTACTGTAAGAAAAATGACTGTCTTCCCGAAATGGTCGTATGGCACGAATTAAGCGATCAGTCAATTTATTGGATAAAAAGCAATTTTGAGAGCTATTATTCAATCTGCGATGAGCTCGGTATTGAAAGGCTTCCCGTGTGTATTTCCGAATACGGACTTATGAAGACAAACGGTATTCCGGGGGAGAGCGTCAAGTGGATTTCAAGGCTTGAAGCAGAGGATGCATATGCCTGTGTTGCCTATTGGAGACTTGCAAATAATCTTTCTGATACTGTTGCCGACGATGTTACCCCCAACGGCAATTACTGGGTATACAATTTCTATGCAAAAATGAAGGGTAATGAGCTTGGGACAAAGGAATGGGATATGCTTCATTCCAATATCGGAAACTGGCTCAAGGGTAAATATCCTCTGATGAATAAGGGCTTTATTGCACTTTCTTCATATGATAAGACAGAAGAAAAATTTTATGTTCTTGCAGGCGGAAGTGAAAGGGACAGTAAAATTGTAATAGAAAACCTTGATGATACCTTTGCCGATGGTGATAAGTATTCCGTAAAAATAAGCTATGCAGATTTCAAGGGGCTTGGCGGTGCTGTAAATTCTCCCGTAACAGCCGTAATAAAGAATATCTCCGTAAAAAACGGAAAATTAAGCTTTACGGTTCCCTGTGAGAGAGAAAGTCAGGCATTCTTCATTGAAATAACAAGGGGTGAAGGGGAAAAATATGAAAATCCCGTAAGCACTCTCAGGTATGAAGCAGAAAATGCCGTGCTGTCAGAGGGCAATGAGGCTACAGATTGGGTTGCCTATTCCGTAAGTGAGGGCAAGTGCGTAAAGGGTGTGACAAATGCTGCTCCCGTTGTCTTCGGGGTAAAACCGGAAGAAGCAGGCACATACAGGCTTGATATTGTTTACGGAAATGCAAATACGGATACTGCCGGCAGAAAAAGTATTGATATTGAGGTTATATGTAACGGTATTTCACAGACAATAAAATGTCCTTCAACGGTAAAAGAGGACTGTATGGAGAGTGTGAGCATATACACTGAGCTTGATAAGGGAAGCAATGAAATTATTGTAAAGCCCGCTGATGGTACACTTGTGCTTGATTTTATTGATGTGACAGAAAAGACTGAAGAAAAAGTATTTTCAGAAAAGCTTATTTCCCGCAATACCAAAGAGGAAAATGCTTATTCTCTTGTGACACCCTATGACGGTTATTATAAGCTGTCAGACCTTACCGATGACGGTGAAATTACAATAAACGGCAACAGAATCAATGGTGACGGTGACGGAATCTTTTATTTCGGCAGAGGCTATAATAAAATTGTACTGCCTGAGAGCGTGACATTCACAGGTGCCGAAGCGGTAACAGGTGAAACAACAATCATCACTCCGGATGACGTCACGATTATCGGTGAAGCTACTTCGGATAAAGACGAAAACACTTCTTCCGGTAAGCACATCGGATGGATATCATCCGATAAAGAAAGCGGTATTGAATTTGTTGTGAATGCGGAAAATGACGGTATATATGCCTTTACCGTTGAATATGCCAACAACGAAGAGGGCGGCTATCACGATTACAATGTTGACCTTGTTGAAAGATATATAAGTGTATCGTTAAACGGTGAAAAGCAGGGAAATATCTTTTTCAGAAGCACCTACAGCTTTGATAATTATAAGACAAAGACCTTTATGCTGAAGCTTGATAAGGGTGAAAACACGATCACCCTGACCAACGACGGCAGCTATTCATTTAATAATAAGGTTACCTATGCACCCGATATAGGAAGCATAACGGTGAATGAGGTGAAATAAAAAAGGTCTGCTGCCACGACCTGAATAAACATAAAAAATAAGGGGATGTAAAAAAACTCGTTTTTTTACATCCCCTTTTTAGGGGCTAGGAAAAAATGCGCAGAATGAACAAACCGAGCCAAAATAAAGCGTTCAGCTTTATTTTGGTTTACCCGACGGCGTACAAAGGTACTCC
>JAZNEX010000128.1:0-2529 GCA_045588855.1 Acutalibacteraceae bacterium
TTTCAGACAATGTCAGTAGGTGTATACGGAGCGAATGAGGTATATTTTGATATCCCAAAGGCAGACAGTACCATTGAGGAAGAATATCTCAGAGAAATTACCGTATATTCGGGAACTCACAGTAAAGCTATAGGCAGGGCAGGTACATTTTCCTTCAATGATTTTTCCCTTATCCCCGGGCTTACATTTGATGTGCTGTCAATTGCTTCAAATATTTATCCCGTGGATATCAAGTTTAATTTTAACTCTTCCGTAAACAGATTCCTTAAGGAAGTCAGCGGAATAAACAGCGGAGCATACGGAAACGGATGGCTTGTAAATTACGGCAAGTTTATCTGTGAAACAGAATATACCGATACAAGAGAAATGTATCTTTTTGACGGTGACGGTGGCTGTGATATATTTGTTCAGTTTACAGGCAATATGGATGAAGAGCCCGGAACAGAGCAGTTTCCGGGAAGACAGAAGTGGATATCAAAATACGGATATTCGGATACAGTAATATGGAAACTCCCTGAAAGATATATAGATTATTCAACAATTGCAACATATGTCCCCGAGCAGTATGTCGTAGTTGACGGCAGCGGAGAAATAAGCCGCTATGATGCTTTCGGCAGACTTATTGAAAAAAGAAGTGAATCGGGAAACTCCTGCCTCACCGTTGAATATATGCCCTTCAGTCTTAATATGCCCGAAGCCATATCAAAAATAACGGACGGTATGGGAAATGAATTCCGTTTCAGCTATTCGGGAAATAAGCTTACAAAAATCAAGGCATATACTTCTGATAATACAGCCATTATCGCAGGCGACGGTGAAGAAGAAAAGCCCCTTGAAGTCAATATGTCATATTCGGGAAATAACCTTACACAGGTAACCTTCCCTGATGAAAAAAGTATTTCATTTTCTTATGATAACTCAGGTAATCTTACGGATATCGTAAATACAGATAACAAAAAGCTTGAAATCGAGTATATCGCGGGCTATATAAGCAAGGTGACAGAGAAAGCCTATGACAAAACCAATGCAACATATGTCAGCGGTAATATACTCACAATTACAAGAAATTCCGAGCTTACAAGAACATTTTCAGATAATTACGGCTCTACAGAAGTAAAAACCTTTGACGAAACAGGAAAAATTCTTACCATAACAGATGAAAACGGAAATATATTATTCGACAGCTCCGCTTCTCCCGATATCCCTGAAGAGGATACAACAGTACCCGAAGAAACACCTGAAGACGAAATCATAAGTCTTTGCCCCTGCGAAAGCTGTACGGCATATATATGCCCATGTGCCTGTGAAACCGAAGAAAGCTGTACTTGTATACAGTGTAAACGAGAGGTATATACAGAATATGACGAGTTCGGAAATGTATCTGCAGAAAAGGCTTTTGACGGAACAAAAACACTTGTGTCCGAGATGTCTGTATATTCCGATGATGGTACAGCTCTTTTGTCTTCAACGGATTCATCAGGCAATACCGCATATTATACTTATGATGATTCAGGCTTCCTTAAGTCTGTAACTGCAGGCGCATCCTCAGGTACGGCAGATTATGATGCTGTGGGAAATCTTATTGCCTTTTCTCAGTCCGTAACAGGTCTTTCAGACGGCAATACAATGTCAAACAGCTATACCTATGAGGATGATAAGGTAAAAACAATTTCACATAACGGATTCACATATGAATTTACCTATGATGCTTGGGGAAATCAGACTAAGGCAAAAATAGGTACAAGAGTTCTTGCAGATAATACATACGGAACCGATGAAAATCATGACCGTCTTTCAAGCACCACCTTTGCCAACGGTCAGACAATTTCATATGCATATGATGAAGACAATAATATAACTGCCATATTCTATGACGGAACCGAAAGGTATAAATACGAATATGACGAAGACGCTGTTTTGCAGTCCGTGACCGACAATGCCTCCGGTATTAAAACTGTTATTACAGAAAACGGTACACAGCTGATAAATGTCGCTGATAATACAATCCTGTACACTTGCTCAGCTGATGAAAACGGCAATGTGACATATAATATTGCAGATGCAGGTATTACTTATGTGTATGACGGTGACTATAACAGTGCAACAGGTGTATACACAGATACCGTAGCCTTTGAAAACACAGGCACAATGGTAAGCGACGGAACGGAAAGCAGCTTTTCGACAGATGCAGATATTATTACCGAAACAGACTGGTTCGGAAGAATTACAGATAAATCACTGAATATTGATTTTACGATTGATGATGAAGAATTCAGCCTTGACAGTGAAATTAACCTTACATATGCTGATACACAGACTACAGCTTCAACCAAAATTACATCATTTGCTTCAACCGTAACAAACGGAATAAATACGGTAAGTCAGCAGGAATATTATGAATATGACAGTGTAGGTAATATTACAGGCATATACCGTGTTGAAGAAAATGAAAAGGTGTATTATAATAAATATTATTATGACGAAGCAAATCAGCTTGTGAGAGAAGATAACCGTCTCGGAGATTTTACA